>NZ_DFLS01000006.1:453254-516604 GCF_002375415.1 Methylophaga sp. UBA3613 | reverse complement strand
GACAAGCCATGTTCCAGACATGGATTTTGCATACACTCCGTCCATGGAGATAAGCGGTTTTGCATGAGCGAAGCGAGCCCGTAGGTGCAGCCACAGGGAGGTGGCTGATAAAGTAGGTCACCGATAACTGCTCCTGCGTTATCGGCATACATCACATACCTGTGAATAAATGTCGCGCTTTTATATAAAACACCAAGTCGATATCAGAGTTATTGAGTGATATACACGTGAGCTAAAAGTTAGCCATTTGAAGATAAAAAAAGGCGCAGTTTAATGAGACGAGATCTTCCTAAACTTTATTTGATGTAAGACAAAATAAACCTTTCATAGCAACGTTATCTATTCACCAGTAATAGTAAGGATAACCAAATCGTTGATATTGCCAATACCTATTATAGTATCCATTATAGGGATAAAAACCGTTATAAAAGAATGGATCATAAAAAGGATCTCGCTGAATTGGTTGATACAGATGCCACTTATACATTGATGAAACTTCTAGCACAGGCATGATCAACTCTTTCTGGTCTACTTTTCTTGTCTCCATTCCATTTAAGGTGCCGGTAAAAGTCAGTAACGTCCCTTTTTTGTAAACAACAGGATCAATAAATTCAGTTGTTCTTGCTAGAAAACGACCAGCACTTGATTGACTTGTAACTGGTTTACCGTAATGATTAAGTGGATATTGAACAATTTGCAGGATTGAAGCATCATTATTATTTTCTACACTCACTAATTCGCCACCCCAGCGAACATCCTGATTGGCAAAGTTTTCAATCTGCCCCTGGATTTCATTAAGTTGTAGATCATTACTTGGAGCGGTCGAGATTTGCTTTGGGATATTACTGCAACCGGACAGTAAAACCAGTACAAAACTTGTCACGAAAAATGCAGACATCTGTTTCATTGATTGAACCTTTGAAAAATTGATTTTACCTATTTAGAACAAAACCAATCTAGTATAAGTTTCATTACGAGACTATTTGCGTGGGTCTTTTTATATTTAGGGAGTTTTTTCCTAAAAATGCTGGACGGTTTTAATAATTACTGATAATCTTACCGACAATTTTCTGGTTAAATCTCCCATACTTCACATAATCGCGTTCTCCGCGCGCATCCAAGGTAATCCTGATTTTAAAACCCATTTTAGGTAATACATGAATCTGACAGAACTGAAAAAGCAGTCCGCTGCTGAATTAATGGAACTTGCACTATCCATGAATCTTGAGGGCCTTGCCCGCAATCGAAAACAAGAACTAATATTTGCACTTGTTAAAGCACATGCCAAACAAGGCGATGACGTCTACACTACGGGCGTCTTAGAATTATTACCGGATGGTTTTGGCTTCTTACGTTCGCCCGAAGACTCCTATGTCGCTGGGCCAGATGATATATATGTTTCACCCAGCCAAATCCGCCGATTTCACTTAAGAACTGGCGATACTATTAAAGGTAAAATTCGTCCACCTAAAGACAGTGAACGTTATTTTGCTTTAGTAAAAGTTGATGAGATCAACTACGAAAAACCAGAAAACTCTCGTAACAAAGTCCCCTTTGAAAACCTCACTCCATTGTTTGCCAATGAAAGATTTAATCTTGAGCGTGGCAATGGCAGTACTGAGGATTTGACAGCTCGTATTATCGATTTAGCTGCACCAATTGGTAAAGGGCAACGTGGTTTGGTTGTCGCGCCACCAAAATCTGGTAAGACCATGATTTTGCAATCAATAGCTCAATCAATCGCCTCAAATTATCCTGAAAGCGATCTGATTGTATTATTGATTGATGAACGTCCGGAAGAAGTCACCGAGATGCAGCGTTCTGTAAGAGGAGAGGTTGTCTCAAGTACCTTTGATGAACCGGCAACACGTCATGTGCAAGTTGCAGAAATGGTCATTGAGAAAGCGAAGCGCCTTGTAGAACATAAGCATGACGTCGTTATTCTGTTAGATTCAATTACCCGTTTAGCGCGTGCATACAATACAGTCTCGCCTTCATCCGGTAAGGTCCTTACTGGTGGTGTCGATGCAAATGCGCTGCAACGTCCTAAACGGTTCTTTGGCGCGGCCCGAAATATTGAAGAAGGTGGAAGTTTAACCATTATTGCAACGGCTCTGATTGAAACCGGTTCACGTATGGACGAGGTTATTTTCGAAGAGTTTAAAGGTACCGGTAATATGGAAGTATTACTTGAACGTAAATTGGCTGACCGTCGTATTTATCCTGCGATTAATGTCACACGTTCCGGTACCCGTCGTGAAGAATTACTGACTAATGAAGAAGATCTTCAGAAGCTGTGGATCTTACGTAAGATTCTGGCTCCAATGGAACCCATTGAAGCAATGGAATTTCTGATGGATAGGCTAAAATCGACTAAAACCAATGTTGAGTTTTTTGACTCAATGAAGCAAGGGTAATTATCGATTTGTTGTCTGGCCAAGCTGTGCCACCAGCCATTTTTTTAATGGGGCCCACGGCCGCAGGTAAAACAGAGCTGGCAATATTTCTTGCTCAGAATCTTCCCGTAGAAATTATCAGTGTTGATTCTGCTCTTGTTTACAAGCAGATGGATATTGGTACAGCCAAGCCAGATGCACTCACGTTGCAGAAGTATCCTCATCATCTGGTGAATATTCTTGATCCTACAGAGGCTTATTCTGCGGGAAGATTTCGTCAGGATGCGTTGGCGTTAATGGATGATATTACCCAGCGGGGAAAAGTTCCGTTACTGGTTGGCGGGACGATGCTGTATTTTAAAACGTTGCAATATGGCATTGCAGAGTTACCAGAAGCTGACGCACAAGTCCGATCAAAACTGGCGAATGAGCTTCAGCAATTTGGCTTGCCGTATTTGCATGATCGACTGGCCAAAATAGATCCTGTTTCGGCAAAACGTATTCATAATAATGATCCTCAAAGATTATTACGTGCCTTGGAAGTTTATGAGATTTCTGGGAAATCATTAACTGAATTAACCAAATATTCAGATTTTTTATTGCCCTATGAAGTCATAAAAATAATTCTATCGCCTTTCGATCGAAAAATTCTGCATCAACGAATCGCCAAAAGATACGAAACAATGATGCAAGCTGGATTTATTGATGAAGTCAGAAAACTGTATCGGCGTGAAGATCTGCATCCAGCATTGCCATCAATTCGGGCTGTAGGCTACCGACAGGCATGGTCTTTTCTGCGCGGAGAGTATGACGAAGCCACCTTTATTGAAAAAGCAATTATTGCTACAAGGCAAATGGCGAAACGTCAGCTGACCTGGTTAAGAGCTCAAAAAGATGGTGTCTGGTTTGACAGCAGTACAGATTTACCAGAACAACAGGTATTGGATTTTATACGTTACAAGCTGGCTACATCCGATAATGCTTGACGATTCTGTGCAGCCTTTTAGAATGCCTAATATACTATTTGAAATTTAACAATAATAACAACGATGGAGTCGACAATGGCCAAAGCCCAATCCTTGCAGGATCCTTTTTTAAACGCATTACGTCGAGAAAATGTTTCAGTTTCAATATATCTGGTCAATGGCATTAAACTACAGGGTCAGATTGATTCCTTCGATCAATTTGTCATTTTACTGAAAAACTCAGTGAATCAAATGGTCTATAAACATGCCATTTCGACTATTGTTCCTGCAAGAAATGTTCAGATAACCCAAGAAGAATAAGGGAGTTTATTGATTGTTTGATCGGCCTGATAGCAATGCAGCTTTTGAAGAGAATTCCGAACAGGAATCCGTTGTTTTAGTTCACCTTGATTTTAATGATCGGGGATTTGATGAAAAACAACAGGAATTCCTTGAATTGGTTAATTCAACAGGTACCAATATTTCAGCCGTAGTGCATGGCAAACGTCAGCGGCCTGATTCAAAGTACTTCGCCGGTTCAGGCAAGGTAGAAGAAATAGCTGAACTTGTAGCAGCCAATGATGCTGCGGTAGTGATTTTTAACCACGAACTCTCTCCCAGTCAGGAACGTAATCTTGAACAGCGGTTAAAATGCCGTGTATTAGGCCGCACCGGTCTGATTCTGGATATTTTCGCTCGAAGAGCCCGCTCACATGAAGGTAAACTTCAGGTAGAACTCGCACAATTGCAGCACCTTTCCACACGGCTGGTTCGTGGATGGACTCACTTGGAAAGACAAAAAGGGGGTATTGGTTTACGTGGTCCCGGTGAAACTCAGTTAGAAACAGATAGAAGGCTGCTTGGACAACGCATCAAATCCCTTAAGAAGCGCCTTGATAAAGTGCGTTCACAACGAGATCAGGGAAGACGCTCAAGACAACGTGCCGGTGTGCCGGTTATTTCTTTGGTCGGTTATACCAACGTAGGAAAATCAACACTTTTCAATCGAATGACGGCTGCTGATGTTTATGCTGACGATCGTTTATTCGCTACGTTGGATCCCACGTTACGCCGATTAAGATTAGCGGAAACTGAACCTCTGATAATTGCTGACACAGTCGGATTCATTCGTCAGCTTCCCCATGATTTAGTTGAGTCTTTCAGTTCCACTTTGGAAGAAACACGGGATGCTTCTCTGTTGTTACATGTTGTAGATGCCGCTGCACTCGACAGGGATGAGTTGATGAAACATGTTGACGATGTCCTGCAACAGATAGGTGCTGACGAGTTACCGCAATTGATTATTTATAACAAAATTGATCGCCTGGAAAATGTTCAGCCGAAAATTGAACGGGATCAGCAAGGAAAAATACGTCGTATCTGGCTTTCTGCGCAAACAGGTGAAGGCTTGGATCTATTGAGGATGGCATTACAAGAATATTTTCCTGAGCAACTCTCAGCGATTGAATCAGTCAATTAAAACGGACTTTTGGTTGCTATCGGCAACCATGTCCGTAAAATAGATTCATTCGGTTTCCACATTGAAAATCATAAATTAAATTTTGGAGCGGTACATGGCTTGGAATGAACCCGGTAGTGGTGATAAAGACCCATGGGGTAAGCGTGGTGGTGGCAATGATGGCCCCCCTGATCTTGATGAAGTAGTAAAAAACCTACAGCGTAAGTTTGCCGGAATGTTTGGTGGCAAAGGTGGTGGAAATAATACTCAACCGCCAGAAGGCAATAATAATAAAGCCGGTTCAATCGGCGCTGGCTTAATCGCCGCTATTATTTTACTGGTTTGGTTGCTATCTGGAATTTATATTGTCGAACCAGCCGAGCGCGGTGTGGTTTTACGTTTTGGTCAATACAGTCACACAGCTATGCCTGGTCCTCACTGGCATTTCCCTTATCCAATCGATAAAGTTGAAGTGGTTGATGTTGCAAAAATACGTTCTGTTGAGATTGGTTATCGTTCTGCAGGTGGCAGACCAGAAAGTAATGTTTTGTCTGAGTCTTTGATGTTGACGAATGACGAAAATATTGTCGACTTAAAGATTGCTGGCCAATATCGCATTAACGATGCTGCGCAGTATTTGTTTAATGTTCGTACTCCAGACACCATTCTCCGTCAGATGATGGAAAGTGCTGTTCGTGAAGTTGTTGGGCAATCGACAATGGACTTTGTATTAACTGAGGGGCGGAGTGAAGTTGCCACTCGGACTGAGCAACGCTTGCAAGCCATGCTGGATGCTCACGCTACCGGTTTGACAGTTACCAGTGTCAGTATGCAGGATGTTCAACCGCCTGAGCAGGTTCAGTCAGCTTTTGCAGACGTGGTCAAAGCACGTGAAGATGAAGTCAGACAGAAGAATGAAGCTGAAGCCTACGCAAATGATATTATCCCAAGGGCTCGCGGGCAGGCCTTCCGTGATATTCAGGAAGCTGAAGCTTACAAGAGTCAGGTGGTTGCCAAAGCAAATGGTGAAGCCAGTCGTTTTGTTCAGGTTATGACCGAATACGAGAAAGCCCCGTTAATCACCCAGGAACGTCTCTATATTGATGCTATGGAATCTGTCTACAGTCGCAGTCAGAAAGTAATGGTAGATATTGATAGCGGTGGAAACAATGTTCTTTACTTGCCATTGGATAGAATGCGTAGCAGTGGTGGTAATGCTCCTCGTGTAGATTTAAATAACTTGAATTACCCGACAACGGGTAATAGCACCACTACATCCACAACAAGTTCTTCTGATCAAGATGGATCACGTAGCCGGGGAGGACGTTAATCATGAGTTCTAAATTTACTACAATTATTTTTATTGTTGTCCTGGCATTGATCACGATGAGTTCTGCCATCTTCTTTGTGGATGAACGTGAGCGCGTTATATTGCTTCGTTTAGGTCAAATTGAACATGCTGACTTTGAGCCGGGTATTCATTTCAAAATTCCATTTGTGAATGAAGTTCGTCGTTTTGATGGTCGTATTCTCAGTCTTGATGCCACACCAGCACGATACCTGACCGGCGAAAAGAAAAACGTTATTGTGGATTCTTTTGTCCTATGGCGTATTTCAAATGTTGCTGATTACTTCACTTCGATGGGTGGAGATGAAGAAAGCGCCAAATTACGCATATCCCAGATTATCAAAGATGGGCTACGTGCCGAATTTGGGCGCCGCACGATTCAGGAAGTGGTTTCTGGTGAGCGTTCTGAGATGGTCAGTGGCTTGATGGATGAAGCAAACAGGATTTCAAACGAGTTTGGTATTGAGGTTGTTAATGTCCGCATTAAGCGTATTGATTTGCCTACTGAAGTAAGTTCATCGGTTTACACGCGGATGGAAGCTGAACGTGAAAGGGTAGCGAAAGATTTACGGTCACGCGGTGCAGAAGAAGCTGAAAAAATCCGTTCAGATGCAGACAGACAACGTACCGTAATACTGGCTGAGGCAAATCGCCAATCAGAAATGTTACGTGGTGAAGGTGATGCGATTGCAACCCAAATTTATGCCGATGCGTATGGTCAGAATGAGAATTTTTATTCATTCTATCGCCGTTTAGGTGCATACAAGCATATCTTCCAAGGAGATGACATGCTGGTCATTGAACCGAAAGGCGATTTCTTCAGCAGTTTTAGTGACTTGAATACATTGGAACAGTGAGTGACTCACTGATTCAGAGTCTATGGCTCGCCACCGCATTAATGTTGATCATAGAAGGGATTTTGCCGTTTGTTAATCCCACAGCATTAAGGCGAGCCATACTCCAAATTGCCACAATGACGGATCAGCAAATACGCATAACAGGATTGCTGAGTATGCTGGCTGGCCTGTTGATTTTATACTGGGTTAATTAATTTACATGACACTAAAAGAAAGTTGGTTGCTCCCTGAGGGCATCGATGAATTAATGCCTGAAGAGGCTGCACAGCTGGAACGAATGCATCGGCTGTTGGTTGATCGTATGCAAAGTTGGGGCTACCAGCTTGTTGTACCGCCTCTTGTTGAATATCTGGATTCCTTATTAACCGGCACCGCAAAAACCCTGGATCTGCAAACCTTTAAATTGATAGACCAGTTATCCGGCCGATTGCTTGGAATTCGCGCTGATATGACCCCCCAAGTTGCCAGAATCGCTGCCCATCGTTTACGCGATAATTCAGATGTATTACGTCTTTGCTACATCGGTAGCGTATTGCATACATTGCCGGCTGGTCAGGCCAGTTCACGTAATCCGATCCAATTAGGGGCTGAAATATACGGCCATGCTGGTCCAGAAAGTGATATGGAAAGTATCCAACTGATGGTCGAGTTACTGGAGATCAGTGGGGTTTCAGGTTCAATCTCTTTAGATATTGGTCATGTTGGTATTTATCGTGGATTAGCGGATTTTGCAGAATTGGATGATGAGCAAGAGCAGGCATTGTTTTCTGCCATGCAACGCAAAGCCTTGCCGGAAATACTGCATTTATTATCAGGTTACGCTATTGCTGAAAACGCTAGTAATATGTTGGCGGCCCTATCCGAGTTGAATGGTGACGTCAGCGTTTTGGATAAAGCAAAACGAATATTACAGGATGCCCCTGATTCGGTATTAAAAGCACTCGACACACTGGTTCTTCTTGCTGATATGGCAAAACAACGGTTACCAGAGATTCAATTGAATTTTGATCTGGCAGAGCTTCGAGGCTATCACTACCATACGGGAGTGGTTTTTGCGGCTTATCAGTCAAATTCGGCACAGGCGATTGCCTTAGGTGGCAGATATGACGATATTGGTCAGGATTTCGGTCACGCTCAGCCAGCGACTGGCTTCAGTCTGGATCTGAAAAAGCTGGTAACCAGTTTCCCCAAACCAACTGAAAAACGTCAGGTTATAGCGACGCAATGGTCAACTGATCAGCAACAGCTTGAATTGGTCTCAAACTTACGTGAACAGGGAAATATTGTTGTATTTGATTTACCTGGCAGTACCACACAAACTGAAAAAACATTGATTCAACAAGATGGCCGCTGGCAAGTGGTCGATACAGGAAATAACACGCGTGGCTAAAAATATTGTAGTAATTGGTTCCCAATGGGGTGATGAAGGTAAAGGCAAAGTCGTTGATCTGTTAACCGACAGTGTCTCTGCCGTTGTGCGTTTTCAAGGCGGACATAATGCAGGACATACCCTGGTTATTGAGGGCAAAAAAACCATTTTGCATCTGATACCGTCCGGTATATTGCGTGAACATGTTCAATGCCTTATTGGTAATGGTGTGGTGCTATCGCCAGAAGCATTGATCAAAGAAATGAACGAATTGGAAGCCAATGGTATTCCGGTTCGCCAGCGTCTTAAAATCAGTGCTGCCTGTCCGTTGATTCTGCCTTATCACGTAGCGCTGGATGTCGCCAGAGAGTCACGCCGTGGCAAAGACGCGATTGGCACCACTGGCCGAGGCATCGGTCCAGCCTATGAAGATAAAGTGGCTCGTCGGGGGCTGCGGCTTGGCGATCTGGCTAACGAGCAAAAATTTGTGGAAAAACTGCGTGAAGTTGTCAGCTTTCATAATTTTGCCTTGATAAATTACTATCAGGCTGCTCCTGTGAGTTTTGAACAGGTACGTGATGAAACTTTAGCCATGCGTGATGTACTGTTGCCAATGATTGCCGATATTCCGGCTATGCTGCAGCAGTATTATCTCAACGGTGATCGCGTGATGTTTGAAGGTGCTCAGGGCGCGTTGCTGGATATTGACCACGGAACCTACCCTTATGTCACTTCATCCAATACGACTGCCGGTGGTAGCGCAACGGGTGCGGGTGTTGGACCTTGTCATATTGATTATGTATTGGGTATTACCAAAGCCTATGCTACTCGTGTCGGCGCAGGTCCATTTCCATCAGAATTAAGCTGTGGGATTGGTAAACATTTATCTGAAAAGGGACACGAAAAAGGTTCGACAACCGGTCGTGATCGTCGTTGTGGCTGGCTTGATATGGTGGCGCTAAACCGTGCCAGCTGGATTAACAGCATTACCGGTTTATGTTTAACAAAACTGGATGTACTGGACGGACTGGAAACGATTCGCTTATGCATTGGTTACAAACGCCATGGAGAAGATGTAACCGTTCTGCCACTGAGTGCTGATGAGTTTGAGGGATGTGAACCGGTATATATTGATATGCCTGGTTGGCAGGACTCCACCTTGGGTATCACTGAGTTTGATGCCTTGCCGGAAAATGCTCGTAATTATATTAACAAGATTCAGGAATTGGCCGGTGTGCCGATTGATATTATTTCCACCGGTCCCGACCGCTGTGAAACGATTATTCGCCGTGATTTGTTTAGCTTGTAATTCCTGTTGTAAGCCTTATCAAAACGCCCTCTAACAGAGGGCGTTTTTGATCATGGAATTATTTTCTATCAGGTGAAATCGCGGCATATATTGCCGAATAATCAGTATTCTCCAGACCCATAGCAATTGTTTTATCCAGTAATCGACTGATACCTTCTAATGCACTGGTATCAAGACGAAGTTGCTCCCCAACCTCGAGAAATAAACGAGTATCTTTTGCAAGATGTTTGGTCGGGAAATTAGGATCGCTGAAATCACGATTGCGCATACGATCCAGCTTTTTATCAAAGGTTGGAGCATATAAAGCACTTTCACGCAAAATCTGCATAAATTGATCAACGTCAATCCCATTCTCTTCAATCAAGGCCAGACTTAATGAAAAGGTTGCTGTAAGGCCAGCAATTAATTGATTCAACGCTAGCTTAATGGTCGCTGCCTGGCCAGTCCTTCCAATATATCGAGGCGTTTCGCCAATCATTTTTAATAAAGGAAGCGCCTGTTGATAATTATCCTCTGTTCCAGCTGCCATCAGAATCAGTTTGCCGCTTCGCGCTTCTGGCAAACTTCCTAAGACCGGGCACTCAAGATATTCTGCACCGGCATTGTTTAGCTGGTGTTCAATGTGCTGCGACTGTTGTGGTGCGATCGTACCCATTTGGATAAACAACTTATCCATAAATGCGCCGGGCGCAACACTGTCCAAAACGGTAGCAATAGCATCGGCATCGCTTAACAGTAAAACGATAATCTCGCTTTTTTCAACAGCTTCACTGGCAGCACTACAGATACGGGCGCCATGTGTGTTTAAATCTGCAATTTTTTCAATACTTCTATTGTAAATACTCAACTCACATTGTTGGGTGAGAAGGTGTTGTGCCAGGGCATTTCCCATAAGGCCACCACCAAGAATACCTATTTTCATAATGACTCCAGTTTGGATGAATTAAAAAGTCTATTCTTACATAGATGCTACGTGCGTTGTGGGATACAATATGCGGGCATTTACAGCCGCTACAGGGGAAAACTGTGTACAAAAAAAACATGAGCATTGCTGATTTTGATGACGAGTTGTTTCAGGCAATTTCTGCTGAAGAACAGCGTCAGGAAGATCACATCGAATTAATTGCTTCTGAGAACTATACCAGCC
The DNA here is from genome assembly GCF_002375415.1 of Methylophaga sp. UBA3613. Lineage (NCBI taxonomy): Bacteria > Pseudomonadati > Pseudomonadota > Gammaproteobacteria > Thiotrichales > Piscirickettsiaceae > Methylophaga > Methylophaga sp. UBA3613. The sequence continues at coordinate 505,754 of NZ_DFLS01000006.1, read as the reverse complement.
CACGGGTGATGGAAGCTCAGGGCTCATTGTTAACCAACAAATACGCAGAAGGTTATCCCGGTAAACGTTACTATGGCGGTTGTGAACACGTTGATACCGCTGAAGATTTGGCTATTGAACGAGCAAAAGCTTTATTCGGTGCTGATTACGCTAACGTGCAACCACATTCAGGTTCACAGGCCAATGCTGCAGTTTATCTGGCTTTATTGCAACCCGGTGATATGATTCTGGGCATGAGTCTCGCACACGGTGGTCATTTAACTCATGGCGCAAAAGTCAGTGCTTCTGGCAAAATCTATAACTCCGTGGCTTATGGCATCAGTAGTGCTTCTGGTGAAATTGATTACAGTGAAGTTGAACGACTGGCAAAAGAACATCAGCCTAAATTGATCGTTGCCGGTTTTTCGGCTTATTCTCGCATTATCGACTGGCAAAAATTCCGTGATATTGCGGATTCAGTCGGTGCATATTTACTGGTTGATATGGCTCATATTGCCGGCTTGGTCGCTGCAGGCCTGTATCCAAATCCGGTCCAAATCGCTGATGTGACAACCACAACGACTCACAAAACATTAAGAGGCCCGCGTGGTGGTCTGATTCTGGCCAAATCCAATCCTGAAATTGAGAAAAAGCTGAACTCAGCCGTTTTCCCTGGTTTTCAGGGTGGGCCATTAATGCATGTCATTGCGGCAAAAGCAGTTGCTTTCAAGGAAGCAATGTTGCCGGAGTTCAAAACCTATCAACAGCAAGTTGTGAAAAATGCCCAGGCGATGGCCAAAGTCTTTATGGCACGTGGCTATGATGTAGTCTCTAAAGGAACCGATGACCATTTGTTCCTGGTCAGCTTTATTGAAGCTGGTTTGACTGGTAAAGAAGTTGATGCCTGGTTGGGTAATGCCCATATTACGGTCAATAAAAATGCTGTGCCTAATGATCCACAATCACCATTCGTTACCTCTGGTATTCGTGTCGGAACACCTGCGGTTACAACACGTGGCTTCAGCGAGCAGGATTGCACCGATTTGGCAGGCTGGATGTGTGATGTTATTGATAGTCATGGTGATGAAAAAGTGATTGCAGCTATTCGTGACAAAGTAATGACGATCTGCAAACGATTGCCAGTTTATTCATAAGTTTGAGCTGACTGATGCGTTGCCCGTTTTGCGGAGCTGAAGATTCAAAAGTCGTCGATTCGCGTCTTTCTTCTGAGGGAGATGCGATTCGACGACGTCGTATGTGTCAGGAATGTAATGAGCGGTTTACCACTTATGAAACCGCTGAGCTGAGTTTGCCAAGGTTGATTAAGCGTGATGCCACCCGTGAAGCGTTTGATGAAAATAAATTACGCGCGGGCATTATGCGGGCCCTGGAAAAACGCCCGGTCAGCATTGACGCTATTGATAATGCCGTAAAAACTATCACTCGACGCTTATGGGCAACGGGTGAAAGAGAAGTGCAAAGTCGTCTGGTGGGTGATTGGGTAATGGATGCATTACGTGAACTGGATGAAGTAGCTTATGTCCGATTCGCATCTGTTTATCGAAGTTTTCAGGATGTGAATGCGTTTCGGGAAGAAATTGAACGTATGGAAAATCGTGCATTATCTGACAAAGACAGCTGAATCTTACGGTCAGCACCAGTTTGTTCCAACGCATCATTCGAATGCGATTACAATCATAACGAACATTAATCTGTGGAGGCACTCCCAATGAGCCAACACGAACAATTTATGGCACAGGCAATACAACTTGCCTGGAAAGGATTATATACAGCAGATCCAAACCCTCGCGTTGGCTGTGTGATTGTAAAAAATGATCAGATAATCGGCCAGGGTTGGCACCATCGTGCCGGAGAAGCACATGCCGAGATAAATGCTCTGCATGATGCCGGACATGATGCAGAAGGTGCAGATTGTTATGTAACCCTTGAGCCCTGCAGTCATTTTGGACGAACTCCGCCATGTGCTGATGCATTAATCCGTGCGGGTGTCAAACGTTTATTTGTTGCAATGACTGATCCGAATCCGGTTGTTTCTGGAACAGGTATTCAGCGTATTGAACACGCGGGTATTGAAGTTCATCAGGGGATTTTGCAATCTCAGGCGGAACAACTAAATCCAGGCTTCATTCAACGTATGCGCCTCGGCAGACCCTATGTACGAAGTAAAATGGCGATGAGTCTTGATGGCCGCACCGCAATGGCTTCAGGAGAAAGTAAATGGATAACTGGCGCTGAAGCGCGTGCCGATGTACAGAAACTCCGGGCTCGCAGCTCAGCGATCCTGACAGGGGTCGGTACGGTACTGGCAGATGACCCGTTACTTAACGTTCGTCATGTAGATGACTGGTATCCTCATGGTGAGAGCATCCGTCAGCCGCTAAAAGTTGTCGTCGACAGTGAACTGCGTATGCCGAATTCAGTCCGGATCCTCAATGACGCTAAAGTATTGTTGTTTACCGCTTGTGAGCGAATGGTTCGCGCTGATGTGGAAACCATTGTATTACCTGCGCCAAACAATCAGGTTGATTTGAGCGGTATGCTGGCTGTATTGGCCAAGCGTGAAATTAATGAAGTAATGGTCGAAGCAGGTGCAGTGTTAAATGGTGCTTTGTTACGATCACAATTAATTGATGAAATGATTTTTTATGTGGCACCAAAACTGATGGGGGATGCGGCCAGAGCTGTATTTCATTTACCGGGCATGGATCGCATGGCGCAAAATATTCAATTACACATTACCGATATACGGGCAATTGGTCAGGACTGGCGTATTACCGCAGTCCCAGAGTACAACGAGGCTTTTTAAACATGTTTACAGGTATTATCGCGGCCGTAGGCCAGCTGAAATCACTGGAATCACGCGGCGGTGATATTCGTTTGCATATTGATCCGGCCAAACTAGATCTGACTGACGTAAAACTGGGCGATAGTATCGCGGTCAATGGTGTGTGTTTAACCGTAGTCGAAATGGCGAGCAGAAGTTTACAGTTTGATGTCTCTCAGGAGACCCTACAACGAACCAGTCTGGGACAATTAAAAAAGGGTAGCGAAGCCAATCTTGAAAAAGCCCTTGCCGTTGGGGATCGTTTAGGCGGTCATATGGTTAGCGGGCATGTTGATGGTTTAGGTGAAGTGATCAGTAAAACGGCTTCGGCCCGTTCCTGGCAATATAAGATAAAAGTCCCGACAGAGCTGGAGCGTTATATTGCAGAAAAAGGTTCAATTACCATCGATGGGGTCAGTCTGACCGTGAATGGCGTATTTGATGGAGGTTTTGATATCAATATCATTCCGCATACGCTTGAAGAAACCATTATCCAACACTATCAAACCGGCACTCGGGTCAATCTGGAAGTGGATTTGATTGCCCGTTATCTGGAACGTCTGTTACCTCAGACTGGCTCCACCATCAGCCGGGATTTTCTCACTCAACAGGGTTATATTCGCTAAATGCAAATCAACAGCACCCAGGAAATTATCGACGACCTCAAGCAAGGCAAAATGGTCATCATCATGGATGATGAAGATCGCGAAAATGAAGGCGATTTAGTGATGGCGGCGGATAAAGTTACTGCTGAAGCCGTTAACTTTATGGCTAAATTCGGTCGGGGATTGATTTGCCTCACATTAACTGAAGATCGTTGCCGTCAGTTGCGTCTGCCACTTATGGTGATCGATAATCAAACACCTTATGCCACCAACTTCACTGTTTCAATTGAGGCGGCTGATGGCGTGACCACTGGTATTTCTGCAGCCGATCGTGCATTAACCATCCAAAAAGCCGTCGCACCTCAGGCTAAACCTGAGGATCTGGTGCAACCCGGACACATCTTTCCATTAAAAGCACAACCAGGTGGCGTTTTAACTCGTGCCGGACACACAGAAGCAGGTTGTGATTTGGCTTATCTGGCAGGCTGTACGCCGGCCGCAGTTATTGTCGAAATTCTCAATGATGATGGCACCATGGCCCGCCGTCCGGATCTGGAAAAGTTTGCCGAAACCCATCAGCTTAAAATAGGCACGATCGCAGATTTAATCAGTTATCGTCTGCAAAATGAAATGACGATTAAAGCGATGTCGACCTGTGAATTTCCCACCGAATATGGTGATTTCACTCTGCACAGTTACCAGGATGATGTAAGTGGTCAAACCCATCTGGCGTTAGTATATGGCGAAATTAATGCAGAACAGGAAACATTAGTACGTGTGCATATGGCCGATCCTTTAGGGGATTTACTGGCATCGAAACGTGAACCAACCCATTGGCCTTTACCGGATGTGATGCAACGAATTCAGCAAGCTGGAAAAGGTGTGCTTGTGGTATTAAGACAGCCAGAACAGAACAAACAACTGGCCGCAAAAATCGCCCGTTATCAGCAGCAGGATCAAGGCGAAGCTGCACCGTTCAAAGCCAGCTGGGATCTGAGAACCTTTGGTGTTGGCGCGCAGATCCTTGCAGATTTAGGGATACGTAAAATGCGGGTGATTGGTACTCCAACCAAGCTGACCGGTGTTTCTGGTTTTGGACTTGAATTAACCGGGTATGTAGAAGACTGAGCCAGTATTAGTGAGTCATCATATTTACATTGTGGCGGGTGAAGCTTCGGGCGAAGCGCATGCCGCTCGTCTGGTGTCCGCATTAAAGCAGCAGCAACCTTCAATCTATATAACGGGTATTGGCGGTGACAAAATGCGGGCTGCAGGGGCTGATATTAGTATTGATTTTGCTGAATTAGCGGTAATGGGACTAGTGGAGGTGATCAAACGCTATCCCAAAATCAAAGGCATTTTTAATCAGGTGGTCGAGGAATTACGCCGTCAGCCACCAGATTTGTTAATTTTGATTGATTATCCTGGCTTCAACCTAAAACTGGCAAAACAAGCCAAAAAACTCGGCATTAAAGTTTTGTATTACATCAGTCCGAAGATCTGGGCCTGGCGGGCAGGGCGCATCGAACAAATCAAACGTTATGTTGATCATATGGCCGTGTTATTTCCGTTTGAACAGGAAATCTACGAGAAAGCAGAGGTTGCCGTTACCTGTGTAGGGCATCCTTTAGTTGATGCTGTGCATACCCAGTTATCCAAAACTGCAGCACGGGAAAAATTCTTATTAGATAAAGATATTCGGGTTATTGGTTTATTTCCCGGCAGCCGTCGCAGTGAAATTTCAGTCTTACTGCCAGTGATGCTGGAAGCGGCTGAACGAATAGAAAAACGGCATTTTCCGATTCAGATAGTCATTCCCCAGGCCCCCGGTATTGATGAAAGCTTTCTGCAACAGTATCTGGCTGGCTCATGTTTGAATGTAAGGGTTATCAAGGATGATTTTTATGAGGTTATCCAGGCCTGTGATGCGATTGTTGCTGCATCGGGTACCGTGACGCTGGAAATTGCGTTACTGGGAGTCCCCCATTTTATTACCTATAAAGTTTCTCCATGGAGTTACCGGATACTCAAACGTCTGGTGAAAATTCCCTATGTTGGGTTATGCAATATTGTGACAAAACAGCCGGTGATTAAAGAGTTGCTCCAGGATGACGTTACGCCAGTCCGGTTGGAACAGCAGCTAATGGATCTGCTTACCCATCCCCAACGGCAGCAACATGCTGAAAACATTCGTCAGCAGGTCAAACAAGCACTTGGTCCAAGTGGCGGGGCAGAGAATGCTGCCAAACTCGTACTGAGTTTAATTTAATGCAGTCGGTTGTTTTAATTGCTGGAATAGATGAAGTTGGCAGGGGGCCTTTGGCAGGGCCAGTGGTGACCGCAGCAGTCATACTCGATCCTAATAAACCTATTACAGGATTGACCGATTCTAAAAAGCTCAGTGAAAAGCGCCGCGAACAACTTGTCCCGTTAATTGAGGAATATGCTTATGCGTGGGCGTTGGGCCGGGCAGAAGTGGAAGAAATTGATCAATTAAATATTTTGCAAGCCAGCTTATTAGCGATGCAACGTGCAGTGGCCGCTTTGCCTTTTGAGCTGGAACATGCACTGGTTGATGGTAATCATGCCCCCCAATTGACTTGTCCGGTCACCACAATCATTAAAGGTGATTTAAGTGAACCAGCCATAGCGGCGGCTTCCATATTGGCAAAGGTTGCCAGAGATCGTGAAATGTTGGTGTTGGATCAGCTTTACCCTGGCTACGGACTCGCGAAGCATAAAGGGTATCCGACGGTACAGCATCAGCAAGCACTAATGGATTTAGGACCTTCACCAATTCACCGACAGTCATTTGCCCCGGTTCGCCGGGCAATGAGATAAATTAATGCAATTTCCGGCTATCGTCTTTAAGCATGGTATTATTCGCACCTTATGCTTTCGATAAATTCACTCATTAATTCATTCAAACGGATCAAAGCCGGTAAAAAAAGCCGTGCAGCAGCCGAGGGAGCCGCACCACTTATTGTGTCGCGCGCCGATCATAATATTTCTCGACAGTTAATCAGTCCCAGTGCCTTAAAAGTGCTTTATACCCTTAAAGATGCTGGGTTTGAGGCCTATCTGGTCGGTGGCTGTGTACGGGATTTGTTATTAGGTTACGAACCCAAGGATTTTGATATTTCTACCAATGCTCTGCCTGAGCAGGTGCATCGGTTATTTCGTCGCAGCCAGTTAATTGGTCGTCGTTTCAAACTGGTTCATGTGCGCTTTGGTCGTGATGAGATTATTGAAGTAGCCACTTTCCGAGCGCCACCTGAAGCTAAAAATCATGTCGATAAGCAAGGTCGTATCATGCAGGATAATGTGTACGGCACATTAGAGCAGGATGCATGGCGTCGCGATTTCACCATTAACGCCCTTTATTACAACATCAGAGACTTCTCTATTGTTGATTACACCGGTGGTATTGCCGATTTGCAGGCAGGTCTGATTCGCTTAATTGGTGATAAACCCGTCAGATATCGTGAAGATCCGGTGAGAATGCTTCGTGCTGTACGGTTTATGGCTAAATTGGGTTTAAAGCTGGAAGCCGAAACCGAACAATTGATTGTGGATCTGGCCCCATTACTCAGCGATATTCCTCCGGCCAGATTATTTGATGAAACCTTAAAACTGTATTTAAGTGGGCAGGCAGCAGTAACTCACGAGTTACTTTGTCACTACGGTGTGTTTGATCATCTTTATCCTCAAACCGCGGCTTTGTTACATCAGGAAAATAATGGTTTTCCTCGCACTTTGCTGATGAAAGCGTTGGAAAATACCGATAAAAGACTGGCTGACAACAAGCCGGTTACTCCCGCGTTTTTGTTCGCTGCATTATTATGGGAGCCATTGCGCCAACGTTGGCTGGAACTGAGTAAGGAAATGCCCGAAATACCCGCCATGCAGCGTGCTGCCGGTGAAGTATTATCCGAGCAGATTCAAACCGTCGCCATTCCCAAACGCTTCAGTCTGGTTACCCGTGATATCTGGACCATGCAACCACGATTGACACGCCGTCAGGGTAAACGTGCTTTTGCTTTGTTATTGCATCCCAAGTTTCGTGCTGGTTACGATTTTCTGGCATTGCGGGCCCAATCCGGTGAACCTTTGCAAGAGCTGACTGACTGGTGGACAACCTTTCAGCAGACATCTGCTACTGCGCAGGCCGAAATGGTAAATGCTTTAGGTAATGGCGGAGAGACAGATAAACGTAAACCTCGCCGTCGCCGCCGTCGTAAACCTGCTAATAAAAAAGTTGAATAATGCTCGTTTATATTGGACTCGGCAGTAATCTGCAAAACCCACTGCAACAGATAAAAACGGCAATAAATGATGTACAGTCATTAGCCGGAGTAACCATCATCACCGTATCCTCGTTGTATCAGAGCCCGCCCATGGGGCCAGCCGATCAACCTGATTACATTAATGCGGTGATCTCACTGGAAACATCTCTCAGTCCACATCAGTTACTTGATGCTTTACAATCTGTTGAACAACTCCATGGACGCGAACGAAAGCGGCATTGGGGTGAACGGACGCTGGATTTGGATATTTTGCTCTACGGTGAGCAAATATTAGATGATGAGCGACTGAAAATACCGCACCCAGGCATGCATGAGCGGGCCTTTGTGTTATATCCATTGGCCGAAATAGCACCGGATATTGAGATTCCCGGCATAGGTGCTTTACAGCAAATATTGCTCTCCTGCCCGCAAGGTGATTTACAACTAGTGGATAAGATTAGCTTATGAAAACATTGCCACATCGCTATATTGTTGTCGAAGGTCCTATTGGTGTCGGCAAAACCCATCTGGTTAAAAGGTTGGCTGATAGCTTTTCTGGAAATACCTTGTTGGAAGCGCCGGAACAGAACCCCTTTCTGGAACGCTATTACCTGCATCCCAAACAATCCGCATTGCCAACGCAGCTGAGCTTTCTGATGCAGCGCGTTAAATTAGCCAAAACACTACAACAGGATGATTTATTTACCTCATTGCATGTTGCTGATTTCATGCTGGAAAAAGACCGTTTGTTTGCCCAGATATCGCTCGATGATGACGAACTGGCCTTATACAACATGGTTTACGATAGTTTGACCATGCACCATCGGACACCTGATTTGGTGATTTACCTGCAAGCCTCTCTGCCGATCCTGAAAACCCGGATTTCTCAGCGTGGTATCAGTTATGAGCAACATGTCGAGGATGCTTATCTAAAACGATTGGCTGATTCCTACGCTGATTTTTTCCATTATTACGATGCTTCTCCATTATTGATCGTTAATGCAGAACAAATTGATTTGGTGAAAAGTGAAGCCGATTATCAGCAATTGCTGGATCAGATCTGCACTATCCAGAGTGGTCGTCAGTATTACAATCCGTTACCGGTGAAAGAGAAAAACTCATGAGCCGTACCAGTCTCAATCAGCTACGTAAAATGAAAGCCGAGCGTAACAAAATTGCCGTGCTGACGGCATATGATTCAAGTTTTAGTCACGTTCTGGAACAGGCTGGAGTTGATATCGTATTGGTGGGTGACTCACTTGGAATGGTCATTCAAGGTCAGGAAAGCACCTTGCCAGTCACGGTCGAGCATATGATTTACCATACCGCCAATGTGATTCGCGGTAGTGAACGTCTGTTTGTGATCACCGATATGCCGTTCATGAGCTATGCCAATACTGATCAGGCTTTGCACAATGCAGCCCGGTTAATGGCCGAAGGCGGGGCGCAGATGGTTAAACTGGAAGGGGGAGCAGAGCTGGTTGAACTAATTTCTGCCTTAACCCGACGTGGCATTCCTGTTTGTGGTCATCTGGGATTATTACCCCAGTCAGTGCATAAGCTGGGTGGGTATCTGGTTCAGGGGAGAGAACAGTCTGCTGCGGATAAAATTCTGCAGGATGCGATTAGTTTGGAAAAAGCAGGTGCCGATATGCTGGTACTTGAGTGCGTCCCTGCGGCATTGGCGAAGATCATCAGTGAAGCGCTAACGATTCCGGTTATTGGCATTGGTGCTGGCGCTGACTGTGATGGACAGGTTTTAGTGTTACACGACATGTTAGGGATCACTCCTGGTAAACGTCCGCGTTTCAGCCATGATTTCCTGGCCGACAGTGGTCACATCCCTGCAGCAATAAGTCGTTATGTTGAAGCCGTTAAAAATAGTGAGTTTCCCACAGCTGAGCAACAGTATTAATGCAAATTGTTGAATCGATTCTGAGCCTGCGTGGTCAGATAAAGACCTGGCGTGCTGAACATCGGACTATTGCCTTTGTACCGACGATGGGAAACCTTCATGACGGGCATATCTCTCTGGTGAAAAAAGCCCAGACTCTGGCTGACAAAGTGGTGGTCAGTATTTTTGTCAATCCATTGCAGTTTGATGACAAACGGGATTTAGCCAACTATCCCCGGACGTTGCAGACAGATATTAAAAAGCTGACTCAGGTGGGCTGTAATCTGTTATTTACTCCTGATACTGAGGTGATGTATCCGCAGGGCAAGGATTTTCATACCTTTATTCACGTGCCTGGTATGGATGACAAGCTCTGTGGTCTTGAGCGACCCGGACACTTTGATGGTGTTGCCACAGTCGTTACCAAGTTCTTCAATATAGTGCAGGCCGATGTTGCGGTGTTTGGTGAAAAGGATTACCAGCAATTATTGCTGATTCGTAAACTGGTGGCTGATTTGAACTTGCCGATTAAGATCGTGGGCGCAGCTACTGTAAGAGAAGATAGTGGTCTGGCGATGAGTTCTCGTAATCAACATTTAAACGAAACGCTGAAACAGCAAGCTGCAGCGTTGTATTCAAATCTGCTTGAACTCAAACAACAGCTGGAGTCTGGCAATCAGGACTATTCGGCTTTACTGGCTCAAGCCCATATGCAATTAACTGCTTCCGGGTTTACATTGGATTATATTGATATTCGTCGGGCAGAAGATCTGCAATTGGCTAATCCTGCAGTGGATAAAGAGTTGCGGTTGCTGGCGGCGGGACGTGTGGGCAGTGTAAGATTGATTGACAATATTGCTTGTAACCTTGCTTGAGCTTTCTTAAAAAGCGATAATATACGGCTTACTAACGGAATTTTGCCAGCTATGCATCTGACACTGTTAAAAGCTAAATTACATCGTGCCTGTGTAACCCATTCTGAACTGGAATATGAGGGTTCATGCGCGATTGATGGCAAATTACTCGAAGCCGCCGGCATTCACGAGTATGAACAAATTCATATTTACAACGTCGCTAATGGCGAACGTTTCGTGACGTATGCAATTCGAGCTGAAGACGGTTCTAATATCATCTCAGTTAACGGTGCTGCGGCACATAAAGCCTCTCCGGGCGATCGCATTATTATCTGTGCATATACTGCTATGAATGCAGAAGAAGTAAAAAGCTTTAAACCGACGTTGGTATATCTGAATGAAAATAATGATATTACCCATATGCGTCATGCTATTCCTGTCCAAGCGGCCTGATTAAACCCCTTAGATATAACGGTTTGTGAGACTGTCACTGAACAGTCATCAAACCGTTATTTTTTTGTCATATGTGTTCTCTAGACTTTGCAGCATGAAGTTACCAGAGAAACCTTATGCTCAATATTGAACAAGCTGTTCAACAAAAATTCCCCAATTTTCAAAATCAAAAACCTTGGGTCAGAATTCCGACGTTAGGCTTTCTCCGAAAAATCACTCATGAACAGGAAGTTAATCGTTTCCTGGAACAGCATAAGCAGCTTGAAGGCTTTGATTTCATTGATGAGGTCCTGGATTACTTCAACTTCAGCTATAGCATTACGCATCGTCATCGTAACAATATTCCGGCTACAGGTCGTGTTGTCATTGTCGCCAATCATCCATTAGGTGCGTTAGATGGGCTATGTTTATTAAAACTGGTGGGTGAAGTCAGGCGTGATGTGAAAATTGTTGCCAATGACATGCTGTTGAATTTTTCAGCATTAAGTTCGTTGTTTCTGCCGGTAGATAATCTCTCCAAATCTACCCGTAAAAGTAGTATTGCCAGGATTGTTGAGTGTCTGAACAATGATGAGGCTGTGATTGTGTTTCCGGCTGGAGAAGTTTCACGTATACGACCCGGTGGTGTTCGTGATGGTAAATGGAACAGTGGGTTTTTAAATTTTGCCAAAAAAACGCAATCGCCCATTTTGCCGATATATGTTGAAGCCAGAAACTCTTCGCTGTTTTATAGCGCCTCGATGGTTTATAAACCATTGTCAGGCATGATGCTGGCGCATGAAATGTTCAATAAAAACTCCAAAACTATCTCGATGCGGGTAGGGGAGTCTATTGCTTATCAACAGGTTGAACAATTGCCGTTGATAAAGGCCGAAAAAGCCAAGTTATTAAGGCGCCACTTATATCGACTGGCCAAAGGTAAAAAACCGCTGTTTGTCACTGAGCAGACGATTGCCCATCCGCAGGAACGTCGGGCAATCAAAAAAGAATTGCAGCAGGCTGAATTATTGGGTGAAACGGCCGACAATAAAAAAATATATCTGTTTGACTATCAATCAAATTCAGCTGTTATGCAGGAGATTGGTCGTTTACGGGAAATCACTTTCAGACAGGTTGGCGAGGGAACAGGTAAAAGACGTGATTTAGATCATTATGATCGTGATTACCGGCACTTAATTCTCTGGGATGAGCAGGAACTGGAGATAGCCGGTGCTTATCGAATTGGCGAAGTCGCTCGTATTATGAATGCAGGTCGTGATATCTATACCAGTGAATTGTTTCAGTTTACTGCGGCAATGCAGCAATATTTCCCGGTAAGTATTGAATTGGGTCGCAGCTTTGTCAGCCCCAAATACTGGGGTAAGCGCAGCCTGGATTATTTATGGTATGGCATCGGTGCCTACCTAAAACGTTATCCAGAAGTACGGTATCTATTTGGTCCTGTCAGTTTGAGTAATACCTATCCTGATTTTGCCAAGGCGTTGATTGTCAGTTTTTATCAAAAGCATTTTGCCGATGCAGAAAATCTGGCGAAGGGCAGAGTCCCCTATATATTTGATAATGAAATCAAGCAAAGGGTTAATTCAACGTTAGTGAATCATGATGCTGACAATGACTTTACGGCGGTACGCGAGCAACTGGCGCATATGAATGTAACGGTGCCGACACTCTATAAACAATACGCCGATATTTGTGAGCCAAGTGGTGTGCGGTTTATCGATTTTAATATTGATGCCAATTTTGGTAACTGTATCGATGGACTGGTGATGGTTGATCTGCAGCAATTAAAACCAGCTAAACGCAAACGTTATTTAGATGAAAAAAATACCTAACATCACCCGTGGCAGCGTTTAAGTTTTTTTCCACTGCCACAAATGCATTTATCATTCCGGCCAAGTTTGATGGGAGGCAGAAATTCACCATCAAGATAAAACCATAGGCCATCCTGTCGACAAAACCGTGATCTTTCATGTAATTGCCCCATCGGATTATCCAGATAAAAGGCAATAAATTCGACCTCAGCTTCATCGCCGTCTTGTGAATGTTCGATAATAGTTAAACCCAGCCATTGTGTTGTTTGCATCGTTTGCTGCAAGCTGTTTGTGTCGTCTGGCTGTCTTTGAGATGGATGCAAGGTAGTCTGCAAATAATTGCTCTGTTTCATTACAAACGCACTATAACGCGAACGCATTAACTGTTCAGCCGTGACTGCAGTCTGTTTACCCTGATGTAATAAACCACAACAATCTTGATACGTTTTCCCACTAAGGCAAGGACAGTCTTGGTCACTCATTAAAATACAATCTTCATTAAGTCAGGATGTTGAAAGGTATAGTTAAGTTTTGTTTTAATTTTTTGATTACTGATTATTTTGTATTTAACTTCTGTTTCAGTGTCAAACTCGGGAGCGGGTAGCCCCATCAACTTTCTCGCATAACTATAAAATTCACGTTTGCTGGGATGGGTGTCAGCACAACCGTTAAAGGTTTCTCCCCAGGCTTGCTGTTGCAAAATGGCATCAATAATACCGAGGCAATCATCAAGGTGAATCAGATTCACCGGAGCATCTGCTTGAGGCACACGACGACCATTTCGGAAAAACCTGCCTGGATGACGGCGTTTATCAATCAAACCACTGAAACGTAAGATGGTTGTTTGGAAATGATTGCTGGATTGAAACTGCTGTTCTATTTTCCACAAGATGCTGTCGTGGTCTTCAGCATGTTCATCCTCATTCACTTCACGATTGAGACTTTGATAAACCGAGGTGGAACTGATAAACAATATCTTTTGAATCGGTGATTTCTCGATTTGCTGAATAAGATTGGTAAAACCAGTTTGATTTTTAGAGGTAATATTTATAATCAGAATTTCGCTATGCAAAAATTCTTGGATATCGGATATCTGGTCAATATCAACATAAAATGCGCTGGCACCAGCTGTAGAAATTTCAGAGAATCTTTCACGATGACGAGTCGATGTTTTTACATGAAAGCCTTGTTTATATAGTTGAGTTGCCAGTGGTAAGCCCAGCCAGCCGCTCCCTAAAATACTGATAGTGTTAATGCTCATTTCCTTCTAGACAAAGACATAATTTGTCTATTGTGCAGCTTGATGTAGATCAAAACAAACCACTTCGTTACATAGGCCTAACCTATAAACACGTTATGCTAAGGTTATGATCGTTACCAGGAGTTACTGATGAAACAGAATATGCAGACTCAACCATTCGAACAATCCTGGCATCACCTTAGTTCAGAGGAAAGTTTGTCACTACTCGAGAGTGACAAGCATGGATTGGATTCCGAAACTGTTGAACAACGTTTGCAGCAATTTGGTGAAAATCATTTGCCTCGGGTTAAAGGGCGTTCAGCAATAGCCAGGTTATTTGCTCAGCTGCACAATTTGATCATTTATGTGTTGTTAGCTGCAGCGTTGCTTACCGCTTTGCTGGGGCATTGGATAGATTTCTGGGTAATTCTTGCGGTTGTCATATTAAACACGCTAATTGGCTTTATTCAGGAGGGAAAAGCCGAAAAAGCGCTTGATGCTATTAAAGATATGCTGGCGCCTCATGCAACAGTAATCCGTAGTGGGCATCGTCTGCAGATTGAAGCCGATCAGTTGGTTCCCGGTGATGTAGTGGTGTTGGAACCCGGTGATAAAGTGCCAGCAGATTTACGTGTTTTCAGCGCAAAAGGCTTACAAATTCAGGAAGCGGTATTAACCGGCGAATCGGTTGCTGTTGAAAAACACAGTGAGCCGGTAGCGGCAGATGCTGTGTTAGGTGATCGATTGTGTATGGCGTATTCCGGCACCTTGGTCACATCCGGTCAGGGACATGGCGTTGTGGTTGCGACCGGAGCACATACCGAGATTGGCCGAATCAGTGGCATGATTTCCGATATCGAAAATCTCACTACCCCGTTACTACAGCAAATTTCAGTGTTCTCTCGCTGGCTGACCCTGGTCATTATGGTGATTGCCGGATTGGTATTCAGCTATGGTTACTGGTTGAATCAGACCCCGCCTATTGAGATGTTTATGATTGTGGTTGGTGTGGCCGTAGCGGGTATTCCTGAAGGTTTACCGGCTATTCTGACCATCACGCTGGCGATTGGTGTGCAACGCATGGCCAGTCGCAATGCCATTATTCGACGGCTTCCAGCAGTAGAAACTCTGGGCGCGGTATCCATTATCTGCTCTGATAAAACCGGTACCTTAACCCGCAATGAAATGACGGTTTCCACTGTGATGAGCTCGGTAAATAACTATAGCGTCAGTGGTGTGGGTTATTCTCCAGCGGGTGAGTTTACTATTGATGATCAGGCCATTGAAACCGAACAGCACGAAATTTTAACGTTGCTTTTACGCTGTGCCGCTATTTGCAATGATTCGGCATTAAAGCGACGTGGTGATGATTGGCTGGCCGAAGGCGATCCGATGGAAGCAGCGATGCTTAGCGCCGCATTAAAGGCAGATTTTACACTGGAGGAGCTGAAACAATTTTACCCAAGACGTGATGTTATCCCGTTTGATACCGCACATCGTTTTATGGCCACCCTGCATCATGATCACCAAGGCCATGACTTTATTGCTGTAAAAGGTGCACCGGAAAAACTCATCGAGCTTTGCCAATTTCAACGAACAGAACTAGGAGATGTGGAAGTTGATCAGACTTATTGGCATGCACAGATTGAAAAAATTGCAGCAGAAGGCCAGCGAGTGCTGGCCGTGGCCACTAAAACGGTGGAGCAACATACAGGGGAATTGCAGTTTAAAGATTTAGACCAGGGATTGGTGTTACTGGGCTTGATCGGGCTGATTGACCCACCCCGTGAAGAGGCCATTACTGCTGTCAGTGATTGTCATAAAGCCGGTATTCAGGTCAAAATGATTACCGGTGATCATGCCGCAACAGCCAGTGCGATTGCAGCAAAACTGGGTTTGCATCATACGAAAACAGTGTTGACCGGGCACGATCTCACACAACTCAGTGACGCAGAGTTGCAACATGCTGTTCACCAAACTGATGTTTTTGCCCGTACAGCACCGGAGCATAAATTAAGGCTGGTCAGAGCTTTACAGGCCAATGGTCATGTTGTTGCGATGACGGGGGATGGGGTAAATGATGCCCCGGCATTGAAACGAGCAGATGTAGGGATAGCAATGGGACAAGGGGGGACTGAGGCAGCCAAGGAAGCGGCAGAAATGGTGTTAGCCGATGATAACTTTGCTTCGATTGCCAAAGCTGTTAGAGAAGGACGTACGGTATATGACAACTTGAAAAAAGCCATCTTATTTTTACTGCCCATCAATGGAGGTGAATCATTAAGTATTATTGCGGCAGTAATGGCGGGCATGACCTTACCGATCACTCCTTTACAGATATTGTGGATCAATATGGTCAGCTCAATTGCTTTGGCGTTATCTCTGGCATTTGAACCGGGTGAAGAGAATGCCATGAAGTGTAAACCAAGACAACGAGATGAAAAAATGCTCTCCGGGTTTCTGGTCTGGCGTATCAGCTTTGTGTCATTACTGTTTGTTATTGGGGTTTATGGCATGTTTTTATGGACCCAGTCTCAGGGGGCTTCAATTGAACAATCCCGGACATATGCCGTGAATACTCTGGTGGTGATGGAAGTATTTTATCTGTTCAATGTGCGTTGTTTAAACAGTGCATCCTGGTCAATCAAACGGTGGTTCACCTCATCTATAGTGTTTATTTCAATCGGAATGGTCATTTTATTGCAGCTGATTTTTACCTACGCGCCATTTATGAACACATTATTTGAATCAACTCCAATTGGATTACGCCATGGTACCGAGATCATTGCGGTGGGTATTGTTATGTATTTGATTTTAGAGCTGGAAAAATGGCTGCGTCGATTTATGAGCAACCATCATAAAGTTGAAGAAACAGTTAGTTAAAGAGAAAATTTGATTGCTCTCAATTGCCCAACGGTTTTATTTTCGTCGGGAAAAGTGTTTTATCAAACGGCGAAGCACCAAAACGATAAAACCGCTTAAACCAAATAAAATCAGTGCTATTGGCCAGGGAATAGCGTGTGGTTTTGGATTAACTGGTGGTTGCTTGTGAAAAGAAGCTGGAATATTACGTTCAGCTAACTCGATAGTAACCCACTCATCCCTATCGGCCGGTGCCGTTTCCACATATTCGCTAAAACTGTAAACCGGTGCATCACCATAGATCCGACTAGATGGTATTTGTGGTATTCGGACAAACCAGATGGCCTCAATAGAATCAGCAAGAATTTTTTCGTAGCTAGAAAGCGATCGTGTTGCTTGACCGGTTGTTAAACGTAGTAAATCTTCCCCAATAGCATCAAATGCTACGGCTGGTAACAGGCGAGTGGTTTCGGTCGTCAGATAATCATAAATCTGTCTGGCTGCATTCAGATCCATTTCAATAATAGCCGTATAAAAATAGGCACCAATCGCCTGAACATAGCCATTTATGCCACGTGTGGGGATATTCCAATTTAATGCACGCAAGCTATCGATGCTGATGCCGGTACAGTTTGCGTCTGCGTGGTTATAAATGAAATTACCCCGATAGAAATAATTCATTACCTGATTAATAGATTGTTGAAATTCTGCTGCTGGCTGATGATTTTTAAGCGTAGCTACCAGCATGTAGGACGGCCGATAATAATTTTGTCCGGCATTGAGGTCTGCCAGATAGTTGTCCATTGGAGTGACGGCAGCAATAATGCCTTTTTCACTGATGGTTTCCAGATTGTAAAAATTATTGACCAGCCAGTCAGCGTAACTGCCATTATCACCGAACTGGCCGGTCACTACTGCAAAATGCCCCGCCAGAGCTTCATGATCATCTCCCTGAGCACCATTAAGCATCAAGCCTAAAACCGGTTTACCAGCAGCCTCCATGGCAGAGCCGAGCGTTCGCTCCCATAACAGACGACTTTGATGTGGTTGTTGTACGCCGCCATCATCAGCCTGAACCAGAGCTTGCAAATCTTCATCTTCGCTGAGTGGCAATAACTGATAATTGTTAATGGCAAAATCCAGCGGCCAGACGGTGCGCGCAATAAATGCATTCCCCGTCATTTTGCCGCGTAAACGAATATCGCGTTGTTTAAAAAACTCAGTGGTATTTTTATTCCAGAATGATTGATTTTGTGGAATTTTAGCTATTGTTTCAAAATTGACTTGTGTGCCGTCATCCAGAATAAGTGATTTACCTGATTTATTGAGCCTGGCTGACTCAATTACTGTAGGGGAAGCAATCCATATGGGGATATTGTCATTAATTTCAGCTTGTTTTTCCAGCCATTTGGGTAAGCTGACTGATGCAGAAGATGGCGTTGGTAGGGAAGCAATAATCTCCTCCTCAAAATACCATTTAGCCTGATCTGATAGATGGCAGTTTGTACAACTTCCACTGGTCAGTGGAGGTTGTACCATTTCTGCTGAAACAGGATCAAAAAATGGCGTTGACTGGGCAAAACTTGTGCCCAGCAACACAATGAACAGGGAGGGTAGAAATGACATGCGGCAAGCATATCATGTGACAGCGTTGTTTTTAGCCTGGTGGATTTCGGCTTTTAAAGCCTCATCAAGTTTAAGCTGACGTGCTAGCTCATCCAGATACACTTTTTCCATAAAGCTATCTTCATCAATCATAATCAAACTGGCCAGATACATTTCAGCGGCCATTTCCTGTGTAGATGCTAATTTGGCAATTTCAGCAGGATTAACCGGTTTTTTTAACTCAGAATCTATCCAATGTTTTAGCTCAGAATCATCTGTGATTTGCGCAACTTGCTGATCAATTAACAAACGTTCCTCATCATTAATATGCCCATCAGCTTTGGCGGCACCAATCATGGCTTGTAATATTGCCTGGCTATGCAGTTCAGCTTCTGGAGCGGGTAAGCGGTCTAAGGTTTGTGGCATGGCTTGAGGTGCGGTTTGTTGATTGTTTTGCTGCCAGCTCTGATAAGCTTTAAATGCAACGGCACCCAATGCCGCCACACCGCCATATTTCAGAACACTGCCACCCATTTTGCGAGCTTTTTTATTCCCGAGCAGAAGACCTACCGCTGTTCCCGCCAAAGCGCCCCCACCAGCCCCCGTTAAAAACTGACCAATTTTATTGTCACTGGTATTGGAACTAGTATTTTGCTTGTCGAGAAACTGCTGACCAGATTGCAGAAGTTTATCCATCAGACTGCGTGTGTTCATTTGCTAATATCTCCAGGTTTGGATGTAATTCAAGTGGCTTGCCCGCATAATGTGATTCTCTGACCGCGGTTATATTAAATTGGTTTTACCTTAACTGAATTAACTTAAATGAAAATGAATCCAGCACATCAAAAAGGCTCGTCAAAAGCATTTACCATTATTTTCTGGTTGTTATTAATGGGGTCTCTGACCTTATTTTTTAATGGCTTTATTGAACAGAAATATAATCCTAACCGCCATCTGATGGAGATGGAGGCAGGTCTGGGGACAGATGTGGTGTTATTGCGAAATCAAGCAGGACACTATGTTGCTCCAGGATTTATCAATGGGCATGAAGTGACCTTTTTGCTGGATACCGGTGCAACCAATATCAGCGTGCCGGCAGGAATTGCCAGAGAGGCGGGTCTGAAGCAGGGCCGACAGGCGATGGTCAATACGGCAAATGGCGTGGTTCCTGTGTATTCTACCGAATTAGATACCGTGCAGCTGGGCGCAATCAAATTACAGCATATTCAGGCACATATTAACCCTCATATGTCAGACGATATTGTGTTGCTTGGTATGAGTTTTATGAAGCATCTCGAGATGACGCAGCGTGATGGTACGTTGACGCTCAGTTTACCTGGAATCTGATGTCTGGCCACTTTTTTCAACAGCCCATTTTTCATAATGTGAACCTGGCTCACCCGGTTGAAAACAACACGTCACCCAAAAATTACCTATCAATTCAGTTATCACTGATTTTGCACCATCACTGGTCTGCCACCATTTATTGAGTGCAAAACCTTGTGGCGCCGCCGCATATATACCTATTTCGACATTGGGGAATGCCTCACGATATAAACTGCGAGTTCTTCTGGCATGTACATCACTGGTATGGACGTTTAACCCTTTTAAATCAGTCTCTTTCAACGCCAGCCAGTCTCGCACCATTACCGCACTGAGATAGGTACGTTCCTGTGCGGATTCCGGCGCAGGAATCATAATCAGTTTTTCAGCATCCAGACCATGCTGCACCATAAATGCACCCGCCTGTTCAGCATAGGAAGCATGGGCCGGGCTTAAGAAACGGACATTCGGGCCGCCTGTGGTGATCATATATTGATACTGTTCAGCATTAAATATCGCCAGGGCTGCCAGCAAACTGTCTTCATCCTGCCAGCCTTCCACTACCAGATATGTTCGATCCGCGACTGGATCGGTAGGGGCGAGGATAACGGCCAGTTGTCTTAATAGAAGCAAACTACAAAGGGTTAGCAGTAATAAAATTATTAAGCCACCCCAAATTGTTGGAAACCACAACTGGCGTTTTCTAAATAAGCTGAATTTAGACAAAAAGCTATCCCTGATAATAAAACAATTAAGGTTAAGTCAGAATGGCCTGGCTCAGCCTTCCTGTCCATAACGCTGATGCAAGATGCCAACGCGCTCAACATATACTTCTGTCTCGGCATAGGGGGGGATGCCCTTGTAACGTTTGACCGCGCCTGGACCGGCATTGTATGCGGCCGTTGCGAGTTTGATATTCCCATCGAAAGTGTGTAACAAACCGGCCAGATATTTCACGCCACCTTCAATATTCTGTTGCACATCAAATGCATTGGTGACCCCCAGATCTTTAGCAGTACCAGGCATCAGTTGCATCAAACCTTGTGCACCTTTTTTAGATAAAGCTTTGGCATTAAAAGCCGATTCGGCATGAATAACGGCACGGACCAGAGCGGCATCAATTTTATATTTTTTGGCCATGGTTCTGACCGTGTCAGCATAATCGTCGGTATTCAGACTGATGGTATGCCAATTTATCTTTGAAGTGGGATTACAGGCATAACATTCATAAGCCAGAACCTCAAAGTCACCGTTTAACGGTTTCTTATCAGAAAAACTGAAACTTTCCCCATCATTGGAAAGTGATTTATAAATGATGGTTTTATTGCTGTGAATAGATGTGGGCTTACGAACATCGATATCAGCATTACTAAATTCCACCACACCGTCACTGTTTCGGACCTGTTTAATATCATTTGCCAGCACTTCTCCCGTCAATACGAGTGAAAGCAGTGAAATATAAAAAGGTTTAAGCGTCATGGATACTAAAAATAACGGCCAGCTGAGCCAATGACAATAACTATTAAGCCAAGAATGAGATTTGCTCGTACAAATTTGCGAATTTTATCCAGTTCATTAGCCGAGGCGATCCAGTCATGTTCTGCTACAGCCCATTTGAGTTTGCGGTAAGGGTTAAAAAATACATGCATAAACAATAGCATCATGAAAATTCCCAGTAGCAACATGATATGCACATGAATACCGACGGCTCCCATACCGCCCAGCATAAACAGCATGCCGAAGCCGGTAATCAATATCGTGATCACTGACGCCCATACCCATGGAAAAAATCGTTTAAAAACACTTGCCCAAAGCGGAAAGCGCTGTTCGGGTTCAAGTAAGGTCCCAGCAACGGGGCGTAAAAACATAAAAGCGAAAAATAATCCGCCCACCCAGATAACCGAAGCCAGTAAATGTAAACTTATTGTAATGCCCATAATAATTCTCTCTAAGTTGTTATCGTTTTAATGGGAATACCAGCAATTTTCTGCCGCCATTCCTGAGGACCCGTTTGATGTACCGAGCTTCCGCGACTATCAACTGCTACAGTGACGGGCATATTTTCTACATAGAATTCACGAATTGCTTCCATGCCTAATTCTTCAAAAGCTATCAAGCGTGAAGATTTAATTGCTTTTGATACCAGATAAGCAGCGCCACCCACCGCGATCAAATAGGTCGATTGATACTTTTTGATTAAATCGACGGTTTGTTCACCGCGTTCGGCCTTGCCTATCATGCCTAACAGACCTGTTTTCGCCAGCATGGTTTCAGTAAATTTATCCATCCGGGTTGCCGTGGTGGGACCTGCTGGACCGACAATTTCATTTTTAACCGGATCCACCGGACCGACGTAGTATATAAAGCGATTATGAAAATCCAGCCCTTCGGGTAACGGCTTACCACTATCCAGCAAATCAGCAATCTTTTTATGCGCTGCATCCCGGCCGGTTAAAAAATGACCGGTGAGTAATAAGGTATCACCAGGTTGCCATTGTTTAATCTCATCATGCGTTATTGTGTCGAGATTGATATGCCGGGTGTTTTCCGCAGCCTGCCAAGTGATTTCTGGCCAGTCAGTTAAAGAGGGCGGGGTGAATGTTGCCGGACCAGAACCATCCAACGTGAAATGCACGTGACGGGTGGCGGCACAATTAGGAATCATGGCAACGGGAAGCGAAGCCGCATGGGTCGGATAATCCTTGATCTTGATATCCAACACCGTCGTTAGACCGCCTAAACCTTGAGCACCAATTCCCAGTTGATTCACTTTTTCGTATAACTCAACCCGCAACTTTTCAGTGGCCGTTTGTGGGCCACGTTCCAGCAAATCCTGAATATCAATATCTTCCATCAGGCTTTGTTTAGCCATCAGCATGGCTTTTTCTGCCGTTCCGCCAATGCCAATACCCAGCATGCCAGGCGGACACCAACCCGCACCCATTTTGGGAACAGTTTCCAGTACCCAATCCAACAGACTATCGCTAGGATTCAAAATGGTGAATTTGGCTTTGTTTTCGCTACCACCACCTTTGGCGGCAATATCAATTTCTATCTTGTTGCCGGGCACCAGTTCGGTGTAAATCACTGCTGGTGTGTTATCACCAGTATTTTTGCGGCTGCCAATCGGATCAGCGACGATAGAAGCACGTAATACATTATCCGGATGTTGATAAGCCTGACGTACGCCCTCATTAACCATATCTTCCAGGCTTTGCTGGGTCTGCCATTGCACTTGCATACCGACTTTGAGAAATATATTAACAATGCCGGTATCCTGACAAATCGGCCGGTTGTTTTCAGCACACATCCGTGAGTTGACCAGAATCTGTGCTATTGCATCTTTCGCCGCCGGCGATTGTTCACGCTCATAGGCTTTGCTCATCGCCTGAATAAAATCCTGAGGATGATAATTGGCAATAAACTGCAACGCATCAGCAATGCTTTGCACAAAGTCCTGTTGGCGAATTACTGTCATGTTTATGCTGTTGCCAACTTTTGTTGAATTGCTTCAAGCACACGCTCCAAAGCGAATTCATCCGCTTCACCTGACGCACGATGTTTATATTCAATCACACCGTTATCCATACCACGTTCGCCCAAAATCAAGCGATGGGGTATGCCGATAAGCTCCATATCTGCAAAAGCGACACCCGGACGCAAACCACGATCATCAAGTAATACATCGACACCAGCAGCAAGCAACTGCTGATAGATCTTCTCAGCTTCATCACGAACACGTTGTGATTTATGTGCATTGACGGGCACTAATACCACTTCAAATGGTGCGATCGCTTGTGGCCAGATAATGCCATTCTCATCATTGTTTTGTTCAATAGTGGCTGCAACGACACGAGACACACCAATGCCGTAACAACCCATAGTGATGACCTGAGATTGTCCGGTTTCGGTTAACACCACGGCATTGAGTTTGCTGCTGTAGTTTTCACCGAGCTGGAAAATATGACCTACTTCAATACCTCGGGCAATTTCCAACGTGCCTTGGCCATCAGGGCTAGGATCACCTGCTACTACATTACGTAAGTCTGCTGTTTCTGGTTCTGGACAATCGCGGCCCCAGTTCACTCCGGTCAGATGTTTTTCATCTTCATTGGCACCACAGATAAAATCTGCAATGTTTGCCGCGGCATGATCAACAACCATTGGAATGTTCAGGCCGACCGGACCGATAGAACCGATATTGGCGCCGGTGGCTTCATGCACCTGTTCAGGCGTTACGAACGTTAAAGGAGCAGCAATTAACGGATGTTTTTCCGCTTTGATTTCATTGAGTTCATGATCGCCACGCAGTACCAAAGCGACAACGCTGTTTTTCTCAGCGCCTTCTACCAGCAATGTTTTCAGACATTGCGAAGCAGTTACTTTTAAAAAGTTGCTGACATCCTCAATGGTATGTTTGTGGGGAGTTTCAACGGTTTGCATGGCGGCAGATGCTGCAGGACGCTCACCTGCTGGTTTGACTGCTTCAGCCAATTCAACATTGGCAGCGTAATCACTGCTATTGCTAAAGGCAATCGCATCTTCACCTGAACTGGCCAGTACATGGAATTCATGTGAGGCATTACCGCCGATACTACCGGTATCTGCCAGTACTGCACGGAAATTCAATCCGATACGCTGGAAAATGCGTGTGTAAGTTGCATACATTTCATCATAGGTTTGCTGCAAAGATGCTTGATCCACATGGAAGGAATACGCATCTTTCATTAGAAACTCACGAGCTCGCATCAAACCAAAACGTGGACGGATTTCATCACGGAATTTGGTTTGAATCTGATAAAAATTAACCGGTAATTGTTTGTAACTGCGAATTTCCTGACGCACCAGATCAGTAATGACCTCTTCGTGAGTTGGGCCATAACAGAATTCACGTTGATGACGATCAGTTATACGCAATAGTTCAGGACCATACTTTTCCCAGCGCTGGCTTTCCTGCCACAATTCAGCTGGTTGCACGGAAGGCATTAATACCTCCTGGGCTCCGGCTTTATTCATTTCCTCACGCACAATTGCTTCGGTTTTACGCAGTACCCGCAAACCCATCGGCATCCAGGTATACAGACCGGATGCCAGACGGCGGATAAGGCCTGCCCGCAACATTAACTGATGGCTGACGATTTCAGCGTCTGCAGGTGTTTCTTTTAAAGTGGAAATGAGAAGCTTCGAAGTACGCATGGAAAAGGTGATTCCTGATTATTGAATTAAAAAACTGCGCTGACACACCGTATCAGCGCAGTTGAATTTTGTTAGAAAGTACTGTGATCCCAGCCCCAGTTTTGTCGTTCGGAGTCGGTCATACTGATGTAAACACGGCTGCCACTGACGCCAATCTGCTCCTCAATCATCGAACATAAAGCATCAGATAACGCTTTGCGGTCGCTGGGCAGGCCAAGCGAACGATAATCCAGAATAGCGGTAGGCTCAGTACTGCCGCCAAAAGACATTGCAGTTTTGGATTCAACAGCCACCATCACATAACTTTCCGGTTTACCAGAAGCCTGCGCTACGGTTTTACTGGCAACTTTAAGTAAGGCTGTTTCATCAGTAATAGGCTGATTGGTCACAATATTTAAATAAGGCATGGTTACTTCTCCTGTTTACAGAATTGGTTAACTTGCTGTTTAAGCGTGCTTATTTTCTGTTGTCTTTCTTCTTCAGTTGGGCGGGTCACATTGCCCTCTGAGTCCATCACGCGCCGACCGGGATTGTCCTGGTACTGCTGTAAATTATATTTGGCAATTCGACAGTTTTCCGCTAAAGCTTCAGCAGCCTGTTCTTCCTGTTGTTGATTTTGTTGTTGCTCCTCACGGGCTTCATCGCTTGCTTTCTGTTGTTCAATCAGCAACTCGATTTCTTTTTTTGCCGCTTCCGGATTCATCGACGGTGGAGGGGGGGTATCCATTTTTTCATAGGGTTTATCGACAGGCGGGGTTTGTGAGTAGATAACTTCACCATCATCATCAACCCACTTGTAAGCATCCGCCTGAACCGTCATGGCAAGGACTAAAGCAAGACAGCAACAGCTTAATTGCGGTATAAACATCACGGATACCTATAAAATAAATCATTATTCTACGCCAAAGCGCTATTTCATAAAATGTCTGATAATACTGTTCGTTTTGAATTAAAAATTCCGGTGGAAAAAGGCTCCGTAAATGCCATCGATCTGTTAGCTGACCACTGTGAACTTTCCCGTCAGCAAATCAAGCAGGCGATGAGCAAGGGAGCTGTCTGGTTGCAAAAAGGTAAACGCACCCAACGTTTGCGTCGAGCGACAAAAAACTTGAATTCTGGCGAGCTGTTACAGCTTTATTACGATAAGAGTTTATTGGATCAAACCCCTGTACCCCCAAAGTTATTACATGATTTTGGGGCTTACAGTGTCTGGTTTAAACCCGCCGGTATGTTGGCACAAGGCACCGAGTGGGGCGATCATTGCAGTTTACTGCGAGTATCCGAGCTGGCCTTTGCTAAACCGAGACAGAGTTTTCTGGTGCAACGGCTGGATCGGGAAGCTTTTGGATTGATGATTATTGCCCATCAGCAAAAAGCGGCGGCTCAGTTATCTACCTTGTTTCAACAACGAAAGATTGAAAAGCACTATGAGATCGAAGTGGATGGTGACGTTGAATGGCAAAAACTGACCGTTAATTCCCCTTTGGATGGCAAGCATGCTGTCAGCCATTTTGCTAAGTGTACTTATGATGCTGATAAAAACCGAACAGTGTTAGCTGTCTCAATTGAAACGGGACGTATGCACCAAATTCGCCGTCATTGCGCATCGATTGGCCATCCCGTCTCTGGTGATAGCCGTTACGGGAAAAAGACTGCAGATGGTTTGCAGTTGAAAGCCAGCCGTTTAGTTTTTGATTGTCCTATTACTCATAAAAAACAAATATTTAGCTGCTGAATACGTTGACATTAGTTTTTTTACGGCGTAATGATCTGCTATCAAAATTCTATGGAAGGGGCCTTTCATGAGTCGGACTGAGCAACAATATGTTTTAGATCCTGAATATGGTCAGTTTTATGGTGATGATGATCGCCGCCGATATCAACGACGTCAGCTGCAAACGCGACGGGAACAGATCCGTTTTGATTTGAGTCATGTGTTACGTCGTTCGGGACGTGATCGCCGATTAGTACCCGGAAATCAACAGACCAGAAAAAATCATTAATTCGGATCCGCCAGACGCATGATCCCGCCTATGTAGAGACTTTGGGAAAGGCCTCTTGCTGCCAGGAAAATGAGCAAGGCAGCCCATAATCCGTGATTGCCAAATGGCTGTAGTAGGTAAAATGCTGGCAGATAGCAACAGAATGCTGAAAACAACATGGTGTTTCGCATTTCCCGGCTGCGTGTTGCTCCAACAAAAAGTCCATCCAGCAAATATGACCATACCGCAATCAGCGGCGCAATAATCACCCAGATAAGATGCATACCAGCATAGTCAATCACCGCCTCTATACCGGTTAATAATCGGATAATCCATTCCCCAAACAACAGATATGTCAGCGAAAACAAAGCCGCCATTAATACTGACCAGAATGCAGTCAAGCTAAGTGCTTTTCTTAACATGGAGGGGGATTTACGCCCTATGGCCTTGCCGGTTAATGCCTCGGTTGCATTGGCAAATCCATCCAGTACAAATGCCATCAGAGTAATAAAGTTCAACAGCACACTATTGGCAGCCAATACTGTATCGCCTTGTCGGGCGCCCTGGGTGGTAAACAGAGCAAAGCAGGAGATGAGCAAAAAGGTTCTGATCATCACATTGCCATGAACAGTTAAGCCATGCCGGCTTTGTTGCAGCACTTTCTTACTGAGTGATAAATGAATACCGCTTTTATTTAGCCCGTAATGATTAAGTAATACCAGTCCCACTATCAAACCGGTGTATTCAGCGATAACAGATGCCAGCGCAACGCCATCAACATCCATTCCCAGGCCCATGACAAATAAGCCATCCAGCAGAATATTGGTAATATTGATTACCAGCACCATCAGCAAAGCTGCTTTTGACGCTTCACGACCAATCAGCCAGCCCAGTATGGCGTAATTTATAAGTGTCGCTGGTGCGCTCCAGATCCTGATATCAAAGTAGATGGCGGCAAATTGTTCGACTTCACCACTACTGTCTACCAGATGCAAAGCCACATCACGTATCGGCATCTGCAGCAGCAATAATATCAAGGCAATTATCAATGCCAACCAGATGGATTGCATTAATACAGCCTGCATTTTTGCGGTACTATTTTCACCATAAGCTTGTGATGTCAGGCCAGTGGTGGCCATTCTGAGAAAGCCAAACCCCCAGAAGACAAAGGTAAAAATCATGCTGCCGATCGCTACGGCGCCGAGATAATGCGCTGCACTGAGATGGCCAACCATCGCTGTATCGACCATCCCCAGCAGTGGGGTAGAGATGTTGGCGATAATCATCGGTCCGGCGATTCGCCATACCTGACGGTGCGTTACTATGTGTTCTGTCAAATTAACTATCCATCAATATATGCCCGTCATGTCTCGGGTACCCTGGATTCAAAAGTCGATACAGCTTGGAAAACAATGATTTTAACGAATAAAAACAGCATACCCTATGGATGTGAAGCTGATGTGGATTGAATGGTTAAGTTATGCCGCAGCAGGAATAGTGGCCGGTACGCTTGCCGGGCTGTTTGGTATCGGCGGGGGACTGGTCATTGTACCGGTGTTGGTATGGCTTTTCAGCAAACAAGGGCTGCCGGATCAATATCTGATTCATATGGCGGTTGCCACTTCACTGATGACCATTGTTGTAACATCAATGTCTTCTATCTTTGCGCATTGGCGACTGGGAAATATTTCGATGCTGGCGGTCACCCGTTTGGTTCCAGCATTACTTTTTGGGAGTTTTGGTGGAGCTCTGCTGGCCAGTTTAATCAGCGGTGATATGCTGCAGATATTTTTTGCTACCTTTGCTTTGTTAATGGCATTGCGGATTTGGCTACCTAATGCCAGTACAACGTCTCCTGCATTGTTAAACCGATTGCCTTCGAGTTTGTATGGTTTGTTTAGTGGTGCACTTTCGGCGCTAGTCGGTATCGGTGGAGGAACATTGATTGTCCCTTATCTGCTGATGGCTCGTCTTAACATTCAACAGGCGATTGGATCTGCTGCATGCTGTGGTTTGCCAATTGCCATTGCAGGAGTGATTGGCTTCATTGTGTTTGCTCCAAGTGAAATAAATCAGCAATCTGCCTGGCAAACAGGTTTCGTACATTGGCAGGCATTTCTCGGCATTATCCTGACCAGTGTGATTTTTGCCCAGTTTGGTGCCAGACTGGCAAAGCGGTTACCTGCACATTGGTTGCGCCGTCTGTTTTCGCTGTTACTGATTTGTGTCGCCGCCTATTTTTTCAGTCGATAACGTCTGGGCTTGTTGATCGTTCATCTCACAACAGAGGCGGAGATGAAAGATCAATAAAGCCCTAAAGAGATGTCGGCTTTGATGCTTGGACAGTTTCTTTTATAATTGGCGGGTTTCTTTTACCCCTATTTTTTATTGGAGCAATCGCTTTATGAATCTTGACCGAGTCGGCCCAGGCAGCAATCTGCCTGAAGATATCAACGTTATTATCGAAATTCCTGCAAATGCCAATCCGGTTAAATATGAAGTTGATAAAGCGACTGGCGCGCTGTTTGTTGATCGTTTTATGAATACCGCTATGTTCTATCCGGCAAATTATGGTTACGTGCCGAATACGTTGTCTGATGATGGTGACCCGGTAGATGTATTGGTGGTGACGCCATTTCCATTAATTAACGGATGCGTGGTGGCATGCCGTCCAGTCGGTATGCTGAAAATGACAGACGAAAAAGGCGAAGATGCCAAAGTCGTTGCGGTCCCTCATGACAAAATGTATGACCATGTTAAAGATATCAATGACGTGCCGGAATTTTTGCTCAATCAGATCGCACATTTCTTTGAACATTACAAAGATTTGGAAAAGAACAAATGGGTTAAAATCGAAGGCTGGGCAGGAATTGATGCGGCCAAACAGGAAATTGTGGACAGCGTTTCACGTTACCAAAATGAAGCGAAATAATTATCATTGAATTGATAACTAAATCTGTTTTTGCACACGGCGAACTGATGTATGTCAGTTCGCCGTTTGTCATTTTAAGACTGGAAACATCATGACACAGATAATTGTTCAGGGACCTCAACTCACTCGGGAACTGGCCGATGAAATTGCTGAAAAACTAACGGGGCAATGCCAATGGCGAGACAGTTTTGCATTGATTGAAAATACCCAGCATGCAGATTTGTCGATGTTACGACAACAGTATGCTGTCGATATTAATGTCCTTCCTGCTGAGTTTGAAACAGATAATTGCCGTTTGATAGTAATGGACATGGATTCGACCTTAATCACCATTGAATGTATCGATGAAATTGCGGACTTCATGGATCTTAAACCGCAGGTGGCAGCGATTACGGAGGCTGCAATGCGTGGTGAGATAGATTTTGAAACATCACTTAAACAACGGGTAGCGCTATTAAAAGGACTGCCCGTCGATATGCTGGATCGTGTTTATAACGAACGTCTTATGCTCAATCCTGGTGCAGAGTTGATGTTAAAAACGGTGCAGCAGGCTGGAATAAAAACCGCACTGGTTTCGGGCGGATTTACTTTTTTCACCGATAAACTGAAAAAGCGTCTCAATCTCGATTTTACCCAGGCCAATGTACTGGAACATGAAAAGGGTTATCTCACAGGTAAAGTAACCGGTGATATTTGCGGTGCTCAGGCCAAAGCCGATTTTTTAATTAAATGTTGCGCCGAACTGAATATTGAAAAACACCAGGCAGTGGCAATTGGTGATGGTGCAAATGATCTGTTGATGATGGCTGAAGCGGGTATGAGCGTGGCTTATCATGCCAAACCCAAAGTGCAGCAAGCTGCCGATACAGCTTTGAATCACTGTGGTCTTGATGGTGTGTTGGGACTATTGCAACGACCTTAATCAAAGGCGTAATCTTGAATTAACAGCAGGTGCCCCCATCTGCTACAACTAACCAAATAAAGAGGTAACAACAATGGATATTATGGAGCGTATTAAGCAGGCGATTGAATCAAACCCGGTAATTCTGTTTATGAAGGGTACGCCTGAGTTTCCACAATGTGGATTTTCCAGTCGCTCATCACAGGCGCTGACTGCCTGTGGCTCAGAATTTGCTTATGTGAATGTATTGGCTGATCCTGAAGTTCGCGAAAATCTTCACCGTTATGCTGACTGGCCAACCTTTCCTCAGCTGTATATCAATGGTGAATTAATTGGTGGATGTGACATTATTATGGAACTGTACGAAAACGGTGAGCTCAAACAGATGGTTGAAGCAGCGAGTTGATTTTTGCGATGGCAGATAAACATGATCAAGATTGGCAGACCGAGCATGATTTTGCGGTTGCGCCGTCTAAACCTGATTTAAAACAACCACCCAAATATCGGGTGATCATGATGAACGATGATTACACGCCGATGGACTTTGTGGTGGAGGTTTTGGAAACCTTGTTTGATATGGGGCGTGAACGTGCCACACGAACCATGTTACAAGTGCACACTGAAGGACAGGCTTTATGCGGTATCTTTACATTTGAGATCGCTGAGGCCAAAGTGGAACAAGTGAACAGTTATGCCCAAAGACATGGGCATCCTTTACAGTGCACCATGGAACAGGAATGAGATGGCTGCAACGACAATAGGCGGATAGCAATATGCTGAGTAAAGAACTTGAACACACGCTGAGTCAGGCATTCAATTATGCTCGACAAAGATCCCATGAATTTCTGACGGTTGAACATTTATTATTAGCCTTACTGGAAAATGGACAAGCACTGGCGGTGCTCAAAGCCTGCGAGGTGGATATCAATGCCTTGCGTCAGGATCTGACCGATTTTCTTGCAGATAATCTGCCTACATTGGCCGAAGACAGCGATCGCGAAACTCAGCCAACGCTGGCTTTCCAACGCATTCTGCAACGTGCAGTGATGCATGTGCAATCTTCTGGTGGTGAAGAGGTAACCGGTGCTAACGTACTGGTTTCAATTTTCTCTGAACAGCAATCTCAAGCGGTTTATTTACTGCAGAAGCAAGATGTCAGTCGACTGGATGTGGTCAACGCTATCAGTCACGGCAGCATCGAAAATCTGGCAGAAGAAACCAAAAGCGAAAAGATTGAAGTTGAAGACGGGAATTCCGAAAGTAAAAGTCCATTGGCGTTATATGCCACTAATCTGAATGCCGAAGCCAAACTGGGTCGGATTGATCCATTAATCGGCCGTGCCAATGAGATTGAGCGGACATTGCAGGTGCTATGCCGTCGCCGTAAAAATAATCCTCTGTTTGTCGGTGAAGCCGGTGTTGGTAAAACTGCGCTGGCGGAAGGTCTTGCCAAACGTATTGTTGATGGTGATGTACCCGAAGTGCTGGAGCAGGCAGTGGTTTATTCATTGGATATGGGCGCTCTGGTTGCTGGTACCAAATACCGTGGTGATTTTGAAAAACGTCTGAAAGGATTGTTGCGCGAAATCAAACAACAGGATCATGCGATTCTGTTTATTGACGAAATCCATACCATGATTGGTGCGGGGAGTGCAGGAAACAGTGCGATGGATGCTGCCAATTTGCTTAAACCGTTATTGGCCAATGGCGAATTGAAATGTATCGGCTCAACAACCTATCAGGAATATCGCAGTATTTTTGAACATGATCGTGCTTTGGCACGGCGTTTTCAGAAAATTGATGTGCCTGAACCATCCGTTGCAGAAACCATTGAAATTTTAAAAGGTTTAAAGCCTGGCCTGGAATCACACCACAATGTGCGTTACTCCAATGCTGCAATTGAGCAGGCAGCAGAACTGGCCGCCCGTCATATCAACGACCGTTATCTGCCGGATAAAGCGATTGACGTATTGGATGAAGTTGGTGCTGCCCAACGTATTCTGCCAAAGTCAAAACGCAAAAAAATGATTGGAATCCAGGATGTCCAGCAGATCGTTGCCAAGATTGCTCGTATTCCTGCCAAGACAGTCAGTAATGCAGATAAAGATAATCTACGTAATCTTGAACCGAACCTTAAACACGTTATTTTCGGTCAGGACGATGCGATTTCTGCATTAAGCTCGGCAATTAAAATGGCACGTTCCGGTTTGGGACATCCCGAGAAACCCACTGGTGCTTTCCTGTTTGCAGGGCCAACCGGTGTAGGTAAAACAGAAGTTACTCGTCAGTTGGCGCATATCCTTGGGGTAGAACTGATCCGCTTTGATATGTCCGAGTATATGGAACCTCATACAGTTTCCCGTCTGATTGGTGCTCCTCCAGGTTATGTAGGGTTTGATCAAGGTGGGTTATTAACCGATGCAGTCATTAAACAACCACATGCTGTGTTGTTGTTGGATGAGATTGAAAAAGCTCATCCCGATGTCTTTAACCTGCTATTGCAAGTGATGGATCATGGGACACTAACGGATAATAATGGCCGTAAAGCGGATTTCCGCCATATTGTATTAGTAATGACCAGTAATGCCGGTGCACAGGAAATGGGCCGCAGCTCGATTGGCTTTACCAAACAAGAGCATCATATGGATGGTACGGAAGCATTGAAACGTGCATTCTCACCTGAATTCCGTAATCGTCTGGACGGTATTATTCAATTCCAGCCGCTTACTAAAGAAGCGATTCTACGTGTTGCTGATAAAGCGGTGCTTGAATTGGAAATGCTATTGCAGGATAAAAACGTGACCATCGAAATTGATAATGATGCGCGTGAATGGTTGGCAGAGCATGGTTACGATGTACAAATGGGTGCCAGACCAATGGCGCGACTGGTACAGGAAAAAATCAAGCGTCCGTTGGCCGATGAATTGTTATTTGGCAAACTCAGCGATGGTGGCCATGTAAGAGTTATCCTGAAAAATGATGAACTGTTTCTGGATATCGTCAAAGAAACAGAATCTGTGTAACCCTAAACGACAAACCCGGTAGTTATTAACTTAACTACCGGGTTTTTTTATGTCTGTTATATTCCAGAATCCCAGCTTATCGGGACTTATATAACGGTAAGTTATTCACCTGTTTCACAAAATCTTCACATCTTTATATAACAGATGTCGCTAACTCACTGATTATCATAGAGGTGATCTTAAGTTGTTGAATGTAAACATATATTTTAGTTTGAGCATTTTTTGACCATTTTGTGCAGAGTGCTTAAATATGAACAGCTTAGAGACTAACTCCAAAGTTAAACACAGACTTATCCACAGAAAATGTGAGTAACTTTACCGTTTGATGACACAGCAAAAAACAAGCCAAAAACCTCAAAAAATTCTTTAGAGCTCTATGCCTTTTTGAGCACGGATACCATCACGAAATGCATGTTTGACATCCTCAATCCGGCTGACGGTATCAGCCGCTTCAATGATGCTGTCCGGTGCTCCGCGGCCAGTAATAATCACGTGTTGCATTGCCGGGCGGGCAGCTAAATCAGCTATTACTTTATCTGCATCGAGATATTTCATTTTTAAGACAATATTCAGTTCATCCAGCAGAACCACGTTGATACTGTCATCCTGTAACATCGTTTTAACAATATCCCAGCCTGCTTCTGCGGAAGCTTTATCCTGCTCCAGGTTTTGCGTATCCCAGGTAAAACCATCGCCAACCACGTGATAACTCACCTGCTCAGGAAATCGACGATAAAAAGCTTCTTCGCCAGTACTCATCGCCCCCTTAATAAATTGCACGATACCGACTTTCATATCATGGCCCAATGCTCTGGCAATCATGCCAAAACCTGATGAACTTTTACCTTTGCCGTTGCCAGTTATGCACAGCAATAAACCTTTATCCTTAGTGGCTTTTTGGATCTTCTGATCAACCACTTCCTTGTGACGTTGCATGCGATCTTTATGGCGTTGGCTTTTCTCAGAATCAGTCATAATTTTCCTAAAATAAAACAAAAAATATTAATAATGCAGTTTCAAGCAGTTCCACCATTGCGCCCGCAGTATCACCGGTAAACCCGTTTAATCGACGCTCCATCAGGTAGCGTAGCAACAGAAAAACCAATAACCCAAACAACAGGGCAAACAGGCCGACACTGAATAAAGCCAATACACCGATTAGAAGCATCAACCGTCGTGTATGCACGCCAGATTGCTGTTGTTTGAGGATGCTGCCTAAACCGTGGGGCCGCACATAATCAGTGGTTAAAAACAATAATGGTAAAGCTGTGCGGGCCAGTATCACAGACCAGATTAATGCCCACCAGTTCTGTTCGGCGAGTAAAACTGTCAGCATGACAAACTTAATTAACAGCACTAATACGATTGTCACCACTGCAATAGGGCCAGCTGCCGGGTCTTTCATAATGCTTAGGGTTTTAGCTTTATCGCCAATGCCACCCAACCAGGCATCGGCACTGTCAGCCAATCCATCGATATGTAATGCCCCGGTGATGGTTACCCAGACCGCTAATACCAATATGGCGGAGACCATTGGTGACTGAGATGTCAGGTTCCAGCCCAGAAGGCTTAACACGATACCGATTAGTAAGCCGACAACTGGATAAAACAATAACGAGCGGCCAATATCCTGTGCAGTAAATTCACCCTGCAATCTGACCGGCAGAATAGTTAAAAACTGCAGGGCGATTAACAAAGCTCGCATTAGTTGATGGCTCCGGCGATGGCCGCTTCTTCAAACGTCGCCATTTGATTGTGCAGAGCGCAGGCCATTCTTAGTAACGGAATAGCAACGGCTGCGCCACTGGCTTCGCCTAACCTCATATTGAAGTTCACTAAAGCCTGAGCCTCAAGCGCCTGTAAAATCTTGCTATGCCCGGGTTCGGCGCTGTGATGACTGAATAAAAACCACTGCCGACTACCAGGACAGATTTGTTCAGCAGATAAAGCCGCCACGCTACTAATAAAGCCATCAATCACCACCGGCAGACCAGATTTGGCGCAGTGTAAATAACTGCCGACCATGGCAGCAATTTCAAAGCCGCCCAGGTAACGCAAAATGGCTAAGGGAGAATCCAGATGGTTTTTATGTAATAACAAGGATTCTTTAATGATAGTTGCTTTATGCGAGACGCCTTCAGCATTTAGTCCGGTGCCTGGACCGGCCAATTGACTGGCTGGTAGATTCAACATCGAACAGGCCATTGCACTGGCTGCTGTGGTGTTGCCAATTCCCATATCACCGGCGATATAAAGCTGGGCGCCGTTCTGCATGCAGCATTCGACATTATGTTGACCAATCAGCATGGCTTGTTGGCATTCGGCTTCAGTCATCGCAGCTTGCTGGTGAAAGTTGGCAGTACCATTAGCAATCCGCTGATCTTGCACACCTTTAATCTCTTCCAATTCACTGACCGTGCCAACATTGATCACGTCCAGCGAAGCATCCAAATGCTTCGCCAATACGCTAATAGCCGCGCCACCACTGGCGAAATTACGAATCATTGCGGCGGTAACGGATTGTGGATAGGCCGAAATATTTTCTACCATTACACCATGATCAGCTGCATAAACGGTGATATGCACATGATCGGCTTGGGGCGTTGTGCCTTGCAGTGCTGCCAGTTGCACTGCTAATTGTTCGAGTTGACCTAATGACCCTGCCGGTTTGGTCAACTGGCTTTGTCGCGTTAACGCTGCATCTGCAGCATTTTGGTCAATCGCTTTGGCAGGTAATGTTAACCATTGGGTGAAGTCGATCATTCAGTTTCCTTTCAAAGCATGCGGCAAACCGGCCACGGTGAGGATGACATTATCCATCAGCACAGCAAGTTGTTGATGCAGGCTGCCGGCTTCATCACAAAAGCGCCGGGTCAATTCGCCCATCGGCACAATGCCCATACTGGTTTCATTGCTGACCAAAATGATGTCAGCCTGTAGAGTTGGCAAGGTCTCAAGTAATAGTTGGATTTCGTTAGTTAATAAATTCTCATCATCGGTGAGCAGCAAATTGGTCAGCCATAAGGTCAGACAATCCACCAAAATACATTTATCTGCATCGTCCTGTTGCTGCAATGCAGCGGCAAGATTTAGCGGTACTTCGATAGTAGTCCAATGAGCAGGGCGTTGCTGTTGATGCAATGCAATACGCTGCTGCATTTCACTGTCATCAGCACGAGCCGTCGCCACATAGCAGACGGCTAATTTACTGTTGATAGCGCGTTGTTCAGCCAGTCTGCTTTTACCGGATTTTACACCGCCAAGGATCAGGGTTTTAGCCATTTGCTGCCTTTAAAATAGTCAGTAGTGCTGTGGTATCCATATGCTGCTCAACCATCTCTGCCAGTCGTTCAATATCTGCTTCCCGCAAAGCATGATAATCCGAACTGCTTACGTTATTCAGTCCAGCCCATTGCAGCAAGGCATCACAGCTTGTTTGCTGTTCAAAAAGTCCATGCAGATACGTGCCGATAATCTGATTATCTTCGCTGATCGCTCCATCCGGGCCATGCGATAACTGTAGCAGCGGACGCAATAAAGCTTTGCCTTCGGTGACACCGGCATGAATTTCGTAGCCACTGATGGCAGCATTATTGAATAATAACTGTCCCTGATTTTGCCGTAGTTGTTTCTCGGCATGCAGGGTAGTGTACATATCCAGTAAGCCGAGACCTGTTTTGCAAGTGCCAGGCAAACCCTCAACGCCAGTTGGATCATCAATCTGCTTACCCAGCATTTGAAAACCTCCACAAATCCCCAGCAGTTTGCCCTCGTATCGCAGATGTTTTTGAATCGCTGCAGGCCAGCCTTGCTGTTCCAGCCATTGCAGATCAGCGCTGACATGTTTGCTACCTGGCAGAATGATCAAATCGGCTGGCGGTATCGGTGAATCTGGGCCGATAAATTGTAAGTTTACGTTTGGGTGCAGCCGTAATGGATCCAGATCGGTATGGTTGCTGATACGAGGCATGACCGGTACGATAACGTTCAGCACATTTTCGGCTTTTTTCACCTGAGTAATATTAATCGCATCCTCGGCCTCCAGATGCAGACCATGCAGATAGGGCAGAACGCCCAGAACCGGCTTGCCAGTGCGTTGCTCCAACCAGTCCAGACCGGATTGCAATAAGCTGATATCACCGCGAAAGCGATTAATTACAAAGCCTTTAACACGCTGTTGCTCAGAAGCTGACAGAAGATCCAAAGTACCCACCAAGTGAGCAAATACACCGCCACGATCAATATCAGCAACCAGGATCACTGGACAGTCCACGGCTTCAGCGAAACCCATATTGGCAATATCCCGATCGCGCAGATTGATTTCTGCCGGTGATCCGGCACCTTCCACCATTACGACATCATATTGTTTAAGCAGACGGGCATGCGATTCCAATACTGCCGTCATCGCGGTTTTTTTATAGTCGTGATAAAGGCGGGCATCCATGTTGGCAATGGCTTTGCCATGAATAATGACCTGAGCACCGGTATCACTGTTGGGTTTCAGCAAAACCGGATTCATATCGATATGCGGCGGCAGGTTGCAGGCCTGGGCCTGAACGGCCTGAGCACGACCAATTTCACCACCATCTGCTGTAACAGCACTGTTCAACGCCATATTCTGCGGTTTAAAGGGTGCGACAGAGTAATCCTGTTTGACCAGCCAGCGGCATAACGCCGTTACCAGTGTGCTTTTACCAGCATCCGATGTTGTTCCCTGAACCATTAAAGTCTTAGCTGTCATGGTTGTTCGACCTTCTGTAATGCGGTTTCCAGACGTAGCCAGTCCTGTTCAGTAGCCGGTAAGCCAAACCTTAAGGCTGCCGGTCGATCGAATAATCGACAGAGAATACCTTGTTGGGCCAGTTGATGATGAATGCTGGCAGCATGAGCGGTTTTAACCCATTGAAATAAGGCGCAACCGCCGCTGGGTGTTAATTTATATTGACCGAGCAGCTCTGTCAGTCGTTGGGCATGTTGCGGTAAATACTGACGCGATTGCTGTTGCCAGTTTTTATCAGCTAATGCCTGCGAGGCAATCCATCTGGATGCTGTAGCAATCGGCCAGGGGCCAGATTTTTCGGCTATTTTCTTTAACAAATCAGGGTGTGTGATCACAAACCCGACTCTTACACCGGCCAGGCCAAAAAACTTTCCCAGCGAACGTAAAATGATTAATCCATGCTGGCAAGGAAGTGGTGCCAGACTTTGCTCTGGTATGATATCAAGAAACGCTTCATCGACGATCAACCAGCCATTACGCATTTGCAAACGTTGTTGCCAGTTTAATAAACGTTGTCTATCAAACGTTTCACCGCTGGGATTATTCGGGTGAATAACAATCACCACATCAAACATATCAATCTGTTGATCCAGCTCAAAACTTTCCAGCGCGACCACTTCATGACCGGCTACCTGCCAGCAATGGCGATGTTCTTCGTATGCTGGTGAAAGAATAGCAACGCGACAAGCTGATCTTAATGTCGGTAAGATTTGTATGGCGGCCTGCGATCCGGCAACTGGCAGAATATGTTCACATTGATAATACGCTTTAGCCTGATCGATTAAATCATCTTCATTTTCAGGCAGTCTTGCCCAAATTTCTGCCGGGATCTGTTCTGGTACGGGCCAGCCGTTTGGGTTTATACCAGTAGATAAATCCAGCCATTCCTTTTGAGCAATGCCATATTGTTTGGCATAAGCTTGAATTCTGCCGCCGTGATTAAGCATAAATGATCCCCGTAACAATCCCTATGACGGAAAGCCATAACAACACACTGTAAGACACTAATCTTAGAGCACGCCCAATATCATTTGCTTCAGCAATATTTGACGTGCCGAGCAAGGGGCGTTGGTGCCATTCACCGTGATAACAAGCAGCCCCACCGAGTTGAACATCCAAAGCCCCCGCACCAGTGGCCATTACCGGGCCGGCATTTGGGCTGTCCCATAACGGTGCTTGCTGATGCCAGCAACTCAATGCCTTTTGAGTATTGCCAAGCAGGGCATAACTTAAAGCGGTCAGTCGGGCGGGTACAAAATTTAATACATCATCCAACCGAGCTGCCGTTTTACCAAAATAGAAAAAGCGTGGAGTTCGATAGCCCCACATGGCATCCAGCGTATTGACCAGACGGTAGGCAACCGCTCCGGCTGCACCACCGATAACAAACCAGAAAAGCGTACCAAAAACGGCATCGTTACCATTTTCCAGCACGGATTCAATCGTCGCTTTATTCACATCAATATGATCTTTATCACGACTGACAATTCGGCTGGTCAATGTTCTGGCGTGTTTGATATCGCCTTGTTGCATGGCATGCAGAATAGGCCTGGCATGGTCAAATAGACTGCGATGACCCAGGCACAGCGTTAACAGCACCACGGAAAATAAGCTGCCCCAGAACGGAATCTGGCTGATCAGGTAAGTAAGAACCGTTATTGGAACCACACAAATGACCAATGCCAGAATACCCAAAAAAAACTGAACAAACCGATGATGATGGGAGTGATTAAGACGTGCTTCGATTTTGTTCACCAAAGTGCCGAAGCCGACCAGAGGATGGAACCGTTTCGGTTCACCGACAAACCAGTCAATGATCAAAGCGCTGAGCATGATAATAAAGGTCATGACTTAGTATTGTTTTCCCAGCGGTTTTCAAAGATAAGTTCATCCAGAGGCTGACGTTGTCGCCAGTTTTCCTGCTCCAGCATGGGCTGTTGGTAAAAATCATCAACATGACCCAGACACAGAATCGCCACCGGGCAGGCCCCATCAGGAATCCCCAATAAATCGGCTAATTTTTGGGGATCAAATAAGGAGACCCAGCCCATGCCCAATCCTTCGGCACGGGCAGCCAGCCACATATTCTGAATGGCACATGAGACCGATGCCAGATCCATTTCCGGCAGGGTGCGGCGACCAAAAATATGCGACTCACGTTTATCCATCAACGAGACAACCAACACTTCAGCGCAATCCTTGATGCCTTCGACTTTCAGCTGCAGAAATTCTGTTTCACGCTCACCCAACGCCTTGGCAGTCAGCACTCTTTCATTTTCAACGATTTGATGAATAGCATTGCGGATGCCGGTATCGGTAATCCGAATCATCCGCCAAGGTTGCATCAGTCCTACGCTGGGAGCCTGCCAGGCTGCTTGAAATAATCGCTGCAGAATATCCTGATCGATTGGATCAGCAATAAAATGCCGCATATCACGACGCTCACCAATAGCGCGATATACAGCCTCACGATCCTGGTCATTAAAGCGGTATTTATCCTGACTCATGGGGTAAACCAGCGGGCAATGAGTTCAGGGGCTGACGGAAAATAAAAGTGGATATAGCTGGCGGTCAGGCGTTGTTGCTGAAACACGGCTTCACTGACTTTATTGCCATTCGGGCATTCAGCATAGATGATAGCGGCCGGTTGGGTTTCCAACATGGAATGGTGGTAGGTATGCCCACGTAAAGTGTGATTATCAAGAGTGACTTGTTGCAAAGCCAAGGCTGTCAGTCTGGCTTGTAATTTGGCATCAGCTGCCAGCACGCCACACATTTCAGCCTGATGGCCATTTTTATCAGTCAAGGAACGGCATAGATACAACATGCCACCACATTCAGCCACAACCGGTTTATTGGCATTAATGTGTTCACATATCGCCTGGCGCATCGACATATTTTGGCTGAGTGTTTCCAGATGCAGTTCAGGGTAACCACCGGGCAGATAAAGGCTATCCACCTCAGGAAGCGTTGTATCCGTTAATGGTGAAAAAAATATCAGCTCAGCCCCCATAGCGGCTAAACAATCCAGATTTGCCTGATAAACAAAGGCAAACGCTGCATCCTTAGCCACGCCGATGCGAAGATCTTTTAATAATGGCGGTAAAGCTTCAACAGGTTCGTAGTCTAGTTTGATTTGCGGTAAAACAAATTCGGGATTGAGCTGAATGCTATCTGCCAGTCGGTCCAGACGCTCAGTCAAATCCGTGAGTTCATCAGCCTGAACCAAACCCAGATAACGGCTGGGCAGACTTTCAATTTGACGAGGCATATTAGCAAGGCAAGGTAAATCGTTAGGTAAAGCGGACGTCAGCATTTCAGCATGTCTGGCACTGCCCACACGATTGGCCAGAACACCAGCCAACGTCACATCCGAACGAAAGTTGGCTAAGCCGAATGCTAAAGCGGCAAATGTTTGTGCCATGGCACTGGCATCAATGACCGCTAACACCGGGATTTCTATAATGGCAGCTAAATCAGCTGTGGAAGGCGTACCATCAAACAAACCCATCACGCCTTCAATCAGAATGATATCTGCCTGTTTGGCGGCGTCGGCAATCAATTGTCTGGAGTGAGTTTCACCGACCATCCATAAATCAACTTGATAAACCGGATGGCCGGAGGCAAATGACAGGATCATTGGGTCCAGAAAGTCTGGACCCACTTTGAAAATTCGGACCTGTTTACCCTGACGTCGATAATGCCACGCCAAGGTCGCGGTAACGGTTGTTTTACCTTGACCTGAGGCGGGGGCAGCAATAATCAGCGCAGCGCAGGTTTGCGGCTGCTGTGACATTAACGTAGCTGATTACTGCGCTGGCTCAAATTCGCAAAACGGAAGCTGATATGAATCACCGCGGCAGCAGCAATATAAAAGCTTAATTTACTCAGGTTGCCAGGATAGGACTGGACAAACCGGGTCAGATACTCAGCCATGGTTGGATCGACATAACGACCTGAAAACCAGTAAAAACCACCGCCACTGAACAGGCCGGCAACTGCGGTAACCGTCACCAGCGTCATCGCCAGTGTAAACAGAGCAGTCCAGTTAAATTGGTATTTGGATTGAAACCAGCGACCTGCCAGCCACAAACTTCCATATGCAGGCAGTAAAAAGCCATAAGATGGCGAAACACAGAAATTACTGGCGCCGCCTATGTATACCGACATCAAATCCAGCACAACAGCCAGACCTAAAAAAGCCGGAAACCACAATTTTGAGGCCAGATAAAATCCGGCGAGCATAAATACTGCCCAGGAGGCGCTGGGTAAAACGTTGATATCGGCGAAATGATGACCACGAGTCATCACCATTAATAAGACAAGAAGTGCAGCCACGATCAGTTGCTGACGTAGAGATAATAACGACATTGAGGTTCTCCGATGTGCTCACCCGCACAACTTGGTTAATAGCATTTTCGGTCAACAGACCAGGATATTTCAGGCCGGTCTCCGGACTCATGAGCGGTGTTGTCACCGGTTGAACACCTTCCCGTAATAGATACAGTGGCGTAACGTTCAACCTGAACTCATTTACCGTTGCGGGGGCAGTGTCGGGTTTATCCAATGTTTGGCTGCACCGACTTCCCGTTTCATCACTTTCGCGACAC
The DNA here is from genome assembly GCF_002375415.1 of Methylophaga sp. UBA3613. Taxonomy (NCBI): domain Bacteria; kingdom Pseudomonadati; phylum Pseudomonadota; class Gammaproteobacteria; order Thiotrichales; family Piscirickettsiaceae; genus Methylophaga; species Methylophaga sp. UBA3613. The sequence continues at coordinate 462,573 of NZ_DFLS01000006.1, read as the reverse complement.
CTGAAACTGCCGACAGAATAAGGATTAGCAAGCTATATTGTCAATTTGGAAATCATTAATTGTCCTTATCAGGTTTGACGATAAGCCATGGGAGATTTAAGATGCGCGCCTCTTCAGGTGCTTTGATATCCATCAGAGTTAAACGGGAAGTTGGTGAAAATCCAACACTGCCCCCGCAACGGTAAACGTTGAAAATGCATCCAATCAGCCACTGCGTATTAATCGTGGGAAGGCGGATGTACTGGCGCAAGCCACAACGTGAGTCCGGAGACCGGCCTGAAGTTCATCACAACCGAATCGTGTTGTGTGACTTTATTAACCTGGATCGCGGGTGAGCGTATCCCTAGGAGACAATATGAAACCTTCAACAAAGGCCATGCCTTTGCGTGTCAGTGCACGACTGACTTTGGCGGCACTGGCTACTTCCACCTTCTCTGTTACGGCTCTGGCTGAACAGGAATCCCTTGATGCAATGACGATTACGGCAAACCGTATGCCCACGGAAAATGCATTGGCCCCGAATACCGTTATCACACGTGCGGATATAGATCGTTTGCAGATTAATAATTTGCCCAGCTTACTGTCACGGTTTCCAGGTATGGATATTTCAAATAGCGGTGGCTTGGGGAAAAACAGCAGTGTCTATTTACGAGGCACAAATTCAGATCATGTGCTTTTTTTAGTTGATGGGGTTAAATGGCATTCTGCTACATCAGGAGGGGCTGCCATCCAGGACTTTCCGGTAAATCAGATTGAACGAATTGAAATCGTACGTGGACCGAGGTCTGGTTTGTATGGTTCAGAGGCGATTGGTGGCGTCATTCAGATATTTACCCGGCAAGGTAAAAACCAGGATCCAACTCCCTATGCTTCGGTGGATATTGGTAGTCATAATACTAAACAGGCAAGTGCGGGCGTAAGTGGAGGTAATGAAACGACTCGTTATCATGCCAATTTCTCGCATCAATCAACCAATGGAATTAATGCCAGAGAAGAAGATAATCCGGATCATGATGGTTATCGAAATAATAGTGTTTCAGCAAAAATTGATCACGATATCAATAAGGACTGGAGTGTTGGAGCGAATTTTTTACGCGCTCAATCACAAAATCATTATGATAGTTTTTCCCTGACCGAAGATTTTTATGCTGATAATATTCAACAGGTTATGGGTGTAAATTCACGTTATCAATTCACGGATAATTGGCTAATGTCCTTTAATTTATCTGAATCCCGCGACGAGTCAGATAATTATGCGGATGGTACTGCCGATGGCACGTTCAATACTCGTCATCGGTTTTTCAGTCTGGTTAATACTTTTATGCTGTCAAAACAGCAACGTCTCAATGTTGGGCTGGATTATGATAACGATCATATTGAGGGCACGATTGATTACGATGAAACCTCACGTGATAACAAGGCGATTTTTATCAGCTGGCAGGGGCATGCAGGTAATCACAGTTGGTTATTAAGTACACGTCATGATGATAATGAAGCCTATGGGGAAGAAACTACTGGCACTGCAGAGTGGGGCTATCAATTAACACAGGCACTTCAGTTTACGGCGAATGTAGGAACTGCATTTAAAGCCCCAACATTTAATGAACTTTATTATCCAGATGTTGGTTTTTTTGTTGGCAATCCCGATTTAGAAGCCGAAAAATCCAAAAACTATGGCGTTGGTTTGTTAGGCAACACGGATTGGGGTACTTGGGGAGTTCATGCTTTCCAGAACAAAATCCGTGATTTGCTGGTGTATCAATTTCCCACCACTGAAAATGTGGCTGAAGCCAAAATTAAAGGTCTTGAGTTCGATTTGGCTACAACGCTGATGAATTGGCAGGTACAGTTCAATGCGACTGTGCTTACACCCGAAGATGAAGAAACGGGTAATAAGCTACCACGCAGAGCACAGCGCTTCGCGAATCTGCATGTTGATCGTCAGTTTGGTGATTGGTTAATTGGCGGCAGCTGGAAAGTCAGTGATTATCGTTATGATGATGCCGCTAACAACACGCGTTTAAGTGGTTATGGTCTGGTGGACTTCAGAGTGGCTTATCAGATAGATAACGACTGGTCAGTTAAGTTAAATGCAATGAATGTATTCGATAAGGAATATCAAACCGTCAACAACTTCAATACCTTAGATCGCACTTATATGTTGTCTTTACATTATCAGCAATAAGGTAATTCATTGTTGCATGCTCAGTCATTGTTGGCTGAGCATAACTGCTTAATTTCACCATTATTAATAAAGCCATTTTCCAATATTTCCTTAAATCTCTTTCCTGAGGTTTATTTCTCTAAGCCACTTAAGGATAAAGCTGGTCAGCAATAAGGCTTATCTTTTAGAATGTCAGGATTTTCCAGCTATTTCAGAGTTGTCATGACCAATCTTAAAGACAAAGGTTTTGCTACCCGCGCAGTGCGTGCCGGACAGGTAAGAACGCCCGAAGGTGAACATTCCGAACCGATTTTCCCCACATCGAGTTTTGTGTTTGATAGCGCGGAACAGGCGGCAGCACGATTTGGCGGAGATGAACCGGGAAATATCTATTCACGGTTTACCAATCCAACCGTACGTACTTTTGAACAACGCCTGGCGTCATTGGAACAGGGTGAGTCCTGCGTGGCAACAGCTTCGGGCATGTCCGCTATCCTTGCTACTTTTATGGGCTTATGCGCTGCCGGAGATCATATTGTTTCTTCACGTAGTGTGTTCGGTACGACACGGGTTTTGTTTGATAAGTATCTGAGCAAATTCGGTTTGCAGACAGACTATGTGCCGTTAACCGATCTGGCAGCCTGGAAAGCGGCGATCAAGCCCAATACCAAAGCGTTATTTCTGGAAACACCTTCCAATCCACTTAACGAAATTGCTGATTTAGCTGCATTATCGGCTTTGGCTAAGCAACATGACTGCCTGTTAATTGTTGATAACTGTTTCTGTACACCGGCGTTGCAACTACCATTAGTACTCGGTGCCGATATCGTCATTCACTCGGCGACCAAATATATCGATGGGCAAGGACGTTGTGTGGGTGGTGCGGTGGTCGGCGATGCGCAACGGGTTGGAGAAGAGGTATACGGTTTCCTGCGTTCAGCAGGCCCCACCATGAGTGCATTCAATGCCTGGACTTTTCTGAAAGGTTTGGAAACACTGGATTTACGCATGAAAGCGCATTCAGCCAATGCCAATCAACTGGCACATTGGCTGCAGCAGCAGAAACAGGTTACCCAGGTGTTTTATGCGGGGCTCGAGTCACATCCAGGACATCAGTTGGCAAAACAGCAACAATCTGATTTTGGTGGCATTATTGCGTTTGAAGTCAAAGGCGGACAGGAAGCTGCCTGGAAATTGATTAATGCCACACAGTTTATTTCGATAACGGCCAATTTGGGTGATACCAAAACCACTATCACCCATCCGGCCACAACAACTCATGGTCGAGTGTCAGTTGAGGCGCGAGCTGAATCAGGTATCAGTGATGGCATGCTACGTTTATCGGTAGGCTTGGAAAATGTTGAGGATATTCAACAGGATATACAGCGCGGTTTGGATCTGCTTTAAGCCTGACAAGTAAATAACTGAACTATCGGCATAAAACCTGCATATTGAGTCTGAAATAAAACAATTCGCGTCAGGAAATCGTCAGTAATGACATTTTCTGCCGCTTTTCAAGTCAAACAGGTTGTTTTTATGCAGAGAATATTGAAGCTATTACTGGCACTGCCGCTCATCTGGTTTGCGTTACCCGCACTCGCGGATACTAACCCAAACGCTGATGTACGCATCATTATTGATGTCTCTGGCAGCATGAAACAAAATGACCCCCAGAATCTACGATCGCCGGGCCTGAGATTATTAGGTGGGTTGATGCCGGGTGATGCTGAAAGTGGTGTCTGGACCTTTGCCCGCTACGTAAACATGCTGGTGCCATTACAAAAAGCTGATGATACTTGGCGAGAACGCGTTCAGCAAAAATCCTCCGAAATTCACTCTCATGGTTTATTTACTGATATTGAGCAGGCGCTGCAAAAAGCCACAGCTAATGTCAAAGTTTCTGATCCAGCCAAGCAACGCAGCATTATCCTGTTATCAGATGGTCTGGTTGATTTGCATCAGGGAAAAGCATCCAGCGATCAATCACGGCAGAACATCATCAATAAATTGTTGCCGCAAATAAAACAAAAAGGCTTTCGTATACATACCATTGCCTTATCTGAAGACGCTGATCACGAACTGCTTAAACAATTATCAATGGCTACAGATGGCTGGTATCACCAGGTGGATAATGCGGATGAGCTGGAACGTGTTTTTCTGCATCTGTTTGAACAAGCCACTCAACGTGACTCGGTTCCACTTGTGGATAATCGATTTACCATTGATACCAGTGTCAATGAAATGACGATATTGGTGTTTCGTGAAAATGAAACCGATGTCACCCAACTGGTTCAACCGGATCAAAAAAACCAATCATATGAAACTCATGAGCCATCAGTAAGCTGGATGCAGGAAAAACATTTTGATTTGATTACTATCGATCAACCAATGTCTGGAGAGTGGTTTATTGATGGCAATATCGATCCGGATAACAGGGTAATGGTATTGACAGATCTGCGGATGGAAACAATTGATCTGCCAAATAATATTCTTGCTGGAGAGCAGTTTGATATTGTCGCCAAATTAACCGACCATGGTAAACAGATTGATCGACAGGATTTTCTGCAACTGGTTACGGCAGAGTTAAGCACTCAACCATTGCAGGGTGAACCGATCAATAACAAAATGACCTTAAATAACCAGACGGCGACGTTTATGGCAAATTTGGGCAAGCTGTTTGACAGCGGACAAAATGATATTGTGATCACAGCAAAAAGTGATACATTCGAACGTCAGCGGCGACAATCCGTCAACGTAGTAGCGCTGCCATTTGATGTCACTGTTACTCAACTGGATGTTGATAGTCGCAGTCATCGACTGTCTATGTCTGCTGATGCCAGTATGATTGATCCTCAATCTCTGCAAATCTCTGCTTTACTCAGTGCACCAGATGGCAGTGAATTCCCCTACGAAGTATTACGGCAGTCTGAAAATGCCTGGCAGTTGACAGTGGCCGATTTACAACCTGAAACCGCTTATCAATTATCGTTGCAGATTCGGGGGGAAACTCCGGCTGGCCGTAATGTTTTTTTACAACCCAAGCCTATCCAGTTGCTTGACGAAGCAGCCGGTGCGTCACTGACAATTACTTCAGAAACGCCTATTGCTGCCGAAAAGGTTAATGATGAGCCATTTGAACCGGTGATAATAGATCCTGTTGCGGATGAACCTAATGCAGAAATACCTAAATCAACCTTCGAGCTTTCTGACACAGTCATTTTAGCTATTGGTAATGCCGTTATTGTGTTGTTATTAATAATGGGATTCTGGTTTTGGCATCGCAGCCGTCGCCGGCAGCTTTTACCTGGAGACTTATTATAAATGTCGATGACTGATCCGGTTTTTCAATGGCTGGCCTATGAGCTGGCAGCCATCTATGCTGTTTTGTTTATCTGGATGTTTATCCGTGCGCATCGCAAACATAAACGCACCAAAGCTGCAGCGGCACGTACTGCCAAATTAATCAAAAATAACTACGAGCAACGTGTGGCTGCATTAGGCAGTCAACTGAGCGAACGCTATGGATTAAGCGGTGAAGCACTGGATTCAATGGTCGAGGAATTGGTGCTACGTGAAAAAGAAATTTTTAAATCAATTGTTAATTTGTATTCTGAGCAAGACGAAAAAACACTGCATAACTTTCCTGACCAAATCACCTCGCTAACTGACGCAACCCTCAGCATTATGCAGGCTGATAACGAGCAGGATCCTGATGCCCCGGAGATAGAGGCGGTTGATGAAGAACTGGTCGAGGAATCTGCGGTTGATACTGAATTACCAGAAGAACTGTCAGAGCCTGAAGTTGATACTGAACCGGAAGAAGAACCTGTAGCAGATTTTGATGGTGTATTTGATGATGAGAATGCAGACACCATTGTTGAACAGATGGAAAAGCTTGATGACGAAACGGTTGTTGTCGAAGAGCTAAGTGATACAGATGAAAATTTTGATATTGAACTGGCAGAAAGCGAATCAGATGAAGTCGATGTCGATGATATTTTTGCTCAAAACCAGATTGTTGAGGAGTCTCTTGCCAGTGAATCAGATAATAATCCTGCTGATTCGATGACAGATTTTGATTTGGCTGCGGATGAACAGGCCAAAGAAGATGAACCAGAACCAGAACCTGAACCGGCAAGCAGCTCGATGCGGATGGCTGATTTTCTGAAGACTGACTGGAATCCGGTAATTCCTGATGTTTACGGTAAAACATCCACTGAAACGGAAGTTAAAGAAAACCAGCCAGATATTGAAACCGAGACCGAAACAGTCAGTGCTGCGACTGAACCAAAAGGTATGAAGGCCCACTTGAATAAAGCCTGGACCAATCAGGTGCCTGATATTTATGGAAAATCCACAATTCCTGTAGCAGGTAATGAGGAAATAACTGACGACGGGGCAGCATTTGAACATCAAGAACTGAAATTTCATGCTTTTGAAAGTGATGACTTAGCCTATCAAGGTCTAACTAAGGCTGTTCAGCCAGCCGATATTGAATTAGATATTGAACAAATTGACGAAGTGGATTCAGACGCAAAAGATATGATTTCGGCTACCGAAATTGATGATCTTATGCGTGCCACTGACATGTCGTTAGAAAGTGCTTCTAATGATCTTGAGCAGGAAAATACAGAGTTCGAAAACGTTATTGAAAATGATGCAGAAACCAGCCTCCCTGAAGAAAATAAATTAGCAGAATCTGATATCGATGCCATTGAGTCACATAATGAGCCTGTTGAACAGTCTGAATTAGACACTACTTTGGCGGAGTTGGATGAGTCAGTTATATCGGATCTCACTTTTGAAGAGACTGCAGAACCTTTCGAACGAACAGAAAGCATTGAACTGGCTGGAAGTGATAATGCAGCTGCCGAAACATTAGAAGAAACTCTGCAACAAAATGAAGAAGATTATCCATCTGTTTCAGAACAAGATTCGTCTATGGATGAACAGGAGATGATAGCCGAGCAGGCAGAGTCTACTGATCTAAACCAACAGCCATTTGAAGAATCTTCAGAACCTAACACTGAGGCAGAAATAAACAGCTTTGCTGAGGAGTTTGCTGAAACGGACTGGGATACAGATTTGTTTATTGAGCAAGCTGATTCCGCTGGGATGGCTGAAGCTCAAGAACCGTCTGCCAGTCAGAATGTACAGGATATCTCCGAAGCAGATCAGCCGTTTGAACAAATTGATTCTGAGGAAATTGCAGCACAGAATGCACATGAAGAACCCGTACAGCCAGAACCAACAGAATTCGAAAATATTGAAGAAACCGCATCAGTAGATGATTCAATTGCTGAGGACATTGAGTTTGCAGTGCAGGAAGGGCCGAATAGCCAGAATTCGCCAGCCAGTGCTGATGTTGAAGTTGATTTCACCGAGCAGCTTTCACCAGAAGAAAAGATGGCAGAAAACTCAATCGAACAACCCGAAGAGTTAGTGTCAGCAGACACTGAAAATGCTGAAGAAGCCTTATCAATGGATGATTTGAGTTCACCAAATATCGAGTCTGATGAACAGCAAGAATCCATTAGTCAGAACTCGGATAGTCATTCTGAAGCAGCTGAATCGCTGGAACAATTTGCATCTACTGAAATGTTACCAGAAGAATCAGCTGAAACTACCGAAGATAAAGATTCATCAGAAATTAACATTATTGAAGAAGCTTCAGACATAGCTGATTCAAATCTTGAAAGCAGTGAATCCGCTGAACCAGAAGCACCGGTTAGCCAGAATTCATTGGAAAATGTTGATGATGAGGTTGAATCAGCTGAGCAGTTTTCACCAGAGGATATGCTTGCAGAAAATTCAGTTGAACAGCCTGAAGAGTCAGTCTCTGCAGAAACTGAAAATGCTGAAGAAACTCCATCAGCCGATGATCCAAATGCAGAAACAGAAAGTCTCGAATTTGCTGAACTGGATGAGCTGATTAATGGAAATGCTCAGGTTTCCGCTGAAGAACCCAAACCCTTCGCTGAAGCTCCGCCAGCCGATATGGAACTGAATGATACGTCCTCAGCTGATCAACATAAGACTGGATCGGAGCTCAACAATCAAAGCGACTCGATTGAAGAGAGCCAAACAGAGGGCTCGGTTGCCGAAATTCAAACCGAAGCGCCACAAGATAATGAGACTGAAAGCTTATCTGAAATAATGGCGTCACAGCCAAACGATGAAGACGCAATCAGTGATAACCAAACTAAGAATATTGCGGAAAAGGCAGAAGAGCCATTTAATGAGATTGATAAGCTGCGAGCCAAACTGCGGGAGCGAACTGAAAGATTAAAAGCAGCAAGGCAGCAACGGCTAGATGAAACTCAGGCGGAGAATCCATTTACTGAAACAACATTAGAAGATTCAGCCACTCCCAATCAAAGTGTTCAGCAATCATCTCCAAACGACGCAACAGATATTGCTGCTCTTCAAACTGATCCATTGACCGAAAAGGTCGATACTGAAAATGAATCAAATGATTCTGTTACACAAGATGAGACTTTTCAGTTAACTGAAGAGGAACACTTGCAACAAAAGCTATTAGCCGCGCAAATGTCCGAAGAGGATACTGAACAGACAGACTCAGATGAAAGCCAAACTCCTGCTGAAGCTGAATTATCATCAATTGAGCAGATGGAGGAGAATGAAGCAGAAGATGAAAGCTCTCAATTCCAATCCTCTGAAGAATTAGCAGCACCTGTTGATGATATGGATAATATTTTTGAGAAGGAGACCGAACTCGCTTCTCATGTTAATGAATTGGAAATTTTAGAACAGGATCAAAGTGTAGATAACGAATCGATTCAATTAAATGATGACGTAGAAGCTAATCTTTCACCAAATAAAACACCATCGTCAGAAGCTGACGAATGGGTAGCAGAGCTGTTAAATGAAGAGCATCTGGCTGATTCAACGACTGATTTACCGACGGAATCTTTGACCGATGATGACTCAGCAAGCAAAATAATGCAGGCGAGTGAACAAACTATTGGGTCAGAAATAGATCGAACTGAAACAATTTCTGCCGAAGCCGAAGCCGAAGCCGAAGCCGAAGCCGAAGCCGAAGCCGAAGCTGAAGCCGAAGCCGAAGCCGAAGCCGAAGCCGAAGCCGAAGCCGAAGCCGAAGCCGAAGCCGCAGCCGAAGCCGAAGCCGAAGCC
>NZ_DFLS01000006.1:180342-453139 GCF_002375415.1 Methylophaga sp. UBA3613 | reverse complement strand
AGCCGAAGCCGAAGCCGAAGCCTCAGAAGAGCCAACAAAGGCAGAGTTGGATTTTGCCGCCGCACTGGCCGCAGAACAAGCCCAGGCTGAACAGGACCGGAAGCAGACCCAGTCAGAAATAGCCGGTTTTGATATTCCAGAACAGCCCGAGTTACCTGAACCTGAACGTCTCGAATCATTGCTTAAAGATGTCGAGAAGTTGCAGGCGACACAATCAGATAATAATGCATCGCTGATTCCTCCAACACAGGAGACACCACTTCCGGATCCTGCGCAATTAGAGAACCTATTGACCGATGTAGATAAATTAACGGCCGTTAAAAAACCGGTGAAAAGTAGAAAGAAACGCAGTGAGTTGCAGGCGATTCTCTCAACAATACCGTCCTTTTCTGGCAGTAATAAAACAAAATACAAATAATCTGAGCATTTTATTGGACTCAGATAATGTGTAAATAGCGATATTTTTAAACGGTCTGATTAACGTTTTGCTAAAATTTCCGTCGTTTAAGCACGGAAAAAATTATGTCAGACCAAATTCATCAGGTAGCCATTATCGGTGGCGGTGTCTGTGGCACCGCGCTACTGTATATGCTGGCTGAATATACTGATCTCAATGATATTGTCCTGTTGGAAAAGTATGCCGGAGTGGCTAAGGTCAACTCCAATGGCCGTAACAACAGTCAGACGATCCATTGCGGTGATATTGAAACCAATTACACATTGGAGAAAGCCACTAAAGTAAAGGCCGCCGCTGAGATGCTGGTGAATTTTGCTGAGGACTTACCTAATGTTGATCAGGTGATTTTCAAATATCCGAAAATGGTTTTAGGTGTAGGCGAGCAGGAATGTCGTCAGCTTCGCCAACGTTACCAGACTTTCCGTGAAGTATTCCCCAAGATGAAGTTATTGGAGAAGTCCGATATCGCTACCTATGAACCCTCAGTGGTTATGGTTAATGGCGAAATGCGGGCGGAACCCTGTGTTGCGCTTGCCGTTTTGGATGATTACAGTGCAGTGGATTATCTGCGTTTATCTGAAGCCTTCGTTGATAAAGCCAAAGCAAAAACCGATAAACAAATCCAGTTAGTGTTTAACAGCGAAGTCGATGATATTGTCGAAAAAGATGGTGTGTTTTCGCTGGTCACCGGCGACAAAATCATCCAGGCTCGCAGTGTGGTTGTTTCTGCTGGCGGACACAGCTTATTACTGGCACAGAAAATGGGGTACGGGTTAGAGTTCTCGTGTCTGCCAGTAGCAGGAAGTTTTTATTTCACTCCGCAGGTTCTCCGTGGCAAGGTCTATACCGTGCAAAATGATGCGTTGCCGTTCGCAGCGGTACATGGTGATCCAGATGTGCTGGTCGAAGGTAAAACCCGTTTTGGACCAACAGCACTGTTACTGCCATTGTTAGAGCGTTATAACAACAAAACTTTTTTTGATTTTCTGCGTGTTCTGCGTCTCGACAGCCGGGTAATGAGAGTATTCTGGGACTTATTCAGAATTAAGGATATCCGTAATTACATTTTTAAAAACTTTCTGTTTGAAGTGCCGTTATTACGTCGCTGGCTGTTTTTGAAAGATGCCCGCAAAATTGTTCCTGGCCTGCAATTGAAAGATATTGAATTCGCTAAAGGATTTGGTGGTGTCAGACCTCAGTTGATTGATAAAAAAAATGCCAAATTGTTGATGGGGGAAGCGAAGATTAATCCTGGCACAGGCATTGTTTTTAACATGACACCATCGCCTGGTGGCACCAGCTGTCTGGAAAATGCTGAAACCGATATGCGGCTGATTGCCAGCCGTTTAGGTGCAACAATTAATGAATCTCAGCTGAAGCAAACACTTCATAAATCAGCAACAACAAATTAATGGCTTCATCACCTTACATTACTGCTGATGGCATGTTCAGGATGAACCAGGAGCTTAGTGAACGCTGGCAGCGACGCAGACACGTGGTTCAGGCGCTGGCGGCTGCAGCGGCAGAAGGCGATCGCTCTGAGAATGCAGAATACATATATCGCAAGAAAGAACTCAGAGAAATAGACCGGTGTATTCGTTATCTTCAAAAACGTATTCCCGATTTGATGGTGATTGATCGTATTCCTGATAATCAGGATGCGGTGTTTTTTGCGGCCTATGTAACGCTGTTGAAAGATGATAAGGAAGAAGTCCAATACCGCATTGTCGGCCCGGATGAGATTGACCACGCCAAAGGCAATATCAGTGTCGATTCACCTTTGGCGCGGGCGTTGTTAAAAAAGCAGATTGATGATGAAGTTAGCATCCAGGTTCAGGATGGTGGTCATCGTTATCTGATTCTGGACATTAACTATTAATTTGCCGGCTGAATCCGGTAAATTTCGCCATCATCCGTAGAGACATATAACCAGCCTTCAGGGCTTTCAATAACATCGCGGATACGTTTATTCATTGTACGCAGATAGCGTATTTCATCTACAGCTTCGTTATCTTGAATTTTGACCCGGTTCAGATGCTGTAACGCCAGTGCACCGGAAAATAAATCACCTTGCCACTCCGGGAAAGCATCACCGTGATATTGCACCAGACCACTGGGTGCAATTGACGGAATATAGACTTTTACCGGATTTTCCATACCGTCTACTTCTTTCTTGCCAACGGAAACTGGAGCGTAATATTCCTTGCCGTGAGAGGCTTCCGGCCAACCATAGTTTTTACCGGCTTCAATCAGATTGATTTCATCGCCACCGCGTGGGCCATGTTCAATGCCCCATAGTTGCTGGGTCTCGACGTTATAAAACAAACCTTGTGGATTACGATGCCCATAACTCCAGATTTCCGGCAAGGCATTACTCTCTCCAACAAAAGGATTGTCCTGCGGGACACTTCCATCAAGTTTCAGTCTTAGAATAGTGCCATTGTGATTGCTTAGCTCCTGAGCTCTATCACGTTCCCCACGATCCCCAATCGAGAAAAATAGATGACCCTGTTGGTCAAACACAATTCTGCTACCGTAATGCTGGCCTTTGCTGGTACGAGATTGAGTGACTAGCAAATCGATCCAATCACTTAGGGTGTTTCCATCCAACTTGGCGCGGGCGAGAGTGGTAGCTCCCTGACCATCTACATTTTTACTGTAAGTAAAATAGATCCAGCCACTTTCGGCATAATCAGGGGATAAGGCAACATCAAGTAAACCACCTTGGCCTTCAGCTTTAACTGCAGGTACGCCAGATATCTCAGTGCTCTCACCAGAATTCAGATTTATCTGGCTTAATTTGCCCTCACGTTGACTGACCAGCATTGTGCCATCCGGCAAAATTGCCATTCCCCATGGGATTCCTAATCCATCTGCAACCTTGTCAATTTGCAACTTTTTATCATTGACGCTACCTGCATGGGCAGTCATTGCAGGTGTTAAAATCAATAAAAAAAACAGTTTACTGATCAACTTCATCTAACGACTCCTTAATTTAAGAACTACAGGACAGCATTGAGCAGCCAGGTTTATCTCTGGCCCAGTCCGGGCGTTTGGCAGCGTAATGATGATACTGTGGCTGTTCATCATAAGGACGGTGCATGACTTCCAGAAGTTCATGAATCATGCTGTAATCACCCTCATGGGCTTTATCAATCGCCTGTTGTGATAAGTAATTGCGTAATACATATTTCGGATTAACCAGGTTCATTCTGGTTTTTCTATCCTGATCGCTGGTGCCATCCTGTTGCACGCGTTGCTGATACTGACGCAACCAGTCACAGATATCTTTTTTATCTTCTTTCGATAAAGCATCTGGTGCGTAATAAGCTTCCATCAACGGTTCCAATAGTGCTTCATCGCTGAGGTCCTTCTGTTCACAGCTGACATCGGCTAATCGGCGATAGAAAATCGTCATATCGGTTTCAGCCAATAACAGAATTTTCTGTAACTGCTGATTCAATTCATGATCATCATCACCCTGATACTCGTTCAGCCCCAGCTTATCGGCACGCATCTGTTGCCATTTGTTGGTGTAGAGCTCGACATAATCGGTAAGAATCTGTTGTAACGGCTCAACTTCATCAATCAATGGATATATCGCGTTGCCGAGTTGCAGCAAATTCCACTGGGCAATCTGTGGTTGGTGTCCAAAACGGTAGCGTTTACCAGTGGCATCGGTGGTGTTAGGTGTCCAGTCAGGATCGTAATTATCAATCCAGCCATAAGGGCCGTAATCAATAGTCAGCCCTAAAATCGAAGTGTTATCAGTATTTAATACACCATGCACAAAACCAACACGCATCCAGTGCACTACTAAATCTGCGGTGCGTTCACAGACTTCTTTAAACCAGGCCAGATAGGTTTCTTTGGAGGGTTCGCCCAGGTGTGGAAAATGATGGCGAATAGTGTAATCGACCAGTAAACGAAGATTGTCGATTTCGCCTCGCGAGTTAAACAGTTCGTAATTACCAATGCGCAGGAAAGAAGGCGCGACTCGACAGACAATCGCACCTGGCTCAGTTTGCGGGCGGCCATCGTAAAACATATCGCGGACTACGCCTTCACCGGTTGTAACCAGACTTAATGCACGGGTTGTGGGTACGCCAAGATGGAACATGGCTTCACTGCAGAGAAATTCACGCACCGAGGATCGTAATACGGCCAGGCCATCAGCCGAACGGGAGTAGGGGGTTTCGCCAGCACCTTTAAGCTGCAACATTTGCAGTTGGCCGTGAATATCCTGAACTTCACCAAGATTAATGGCACGGCCATCGCCCAGTTGTCCGGCCCAGTTGCCAAACTGATGTCCGCCATAGCACATTGCATGAGGCTGCATACCTTTTAAAATTTCATTGCCGGCAAACACGTTAGTAAATTGTCGGCTTTCACAATCTACTGGCCTGATGCCCAGGTCGGTGGCTAAATCCATGGAATAAGCGACCAGTTCAGGATCGGCAACGGGTGTTGGGTTTACAAAGGTATAACAGGCACCAAGCACCTGACGGCGAACATTTTCGGTATCCGGATCGGCGGGGAGTTCCCGTACAAAGCGGTTATCGAACTGCAGCCGTGTCATTGGCGTGGTGGTGGCGTCGTTGGGATTAAATTCTTCAGTAGTCATAGTCTCTATTACAACAGATAGCAGCCGGTGAAAACACCGGCTTTTCGTATTGTTATTGACTGACTAATAGAGTCGGAAAGTTCCTAAAAAAGGACTTAGGGTTTTAGCCCAATGCTTTACGTTGCTGCTGTAACTGACTTAAAGACTGTTCCAGCTCTGCCAGTTTTTCACGTTCTTTGGCAACAACATCTGCGGGCGCCTTGGCAACATAGTTTTCATTACTCAGTTTGCCAGCGGATTGCTTGATAATTTTATCCAGCTTACTGATTTCTTTATCCAGACGGGCAATTTCAGCATCCTTATCAATCAGACCTTCCAGTGGAATCAGGATTTCCATTTTGCCAACCAGTGCAGTAGCAGCGGCAGGCGCTTCGCCAGTCAGAAATTCTACAGAATCCAGGTTGGCTAATCGGCTGATAAAGTCGTGGTTGTCATGCAAACGTTGTTTATCAATATCAGCGGCATCCTTGAGCAACACTGGTAATTGTTTTTTCGGGGCAATATTCATTTGTGAACGAATAGAACGAATGCCGTTAATAAACTGCATTACCCATTCCATATCGGCAACGGCAGTGCTATCAATTTTACTGCTGTCAGCTACCGGATAGGCTTCACGCATAATAGTAGAGCCTGTTTTACCGGCTAACGGTGCGATGTTATGCCAGATTTCTTCGGTAATAAATGGCATAAAAGGGTGTGCTAAACGCAGCGTGGCTTCCAAAACCCGAACCAGAGTACGGCGGGTACCACGTTTGGCGGCGTCACTTGCAGCATCATTGTTTAATACCGGTTTGGACAGTTCCAGATACCAGTCACAATAGTTATTCCAGACAAATTCATAAATGGCCTGCGCTGCCAAATCAAAACGGTAGCTTTCGATAGCCCGGGTAACATCCAGTTCGGTTTGTTGCAGTAAAGAAATGATCCAGCGATCAGCCAGGCTTAATTCAACGTCAGCGTTATCAATACCGGTATCCTGACCTTCGGTATTCATTAATACGTAACGCGCAGCATTCCATAGTTTGTTACAGAAGTTGCGATAACCCGCGATACGATTCATATCAAAATTGATATCACGGCCGGTAGTGGCTAATGAGGCAAAAGTGAAACGCAGCGCATCAGTTCCGTGCGGAGCGATACCTTCCGGAAATTCCTTACGGGTGGCTTTTTCAATTTTAGCAGCCAGCTGGGGCTGCATCATGCCACTGGTACGTTTGGCGACTAGTGATTCCAGATCGATACCGTCAATAATATCGATAGGATCCAGCACATTACCTTTGGATTTCGACATTTTCTGACCATGTGAATCACGTACCAGACCATGGATATAGACTTCTTTGAATGGCACGTCATCCATAAATTTGATGCCCATCATCATCATCCGGGCAACCCAGAAAAAGATAATGTCAAAACCGGTGACCAAGACACTGGTCGGGTACCAGGTTTTCAATGCCGCATCATCAGCCGGCCAACCCAGGGTGGAAAAGGGCCATAAGGCAGAAGAGAACCAGGTATCTAAAACGTCTTCATCCTGTCTCAGCGCAACAGAGTCCGCTAATTGGTGTTTTTGGCGCACATCGGCTTCATCGTGACCGACATAAATATTGCCTTGTTCGTCGTACCAGGCAGGGATGCGGTGTCCCCACCAGATTTGCCGTGAAATACACCAGTCCTGAATGCCATCCATCCAGTTATAAAAGGTTTTATCCCAGTTGGCCGGGACAAATTTGATTTTACCGGACTGTACTGCTTCAACTGCGGGGGCTGCGAGGACATCGGCTTTGACATACCATTGGTCGGTCAATAACGGTTCGATAACGGCATTGGAACGGTCACCACGTGGCACCATCAGTTTGTGGTCTTGAATGGTTTCCAGTAAGCCTAAAGCCTCGAAATCGGCAACAATTTGTTTGCGGGCTGCATAGCGATCCAGGCCACGATATTTTTCCGGCGCATTGTCATTAATGGCGGCATCAATGGTCAGAATATTGATTTGTTCGAGGTTATGACGGTTACCGACTTCGGCATCATTGAAATCATGGGCTGGGGTGATTTTGACGCAGCCACTACCAAATTCCGGATCAACATAATCATCACCGATAATTGGAATTTCACGGCCAACTAATGGCAGGGTGATGGTTTTGCCGATCAGGTGTTTATAGCATTCATCTTCGGGATGTACTGCCACGGCCGTATCACCGAGCATGGTTTCAGGACGGGTAGTGGCGACTACAAGATGACCGCTGCCATCGGTTAAAGGATAACGGAAATGCCATAAATGGCCGGCTTCTTCTTCTGATAATACTTCCAGATCAGATACGGCGGTATGTAATACCGGATCCCAGTTCACCAGTCGTTTGCCGCGATAGATCAGGCCTTCTTCGTGTAGTTTGATAAACACATATTTCACGGCTTCCGACAAGTTGTCATCCATGGTGAAACGATCACGAGACCAGTCCAGAGAAGAACCAAGACGGCGTAACTGACGGGTAATATTGCCACCGGATTCGCCTTTCCAATCCCAGACCCGATCAATAAATGCATCACGGCCTAAATCATGGCGGGTTTTGCCTTCGGCATTTAACTGTCGTTCGACCACCATCTGTGTGGCGATACCGGCATGATCAGTACCCGGTTGCCACAACGTGTTATCCCCTTTCATGCGGTGATAACGGGTCAGCAAATCCATTATGGTGTTATTAAACCCATGACCCATATGCAAACTGCCGGTGACATTTGGCGGCGGCAACATAATGGAGTAGGGCGTGCCTTCACCAGAAGGTTTGAATTCGCCGTTTTGTTCCCACTGTTGATACCAGCGTTGTTCTATTGCATCGGGATTATAGGTTTTGTCCATGCGTCTCTGCGTTTATCTGTTCGGAAAAAGAAAAGCGGGCATTATACCCGCTTAATGTGTGCCCGGTCATGAGTGAGCCGGATTGTCTTAATTGTTTATTTGATGCGTATCCAGATGATAGCCACGATCCTTGTAAAACTGATAGCGAACGCGTCCTTGTTTTTTGATCTCTTCATCGCCATTAATAATTTCTGCCAGCCGTTCAAACTGGCTAAAAAAAAGTGGCTGAGCCGGGTTTAAATTGATTAATACATCCATTAATTTGGGTGGGGCAGTGTTTTCATGGCTGATTAATACCGGTGCTTCGATTTTGTTATCCGTTGCAAAAATCTGGTGCGGTACAAAACTGTCTGGGCGAAAAGCCCATAAAGCCTTATCCATCGCTTCACTCTGATTCTGATCTTCAGTATTAATAAACACCTGATGACCCTGAAGATAAGCCTTTTCCGCCAGCCGACAGGCAAATTGCTGTCGGTCAAGCGGATCGGTTGTAGCTAAAATATAAAAACTGACTTTAGTCATGAACGAACTATCAGCCTTCCAGGCGGTTGAGAATATATTGCATCAATAATGGCACTGGACGGCCAGTTGCGCCTTTTTCCTTACCGCCATTCCAGGCGGTACCGGCAATATCCAGATGTGCCCATTTGAATTTCTCAGTGAAACGGGACAGGAAACAGGCCGCTGTTACACTGCCAGCTTCTTTACCGCCGACATTGGCGATATCGGCAAAATTACTGTCCAGTTGTTTCTGATAGTCATCCCATAACGGTAATTGCCATGTCCGATCGAAACTATCATTGCCAGCTTTAAGCAGGTCATCGGCCAGATCCTGGTTGTTTGCCATTAAACCCGTTGCATTGCTGCCTAACGCTACAATAATCGCACCGGTTAAGGTGGCAATGTCGATAACGGTGTCGGGATCAAAACGTTCGCTGTAGGTCAGGGCATCACACAGCAGTAAACGACCTTCAGCATCAGTATTCAGAATCTCAATGGTTTGACCGGACATGCTTGTTACCACATCACCGGGCTTGTTGGCATCGCCATCGGGCAGGTTTTCTGAGCTTGGAATCACACCGATAACATTAATGGGTAGCTGTAGTTCGGCAACGGCTTGTATGGTGCCCAGTACGCTGGCGGAACCACACATGTCGTATTTCATTTCATCCATACCCTGAGAAGGTTTGAGCGAAATACCACCGGCATCAAAGGTCAGGCCTTTGCCAACCAAAACAATAGGTTTACTGTCGCCACCACCACCGTAATTCAGGGTAATGAGTTTTGCTGGTTCACGGCTGCCGCGTGAAACCGACAGGAATGAACCCATACCCAATTCAGCGATATCACTTTCTTCAAGTACATCAACGACCAGGTTATCTAAATCCTGTCCTAATTTTATGGCTTGTTCTGCGAGGTAGGTTGGGGTGCAGATATTACCCGGCAGGTTACCGAGTTCACGTGCCAGATTCATGCCCCTGCCAATGGCTGCTCCAGTATCACAAGCTTTTTCAAGGGTATCAATATCTGCTTCGCTAGCCATAAAGCCCAGTCGGGTAAGCGGTTTTTCAACCGGCTTAAACTGACTTTTTGTCTGACTGTAGCGATATAAAGCGGTTTCAGTATTGATAATCGTCTGACGAATTTTCCAGGCAGTACTGCGTTCTTTGACAGGTGTTTCTGCTAAACAGCTGACCGCTTGTGTGGCAGCACTTTCGTTTAACCATTTGGCCATCGCAATACAGGCTGCATTAAAATCATTTTCACTGGTTTTTTCGAATTTTCCGCAACCAACCAACAATATTCTAGGGCTGGAAATGCCTTCAATATCCTGTAGCAGCATTGTTTGACCTGGTTTGCCACTGATATCGCCACGTTCGATTACGCGTTGAATCATTCCTTTACTTGCCGTGTTTAATGTAGCCGCTGCGGGACTTAGTTGGTTGCCTTCAAAAACGGCGACGGCAATACAGTCGATTGACTGTGTTGGCAAAACATCTTTGGTCACAAAATACTGCATGGATTTCTCCTGTTGATGTAGATGGTTTAGACTGCGCTTTTTATTGCAGTGAACTGACTGCCTATTCTAACGAAGACCACTGAATAATGCCCGCCCTAAGACGAATATTTGTTGAGCGTTTCAGCCTGATAGACCGATATATGCTGCGAGAGTTTTTAATTTCTCTGACAGCCGTCATCGGTGTGCTATGGCTGATTTACGTGGCGACGCGTTTTGCCCGCTATCTGGCTCAGGCGGCTGTGGGTAATTTACCGGCAGAAGTCATTTTCAATTTGCTCTGGCTGAATTCCTTTGGCGCATTATCCATTTTACTGCCGATTGGTACATTTTTAGCGGTATTGCTCAGTTTGTCACGTATGAGCTCTGATAACGAACTGACGGTGATCGCGGCCTGTGGAATTGATGGTAATCGTATATTACGCAATGTGGTTGTTTTCAGCGGTACAATGGCGATTATTACAGGCGTTCTGGCATTACTGATTGTTCCAGATGTCTTATCAGGTCGCTATGAAATCGAACAGAAAGCCAAGATTGCTGCCAATACTACAGGTTTGGTCGCGGGGAGTTTTAAGGAAAGCCAGAACGGCGACTGGACCTTTTATTCACAACAGCTCAGTGAAGATAAAACCCACATGGTAAACATCTTTATTGAGATTCATCGTGATGAAAAACCCTTAATTTTCAGAGCTGAGCGTGGACGTTTTGATATTGAATCTGAAACCGGTGATAAATACCTGGTATTGGAAGACGGCTATCGTTACGAGGGTAATGCCGGTGATTTGGATTTCCGCATTGCTGAATACGCAACGCATAGCATGTTGATTGAACGTGGCGAGTCGGTCCAGGTTCGCGAAAAACATAAATCTCTACCCACTGCGGTGTTATGGGAGCGTGGAGAACCTCAGGATCTGGCTGAAATTCAGTGGCGGGTTTCCAGTGCCGTCATGACGATCATTTTGAGTGTAATAGCCATCACCCTGGCGCACACTGGTCCAAGGCAGGGACGTTATGCCGGATTTTTCCCGGCGGTGTTGGTCTATGTGATTTACAGCAATTTATTAGGCGTGACCCGAGCGTGGGTAGAAAAGGGCGATCTGGCTCCGTGGATTGGGGCGATCTGGGTACATCTTTTGATGATTGGCATTATGCTGATGTTACAAAATCGCCTGAAACTCAAACGATTCTGGCAACAACGTAAGCGACCCAAAACAGCATGATTCTGCAACGCTATATCAGTAAAACCATATTAGGCAGTACCGCTTTGGTACTGGTGGTATTAATGTCGCTGTATACCTTTATGGATTTTATTACCGAGCTGGATGACCTGGGTAAAGGTGATTATCAATTACTGGATATACTGACTTATTTAGCACTGTCGATGCCGAAGCGAATCTATGAATTACTGCCTGTTGCTGCTTTGCTGGGGAGCGTGATTGGTCTGGGGACATTGGCGTCGCAAAGTGAATTGGTGGCAATGCGTTCGGCAGGCGTATCGGTAAAAGACATTAACAAAGCTGTTTTGATTGTCGCCGGTATTTTAATGATTATCGCTGTCGTTCTTGGTGAATTGATCAGGCCTATTACTGAACAAAAAGCCTTGCAGGTGCAAACCTCCGCACAAACCGGAACTGAAGGAAGTCAATCAGAATTTGGTTTCTGGACCCGCGATGGTAACCATTTCAACCATATCGAACGGATACATCGCGATGGTCGTTTTGAAGGGGTTAAGGTCTACGAATTCGATGATAAGCATCAATTGAGGATTGTTACTAAAGCCAGAGAGGCCCGTTACGATAATAATGAATGGCTGATGTTTGATGTGGTGCAAAGCACAATTGATGAAAATGGCGTGGAGGTCAGAGCGATAGAACGCGCTAAATGGCGTTCCAAGCTCAATCCTGGCATGTTGAATGTGGTCGTTGTCCCGCCAGAGTTTTTACCGGTATGGAGTCTGATTGAGTACGTTTCCTACCTTAAATCCAATCATCAGGCTGTTGGTCAATATCAATTGGCATTCTGGAGCAAAATCATGATGCCGCTGAGTTCAGCAGTAATGGTGTTTTTGGCTGTGCCGTTTATTTTTGGTCCATTACGTTCCGCACCGATAGGGGGACGTATTTTGGTAGGTGTTCTGGTTGGGATTGGTTTTCATTTATTTAACCAGAGCTTTCAGCATATGGGGCTGGTGTTTGGTGTTTTGCCCTGGCTTGCGGCATCACTGCCAACCATCATTTTTGCCGGCATAGGCATCTTTATGCTGCGAAAGGTGCGTTAGTTAAGGGAGACCCCACGAATCTCTTTATCAAGACCATGAGATTCAAGCAGTATCGCAATCTGCGCACTGTGATCTTTTACCATAGCATTAGCCGCTTTGTAGGCTTGTGGATCATTATCACGGAAAGACAGCATAAGGTTGACAGAAACTTCCTTAAGCTCGGCAAAAATCGTGGTTAGTGCCTTTTCAGGCCGCTCAGCCAAAAACTTCTGGTTACTGGCCGCAACCAGCTGATTCTCAGCATCTAACAGACTAAAGCTCGGTGAAAAGCCTCGCAGATGCCAGACATTAAATCCTCTGGGATCGTTTCTTTGTTGGTAGAGATCAAAATACTTTTTTAGCAGTTCCACCTGATTGTAATAACGCTGACTCATCTGGCTGACATATTGAGGAAGATTATCTTCCGTAAGTGCTTCAAATTCCGAGGCAAAAGATGCCGCTTTTTTCTCATCCGCTTGTACTGAATGAATAGACACAAGCAAAGACAGCATTAATAATCCTAACAGCTGGCGGAGAGTGTTTCTGAACATAAAGGTTAGGAGATAGGACTTCACTGAAGGAACGTTTACAGTCATGATGCTCACCATTGAAAAACATGGGTTGATTATCAATGAGCGTAATGACTTAGTAAAGAGAATGCGTAATACAGAAACAAAAAAGGCGGTGAGATTTCTCACCGCCTTTTTATTAACGCCCGATAACACTTGTTATCGGTTGCCTTATATGGCGTCCCCAAGGGGATTCGAACCCCTGTTACCGCCGTGAAAGGGCAGTGTCCTAGGCCTCTAGACGATGGGGACCTAAAACTGTTTTCTTTCGTTTCTTGGTGGAGCTAGGCGGGATCGAACCGCCGACCTCTTGCATGCCATGCAAGCGCTCTCCCAGCTGAGCTATAGCCCCCGAAAGGAAGCGCATACTATAGGGATTGAGTTTTTCTCTGTCAACAGAATATTTGAAAATATTTACATGGACTCCAGATGGTTCCACGGAGATTGTGGTGGCTAGGAAGCCAGCAGGAATGCCATGGTAAAGCTAAGTTATTGATGAATGGTCAATATATTGATTTTGGCCAACTTAATTAAATAGGGGATTTGATGAAAGCACATTTCTGTGCGATAAATTGGCAGTTATTTATTGAATATAGAAGGCCGATTTTTCGGTCATCAAGGCTCACCGGGGATATTGATGCGCAAACTGATAATTCTATCTGCAGGTTTTGTTTCCTGTTTTGCTCCTCTTGTTTTCGCAGAGCCATACCATGTGCCCAGTCACTGTCCCCGACCAGACGCCGATTTTTTTCTCCCTGAAGATGCACTCACTGAACAAAGTGAAGTTGATGTTAAAGCTGATACCGCTCAGTTGGTTGATTTAGGCACTTCTGTATTTACTGGCAAAGTAGATATTCGTCGCGGAGGGCAGCAATTAAATGCCAACCGTGCAACTTACAACCAAACTACCGGTAAAGTGACTGCTCAGGGAGATGTGCGTTTACGTGATAGTCAGATGTCAATATTTGGTGATCAGGCGGAATGGAATATCAATGAAGATCGCGGCACGCTGATTGACGCGGAATATCAAACCAAACAGATGAATGCGCGCGGTGAAGCGAGTCATGTGAATCGTCAGGGCGTACAGTCCACCCAATTAAAAAACGCTACATATACAACCTGTATGGAAGACGATGAATTCTGGAAGTTAAAGGCCGGAGAAGTCGATCTGGATCATGAGGAGGGCGTTGGCCGGGCTTATGATGTTGTGCTGCGTCTTAAAGATGTCCCGGTTTTTTATACGCCATACATCAGTTTTCCGTTAAGTGATGAGCGTAAATCAGGTTTTCTGATCCCGTCCATTGGAAGTTCCAATGAAACCGGCTTTGATGTCAGCACACCTTATTACTGGAATATTGCACCCGATATGGATGCGACCCTGACACCACGTTATATGTCAGATCGTGGCTTGATGTTGAATGGTGAGTTTCGTTATCTCACACCGCAATCTGAAGGCTTGATTGATGCAGGCTTTTTGGGCAGTGACAGTCTTCGTCAGAATGGTGATGAAATAAATCCCAACTACAATGAAGACCGGAAACATTTTTCATTTCAGCAAAATGGGCATTATGGCAGCAGCAACCGCTGGCGAACCCTGGTTGATTATAATTATGTATCGGATAGGGATTATCTGGAAGATTTCAGTAGTAATTTAAGTTTGAGCAGTACTACGCATTTAAACCGATTATTAAATGTGAACTATTACGGTGATATCTGGAATTTCGGAGCAAGGGTGCAGGGCTATCAGAATCTGTTGGAAGATGTTGAAGACCCTTATCAACGATTGCCGCAATTAACATTGAATGGATTACTGCCTGATCAGGCCTATGGACTTAGCTATGAGTTCAAGTCTGAATTTACAGCGTTTGATCATGACGAGTTGGTCAAGGGGCAACGATTCAATATGGAACCTGGTGTCAGCCTGCCGATGGGTACCGCAGGTTTTTTTATTACTCCTCGGGTTGCTTTAAACCACACATACTACTCACTGGATAATTTGCAAACCCAAACCCGTTTTGAGGAGAGTAACATTAGCCGGACTTTACCCATAATCAGTATTGATAATGGATTGGTTTTTGAAAGACCGTTGAAATTTGCCGGCAATAATATGATCCAGACTTTAGAGCCCAGAGCATTTTATCTATATAAACCTTATCGGGACCAGGACGATATTCCACTTTTTGATACAAATTTACGTACCTTTGGTATGGGAAGCATGTTCAGCCATGAACGGTTTACCGGGCCAGATAGAATTGGTGACGCAAATCAGATAACGGTGGGCTTGACAAGCCGTTTTATCAATGAAGAAACTGGTCGTGAAAAATTACGGATGACATTGGGACAAATCCAATACTTCTCAGATCGTAAAGTCAATTTAAGACAAGATGCCAGAGAGACCAGCTCCGATTCTGATTATATTGCTGAAGCGGTGGCTAGCATTACGAAAGAATGGGCGCTCGCTGGCCAGATTCAATGGGATCCAGACAGCACCACCTCCAATATGTCTTCTCTGCAATTACGCTATCGCGGAGAAAATGGAGGAGTCTTCAATATTGCTCATCGTTATCGACGTGATGATGGCATTAACCAGTTTCCGATTGAACAGGCCGATGTGTCTGGAAGTCTACCGATTAATGATCAATGGAGTGTTATTGGCCGCTATTATCGCTCTTTGATGGATAATACGACGTTAGAAGCTTTGGCAGGTGTTGAATACCACAGTTGTTGCTGGGCAACACGCGTAGTTTTCCGTGATTATATTAACGATATCAATGCTGACAGTCGCAATAAAGCCATCTATTTTGAAATTGAATTGAAAGGGCTGGGGCGCTTTGGTAAGAAATCCGGTGGCCTGCTCGAGGAAAGTATTCGAGGCTATGAATAAATATAAGCCAGCAGATTCAACTTTCCAATAGATGTTTTTGTCATTAACTCATCTATCTACATTTAAGGTTCTTTAGGTCTTAGACGCTTTGAAACGCTATAATAACGGCCAACAATTTACGGAGTTTGAATAGTTCATGATTAAATATTTGCTTGTCGGCTTATTGCTTGCGAACAGTGTATGGGCAGCGCCGCTTGATCGTATTGTTGCTGTTGTTAATAACGAAATTGTCCTGGATAGTGAGCTGGTCGAGATGGAGCAGACTGTTCGTCAGCAGCTTCGCCAGCGTAATGCCGCAATACCATCCTCTGATATTCTGCGCCGACAGGTCCTTGAACGACTAATCATGCAAAAACTGCAACTGCAGCGGGCAGAAATGTCAGGTATTCGGGTGGCAGATGACGCGCTGAACGCTGCCGTCCGCCAAATTGCTGAAAACAATAATCTCACCATACGTCAGTTCCGAGATGCACTTGAAAGTGACGGTTATGATTTCACTGAATTCAGAGAAACCATTCGTGAAGAAATGGTTATCAGTCGGTTACGTAAGAGCGAGGTCGAAGATTCTATTGTCGTTTCTGAGCGTGAAGTAGATAACTTTCTGGCAACCCAAAACCTGCAGGGCGATTCTGAGCAAGCCTTCAGACTGTTACATATTTTAGTTGGTATTCCAGATGCACCAACTCCTGAGCAAGTACAGGAAGCCGAAAAAAAGCTTGCTGTTATTCAGGATTTATTGGCGGAGGGCGGTGATTTTTCAGAAATTGCTGCAGGATACTCTGATGGTCAAAATGCGCTGGAAGGTGGCGAACTAGGCTGGCGTAAACAGGCTGAATTGCCAACCTTGTTTGCCAGTGTTGTACCCAATCTGGCCGTTGGCGAAGTGAGCGACGTTATACGCAGCGGCAGTGGCTTTCACCTGGTCAAACTGGCTGAAAAACGCAGCGAAGAAACCCATCTGGTTAAACAGACCAAAGCTCGACACATCTTAATCAAAACCAATGAGCTGGTGACTGATGAAGCCGCGGAAAAACGACTTCAGCAATTACGCGAGCGAATCCTCAATGGCGAAGACTTCGCCGAGCTGGCAAAGGCACACTCTGAGGATACCGGATCTGCCATTGACGGCGGAAGCCTCGGTTGGACAAGTCCCGGTGTTATGGTTCCAGAGTTTGAAGAAGTTATGAATGGTTTGGCTGAAGGTGAAATGAGCGATGTTTTCCAAAGCCGTTTTGGTTGGCATTTAATTCAGGTCGAGGAACGACGTGAACAAAATATGGCAGATGAATTTAAGCGCAATAAAGCGCGTGAACAGTTAAAACAACGCAAAATTGAAGAAGAACTTGAAAGCTGGCTAAGAGCAATGCGCGATGAAGCCTACATTGAGTATCGTGACCTTTGAGTGAGATTTGTCGTATAGCGCTAACTTCAGGTGAACCCGCTGGAATTGGTCCCGATCTGTGTATTCAGCTGGCACAACAGGCCCAACGTCACCAAATAATCGTTATTGCTGATCCAGAGCTGCTTCAGCAACGTGCAGATGAATTAGGGCTACCCATAAAACTGATTGAATTTGATCCAGATTCGGCTCCCAAACCAGTTGAAGCTGGTTGTATCGTCTATCTGGAAAGTAAGCTTGCAGAAACAGTGGTGGCGGGGAAGTTGAATCCTGCTAATTCAGCCTATGTTATTAATACATTGCAACTCGCGCTGAATGGTTGTCTGGATGGGACTTTCGATGCTGTTGTTACCGCACCAGTGCATAAAGGTGTCATTAATGATGCTCAGGTTCCTTTTAGCGGCCATACCGAGTTTTTCGCTGATGGTGCTGGTGTCAATAAAGTGGTGATGATGTTGGCCACACCGGAGCTACGTGTGGCCTTGGCTACGACACACTTACCGCTTCGCGACGTAAGTGATGCCATTACTCAACAAAGCCTGCTAAAAATTATGCATATTCTGGCTGAAAGTCTGCAGCAAGGTTTTGGATTAAAACACCCTAGAATAGCTGTATGCGGCTTAAATCCTCATGCTGGCGAAGGTGGTCATCTGGGTACTGAAGAACAGACTGTAATCGAGCCTGTGATTAAACTCATACGTGAGCAGGGCTATGAATTTAACGGTCCATGGCCCGCAGACACTATTTTTGTAAAGTCACGCCTTGCGGATTATGACGCTGTATTAGCGATGTATCACGATCAGGGCCTGCCAGTGCTTAAGCATCAAGGTTTTGGTGATGCTGTGAATATTACCCTGGGGCTTCCATTTATCCGAACATCGGTTGATCACGGCACCGCACTGGACCTTGCCGGTTCAGGTAAAGCCAGTGCAACCAGCCTGCAGGCTGCAATCAATATGGCTGAAACAATGTCATTAACCAGAAGAACTCCATGACTGATCAGCGACATTATCCAAAAGCACGTAAACGATTTGGGCAAAACTTCTTGCAGGATGAAGCCGTTATAGCGGACATCATCGCGGCAGTAGCCCCTCAAAAAGATCAGCATCTGGTCGAAATAGGACCGGGACGTGGGGCATTAACGTCCTCATTACTGGAAGATGCTGGATTACTGGATGTGATTGAGCTGGATCGTGATTTGGTGCCAATACTGCAAAACCAGTTTAAAGACGCGCCTAATCTACATATTCATCAGGCTGATGCACTGGAATTTGATTTCAGTGTATTACCCCGGGATGATGAAAAATTAAGGGTGATTGGTAATCTGCCCTATAACATCACTACACCGTTATTATTTCATTTACTCGAACAGGCTTCGTTGATAGAAGATATGTGTTTTATGCTTCAGCGAGAGGTCGTAGAGCGCATTTGTGCCGCACCAGGTAACAAAAGCTATGGTCGGTTAAGCATAATGATTCAATACCAATGCATGGTTGAGCAATTATTTATTGTGCCTCCTACAGCCTTTGATCCTCCGCCTAAAGTGGAGTCAGCCATCATTTATATCCAACCAAGAAAGCAATTTTTAGGCGGCGATGTATGTATAAAAACGTTAGGCAGTTTGGTCACACAGGCTTTTAGTCAGCGTCGAAAAACCATCGCTAACACTTTGAAAAATAGTGTTTCCGTGGCGGAGTTGGAGGCTCAGGGGATCGATCCAAAGCTGCGTCCTGAAACCTTATCCGTTGAACAATATGTTGCTTTGGCACAATCCATTAGTGCTTAAAATAAGTATAGGCTATATAAGTAAAAGCTTAAGTACTGATTTAGCAGGAGTTTAGAGCCGGTTCACAAAAAATGGTCATAGTAAATGACACTAATGTTTTACTGTCTTGACACACTGTTTTTGCTGTAGTTAGATACACACAACCAAATGAGACGC
Source organism: Methylophaga sp. UBA3613 (assembly GCF_002375415.1). NCBI lineage: Bacteria > Pseudomonadati > Pseudomonadota > Gammaproteobacteria > Thiotrichales > Piscirickettsiaceae > Methylophaga > Methylophaga sp. UBA3613. The sequence continues at coordinate 434,133 of NZ_DFLS01000006.1, read as the reverse complement.
GCCGAGGTATTGTGTGTCCTTTGGGACTTTGAATACATAATATAAACGACACGAGGAATTAAGCTGTGAATAAATCTGAATTAATCGATGCAGTTGCTGCGGCCGCAGACATTTCAAAAGCAAAAGCGGCTCTGGCTGTTGACGGCGTGACTTCTGCAGTCACAAAAGCGTTAAGCAAAGGCGATCAAGTTACTCTGGTAGGTTTCGGTACTTTTTCTGTTCGTGAGCGTGCTGCTCGTACCGGCCGTAACCCACGTACCGGCGAAGAAATCAAAATTGCAGCTGCAAAAATTCCTGCATTTAAAGCTGGTAAAGCCCTGAAGGATGCTGTAAACTAGTTTCTTTTTTCTGGGGTGCTTAGCTCAGCTGGGAGAGCATCGCCCTTACAAGGCGAGGGTCGGGGGTTCGAACCCCTCAGCACCCACCAGGAATATCAGGAGCGGTAGTTCAGCTGGTTAGAATGCTGGCCTGTCACGCCGGAGGTCGCGGGTTCGAGTCCCGTCCGCTCCGCCAATACAAAAGAAGGGCGCATTCTATGCGCCTTTTTTTTTGCTTAAATTAACCCACACTCGTGAAGAAGGTTCACTCCTATGTTGCATTTCATACGTGATCGCGCCCAAGGTTGGATTGCTTGGTTTATTGTTGGCTTAATCAGCATTCCGTTTGCACTTTGGGGGGTGAATTCTTATGTCTCCGGACCAACCGATACCATCGTTGCAGAAGTTAATGGTGAAGAAATCACCCAAACAGCCTTACTAGAAGCTGTTCAGCGTTATCGTGATCAAATGCGGCAAATGATGGGCGAAGAGTTCAATCCCGAGATGTTTGATAACGCTGAAATTCGTTATGTCGTCCTCGATGATTTGATTGACCAACAACTTATCCGCTCTGCTGCTGATGAACTTGGTCTTCGGATAAGTGACCGTCAAATTGCCCAGTTCATTCAGCAAACCCCTGCATTTCAACGTGATGGCACCTTTGATAGCGAGCAATATCAAATGGTTCTCGCCAGAGCGGGCTTCACTCCCACCTCATATGAAGCCAGCTTACGTGATGATCTTTTGGGCCAACAGCTTATCCAGAGTGTAGAGGGCAGTACCCTGGTCTCCGAGGTTGAGGTAGAAAGATTGTTAAAACTGGAAAATCAACAGCGCGAAATTGCCTTTGGCGTAGTCAAGCTGGAAGATTTTCTTGATGACACCGAAGTTGATGAAGCAGATGTACGTGGTTTCTTTGATGCCAACCAATCAAGCTTTACTTCACCGGAACAAATCTCTCTTGATTATCTGGAACTGTCACTTGATGACATTTCAACACAGGTTGAAGTGAGTGAAGAACAGTTGCAGCAATATTATGTTGATAACAAAGCACAGTTTGTGGGGCCAGAACAGCGCCGCGCCAGTCACATCTTAATCGAAGATAATGAAGAATCAGAGCAGATCCTCGCTGAAATTCAAACCAAACTTGAAGAAGGTCAAACCTTTGAAGAGTTGGCAGAAACCTATTCGATCGATGTTGGTTCGGCAGCTTCAGGTGGTGATTTAGGGGCTATTCAGCGTGATGTGATGGAGCCAGCTTTTGAAGAAGCAGTGTTTGCTTTAGAGAATGTTGGTGATATCTCTGAACCTGTTAAAACGGAGTTTGGTTATCACATCATTCAATTAACGGATATAGATCAATCCAGCAATGTAGAGTTTGCAGATGTAAAAGAGAAAGTTGAGCAGCAATATAAACGTCAGCAAGCTGAACGACAGTTTTACGATAAAGCTGAAGAATTGGCGAATCTGACCTATGAGAATCCCGAAACACTTGATATTGCCGCTGAAACATTGGGCTTAGATATTAAAACCTCTGAGAAATTTACCCGTAGCGGTGGCAGTGGTATAGCGGAAAACCAGGAGGTTGTGAAAGCGGCATTTTCTGATGATGTATTGAATCAGGAACTGAACAGCCAGGTCTTAGAGTTATCTGATACTCGGTTGGTTGTAGTTCGCAAGAACAGTCATGTTGATGCGACGCTGTTGCCATTTGACTCAGTTGCACCAGCAATTACCGAACAGCTTCGTTATCAGCGTGCAAGCGATTTAGCCTATATTCAGGGCGAATCCAGACTGCAGGAGTTGAAATCTGGTGCATCCGCTACACAAGTCTTTCCTGATACCTGGCAGCCAGCCACTTATTATGGGCGTGATAGTCAGGATATTAGCGCACAAATTCTGGATCAGGCATTTAGATTACCTAACGCTGAATCAACCCAATATGCCGGTTTCACTGCCGATAACGGCAATTATGTTGTCATAGCGGTAAGTGATGTGAAACAGGGCTCAGTTGAAGATGTAGAGCCTGAAATGCGCGATGGACTGGTCTCTAACCTGACCAGACTGAACGGCCGTGTAGAAATGGCAGCATTCCTCAATACATTACGTAGTGAAGCCGACATCGAAATTTATGAGTCACGGGTAACATCTAGCGAAGAAGAGTAGTTCGCTAATCATAATTGCAGATTGAAAAAGGCGCTTTATAGCGCCTTTTTTATAACTAATGTATCAATGACTTTAGCGCCGACGCTGTCACCCCAAATATTGACTACGGTACGGAATCGATCCAGAAACCAGTCCACTGCCAGTAACAGTGCAATACCATCCAGGGGCAAACCTACCGCACTAAGTACGATTACCATGGTGACCAGTCCTGCTTCAGGGATTCCTGCAGCACCAATGGCCGCAAGCGTTGCAGTAATAAACACAATAATCTGTTGAGTCATCGTCAAATCAATGCCGTAGGCCTGGGCTATAAATAACACCGCGGCAGCTTCATAAAGGGCCGTACCATCCATATTGACCGTGCTGCCCAGTGGCAAAACAAATTTGATGGCTTTATCACTAACATTATTTTCGCGGGCATTTTCCATGGTTAATGGCAATGTGGCTGTTGAACTTGCGGTGCCAAAACCGGTAAACAAAGCTCGACTCATACCAAATAAATACGCTAAGCCTTTGCCAGCAACCAGTTGTAGTAGTAAAAATAGAAAACAAAAATGGATGAATAACCCGGTTAAAACGGTGACCACATGCCAGCCGACAGCCTCTATCTCTTTGAATAATTCTTCACCACCACCCGCCAGACCAATGCGTGCAGCTATTAAAGCGAAAATGCCGATTGGGGCGAAATACATAATCCATATCACCAACTTCATCATGGCTTCATTAATACCATCAAAAACGGAAAATACAGGTTTGGAACGTTCACCAATCGTCGTCAGCGCCATCGCAAACAATATGGCAAAAACAATAATGGGCAATAACTGCATTTCAGTCGCAGAGGCAAATAGATTTGGCGAGATCAGTGACATAATAATGTCTGATGCTCCTGTTCCCTGTTTTTCCAGAATTCGCTCGGGAACAGTAGCATCTCCGAGCTCGATTCCTGCACCGGGCTGGATGATATTAACCACTACCAAGCCAATAAACACTGCAACAGCCGTAGTAAAACCATAGTACAGAAGGGTGGAACCACCTAAACGGCCCAGTTTTCGAACATCACCAAGGGCGCCAATACCGCTGATAACCGAGGCAACAATCAACGGGATAATGATCATTTTTAGTGCATTGAGAAATAAATCACCCAGCCAACCGATTTGTAATGACAGGTCACCGAAAAACCAACCAAACAAGACACCACTGATGGCACTCAGAATAATCAAAATTAATAATATGACGGCATGTGAGTGTGGCATGGGCTGCTATCCTCAAATTTATAAGTGCTAAAACAAAAACAGGGCTGAAAGCCCTGTTTTTGTTAACTGGATGAACATCGGTTAAAAATTACTTATCGCCAATACCGACAATATTGTAACCACCGTCAACATAGGTAATTTCGCCGGTTACCCCGGATGCCAGATCGGAGCACAGGAAAGCACCTACATTGCCCACTTCATCAATCGTGACATTACGACGCAATGGTGCATTACGTTCGCCATAGGCCAGCATCTTGCCAAAATCGCCAATACCGGCAGCAGCAAGTGTTTTTATAGGACCAGCAGAAACAGCATTTACCCGAATGCCTTCCGGACCTAATGAATAGGCCATATATCTTACTGTGGCTTCCAGAGCGGCTTTTGCGACACCCATAACATTGTAATTATCGATAGCCCGTTCGGCACCCAGATAGCTCAATGTCAATAATGAACCGTTACGGCCAGCCATTAATTCTTTACCGGCTTTCGCCAATGCAGCAAAGCTGTAGGCACTGATATCATGTGCAGCGGCAAAACCTTCACGTGTCACACTGTCAACAAAGCTGCCTTGCAGTTGTTCACGCGGAGCAAATGCGACCGAATGAACAATACTGTCCAGGCCATCCCATTGTTTGGCCAGATCATCGAAAACAGCTTTGATTTGCTCATCACTGCTAACATCGCACGGAAAAATTAATGCTGGATTGGAGCCACATTCTTCAGCGATTTTTTCGACGCGGGATTTGAGTTTGTCATTTTGGTAAGTAAAAGCTAATTCAGCACCTTCACGTGCCATGGCATGCGCAATACCGGCGGCGATAGAACGCGAGCTGGCAACGCCAACAATCAATACCCGTTTGCCTTGTAGAAAACCCATGAAGTACTCCAGAAATTTTAAAACCGATAAACTTACCTGATTTTGGCAGGTACTGGAAGAGGCGAGCAGCTTACATTCCCGTTATACTCCCTATTTGCATGGTTTCAACGTTGGATGATTATGCCCCGATTTTCTGTTGTGCTCTTCTGGATAGTTATTGCATCGCTGACAGGTTGTGATATATCGGCTATCAACTCTCCATACCCTGCAGCTGAGAGTGAAAAAACGGTCAGTTACAGCTCCTTTATGCTGCGGCCAAAACATCTGGATCCCGCCCGTTCTTATTCAGCAAATGAAAGTCTCATTACGGCGCAGATTTATGAGCCGCCCTTTCAATATCATTACCTCAAACGTCCATATCAAATGGAACCATTGACCGCAGCGAAAATGCCGGAAGTGGTGTTTTTAGATAAGAATCAACAAGTATTAACGGGGGCACAACAGACAGCAGAAAATATCGCTTTTTCACGTTACACGATTACCCTGAGACCCGGAATCGCCTATCAACCACATCCCGCATTTGCTCAGGATGCGTCTGGACAATGGCTCTATCACGATCTGGATCAACAGAGTTCTAGTCACCTGAACACTATTGTGGATTTCCCCGAGCAAGCCACCCGGGAATTAAAAGCCGCTGATTATGTATATCAAATTAAACGGCTGGCACATCCGGAAGTGCATTCACCCATTTTAGGTTTAATGAGTGAGCACATTGTCGGTTTGGGTGATTTTGCCGCCACTCTCAATAAACTTCAGCAACAAGGTAAGCCGATTGATTTACGTGAATTAGATATCGCTGGCGTGGAAGCAATTGATGATTATCAATTCCAAATTACCGTATATGCTCAATATCCCCAGTTGAAGTACTGGCTGGCCATGCCATTTTTTGCTCCCATCCCCTGGGAAGCTGACGTGTTTTACCAGCAGACTGTATTAAAAGATAAAAATATCACCTTAGACTGGTACCCGATTGGAACAGGGGCCTATCAAATGATTGAAAACGATCCTAACCGTCGCATGGTGATGGTTAAAAATCCTAATTATCATGGTGAAATTTATCCCAGTGAAGGTAATCCAGGTGATGCTGCAGCTGGTCTGCTGGATGATGCGGGTTTGCCAATGCCCTTTATCGATAAAATCATTTACACCCTTGAAAAAGAAAGTACGTCTTACTGGGGGAAATTCATTCAGGGGTACTACGATATCAGTGGCTTAACTTCCGACAGCTTTGAACAGGCGATCCAGGTTTCTTCAGGTGGGTCGTTTGGGCTAAGCGAAGATATGATGGAAAAAGGCATTGATTTGCAGGCTGCTGTTGGCACAACTACCCATTATATTGGTTTTAATATGCTGGATTCAGTGGTGGGTGGAGACAGTGAACGAGCACGCAAACTACGTCAGGCGATTGCTATTGCGATAGATCAGGAGGAATTCGTTTCTATTTTCTTTAACGGACGTGGAATTCCTGCCCAAGGACCTATCCCTCCGGGAATTTTTGGTTATCGTGACGGCCGGGAGGGATTGGACCCTTACGTTTATGAATGGCGGGATGACGCGGTACGCACCAAGCCAATTTCTTTTGCCAGAGAACTACTGGCAGATGCCGGATATCCCAATGGTCGAGATGCTGAAACAGGGCAACCGTTAGTTCTGTACTTTGATGTATCTGCTGTTGGACCGGATGCCAAAGCCCAGTTGGACTGGATGCGCAAACAGTTTCAAAAACTTAATATCCAATTAGTGATTCGGTCGACTGATTACAATCGTTTTCAGGATAAGATGCGTCGCGGACAAACACAGATATTCAAAGTCGGCTGGAGTGCTGATTATCCGGATCCGGAAAATTTTCTGTTTCTTTTATACGGGCCCAATGCCAAAGCTATTCATAACGGTGAAAACAGCGCCAATTACCAAAACCCTGAATTCGATAAGTTATTTGAACAGATGCGGGTGATGCCTGACGGTGATGAGCGTCAGGAAATTATCGATAAAATGGTGGATATTGTTCGCCATGATGTGCCGTGGGTATGGGGATTTCATCCCAAACAGTTAACGTTGTTCCACGCGTGGAATAAAAATATCAAACCTAATCTGATGGCAAACAATACATTAAAGTATCATCGGATTGATCCGCTATTACGAGACCAGTTGCGGTCGAAATGGAATCAACCGACCATCTGGCCGCTGATTTTGCTGTTATTTATTTTTATCATGGCAATGTTGCCAGCTATTTTGATTTATCGTCGGAAAAAACACCAGCAGGCTGTCAATACTTGATACTGTTGATTTTGCGTATCATCCGGTACAATTAAACGCGAAAATTGTTATACGACTTCAGGTATCAATTGAGCAGGGAGAAAAGCACGTGGATTTGGCTACTTTACTGGGTTTTTTAATAGCCTGGAGTCTGATTATCGCCACTATTGCTCTTGGGGCAGCGGCGAGCACCTTTGTTAACACGCCTTCTTTCATGATAGTTGTAGGTGGCACCTTTGCCGTCGTCATGATGCGCTTTACCCTCAAACAGTTCATTGGTTCAATGAAAACGGCGACCAAAGCCTTTTTGCATAAATCTGAAGATCCTTCTGAAATTATTGCCAGTGTGGTTGTCTTAGCCGGTATCGCCCGTAAAGAGGGTTTGTTGGCATTGGAACGGCAGGAAGTTAAAAATCCTGCCTTGGCATTGGGTATCCGAATGCTGGTTGATGGTCATGAGCCGGCTGTGGTCAGAAAAGCCCTGAACACAGAAATGAATGAAACGGTCAACCGACATAGCATCGGTCAACAGATTTTCCAGCAAATTGGTGATGCCGCTCCGGCGATGGGAATGATCGGTACTCTGGTTGGTCTGGTTCAGATGCTCTCGAATATGTCCGATCCAAAATCAATTGGTCCAGCGATGGCGATTGCATTACTGACAACCTTATATGGTGCAATGATTGCCAATATGTTTGCATTGCCTGTAGCCGATAAGCTTGCTTTACGCAGTAATGAAGAGCTGATGAATAAAAGTATTATCATCGAGAGCGTAATGGGAATTCAGGAAGGACAGAACCCGAAAGTATTGGAAGAGTTACTGAAAAATTATCTTCCGGCTTCAAAACGGGATGCTGAAGAGCCAGCCCCGGCCGAAGCTTAATCAGCTGACGACGGCAGAATTCTATGAGTGATTCTGAAACGCAAAGTTTCAAAAAGCAGCAAAAGAAAGGGTTGCCTGCCTATATGGCGACATTTGCCGATTTAATGTCGTTATTAATGTGTTTCTTTGTTTTGTTATTGTCGTTCGCTGAAATCGATGCCATCAAATATAAAATGGTGGTTATGTCTTTGGAGAAAGCCTTTGGTGTGCAGCGAGAGGTAGTAGATGAAGCCATTCCTAAAGGCACCAGCATCATTGCACAGGAATTCAGCCCGGGCGAACCTAAACCCACACCGCTGAATATTGTCAGACAGGAAACAACTGATGATACGAAAGATGTGTTAAAAATCACCATGGATGCCGAAGCTGTCGCAGAAGCGCAGGCAAAGCAGGTCGCCGAGGAAGTCGAAGAATTTAAAGAAGCGCTGGAATCAGAAATCGAACGTGGTTTGATCGTTGTAGAGAATCAGCTCAATCGTATTGTTATCCGAATTCGTGAGCGTGGTTCCTTTCCCTCTGGCGACGCTACTTTGAACCAGGACTTTGTTCCTATCCTGAAAAAAATTAATGAAGTATTAACGCAGACTGACGGACTAATTGCTGTGGCAGGACATACTGATAACATTCCGATTAATACTTCCCGTTATCGTTCTAACTGGGAGTTATCAACTTCAAGAGCGACTTCAGTAGTTCACGAACTGCTTAAGTACAATACGATTCCACCTGAACGTTTTGTGCTTGAAGGCTATGCTGATACCCGCCCATTAGCCCCAAATGATTCTATTGAAAATCGGGCAATAAATCGTCGTGTGGAAATTGTTGTTCTAAAAGGTTCGCTGGACAGCGAGCTCACCAAGTCCATTGATGATTTGATTCAGCAGCACGATGCAATAGAAAGTGAAATTCAACAAGTCCGTTGAACATCAAAAGATTGCTGCCATCAAAATATATCTGTCTAAACAATGGTATTATTTTGCAAGTTTTTGATATCAGTTATGACACGATTCATAGCATCGAAACATAAGCACACAAACAAAAAAAGAGCCTTTTACTGGAAAAAAGACGACCGTATAGAAATAATGCAGTCGGTTGTATAAAGGCGCTGACAATAAGAAAGTTAGAGGTAAACATGCAAAAAATTTCCGTGGAAACAGGAATCGTGATCCCATTGGATCGACCAAACGTCGATACGGATGCCATCATACCTAAACAGTTTCTGAAATCGATCAAGCGCAGTGGTTTTGGTCCCAACCTGTTTGATGAATGGCGTTATTTGGATCACGGCGAGCCGGGACAGGATTGTAAAGATCGTCCGCTGAATCCGGATTTTGAATTGAATCAACCACGTTATCAGGGTGGCACGATATTACTGGCGCGTGAAAACTTTGGTTGTGGATCGAGCCGTGAGCATGCTGTTTGGGCACTCGAAGACTATGGTATTCGAGTGATTATTGCCCCCAGTTTTGCTGATATCTTTTTTAGCAACAGCAGTAAAAATGGCATTCTCACAATACAACTCGATGAACAGCTGGTCGAAAAACTATTTCATCAGGTCGAGGCTACTCCAGGTTATAAATTGACCGTTGATTTGCCAGAACAGAGCATTTTGTTGCCTGATGGTGAAGTCCTGCATTTCGAAATAGACAGCTTTAAAAAGCATTGTTTGATTGAAGGTCTGGATGATATTGGTCTGACCCTGCAGCATACTGATGAAATCAAAGCTTACGAGGCCCGTCGTCGTGAACAAACGCCGTGGCTGTTTTCCTAATATTTTTTCCATTTATAAGTAATAACATTCATGACAAAGAAAATTGCAGTATTGGCCGGTGATGGAATCGGTCCGGAAATTGTTGCCGAAGCCGTAAAGGTTTTAAATGCTTTTAAACAGGATGGTTTGGCGATTGAACTTGAATACGGTTTGATCGGTGGGGCCGCTTACGATGAAACTGGCAGTCCGCTTCCTGATGAAACCTTGCAAATGGCTAAAGAGGCAGATGCCATTTTGTTAGGTGCAGTGGGAGGCTATAAATGGGAAGCACTGGATATCAGTGTGCGTCCGGAAAAAGGTTTATTGGGTATTCGTTCACAATTAAACCTTTTTGCTAATTTACGTCCGGCTTTGTTATATCCACAATTAGCAGATGCATCCACCCTGAAACCAGAAGTTGTGTCCGGTCTGGATCTAATGATTGTCCGTGAGTTAACGGGTGGGATTTACTTTGGTCAGCCCCGAGGGATCCGTACTCTGGATAATGGCGAGAAAGAAGGCTACAACACACTGGTGTATCGCGAAAGTGAAATTAATCGTATTGGACGCGTGGCATTTGATATTGCACGTAAACGGCAAAGTCGTGTTTGTTCGGTGGACAAAGCCAATGTATTGGAATGCACCGAGTTGTGGCGTGAGACGATGACAACATTGTCCAAAGACTATGCCGATGTCGAGCTAAGTCATATGTATGTTGATAATGCTGCAATGCAGCTAGTGCGAGCACCAAAGCAGTTTGACGTTATGGTGACCACCAATATGTTTGGCGATATTTTGTCAGATTGTGCATCAATGCTGACCGGTTCGATTGGTATGTTGCCCTCTGCGTCGCTTGATGAAAACGGCAAGGGAATGTATGAACCTATTCACGGTTCAGCCCCTGATATTGCTGGTCAGAACATTGCTAATCCACTGGCAACGATTTTGTCAGCTGCTATGATGTTACGTTACACCCTTGATCAACCGGCTTTTGCAGATCGTATTGAAGCTGCCGTAAGTAAAGTTCTGGATCAAGGTTTAAGGACAGCAGATATTTTCTCCGCGGGAATGACTCGCGTGACCACTGCTGAAATGGGCGATGCCGTTGTGGCAGCGCTGTAACAAAAGAATTTAGGTGAAATGTGACTAAACAAATTGATGTTGCTGTTGTAGGTGCTACTGGTGCGGTTGGTGAAACGATGCTGGATATCCTGCATAAGCGGAATTTTCCGGTAGGTAAAGTGTATGCATTGGCCAGTGAGCGTTCAGCTGGCTCAACTGTTCAGTTTGGTAATAAATCGATAATGGTTGAAGATTTGGCCGAGTTTGATTTTTCCAAAGTACAGATAGGCTTGTTTTCTCCTGGGGCCAGTGTTTCTGAAATCTATGCGCCAAAAGCGGCTGCTGCAGGCTGTATTGTTATCGATAACACCTCACAGTTTCGTTATGACGATGATGTTCCACTGATCGTGCCTGAGGTGAATCCAGATGCGGTGGCCGGTTATAAAAAACGTGGCATTATCGCTAATCCGAATTGCTCTACCATTCAAATGCTGGTGGCGTTAAAACCTATTTACGATGCTGTGGGGATTACTCGTATTAACGTTTGCACCTACCAGGCGGTATCGGGAAGTGGAAAACCTGCAATGGATGAGCTGGCCAAACAAACTGCTGCTCTTTTGAATGGTCGCCCGGTGGAAGCTGAAGTTTATCCTAAACAAATTGCCTTTAATGTGATTCCTCAAATCGATGTTTTTATGGATAACGGATATACCAAAGAAGAAATGAAAATGGTTTGGGAAACTCGCAAAATCCTCGGTGACGAGTCAATACAGGTCAATCCAACCGCGGTCCGGGTGCCTGTCTTTTATGGTCATTCTGAAGCCATTCATATCGAAACCCGTGACAAGATCACTGCTGAAAAAGCCAGAGAGCTGCTATCAGCGTTTGATGGCATCGTCGTGATTGATGAACACAAAGATGGTGGTTATCCAACAGCTGTCACAGATTCCTCTGGTCAGGATCCTGTATATATAGGGCGAATCCGTGAAGATATTTCACATCCAAACGGTTTGAATTTATGGGTTGTTTCAGACAATGTTCGTAAAGGTGCGGCACTAAACAGTGTGCAAATTGCTGAACTTCTGGTAGATAGATACCTCTAGGCATTGCTGAGATTGTCAAGGAAGGGGAGTTAAATGAAACAGAAAACGTTGACCAGTTTGTCGGTAGCTGCGGCACTTGGTTTATTAACTCCCTTACCGGGTCATGCGTTTGGCCTTGGTCAGATAACTTTATACTCTGCCTTGAATGAACCTTTCAGGGCAGAGATTGAGGTCAATGCACTTCAGGATGATGAGCAGGGTAATCTTGAGGTCAGATTGGGTTCATCCCAGGATTTTGAAAGAGCAGGACTGGAACGCAGTTTTTTATTAACCCAGCTGAATTTTGAAGTTATTGAAGAAAGTGATTCCACCCGAATTTTGGTCACTTCTGATATACCCATCAAAGAACCATTTCTGGGATTTTTACTGGCCGCAACCACTGGTCAGGGAAAATTACTTCGCGAATATATGGTGCTGCTGGATCCACCTAAAGAGCTGTACCCCGGTCGTGGCAATGTGGATTCACCACTCGCACCGAATACTCAATCAACGGTTCCTGCTGCTCCTCGCACAACATCTTCAAATCAGTCAGCCTATACATCTGATCGCTTGACGCAATATAACGTTCAGTCACGCGATACCTTATGGAGCATCGCCGAGAGGACACGGCCCTCAGACGATATTACGATGCAGCAGATGATGATTGGTTTGCTTAATGCGAATCCTAGGGCATTTCAGCAAAACAATGTGAACAGTCTTTACGCAGACAGCACACTTAAAATTCCTGCTACAGAAGAAATTACCCGCCTTTCTGCCAGTGAAGCCAAAGCTGCTGTAGACAGGCAAAATCTCGACTGGCAACAACGCAGTCTTGCTCAGACTGCTTCTCCTGCAGCCACCGTTGATGAAGTTTCCACATCGGAAAATATTGCAGCAGCAGAAAATAATGAAATTGAACCAGAAACCGAAGCGCCAAACGACGCTGAAGATCAATCAAGCTTAACAGAGAGCGATGAAACACTGTCAGATGCTGAGAGTGCACGCTTAAAGTTAATTGCTGCAACGGAAAACAGTTTGCTGGAGGCAGATCCGGAAATTAATGGTGATCCTGATTTACAGCGCATCAGTGAACAATTAACGCTTGCCCAGGAAACCATAGAGTCACAAACCCAGGAAAACATTGATTTCAAAAATCGTATGGACGCGATGGAACGTCAACTGGATACTATGCGTCGTCTTATTTCGCTTAAAGATGCGGATATGGCAAGACTGCAAAGCTTGCTCGAACAAGACGAAACCCAGATGGATTTAGCGACATTGGTAGATGAAGCAAACACCATTCTGGAAAATAGTGAAGCTGAAAGCGAAGCATTAAATGACAGCGACAATAATACCAATCTGAATGATACAGCTGAAGATCCAACCAATCTGGATGCTGTAGATAATGAATGGCAACCGATTGATATTGCTAATGATGAAACAGATGCAACGTCAACTGAAGAAGAACCGTCATCAACACAAAGCAACGAAAATGTCGCTGAGGAGCCGACAGAATTCGAATCTGTCACCAATGCTGAATCTCCCGAACTGATTGTTGCTGAGTTGGATGAAAATACAGCAGAACCAGCAGAACTGGAAACAGCTGCTGCAGAGGTTGATGCTGCGATAGTTGAAGCTGCTCAGGAACTGAATCTAGACCAGCAACAGCTGGACTCTCTTTACCAGCGGGTTCAAGCTTTTGTCATAGCACATAAGGTTGAATCATTACTGGCAATCTTATTGTTGCTTTTGATTATCTGGATGATTCTCCGCCGTGGTCAGCGTGAAGTCAGTTGGGATGATGCTGTCAGTAAAATTAACAAAAACAAACCGGCCACCACGACAGCTGAAACCGGTAGTGTAAATATTGTCACCCCGGTTGCAGAAGAGAAAGAGGCAACAACTGAAAGCCAAACCAAATCAGTTGATGAACTGGTCGAACAAGCTGATATGTTTGTTGGTTATGCCGATTATGTACAAGCAGCAACCGCACTTGAACAAGCTTATCAGCAGGCACCCGATGATAAGGAAATTGCTGCAAAATTATTATTCATTTATTACAAGCAACAAAAATCTGCAGACTTCATTGCATTATTGAACACCTCAAGTATTGGTGAAACCGATCCGCAGTGGCCTGAGGTAAGAAGCTGGGGCGCTCAGCTATTACCTCATAATCCTTTATTTGCTGAACCCTCTGATGAGGCTGAGGCTGCTATTGAAGAATCCATCGAGGAAGTGCAAACCACTTTTGATACTGAGGATGAGCCAAAAATCGATGTTGATGCCGAAGAAGAAGTGATGGAGACATCCTCTGAGCCTGAGGAGTCGGATCATATAGATTTCAATCTGGATGATTACAAAACCGAGTCAACCACTATTTCCAAGGCTGAAGAAGTCTACCAACGTGATGAAGAGGATTTGTTGCAGTTTGATAGCAGTACATCTGCAGACAAAGACTCAGCAACTGAGCTGGAACAATCAGAACAATCTGAAATTGATACTTATCCTGAAGATGATGATCTGCGAATAGATTTTGAACAGGATAATGTGTTGCAACCGGATTCCTCTGCCCCCGATGTTCTGGATTTGAATATTGATGAGACAGACGATGCTTCAGACCAGCAACCTGATGAGGTTTTATCTGTAGATTCTTTAGATGCTGATGAACTGGATCTCACTAATTTTGAAACTGCAGAACCGACAGAAACTGAAGAAGTTGATGTTATAGAAGATTATCTGAATCTGGATAGCAGTGTTGATGATGATGAACTTGATTTCGATCTCAGTGATTTCGACTCAATCGATGAATCTGAAACCAAACTGGATTTGGCAGCAGCCTATTCCGATATGGGTGATCCTGAAGGCGCAAGAGGTATCCTCGAAGAAGTCCTTGAGCAGGGTACGGATGAACAGAAAAAACGAGCACAGGAACTGCTCGACAATTTGTCTTAACGAGCGCTAAGGTGAGGTTAGCGTTAAGTGTCGAGTATGACGGCAGTAATTTTCATGGGTGGCAGTTTCAGCCAAAACAACGGACTGTTCAGGGCGAATTGCAGAAAGCCGTGTCGCTTATCGCCAATACACCGACAGAAGTGTTCGCTGCCGGCCGCACTGATACTGGGGTGCATGCATTAAATCAGGTGGTGCATTTTGATACCGAGGCTATTCGGCAAGAACGAAACTGGCTATTGGGATTGAATTCCAACTTACCCCACGATATCAGTATTAAATGGGTAAAACCGGTTTCAGAAAACTTTAACGCCAGGTTCAGTGCAATAAAACGTCGCTATCGTTATTTAATACTCAATCGTGACAGCCGTTCCAGTGTGCATCATCAACGGATGTGGTGGGTATATAAAAACCTTGATGAACACCAGATGCAATTGGCTGCTAATAGCCTGCTTGGCCAGCATGATTTTTCAGCATTTCGGGCACAGGAATGTCAGGCCAAAAGTCCGATAAAGACCCTTGATAAATTGATTGTCACTCGTCGTGATGATTGCATTGCTGTGGATGTTGAAGCCCGTTCTTTTTTGCATCACATGGTGCGTAATCTGATGGGCGTATTGGTTCCTGTTGGGGAGGGCAAGAGACCTGTCGAATGGGCTCAACATGTTCTACAAAGTCAGGACCGTAACATGGCGGGTGTTACCGCCCCACCTCAAGGTCTGTACCTGACAGATGTCGTTTATCCGGATGAATTTTTCCTGCCAACAGTGTCAGGTTTTCCAGTGCTCTGGTAAAGTACCGTAGTAACTTCTGGAAAGCTGATAATCCCAAATGAGAACCCGCGTTAAAATATGTGGCATTACGCGTCGTCAAGATGCTGAATTTGCTGTAAAAAGCGGGGCGGATGCTATCGGGTTGGTTTTTTATGAACCAAGTCCTCGCGCTGTGACAATGGCACAGGCTGCCGCAATTACTGCGCAGTTGCCACCATTTGTATCTGCTGTTGGTTTATTTGTGAATGCAACGGCAGAGAAAGTGCGGCAAACACTTGAGCAGGTTCCATTAAGTTTGTTGCAATTTCATGGCAATGAATCCGCTGAATATTGTGCTCAATTCAATATGCCGTACATCAAAGCGGTACGAATGCAGACTGCAAGTGATTTAATACAGGCTGATGAGCATTTTGCTGAAGCTTCAGCCTTATTGCTGGATAGCTATCAACATGGGGTGCCGGGGGGAACCGGACAGACCTTTGACTGGTCCATGATTACTGCAGTTAGCAAGCCGCTGATATTAGCGGGTGGTCTGACAACTGAAAACGTTGCAGAAGCTATTCAGCAGGTCTCGCCTTATGCAGTGGATGTAAGCGGCGGTGTAGAAGAGTCGAAAGGACTTAAAAGTAATAATAAAATAAGCGCATTCATGCGAGAGGTGGCAAATGCCTGATATACAGATTGATGACTATTTTAAAAACTACCCGGATGAATTAGGTCATTTTGGACCTTATGGTGGACGCTTTGTTGGCGAAACCTTGATGGGTGCTATTTATGAGCTGGAAGAGGCCTATAAAAAGTATAAAAATGATCCAAACTTCCAAGCTGAAATGGATAAAGATCTGGCCGACTTTGTAGGCCGTCCATCACCTATATATCATGCCGAAAACTGGACAAAGAAACTGGGGGGAGCCCAGATCTATCTCAAGCGCGAAGATCTCAATCATACCGGCGCCCATAAAGTTAACAATACGATTGGTCAGGCTTTACTGGCTAAGCGTATGGGTAAAACCCGTATTATTGCTGAAACAGGTGCGGGGCAGCACGGTGTAGCGACCGCTACAGTAGCTGCCCGCTTAGGTATGGAATGTGTGGTTTACATGGGCGCGGAAGATGTTGAGCGTCAGGCCATGAACGTTTACCGAATGAAGCTTTTAGGGGCAGAAGTAGTGCCGGTTCAGTCTGGCTCAAAAACGCTCAAAGATGCATTGAATGAAGCCTTGCGTGACTGGGTTACCAATGTGGATGACACCTTTTATATTATCGGTACGGTTGCCGGCCCTCATCCTTATCCAGCAATGGTGCGGGACTTCCAATCAGTTATTGGTCGTGAAGCCCGTCAGCAAATGATCAATACCACTGGCAAACTACCCGATACACTGGTTGCCTGTATCGGTGGAGGGTCGAATGCAATTGGCCTGTTCTACCCATTTATTGAAGATGAATCCGTTGCAATGATTGGCGTAGAGGGTGCTGGTCATGGTCTGCAGACAGGGCAGCACTCAGCTCCACTTTCTGCCGGAACTCCCGGCGTATTGCACGGCAATCGCACTTACCTTATTCAGGACGCTGCGGGACAAATTACCGAAACCCATTCCATTTCAGCCGGACTGGATTATCCTGGCGTTGGTCCTGAACATGCATGGTTGAAAGATATCGGCCGCGCACAATACGTTACTGTTACGGATACTGAGGCCCTTGATGCTTTCCATGAACTGACACGCACTGAAGGCATTATTCCGGCTCTGGAAACCAGTCATGCACTGGCTTATGTTTCAAAATTAGCCCCAACGATGTCAGCGGATCAAAGTATTCTTATTAATGTTTCAGGACGTGGTGATAAAGACATGCACACGGTTGCAGCCATGGCTGGTCTGAATTTCTGAGGAATATAAAATGAGTCGTATTAAAGAATGTTTTAAAAATCTTCAGGCAGATGGGCAAACTGCTTTAATCCCTTATGTGACTGCAGGTGATCCTGAACCATGGGTAACCGTTCCACTGTTACATGCTTTGGTGGATGCCGGTGCCGATATTATCGAACTGGGTGTGCCTTTCTCTGATCCCATGTCGGATGGTCCTGTAATCCAAAAAGCCTGTGAACGGGCGTTGAAAAATGATGTCACGCTGGATTCAATTCTGGATATGGTAAAACAGTTCAGAGAGAAAAATAACCATACGCCACTTGTGTTGATGGGATATGCCAATCCTCTTGAAGCAATGGGTTATGAAAAATTCGCCAAAAAAGCCCAGGCTGTCGGGGTGGATGGGGTATTGACTGTTGATATGCCACCAGAAGAGTCTGATGAATTCCTGCGGCTGATGGACGGGCATGATATTGATACGATTTTCCTGGTTGCGCCAACGACATCGGCAGAGCGTATGCAGAAAATCGCCCAACATGCCAAAGGCTTTATTTACTATGTTTCAATCAAAGGTGTGACAGGTGCTGCCGCATTGGAAATTAATGAAGTAACCGCCAAACTGGAAGAAATTCGTAAATACACTTCGTTACCGGTTGGTGTGGGTTTTGGTATCAGAGATGGCCGCTCAGCCGCAGCTGTCGCGGAAGTAGCTGATGCTGTTGTCGTGGGCAGTACTTTGGTACGTTGCATAGAAGAACATTCCAATCGTCCACAGGAATTACCCGCAGCAGTAGCAAGTCTGTTAGCTGAAATGCGTCATGCAATTAATGCGCGTGATTTAGCCAGCGTCTCGGCCTAATAAGCGATAAGGTGACAAAATGAGTTGGTTTGAAAGATTACTTCCATCGAAAATCCGCACCAGTGGCCGCAGCCGCTCGGTACCTGAAGGTGTCTGGTGCAAGTGTCCAGCATGTGACAATGTGCTTTATCGGGCTGAGCTTGAGCGTAACCAGATGGTTTGTCCCAAATGTGATCACCATCAACGGATAAATGCCCGTGATCGACTGAAAAGTTTTCTGGATGAAGATAATCGCCAGGAAATTGGTACCGAAGTTAAACCTGTCGACACTCTTAAATTCAAAGACAGTAAACGTTATCGTGATCGTATTACCCAGGCACAAAAAAATACCGGTGAGAACGATGCACTGTTAGCCATGCAAGGCACGCTTAAAGGCTTACCTGTTGTGGTGGTTGCGTTTGATTTTGGTTTTATGGGTGGCTCAATGGGCTCCGTGGTCGGTGAAAAGTTTGTCCGAGCTGCAAAAGTTGCCTTGGCCAAGAAACTTCCGTTGATATGTTTTTCCGCCAGTGGTGGAGCGCGCATGCAGGAAGGCTTGTTTTCACTGATGCAGATGGCTAAAACAAGTGCTGTTTTATCACAGCTTGAAGAGGCTGGCATCCCGTTTATTTCGGTGATGACCGATCCCACCATGGGCGGTGTTTCAGCCAGTCTGGCAATGCTTGGTGATGTCAATGTGGCTGAACCTAAAGCTTTAATTGGTTTCGCTGGTCCACGCGTTATCGAACAGACCGTTCGTGAAAAATTACCTGAAGGTTTCCAACGCAGTGAGTTTTTGCTGGAACATGGTGCCATCGACATGATTATTGATCGCCGTGAAATGCGCGATCGTCTGAATAATCTGTTAACCATGATGCAAAATCGTATTGCTGTTTAAACCATAGTTTATGCGATTTAATAGCTTGCCACAGTGGCTGGCATGGCAGGAAAAGCTACATTTTACTGAGATAGATCCCGGCCTGGATCGGGTGCGTGCTGTCTGGCAGCAGATGTATGACGACAACAAACTGCCTTTTCGGGTGGTGACGGTTGCCGGCACCAACGGTAAAGGCTCTTCTGTTGCATTATTGGCCTCTATACTCTCAGCTGCCGGCTATCGAACAGCCTGTTACACTTCGCCACATCTGTTGCGTTATAACGAACGCATCGTAGTTGATGGTCAAACGGCGACTGATCAACAGATATGTGAAGCTTTCGAGCGGGTTGATACCGCACGTGGTGACATTTCTCTGAGCTATTTCGAATTTGCCACGCTCGCTGCAGCAGATATTTTCTGTAGACAGAATATTGATATCGCGATTTTGGAAGTTGGTATGGGCGGACGGCTTGATGCGGTGAATCTGTTTGACGCCGATATTGCGCTGATTACGCCGATAGGTCTGGATCATACAGTTTGGCTTGGCGATACCCGGGAAAAGATTGGTATTGAAAAAGCCGGGATAATGCGGGCAATGAACCCTGTCGTCTGCAGTGAACATTCTCCGCCAGTCACCGTTATTGAGAGCGCTCAGAAATTAAGCTCGCCAGCGTATATTGCTGGCAAAGATTTCAATGCTCAATCCGATAAAAATGTATGGCATTGGCAAAATGCCGATTATCAGTTCACGGGATTACCGTTGCCGGCCTTACTAGGGTGTTATCAGATTCAGAACAGCGCGGCTGTGCTACAGGTCATCAGCCTGCTGAAAGATTCCGGAATGGGAAAAATCAATGAAACAGCCATCCGTGATGGATTGGCTCACGTCAGACTCGCTGGCCGGTTTCAGATGATTGATGGATCCGTTACCCATATTTTTGATGTAACACACAATCAGCAGGGTGCTGAAAATCTGGCAAAACTATTAACGGAAATTCCTTGTCATGGCAAAACCCATGCGGTGATCGCCATGTTGCGTGATAAAGACAGCCAAGCGGTTTTTGATGCCTTGATTCCAGTGATAGATAATTGGTTTCTTGGTGGCTTAAATGGAAGCAGAGGGCAGTCTGCAGAAGATTTGGCAACTGGCCTGCAAGGTAAAATTTCCAATGATCGCATTCATACCAGTGAAGTAGTGGAACAGGCCTATGATCTGGCTTTAGCTAATGCTAGTGAAGGGGACCGTATCTTAATTTTTGGCTCATTCCACACAGTAGAAGCCATCATGCGGCATATCCCGGATTTCATTAATGAGCCGTTATCTGCCTCAGCTTGAGGTGTCGTGATACAGGGCCTTAATTTCCTTATCATACCTTTGCTCAACCAGCGCACGTTTAACTTTTAAAGTAGGCGTCAGCAAACCATTTTCAATCGTCCAGGGTTGCAAAGTCAGATGTACTCGCCGAATCCTGGCATAGGCCGGAAATTCAAATAACCACTGTCTGAGTAAGCGGACAAAATGCTGCTGTAAAACTTTTGAGCCAAGACTTTCATTCTGCAAGGGATCCAAACCGAGTTGCTGCGCAATCTGCGGCCAGCTTTCGCCATTAATCACCAGTAAAGCGGCCAAATAAGGTTGCCCTTCACCGACGACTAACGCCTGATCAATCAGGCCATTGCTGACTATGGCGGCTTCAATATCGGCAGGCGGGACTTTTTCGCCATTATTGAGCACCAGAATATCTTTGATTCGACCGACAATATAAATATGACCGCTTTCGCTGATGTGGGCTTTATCACCGGTATGCAGCCAGCCATCAGCATCAATCGTCTGTGCCGTTGCTTTATGATTATTCCAATAGCCCAGCATATTGCCCGGACCTTTTACCTCAAGCTCTTCATCCTTGCCAATACGGACTTCTACACCCTGAATAGCGCGTCCTACGCTGGCAGGATCATTACTGGAAGGTTCATTAACACTAATCACCGGACTGGTCTCAGTCAGGCCATAACCCTGCAGCAAAACTAAATCCAGTCCAATAAACAATTTAGCGGCGTGGGTGGGTAAAGCAGCACCACCACTGACAGCTAAACGCAGTTTGCCGCCAAGACGCTGATGAAATTTGCTCACAACCAGTTTATGCAGCAATGGCCATAACAGCAGAAAGGGCGACCAATATTTCCGACCCTGTTGGTACTGAAAGCGTTTCCAACCGACCTTCACCGCCAGTTTGAAAATTCGACGTTTAAGCCAGCTGCCTTCAGCAAGTTGTTTATGAACCCGATCATAAATCCGCTCGAAAATTCTGGGCACAGCAATCATGATGGTGGGTTGGACTTGCCGCATATCGTCAGCAAGCAGGGGAATACTGCGAGAGAAAACTACTTTTGAACCAGCCATCATCGGCAGATAATAGCCGCCAGTTCGTTCCAATGTGTGTGATAGTGGTAAAAAGGACAAGAAAATATCATCAGGCAGGATTTCAAAAAACTGCAACGAACCATAGGCCACCGACAACATATTATGATGGCTGAGCATGACCCCTTTAGATCGGCCAGTGGTGCCAGAAGTATAGATAATCGATGCCAATTGTTCTGGTGCACAGTGGGGTAGTTTCAACTCAGCAGAAAAAGCTGTATCAAGCCAGTTCTGCAGCGATATCGTGGAGGATTCGTTATCTGTTGTCGATTCATCATGGAACAGCAGCACTCGTTTGACAGAATGTTCTTCGGGTAATACGGCTTGAATGGCTGACCATTGTCTGGAGCTGTTTACTAACAATAAACGTACATCAGCATCCTGTAATATATACGCAACGTTATCCGGCCGGTCATCGGGGTAAAGTGGCACCACTACCAGCCCCAGACTTAAGGCTGCCAGATCGAAAAATATCCACTCTTTGCTATTACGTAAATTGATTGCAACCCGATCACCCTTACGCAGATTTTCCTGTTGCAGCGCTTGTTGCCAGTGAGTTATTTCGTCAGCAACCTGTTGCCAAGTTAAACTTTCCCAGCTTTTCTTATCATTATCAAAAAAGCCATAGGCATCTTTATCAGGACTTCTTTTTATCCGTTCACAAGCTAAGCCGTACAGCGTCCGAGCCTGATCCGGAGAAATGTAATCATGAGCAGCGGACATAATTAATCAAAGAGCCAGCGTAATTGAACGCCGACGATATCAACTGAATTTTTATAACTTCCTAGTAACTGATTTCCATTTGAATCAGTATCATCGATGCTGGTATCTTTCATAAATATGTGCGAATAGGCAGCATCCAAAATTATATTTTCGCTGTAGTGATAACTTGCCCCCAAAGCTAACCAGGTACGATCACTGTCCGGAATACGGGGTGTTCGACGTTGTGCATTGGGAATCGGTGTTTCATCATAGGCGACGCCAGCGCGCCAGGACCAACGGTCATTAGCTTTATATTCCACGCCAAGCCCATAGCGCATGGAATTTTCCCAGTCTTCTTCTTTAACAGAATTTAATGACCTCACATCAGAATTAATACGTAATTCTTCAAAGCGACTCCAACGTGTCCAACTGGCATCGGCCATAAAGGACCACTGTGAATTTAATTGGTGAATCAGAGCGATGGATGCCGATTCAGGCAAGGTTACCCGGCCACCAATGTTTCCATCCCGAATACCTGAGGCGGCAGCAGCAGCGCTAAAATTCTCTGGGATACGAAACTCCCCATCACCAGTCAAATCATGGGTTATTTTTGAACGATAACTAATGCCCATACGCGTTGCTTCAGTAAACTGATAAGTCATACCGAGGTTGTATCCCCAGCTCCAATCATCTGCAGTTAAACGTACTCGACCATCATTTTGTTGAGGTGCACCTGTAAAAGCACCAAAATTCGCTGCCTGACTTAGTTCCAAATCTATATATTGAAGGTTGATACCAAACCCTAACGAGAGTTTTTCAGTAGTTTTAAAAGCGATGCTGGGATTAATATTAACCGTAAGCAGATCCGAACGAATCGCATGATAACGCCCCTGCCAGCTATCGCCATAATCGGTCACCAGACCGAAGGGCGCGCCCACACCAATTCCTACGACAGTCTTGTCATTTAACGGGTGAGCATAATAAAAATTAGGAACTGCAGCCAGTTCACCGGCATTGCTGCCATCACCACCGGTTAATGGTGTGCCATTGGCATTAGAACCGCGATCGGAGAATTCTGCCCGGGGTGCGATCAGATTGAGCCCCATATTCATTTCTTTACGGGATAAACTTGTCATGCCAGCCGGATTGAAAAAAATTGTACTGGCATCATCCGCCACTGCAGCACTACCTGAAAAGGCGCGTCCCAACCCCGTAATGCTTTGTTCTATCAGGGCATAGCCCGCTGCGGCTGCAGAATTACTGGCTGCCCCTAATAAAAGATAAAAACCAAATTGGGTTGTACGGGACATGGTCATGGCAGCGTTACCTGGTAAGTGATTAGTTGTTAATTAAGGCAAAACTAGCTTATGCATGCAAATGAAGCAAGTTTGTAACAATTATCGACGCTGAAATAATAAATCCCATACTCCATGTCCCAGTCGATGGCCTCGCTGTTCAAACTTGGTTAAGGGACGGTACTCCGGCCGCGGAATATAATCACCTGATATGCTGGTGTTGATAAAATCATGACTTGCCGACAGATCCTGCAACATTTGTTCTGCATAATCCTGCCAGTCTGTTGCCATATGCAGAAAACCGCCCGACTGTATTTTTTGTGCCAGGACGTTAACAAAGGCTGGCTGGATAATTCGACGTTTATGATGACGTTTTTTATGCCAGGGATCCGGAAAATATAGTTGCACGCGATGCAGAGCATTATCCGCAACCTGATTTTTGAGTAATTCCACGGCATCCGTGCAGGCCACCCGCACATTAGTTAAATTATTTTCTTCGATAGCTTTTAACAGTTGGCCCACACCTGGTCGATGCACCTCCACGCCAATGAAGTCGTTCTCAGGTTGGTGGATGGCCATTTCAATCAACGAAGCACCATTACCAAATCCGATTTCAAACACCACTGGAGCGTTACGCCCAAACAGCGCTGGCATATCAATAGGTTGGTTATCGGCTTCAATACCAAACTTTGGCCATAAAACATCCAGTGCTTTTTGTTGACCAGGGGTTAAGCGACCCTCACGTTTCACAAAGCTTTTTACCTGACGGAGGCGTTTACCTTCGGTCATTGAATTCACCTTTCAATTAAGTGGTAACTCATCGATATATCGATGAAAAACAGCGTGACATCATACCGAAGCACTACTGGAAAATCCTTATGGCGATGCATTTAACTGCCGCAGTTTGCAAAAATTGATGTTCTAAATACCAACTATGTGCAGATTTTAGCGTTGGGAAGTTGTCCCATAAATGACAAATCATTAAACAGCTAACCCAGTATTTTTCTGCGATTGATGCGGTACGGCAACAATAAAACCAAAAGCAGGTATTTGAGCATTAAGATGACATAAGCCCAGAAACAGTGCGAAAAAGAGTGATAAGGACTATAATGCGCTGTCTGAATATTAGATCTGATGGATAAACGCCGCTGCAATCAAGCGGCCTCAAATCCCGCTACTTCGATAGTACAAGTAAACGAAAGAGAGACTTAACTTTATGGTTCATCCAGTTTTAGACTCGCTCACCAACGAAGTGATCGAAAGAAGTAAAAAAACTCGCACGGCTTATCTTGCTCGTGTTGACGAAGCTGCAGGGCAGGGTCCTCATCGTCTGACGCTTGGCTGTGGTAATCTGGCTCATGGTTTTGCTGCCTGTGCAGCAACTGAAAAAAGTGATCTGGCTGGTGACAAAAAAGCCAATATCGGCATTATTTCAGCTTATAACGATATGCTTTCTGCACATCAACCTTATAAGGACTTTCCGCCACTTATCAAAGAAGCTGCCAACGAAGCTGGTGGGGTTGCCCAGTTTGCTGGCGGTGTACCGGCAATGTGTGATGGTATTACTCAGGGTTATCCGGGTATGGATCTGTCGCTGTTCAGCCGTGATGTCATCGCAATGTCCACAGCTGTCGGTCTAAGTCATAATATGTTTGATGCCGCAATGATGCTGGGTGTCTGTGACAAGATCGTACCTGGCTTGTTGATCGGGGCGTTAAGCTTCGGTCATTTGCCGACCATCTTTGTGCCGGCAGGTCCGATGCCAAGTGGTCTGCCGAATAAAGAAAAAGTTCGTATCCGCCAATTGTTTGCTGAAGGCAAAGTAGGCCGTGAGGAACTGCTTAAAGCAGAGTCAGAGTCTTACCATAGTCCTGGTACGTGTACTTTCTACGGTACGGCCAACAGCAACCAGATGATGGTTGAAATCATGGGGCTGCATTTGCCGGGTGGAACGTTTATCAATCCTAATACCCCGTTACGTGACGAATTAACGAAAGAAGCAGCCCGTCAGGTATTGAAATTTACCGCACTGGGTAACGATTACCGTCCAATCGGTCATATGATCGATGAAAAAGCAATTCTAAATGCGATTATTGGCCTGCTGGCAACGGGTGGTTCAACCAACCACACCATGCACATTGTTGCAGTAGCCCGGGCTGCCGGTATCTTAATCAACTGGGACGATTTTGATCGTCTGTCGCAAATCATTCCTTTATTAAGCCGAGTCTATCCAAACGGCAGTGCCGATGTGAATCACTTCCAGGCCGCTGGTGGTATGGGCGTATTAATTCAGGAATTATTATCTCAGGGCTTGTTACACGAAGACATCATTACGGTTGGTAATGAAAAAGGCTTGAAACAATACAGTCAGGAGCCAAAAATCATTGATGGCAAACTGATTTGGCAGGAAGGACCTAAAGAATCCCTGGATAAAGAAGTTATTGGCACAGTTGAACAACCGTTCGCCAAGTCAGGTGGTGTACATCTGATTAAAGGTAATCTGGGACGTGGTGTATCGAAAGTTTCTGCGGTAGATGTTGAGCATCGTGTTGTAGAGGCACCTGCTTTGGTATTTGACGATCAGGACGATGCCGTTGCTGCATTCAAAAATGGCGAACTGGAAAGAGACGTTATCGTGGTCTTACGATTCCAGGGACCAAAATCCAATGGTATGCCGGAACTGCATAAACTCAGTTCACCGCTGGGCGTATTACAGGATCGTGGATTTAAAGTGGCGTTGGTCACTGACGGTCGTATGTCTGGTGCGTCAGGTAAAGTCCCGTCTGCCATTCAAATGTGTCCTGAATCTGCAGAAGGTGGTCCACTGACCCGAATCAAAGATGGCGATATTATTCATCTCGATACCGAAAGAGGCATTATGAATGTGCTGGTAGATGATGAAGAGTTTAATGCTCGCCTGTCTTGCATGATGGCCAATACTGAGCATCATTACGGTAGTGGTCGCGAATTGTTTGACAGTTTCCGGGCAGGCGTTTCTTCAGCTGAAGAAGGCGCTATCAATATGTTCAACGTTGAATAATCTTCACCAGAATTAGGGATATCTATTTTTTATGAGCAAAACGATTCACGAAATTATGCAAGTTTCACCGATTGTCCCGGTGATGGTTATTAATAATGTTGAACATGCAGTGCCGTTGGCCAATGCGTTGGTCAAAGGTGGTCTGAAAGTATTGGAGATCACGCTGCGCACTGATGCAGCGCTGGAATCTATCCGTCGTATTAAAGCTGAAGTGCCAGATGCGATTGTCGGTGCTGGGACCATTATCAACATCGAAACGTTAAATGCAGCGATTGATGCGGGTGCAGAATTTATTGTCAGTCCTGGTACCACAGATACCTTGATTGAAGCGGCATTAAAAACCGGTGTGCCTTTATTACCAGGCGTAGCCAATCCTAGTGAAGCCATGCGCTTATTAGAGCGTGGCATTACCGCGATGAAGTTCTTCCCGGCTGAAGCGGCTGGCGGTGTACCCATGCTGAAATCAATTGGTGCCCCAATTCCACAAATTCTGTTCTGCCCAACCGGCGGTGTCAGTCAGAAGAATGTGAAAAATTACTACAGCTTACCTAACGTAGGTTGTGTAGGCGGTTCATGGATGTGTGCAGCGAATCTGGTAGAAGCGGAAAACTGGGATGAAATTACCCGTTTAGCGGCTGAAGCCATTGAGCTTGCTACTAACTAAAAGCAACAGGATTTAGTTAGATTAAAACCGGGCTGGTTTACCAGTCCGGTTTTTTTATGTCTTTAGATCACAATGCCGCGTTCCAACCAGTCCTCTATCAACTGTTTTGCGCCTTGTAACACAACTTCGGGGTTGGGATGCTGCAATACCTCAGCAATGGCTTCAGCGGCTTGCTGGCCAGTCTGACCGTCATCTAATAGATCAAGTAACCGTGCACTAACGGGATTAAGCTCAATAAACTTCACCTGATCATCAGCATTTCGATATAACAACATAAAAAACGGCGTTTCGGCAGGTTTATCAGGCAGGTTATCCGGCCCGATTTGATGCACGGGGTAATCATAAGCAAAGGTCCAGCTCAGGGGAGAGCGTTGCAGAGCGAGTTGCAGGATATCTTGCTGTTCAGTCAATTCACGCTTCACAAAATCCGCATTGGCAATTCCGAGCGCCAACTCAGCCCATTCGTAATGGGCGAGCTCAGCAAGAAAAGGCAACGTCTGATACTGCTGCGGATGTTCTTCGAGATAATGCACAAACTCGCGGGCAATATCATTAAATAAGGGTGAACTGCACCGATGCTCACGAATAAAATCACGTGCCAGTGCATGCCAGGCAGTTTCCCCCAGAATTTGTTTCAATATCGGACAGGCCGTGCTTAAAAAGCTTTCAATATTGTTATAAATCAGCCGCCGATAAATAGCCATGCGCCGCGATTCAACATCGGCTGGCTCAGGGATGCTCTCTGGATCACGCAGATGGGCGGTGAACTGCTGTTGGGTAGTTTTAAAATCAGGCGCTTGCTGCATGTTCAGATCGATATTGTGATTGGATATCTCGAATGTGACCGACTTCTTCAAACAGCGTGTTGAGAGC
This sequence comes from Methylophaga sp. UBA3613, assembly GCF_002375415.1. NCBI lineage: Bacteria > Pseudomonadati > Pseudomonadota > Gammaproteobacteria > Thiotrichales > Piscirickettsiaceae > Methylophaga > Methylophaga sp. UBA3613. Next base: position 406,195 of record NZ_DFLS01000006.1, on the reverse strand, counting down.
AGGGATATTAAAATCCCGTTCCAGCAACGTCGGAATCACTCCATGTTGCTGGTAAGTATGCTCAAGCAGTTGCCAAACCGGATCAATTACATCTGCACCATGGGTATCGATAATCAGATCTTCTGCTTCATTATAGTGACCGGCAATATGCAGGTAAGCGATACGTTTACTGTTAAGTGCGTCAATATAAGCCTTAGCGTCATAACCGTGATTAATGCTGTTTACATAGACGTTATTCACATCAAGTAACAACTCACAATCGGCTTTTTCCAGTATTGCATTAATAAATTCAATTTCGTCTATCTGCCGACCCGGTGCCGCGTAGTATGAGACATTCTCGATGACCAGTTTGCGTTGCAGAATATCCTGAACCCGAAGAATACGTTCTGCGACATGCTTAACAGCTTCGTCAGTGAACGGTATGGGCATCAAATCGTAAAGGTGACCCTCATCACTGCAATAGCTCAGATGCTCACTGTAGAGACGAACCTGATGCTGATCCAGAAAGTGTTTAATACGTTTAACAAACGCCTCATCCAGCGGAGCAGGGCTGCCAAGTGATAATGAAAGACCATGACATAGCATCGGAAAACGTTCACTGAATGCCCGCAGTTTTTTGCCCAGCCGACCGCCCATCTCCATCCAGTTTTCCGGTGCGACCTCAATAAAGTCGATAGGCGGGTGATCCAGCTGCATGATTTCATCAATGAAACTGCGTCTCAACCCCAGACCAGCTCCATTGACTGCATAACCTTGTGATCTCATGCTGAAACTCTTATTCATAAAAGTAATTAAAGAGACTCATCTAGATGCGATTTGTTACAACTGAATTGCCAATCGGTTTTATTCCGCCTCCGGAATTTCAAACATCGCACGATCAACGCCTACGTTTCCGGTTTTTGCATCGTATAAATAGACAACCGCTTTGTAGTGGCCGGGTTCGGTAATCGTAGTTTTACCACTGAACATGCCAGCTGGTCCGGTAAAGTCCAGTGTTACTTCATCAATAGTTTCTTCATCGCGCATCAGAATAGCTCTGGCTTCATAATTATCAGACTGCCAATGACCGTCTTTGGTGATAGGGCAACCACAGAGCAATGAAGCTTTGGTGTAAATATCAACCTGACCATTCTCCAGAACACGGGTCCAGGCATCCACAATAAAGCCGGTCATGGTAATGATAATGCCATCACCCAGAATATCTTTTCCAGGCACCACCCAGCTGGTCAAGCTGGCTTCCTGATAGGCCTGCTGATAACCATAAGGTCCGATTAATTTAAACCGCAGTAATCTTGGCGCATCAATATCCACTTTCGCTAAAAAACCGGCCGTTTTATCATCTGTCAGTCTTTCGCCACGTTTTAATGGGTTTTCGATAAGCACCGCTGTATCGCCAGTGCCACCGTTTATCCAACCTTCATCGAGAATTTCACCTGTTTCAGCATCTTCAACGATGGCGCGGATACCGCCGACACTGGTGCCAATAAATTTCGAATCAACGGCTTTCGCTCTGACCATGATCTCTGTTTCTGCAGCGATAGCTGACAGGCTGACCATCATTAGCGCAATAATTACCCAAAAGCGTGTGTACATGTCTTTCCCCCTCCAGACTTGTTTAATTAATCAGCATCATTCGATGCCGCAGACCATGCATCATAGCCCCCGATCATTGAATAGACATTAGTAAACCCAAGCTGTTGCAAGGTTGCTGTTGCCAATGCACTGCGACCGCCTGATTTGCAATACACCACAATAGGACGTGTTTTATCCTGAAAATCGGGATGTGTCTCTATTGAAAACTCCAGCATGCCGCGAGGAATATGTCTGGCATCAGCGATATGACCCTTAGCGTACTCTTCAGGCTCACGTACATCCAGAGCAATGCTGTCATCGTCCAGCATTTGCTGTGACTGGGAAACACTGATTTGCTGTATGGATGCCTTTGCTGCCTGTACCAGATCCGATGCTGTTTTTGCCATGCGATACTCCTGAATGATTTAAACCTGTGACCATAGTAATCATTAATAGTTGTCAAAGAAACCAATTGCTTGATAACCCAATTGAGGGTTGCGCTGTTACAATGTTTTTCCTTTAATTTTGTAACCCAGCTGATCAACATCTGCCAAAGCCATAATTCGTTATGACCTTATCCAGAATGTTATATCAGTGCCTGAGACAATTATGCTGGCCTATATTATTCGCCGTATCCTGTATGCCTTTCCAATATTGCTGGGTGTCAATGCACTGACATTTGCATTGTTTTTTATGGTTAATACGCCAGATGATATGGCGCGAATGCAACTGGGCGAACGTTACATTACTGAACAGGCGATTACGACCTGGAAACAGGAACGTGGTTACGACCGGGATTTGCTGTGGAATGAATCCGCCGAAGGTTTCGAAAAACTCACCGATACCATTTTTTTTGATAAATCACTGGCGTTATTCAGCTTTGAATTTGGTCAGGCCGATGATGGGCGTGATATTGGTGATGATATCAAAACCCGTATGTGGCCCAGTCTGGCGATCGCCATTCCGGTATTTATTGTTGGTTTGCTGGTCAATATTACCTTTGCGTTGATGATGGTGTTTTTTCGGGCAACCTATGTTGATCTCGGTGGGGTAGTGCTGTGTGTTGTTTTAATGTCGATATCCAGTCTGTTTTACATTATTGCCGGGCAGTTTGTTATCGGCAAAGTCATGCAGCTGGTACCTATCTCAGGCTTCGGTGAAGGCTTCAGTACGATAAAATTCCTGATTTTACCGGTAGCGATTGGCATTGTTTCAGGTATTGGCTCGGGATCACGCTGGTACCGCACTTTATTTCTGGAAGAAATTTCCAAGGATTACGTCCGCACCGCCAGAGCAAAAGGCTTATCTGAAGTGCGGGTTTTGTTTCAGCATGTTTTGAAAAACGCGATGATTCCAATTCTCACTGGCGCGGTAGTGGTAATACCAACCTTGTTTATGGGCAGTCTGATTCTGGAGTCATTCTTTGGTATTCCAGGCCTGGGCAGTTATACCATTGACGCCATTCATGCTCAGGATTTTGCCATTGTGCGAGCCATGGTGTTTCTTGGCTCAGTCTTATATATCGTAGGTCTGTTACTGACCGATATTTCCTACACTTTTGTTGATCCACGGGTACGAATGGATGGCTGATTCAAATATTGATATACGCACCCGCGCTTTACAATGTCTTTTAATTAATGATGCCGCTGACAAAGCGCAACAGACACGACAACTGGCTGTTGAATGCCGTGAACAAGGTTATGTCATTCAGCATCAGCCATTGAATGTTCCGGCCATCCCAGGCAGACCCGATAAGCCCTACCTGGTCTCGCCACGCGATTTACCGCGGCGACGTAATAATCAGCAAACCGGTCATACCACGTTGATTCATGCCATTTGTCATATTGAGTTTAATGCCATTAATTTAGCATTGGATGCCATTGCCCGTTTTGCCAATATGCCAGATGATTTTTATGGTGACTGGTTACAGGTTGCCGATGAGGAAGCCAAACATTTTTCAATGCTATCTGCCCATTTACAGCAGGCAGGGTATGCCTATGGAGAATTTCCGGCACATGATGGTTTATGGGAAATGGCACAGAAAACCCATCACGATCCCTTAACTCGCATGGCACTGGTACCAAGGGTATTAGAGGCGAGGGGACTGGATGTAACGCCGGGCATGATGAATAAACTGCGTGGCAGTGGCGATTTGGCAGCGGTGGAGATTCTAGAAGTGATATTGCGTGAAGAAATTGGCCATGTGGCAATTGGCACGCGTTGGTTTAATTATCTATGCGAACAGCGTGATCTGGAACCCACTCATACCTTCACGACCTTATTAAAAACCTACTTTAATGGTGAGATACGCGGGCCATTTCATATTGAAGCCCGCAAACAGGCGGGCTTTACTGATGCAGAACTGGATTGGCTGGAATCTAATCGTTAGCGGCTTCTGCAGTTTTATGTTTCTTTTCCATCTCAGCCTTTTGCCGACGTGATTCTTTGGGATCTGCAATCAAGGGACGATAGATCTCAATGCGATCTTTTGGACTGAGCGTGGCATTCAACTTACAGATTTTGCCGAAAATCCCGACTTTATCTGTTTCAAGATTGATTTGTGGATAACGTTCCAGAATACCGGAGCGTTTAACGGCTTGTTCCACAGTAGTGTTATCCGGAACTTCCAATGACAAAATCACCTGTTCATCCGGCAGGGCGTAGGCCACTTCTACGGTGATTAATTCAGCGTTAGCGTGTTCCATAAATTTCTCTGGCACGTACACAAAAAGCTTCAACTAATGAACCGGATATCTGAGTGAATACCGGACCCAATGCCAAATCCAGCAAACGGGTGGAAAATTCAAAATCCATATCCAGCTGTACCCGGCAGCCTTCATTATCCCCAATCGGACTGAACTGCCAGAATCCTTCTAAATGACGGAATGGACCATCAATCAGCTCAATACGGATGGATTCACCATGTTGCAGTGTATTGCGGGTAGAAAATTCATGATGAATACCCCCTTTTGCAATATCCAGCGTGGCACAAATCACCTTATCATTTTTACTGATAATTTTACTGTCACGGCACCAGGGAAGAAAACTTGGGTAAGCTTCCACATCGTTGACCAGATCAAACATCTGATCCGGCGAATACATCACCAGTGAACTGCGCGTAATAGTTGTCATTGAGTATTTCTATTGACCTCTAATCAATGTAATCAAAAGATGAAATCCAATACACCCGTCAAACTTACGAATACAACAAAAATCGCTATTGGTGTGACATAACGAACCAAAAAGCGCCATTCGTGATAAATCAGGTTGGATTTAATCCCCAGCTCTTCCTGAGTACTGCGTTGCGACATGATCCATCCAGCAAATATCGCAATGAGCATGCCGCCCAAAGGCAACATAATATTGGCAGTCAGATAATCCAGCAACTCAAAGGCTGTCATATCAAGCCAAGTCCAGTCTTTCAACAGATTAAATGAGAACAAGCTTAACAGCCCTAACAGCCAGACCAATATACCCACCCAGATGCAGGCATTAAGCCGTTTTATCTCAAAGTTTTCGACCAGCCAGGTGACCACCGGCTCGACCAATGAAATCGCTGAACTCAGAGCTGCAAATACCAGCAACAAAAAGAACATGGCACCAAAAAATGCGCCATTCTCCATATGACCAAAGGCAATGGGCAGCGTTTCAAAAATCAGACTTGGTCCGGCGCCGGGTGACATTTCATTGGCAAACACCAATGGAAAAATCGCCAATCCAGCCAGGATCGCCACAGCCGTATCCATAAAGGAAATCGCCAGAGAGACTTTAAAAATAGAGGCTTTCTGGGGCAGGTACGAACCATAAACCATAATGGCACCCATGCCCAGGCTTAGCGTGAAAAACGCATGTCCCATCGCCGTTAGAATACCCTCAGTGGTCAGCTTGGAAAAATCCGGTTTGAACATAAAGTTTACCGCTTGATCAAAATACACCCCGGTTTGATAAGCATAAGCGACCAGAATCAGCAGGATTAAAAATAAAGAGGGCATTAAAAAGCGTACTGATTTTTCCAGACCATGTTGTACACCACGACTGACAATCATCATGGTCAGCATCATAAAAATCGTATGCCAGGCTAAAAGTTTTTCTGGATCTTTCACTAACGACAGATGTAAGTTCCGCGCACCATCAGCCGTCACACCTTCAAATACCCCAAACAATAAGCGAGGAACATAAGCAATTGCCTGACCGGCAATCACGCTGTAATAAGAAAGGATTAAAAAACCGGCCAAAACGCCAGCGAAACCAAGATATTTCCAGAGGGAGGAGGCTTTTTCTTCTTCAGCCAGACTGGCCAGACTGTTAAAAGGGTTTTGTCGACCGCGTCGACCAATCAGAATTTCCGCCATCATGATGGGAACACCGATGGCAAAGATACAGGCAAGATAAACCAGAACAAATGCGCCGCCGCCATATTCCCCAGCAATATAGGGAAATTTCCAGATATTTCCGAGGCCAACAGCCGCCCCCGTTGCTGCGAGAATGAAGGCCCAGCGTGATGTCCACTCACCATGAACCGATTTTAACGGTCTACTCATATCACACTCATTAAAAATAAATAGTCTCGATTCTGGGCGAATTTCCTAAAATGCTCAAGCCAAGCAGCAATCTGCCCATGTATAATGCCGCGATGGCCACCAAGAAAAAACCACAAAACACAGATAACACTATCGCCCGTAACCGGAAAGCGCGTCATGAATTTTTTATAGAAGAAAAATTCGAGGCGGGTTTGGTGCTGGAGGGGTGGGAAGTCAAAAGCTTACGTGAAGGCAAAGCACAGCTGAGTGATAGCTACGTGCTGATTCGTCATGGCGAAGCCTGGTTAGCCAATGCACTAATTACTGCATTGAAAACAGCTTCCACTCACGTTGTTCCAGAACCACAACGCGACCGTAAACTGCTGCTCAATCGTAACGAGCTAAATAAGCTGATTGGCGCAGTTGAGCGCAAAGGCTACACATTGATCCCCCTCGCCATGTATTGGAAGCGGGGGAAAGCCAAGGTCGAAATTGCATTGGCTAAAGGCAAGCAAATGCACGACAAGCGCGCCACCATGAAAGAACGTGATTGGCAGCGTGATAAAGAACGACTGTTTAAAAATATCTAAAGAGATCGTCACGGAACTTTAAAATCCGTATAATGACTAACGTACAACAAACTTTGGGGGCGACCTGGCTTCGACGCGGGTTACGAAACCTAAGGTGCATGCCGAGTACTCCAGTTCTTCTCGTAAAAAAGATTGGAAAAATATAGTTGCTAACGATAACAACTACGCACTAGCTGCTTAATAACCAGTGAATGCCGTCCGACCAGATCCGTGCTTGTGCGTCTGGTATCGGGCGTCGACTCTCACAAGATCGTCTTGACGTATGCTTGGTACTGATTGACTAAAACCTAACAAGATCGCTTCATGTTTTCCCTGTTCATCGGGTAGCTTGAAGTTAAATTAATAGATGAAATAAGCATGTAGAGCTGAAGGCAGAGGATTCGCGGACGCGGGTTCGATTCCCGCCGCCTCCACCAAAACAAAAAATTAACCACCTTTGGGTGGTTTTTTTGTGCCTGAAATTTGCTCAAAATTAAATGGTTTTCTGAACGAACATATTAATACCTTCTCATTTCACAGTTCATTCTAGCCTGTAATTAATGAATGGAACACTAACAAGGACATTGAAAAATAAAGTTGATCTATTCCCTAATTTTTCTTGTGAGCTATATCAATATTGTAAATACCCAATATGGGGATTATAGTACCCATATTGGGTATTTTATTAATGGTGTTGTATGTCAGTAACATCCATCGCTGAAGCATTGTTTACAAAAACACAGCAACGTGTGCTGGGTTTGTTATATGGCAAACCTGATAAAAGTTTTTATACGAACGAGATTGTTCGCATGGCTGCGATGGGTCGGGGCACAGTTACCCGGGAACTGGAAAAACTTACTAGCGCGGGCATATTGATTAGTTCGAAAGAAGGTAATCAGCAGTATTATCAAGCAAATCCAGATAATCCGATATTTGATGAACTGGTGGCGATTGCAACAAAGACATTCGGGGTAGCTGATGTCGTTCGTGAGGCTTTAACCCGCGTTGATGGGCAGGTTTTATGCGCCTTTATCTATGGCTCCATCGCGAAGGGCGAGGCAACGGCCAAAAGTGATATTGATTTGCTGGTTATTTCTGATAATTTGGCTTATGCGGATTTGATGGAATGTCTTGTTGACGCTGAAAAAGCTTTATCGCGACCTATCAATCCTTCTGTTTATGAATTAGAACATTTCAAACAGAAATGGCAGCAAGATAATGCATTTATTTCAAAGGTAATGGACCAACCGAAGATTTGGCTGAAGGGATCAGAAAATGACATTAGCGCATCTTGATAACCTGGTAAAAACTAACAATTTAAAAACAGAACCTGCAGATCAAAAAGAATTTGATGGCATGGTGATTTCTGCCAAACGCCGTTTGCAGGATGCCAATGTGGAAAGCTTATCCGACGATAGCCGTTTTTCATTAGCTTATGGTGCCGCACATGCTTTGTCTTTGGCGTCGATGCGTTGGCATGGATATCGCTCAGACAATCGATATCTGGTGTTTCAATGTTTGGAACACACTGTAGGCATGACAACTAGCAAGTGGCGAGTTTTAGATAAATGTCATAAGCAACGCAATCTGGCTGAATATGAAGGTCATCTGGAAATCACTCCACAGCTACTGGATGAATTGATTGCGATAACGAATGAGTTATTAACGTTGGTTGAAGAGTTGGGGCCAATTGTAAAATAACGATCAGTTGTTGCTGAAGGTGCAACAACTGATCAGAAAAATTATTGTTTTAATTGAGGAGAGGCTGACTCAATCAATAAAACCAATTCCTTTCTTAAGATAGCTTCCAATCCGGTCGAATATAATGACAGGTATATCCGGTTGGATAATGTTGCAGGTAATCCTGATGTTCGGGTTCTGCTTCCCAGAAATCACCGACAGGTTCCACTTCAGTAACAACTTTGCCTGGCCATAATCCAGATTGGTTTACATCTTCAATCGTCTGCTTGGCAATTTCGGCTTGCTCATCGCTGGTGTAATAAATTGCTGAACGATAACTCATGCCCCGATCATTGCCTTGTTGGTTAGGAGTGGTTGGATCATGGATCTGAAAGAAAAACTCCAGTAACTGTCTGTAAGTAATCTGCTCAGGATTAAAGATGATCTCAATACCTTCAGCATGTGTGCCATGGTTTGGATAAGTGGCATTTGGAATATCGCCGCCGGTGTAGCCGACTCGCGATGAGATAACGCCTGGTAATTTTCGAATTAAATCCTGCATCCCCCAGAAACATCCTCCGGCCAGTACGGCACGTTCAGTATTTGTCTCGCTCATTTTGTTTCACCTAAAGTTTCTGAAAACAGATTTTTAAACTCGTCGTAACCTTCTGCTTCAAGCTGTTCAACGGGAATAAACCGCAGGGATGCTGAGTTGATGCAATACCGCATTCCTCCTGCTTCTTCAGGGCCATCAGGGAAAACATGACCTAAATGACTGTCACCATGTACTGAGCGAACCTCAACACGGCGCATGCCCAGACTGTCATCAAAATTTTCGTTCACATTTTCATTCTGCACTGGACGGGTAAAGCTTGGCCAGCCAGTTCCGCTATCAAACTTATCTACTGAAGCAAATAAGGGTTCACCAGAAACTACATCGACGTAAAGCCCAGCTTCGTGATTGTCCCAATAAGCATTATCGAATGGTGGTTCAGTACCGCATTGTTGGGTGACGTAATGTTGCTCAGGTGATAGTTGTTCAACAACTTTAGGTGACTTTTGGTATTTCGTCATGACAATCAGCCTTTTGATTAAAGAGTAATCGTGAAATGGTTTATTGATAAATTAAAGACCCGTCAAAAATACAGTCCGTTCCCATTTAACAATAACGAAAATAACGTGGAGAAAAGTGGGCACGCTCTATTGCTTATGGCGAAAGCGGTCTTAACAATCAGCTTCCACTACCTCAATACGGCCAACATCTTGGTGATTTTTATCGGAATAGACATATACAAGCTTGGCACCCGCCTTTAGAACAGGCTGCATATCAGCATTACTGCAAAGGCTGGCAAGCAATTTGGGTTTGATATCCTCCAGCACCGCCGTCGGATTCACATCGTTAATAGTGACATTGGTTAATGAATAATAATAAGTCATCAAATCGCCGGGACCGGCTAAAGCCTTAATAAGCTGGGTTTCATCATCGATTTTGATGGGCGCTCTGGAATTAATGAATTTTTCAGCCTCCATAAAACCTTCCTCAATCGTTGTCTCGGTTGGCAATTCCTGATCATTGTCAGAAGTGAGGTAGGGTGAAGGCGTATTTATCAAACGCGAAGCTATCATGATAATAGCAACGAACAGAATTATGCCGATGACGAAAAGTAACTTTTTATTCATTATGCTGCCCGATGTCTTTTTAAGGTTTAAGGATAAACAGAATCCTTGCAAGCATACCGATGCATCACTCAAATACAAAATTATCAATACGGCAACATTCCCCCTCCCATAGCTAGCGACCGATCACACCACCATCATCTTTAGTAATAAGTACAGTGGTGGAGCGCGGACGGGTTTTGCCATCACTGGCAGGATAGCTTAGACCAGGATGCTGAATATTCACCCACATCGCTGTATAGTCCGGGCTCCAGGTTATCCCGGTAATCTCACAACCTCTTGGCCCCACCAGAAAGCGTTTAATTTCACGAGTTTCGGGGTTAGCGCACAACATTTGATTACAGCCCATGTTGTCCATCACCGGATCGTCATCATCATAGTCCGTTAGAATCCATAACCGACCATCTTTATCGAATCCTAAACCATCGGGTGAAGAAAATATATCACCTTGAATATTGCCGACTAAATGCTCAGCAACCGGCTGGCCATCAGTATTCTGTGTGCCGGCTTTTTCACCTGCCACGACAAATAATTCCCATTGAAAGGTGATAGCGGCTGGATCGGCCTGATCTTCTTGTATCTTGATAATCTGTCCATGGCGATTATCAGGACGGGGATTGGCAGCGTTGAGCGAAAATTCATTACCACGCAAATAGTTATTGGTTAACGATATATACACATCGAGGTTATGCGGATTCACCGTTGCCCATTCCGGTCGATCCATAGGGGTAGCACCTAGTTGGTCAGCTGCAGCACGGGCATTGACCAATACATCAGCCTGACTGGCAAAACCATTTTCAGCCGTTAAACCCGAATGTCCATGTATCAAGGGCAACCAGCGACCCAAACCATTATCATTAAAACGAGCGACATATAACGTTCCACGATCCAGCATGTCACGATGTTTATGAGGCTGGGTTTTATCGAAACGTTGTTCCGGCACAAACTTGTAGACATATTCACCCCGGGTATCATCGCCCGAGTAAAAAGCCATCTGTCCATTTTCAGCTAAAGCTGGGGTGACACCCTCACGACAGAATCGGCCAAACGCCGTACGTTTGATTGGCTTGCTCTCTGGATCAAACGGATCAATTTCAACCACCCAACCAAAGCGATTAGGTTCATTGACATAGCCTTGATGGGCGAGAGCAGGGTTGGGCGTGGCATCAAAGCGTTTATCAATGGTATTCCAGCCATAGTTTTTGGCTTCTTTTCCTGTTGAAATGCCATAACGATGATGTGATACCCGTGACTGATAATCCGAAGCATCCTGATTTGTAAAATAGTTATGCCAGTTTTCTTCGCACGCCAGATAGGTGCCCCAAGGGGTAAAGCCATTAGAACAATTGTTTAGCGTGCCGATGATATCCATCGCCGCCGGATCATCCACGGTTTTTAACAAATCATGACCAGCCAAAGGCCCACTGACCTGCATCGCGGTTAGGGCCGAAATACGACGGTTATAAACCGATGGATATACGCGCTGCCATTGGCCCTGGTTGTCTTTTTTGACCTCAATGACACTGACACCATGGGCAGCCTGTTCTTTTTTGACATCTTCCATTCGGCGTTTTCCATCGACATAGGTGAAGCCATCTTGGTGGAGGGTCGGATTCACATATTCATGATTAATTACCATTAAGCCGCGATTATGATCGTCTGGAAAAGCAAAAAAATGCATGCCATCATGATTTTGGCCGGCTTGTTTTAATTGTTCTTGCCAGCTGTTTGTGGCATCGGTCTTCCAAGCCGTTGCCCCTGTTTCAACCGGATCACCCCAAGAAAAAAAGGCTTTCGCTTGATAGCCATCGGCAACCATAACTTTATCAAATCCAGGATCGGTTTGAGGCTGGATGCTATTAAAGCCGATAAAGGGGATATTCAGATTGTTTTTGCCTGCGGCAAACACCAGATTTGACGACAAATTGAGTCCAAAAAAACCCAATGCCGCAGCGTTTAAACTACCTTTCAGCATTTGACGCCGAGACAACACAATTTGATTTAAATTGGGTTCGGCACTGGTATTAATGGCGATATCATCATGTGCTGACATCTGTTGATGAAAGTCGGAAACGCAAGGCTTATTCATAGAAAGTTTATTTTTCATTGGTTGATACGATATTCAAAAGTATTAAGTACGTTATTCACGGCTACCGCATTTCCATTCACCATTCTGGGTGAGTATCGAAAGGTTTTGGCGGCTTCTAAAGACGGCTTTTTAAACAATGGGTGGCAGTTTGCCAGGACTTCAGGTGTTTCCACTTTACCTTGGGTATTGACGGTATAACGTACCGTGCAATCACCTTCCAGGCCTTTTCGTAATGCGCCACGAGGATATTCTGGAGCCTGTTTTTCTATTGGTTTATAGCGCTCGACCGAAAAGGGCTCACTAGCCTCAGCGCTTGCGATCACATCCTGCTTAACCGGTGTCTTCGCAGCGCTATCGGTCTTTTTTGTTTGCTGCGCTAAGGCTGGTTTAGTCGGTTTAGCGGTGGGCTGAACACGCTTTTTTTCAGGTTGTTCAATCATTTTTTCGACGATCTTTTTCTCTGGCTCAGCCTGCTTTTGCTTGATAGGTTTTGGTATAACTTTCTCAGGTATCGGATTTTCTTCAACCCGTTTAAAAGCCAGTTCATTCTGAACCACGGGTGTTGGTTCAGTTTTTTGTACCACGGGTGGGGGGTCAAACACAGGTTGAGTCGGTTCCGGGATAGTCAGCGGAACCGGCTCAACCGGTTTGATTTCAGGGGCAGGCTTTGACAGCCTTAACATTTGAATTTTAATCGTACTCAGTTTGGGCTCATCCTGCTGAGCAGGTGTCCATGAGTTTAATAACAATCCCGCCATGGCCAGATGAAATAAACCGACCAGTAATAATGCTGATGTACTTAATCCGGCATTCTCGGCTGGTGGATTGATAAAACGGTCATCATAAAATCCTACATCAGTCATCGGGTGACTCCGTGATCAGTCCGATATCTTCGATGCCGACTTGTTGCAATGCCGCGATGGCTTTGACCACTGACGCATAATCTGTTGCTTTGTCACCCCGAATAAAGAAAAGCAAATCAGGATGTTGCAATCTGATCTGGTCAATTTTTATGACCATCTCATCCAATGTTACCGCCTGATCAGAGCGTGATTTGATGTCCACCTCAGAACCGACATTCCAGTAATAACTCCCATCAGCCACCACAGATAAACTCAAAATGGTTTTTTGACTATCTGTTGGTAACGCTTTGGCTGCGACTTTAGGCAGTTCAAGTTTGACGCCTTGCACCAGCAAGGGTGCAGTAACCATAAAGATGACCAGCAGTACCAGCATGACATCGATATAGGGCACCACATTCATTTCAGCTTTGAGGGCGTGTTTGGTAACAGGTTTTCTTATCATGATGAATTCACGCAACTTTAGCTAATGGTGTGCGGTGCAACACACGCTGCAACCGGGTAATAAATTCATTACCAAAATGGTAATAACGTGTGCTTAATGATCCGGCACGTTTGCTCAATTGGTTGTAAGCCACTACCGCCGGTATCGCAGCGAACAAGCCAATTGCTGTGGCGATAAGGGCCTCAGCAATACCCGGTGCAACGGTATTTAAGGTCGCTTGCTCAACTTGAGACAAACCGATAAACGAATTCATAATGCCCCACACAGTGCCAAACAGACCGATATAGGGACTGACCGAACCGATAGTGGCTAAATAAGAAAGCCCTTTTTCCAACTCGACTTCCTGTTCACCAATATTGACCAGCATGGCCCGTTCGACATTCTCGACAATCTCATCCTGGGGGAGCGCATCGAGTTGGCGATATTTTTCATATTCCAATAAACCTGCTTGATAAATAGCCGGAAGTGCTTGGTAAACAGTCTGGTTATTTGCAGTCGAGTCCAGCTTCGTGAGATCTGCTGTTTGTCTGAACCGTAGCTGGAATTGGCGATTTTGTTTTTCCAAACGGCCCAATACCCTGGACCGCCAGATAATTAAATACCAACTCACCATAGAGGCTAAAACCAGAATAATCATTACGATTTTTACCAGCAGACTGGCTTCACTCACCAAGCCCCACATGGTCATTTCATGCATTGAAGATTCCATGATGACTCCTTATTTTTTATTCGCAGAAAGGCCAAGTTGGTCAGCGATATCTGACCAAGGCACATATTTGAAATTTTGATTGTCTACCGGCATCCGGTTGCGTCCGTCTTGTACCACCAACATGCCTTGATGCCATGGTTCACCCAGATTGACGCTGGTGACATCCAGACCATCGGTTTCCGAAACACCATCAATGCCTGCATCGGTATTAAAGCCAACCCGGAAAACACCACGGTAAGCAAATGGGGGGAGTGCATCGATTACGACGTAACTATCATTACCCTGGCTGGAGATCACCAGATAATTCTCTTGCTGCGTTTGATACAAGCTGAGACCTTCTATGTCCGCTTTAAGATGGTCACCGTCTGCAATGACTTCCGTTAACGTTGATGCTTTATCTGCACGGGCATCCAACACCCAAACGGCATTATTTTCTTCACCGACAAACAAACGATGATTTTTATCATCCGCGACACAGCCTTCGGGTTGTGAGCCCACGCTAAATTCACGTACCAGTTCAGCATCAATCTTGCCGTGGTTATCCTGCATGCGATATTGGAAAAAGCGTCCATCTTTGTCATTCACAATGGTGTAAATATCACCGGCCTGATTTTTATACATACACAAGCCATAAATATCCTGACTTGCCGTTGGCACCTGTCCTAATTCACTGACAACTCCCGAGGAAGGGGCAATGGCAAACACATGTAACGAGTTGTGGTCACGATTACTGGCGACGGCTAAATCAATTTTTTGGCCGTTCAAGTTAAAACCAGCTCGCACATCGACATTGTTCACCCGACCCACCGCCAGGTGTTGTTGCGTTTTCCCTTTCAAGTCATACACCACTAAACCACCTTGTTTATCAGTGCCTAAAATCAGACTTTGTTGAGGGTTTTTTGGATTAACCCAAATGGCCGGATCATCCGCTGCATCACCTAAACTCGGCACGGGATCAGTTTGTAGTTGAGGTTTAATCACTGGAATCGTCGCTGCTTGAGCAGTGTCTTGATAATTCCAGGGCAGGCTGAAGGTTGCCAGACCGTCATCGTGTTTAATGCGAATGGTTAATTTTTTATCGTTTAGCCGAGCACTGATATTTTCTGGATCCGATAGGTTGGTTAATGGGTAGCTTGCAAGCGAATGCCAAACGCCATCGTTATTTTGATAGGCATGTAATGTCTTAGCTTCTGAATCGAGTACCAGTAATCCACCAGGTACCAATGCCATTCCCGCCGCACTTTGAGATAACTCTCCAAAGGGTTTCATTAATGCGACAGGATCACGGATGAGATCTGCCTCAGGATGTGCCTGGTAGGCCCAGATACCGACGTTTTCTTCGTTGATATACATCAATGATTGTTTATCATCGACCTGACAATATTCACTATTGGGAGGCGTGCTCAAGCGACGGATTAATTTTGGCTGTGCTACTGAATTGGTCGCGTCAGAAACCAACCATTGCTCACCATGACCTTCTTCGCCCACTAGAAACAAAAAGCCATTATGGGCTTCATCCTGATACAGGCAGACACCATCAATCTTAAAAGCCGGTTGCGGTATATAAACGGGTTGATTCCAGTTTTGGGCGGTTTTATCAAATACCGTCACCATGGCTTGCTGACGATCCACATCTACCGTAGCCAGTAACAGGCCTTTTTGAACTAATCTATGGTCAATACTGCCAAAATTACCTTTTAACAGACTGAGTTGCCGGCCTTGTTTATCCTCAATAACAATGCCCTTATGTTCATAAGACAGCAGGCTATCGGCCTTAGGCATTATTTGAGGTTGAGTTAACAGTTGGGCGGCTTCAATTGGCTGGCTATTACTTGAAATAGACAGCAGTTCAGCCTCTGCCATGACCGTAAGTGAGGTTGTCATCATCATGCAAGACGCCAATGCGGTCAGTTTTAGCTTGAATTGGTTTTTTTTCATTTGCTTCACTTTAAAGTTGATAATCAAGATGGTTTAGAAATTGGTTAATGTAAAACCAAGCTTGATGGTCGGACCGTATTCTTCATATTGCGCGTTATATGAACTGCTGCGGTTGTAGACATAGAAACTTTCGTCAGTGATATTTTTCACTTCCAGACTGATTTGAGCATTTTTAGTTAAGAAATAGCTGGCGCCGAAATCCAAAAACACTTGTGAGTCCACATATTGATCCAGTGCTTCATCATCGATAGCGGCTACTTCAGATAAATAAGACGATTTATAGTTGGTCGATAAACGCATGCTCAGCTTGTCGTTTTCCCACCCGATCATCAGATTACCCACTTGTTTTGATTGGCCGGGCAGATCAATGCTACGTGTTTGTCCAAGCCCTTCGATTTCAGCATCGGATTGACTGAAGGTCGCATTAGCACCCACTAAAAGGCCATTCCAGGGGGCAGGTAACCAACTGAGCTTTTGGGAATAGGCGAGTTCGATGCCGTAGACCTCAGCTGAATCACCATTGGCAAATGTCACCGCTTCATCAAAGTCAGCGAATAGGCCAGTGCCAGACACATCGGTGTTATACACAAAGTCGGATATATCTTTATAGAAAACATAGGCAGAAACCGCACCCGCACGACCCATGTAATGTTCAATGCCGAGATCCAGGTTTTTCGATGTCATCGGATCTAAGTCAGGATTACCAAAGCTGGCACTGTCGCCACTTTCAATTGAGAACCCTGGAGCCAGTGCTTCAAAGGTCGGACGAACCACGCTATTGGTCCAGGCCGCCCGAATTTGTGTTTTATCATCTAGATAATAAGTACCGTGTAAACCAGGCAACCAATGGTTGTAGCTGTTTTTACTGGAGATAGTTTCAAACTCGTCGTCTCTGATGCCAGTCCCTTTGGCTTTAAAACGCGTCCCTTCGTATCGCAAACCGGCAATGATGGTCCACTCATCCAAATCCAGGGTGTTCATGACATAGGCTGAGTTAATGTCCTCGTTCATCACATAATCGTTAATACGTGATTCTTCTTCGTTAACGTTATCGGCTTTATTCAATTTGTTCAGTAACGCCTCAACAGCCGAGCTACTGATGCCGTTACCAAATTGATTCAAACTATAATCCACATTGCCAGCACTATATGCAGCAAGACTGGTGTCATTGCTGCCGAAATCTTCAAATTCCCAAGCCTCTAAATCATTATCTTTTTCACGACGTGATAATTTGCCACCAAATTTTATTTGTGATGCATAACCTTTTAAATCAAAGTCTCTGGCAAGATCAAACTTGATGTTTTTTTCAGTATCGGTGGTTTTTTGCTCTTCCCATTCCACGCTATCTAATTCAAAACTGTTGGGATCATAATAATCTGCACCAGCATTCAGTGTGGGTTTTGAAGTACTGCCATAGCCAACACCATCAAAATCCCCGACAAATTTTGCACCGGCAATATGGCCGGGTGAATCTTCACTCGCACGGCTGTAACCAACTTGTCCATTGATTGTCCACAAGTCGATAGTTTTTTCACCACCAAAGACATAAGACTGGATTTCTTGGGTTTCTTTACGATCTTTTACTTCACGAAAACCTTCAGCACCGTCACCGGACTCATTGGGGAGTAGGGGATCGGCAAACTCCATACCCGCTGCATTACGCGTTTCAGTATCGGTAAACTGGCTGAATAGGGTTCGCAGATAATAGTTGGTATGGATATCCGCTTTGTAATCAAAGTTAACGCCAAGGCCCAGCCGTTCACGGGTGATATCATAATCACGCTGTTCCAGCTCTCCTAAACGTGGGCTCCCATCAAAATCCCAAGCACCACCGGTTTCCACATTATCCGAACCAAAATCCCGTTTTTGCCAGCTCAGAGCCGCCGCAACGCCAAAATTATCAACGCCTTCGCCAATACTAAAGATATTACTGAAGGCACCAGATCCTTTGGGACTGGTTTGATCGGTATTGTCGTCATAGCTACCTTCAGCGGAGAGGGTATAAAACAAACCATCATGATCAAACGCCGATAAGCTTCTGACATTGACCGTACCACCAAGAGAGTTGGCATCCATATCTGGTGTCAACGTTTTCACCACAGAGAGTGACTGAATCAGCTCGCTGGGTAAGACGTCTAATGCTACGGCACGTGTGCCATCCTCTGGTGAAGGGATATTGGTCCCGTTGATCGTGACAGCATTTAACTCCGGTGCCAGACCTCGCACTGTGACAAAACGTCCTTCACCCTGATCATTTTCAACTGAAACACCGGGCAAACGTTGCAAAGCTTCGGCAGCATTATCATCCGGTAATTGACCAATACCATCGGCGTGAACCACGCTTTCAATACTGTTTGAATTACGTTGTTCATTCAGCGCTTTATCAATCTGTACGGCTTGACCGAAAACCTGCACCTTTTCCATATTGATTTCATCAGCGGCAAAAGCACCATTACTGAAAACGCTCGCGATGCTCAACGCAATCAGACTGAGTTTATGAGTTGGCCGCTCTCTGGTTTCTACTGTCAATTTCATTACCTACCCTTGTTGTCATAGTGGTGGATGGCGGCAAGTCTAGGGATGGTAAATGACAGATCGATGACAGCTAAAAATAAAAATACTAAAAATCAATGACTTATAAGCATGGTTGGTGCTGTTTAGAGCTCATTTGACTGAGGGATGTATTGTTTTTAAAAACCAGGAAGGCAATTTTAAAGAAGTAAATGTTCTATTAATTCAATTGGTTAATTTATGTTTAGCAAAAAAAATCAGCGTTTATTGGAGAAAATAATTCAACTTTTTGTGAGCTGATTTGACTGCCTTATATGTAATGAAGTTGTCATTTTTGTAGCGTAGTTTCGCCGAAAACAAACCTATAACGCATTTTAAAAGTCGGCTAAATCAATGAAAAAAAGAGCTTTTTTACAGACTTGTTATTCTTATGGCCTCGCTATAGCTATTGGCATTGGTTTACTGATTATTAGTGTGTGGGGGGACCTGAAACCCACAGTTGAAATTAGTTGGCTGGATGTCTTTTCAGAAGGGGGAATGGTCATTCTGGCTTTATTCTGGCTGGCGCTGTTATTACGCAGTCGACCGGCAGGCAGAGTGACCCAATTACTGGCACTCGGCTTATGTGCCATTGTGTTTTCATGGTCAATGGATGTAGCGGATGAGTTTATCCGTATGCCATCGTCGCTCATCTGGCATAACTGGTTAGAAAGCTTACCTATCCCTATCGCTTTAATACTGTTAAGTGTTGGTATCTATCACTGGCATCAAGAAGAAATCGCCATCAGTGCACAAATGGTCAAGCGTGAGCGGTACTTTCGTGAACATCGCCTATTCGACAAACTGATCCCAGTGGGGGGCGCCGCCTATCTGAAAAAACAATTAAAACTCTCTTTGGCTGAAAGTAAAAAACTCCAGCAACCACTTGCTCTAATTGCCGTTGATCTGGATAACTTTAATATGATTAACCGTCTCTATGGCGCAGCAGAAAGTGATCATATTTTGCAGCTTATCTGTCAGCTATTACTGCTCAATCTGCGTGATGAAGATCTGATCTGCCGTTTGGCCGGTGATCGCTTTGTGGTGTTATTACATAATACCTCTGAACACGATGCGCAGCAGATGAGCATTGATTTACAAAACGCTGTTTCCAGCTTTGCCTATCGAACTCGCGAACATCATCAACGGGTGTATTTATCAGCCACGGTGGTCACCACCATGGCGAGAACGGATGATTCGGATTCTTTGATTAAACGTCTCAATCTAGAAATCAGTAAAACCAGACAGCAACTTTCAAACGCCACCTAAGCAAATGACGCCGCCCATTAAAACGCTTGGCTATGAAATAGACACAGCGTGCATTGCTGCCCATTATCAACCTGCAGTTTTGGTTGAGTTAGCTTTGTCACGCGAGGTCGATAGTCGTCAATTGTTGAGAAGCACCCGTATTCAACTTGAAGATTTCAGATTGGCAGAAAAAAGTATCAGTCCAGATCAATACCTCACGCTCATCAATAATTGCCGAAAATTAGTCAACGCCGATGACACCAGTTTTTTGTATGGTCAACGCTTATGGCCAGGCTGCTTCGGTGCGGCGAGTCAGGCCTTACAGCTGGTCAGTAACCTGCGTCAGGCGATAGACATTATCAGTGAGTTTCACGCCATTTTATCGCCGCTATTTACCCCACGTTTTTATACCAACGAAGAAGAGTTATTTCTATTCTGGCAAGACGCAACTGGCAGTCAAGAGCAACAGCAGTTTCTGATTGAAGCGCACATGACCGCCTTTATCTCAATGGTGTCCTGGTTATCAAAAGAGAAAATGCCCTGGCGTTGTGAATTTACTTATGCAGAACCGACTTATATTGAACAATATTGGGTCAATATGGGGCAGAACCTAGCCTTTGAACAGCAAATGAACTGCATGCGATTGCCCATTGAACTGCTGGATAAACCCTGGCCAAACACTTCACAGCTCAGTATTCACGGAGCACTAAAAGAAGCTCATAAACAGCTGTTATCACTGCATAGCCCCCAAAGCTTTATTGATCAGCTTTACGACTATATTCAATCGCATATTCGACAACCACTTAATTTGGAAAAAGTCTCAGCCGCGTTTGGCATCAGTCCCGCGTCAATGAAACGAAAATTAAAAAAGCATCACACCACTTTTCAGCAGCAAATTGACATGGCACGAAAAAATACCGCCATTTATCTGTTTCAGGTCAAGCACTTCAATAACCAGCAAATCGCCGAATATCTTCGATTCAATGATATGAATAACTACCGCCGTGCCTTTAAACGCTGGACGGGGCTGTCACCATATACCTTGTTCTGAATCACCACCTGATTGCCAAGCTTTTCAAATTACCGTTAGGGAAAAAGAATGAAATTGTTATCCAAATTAACATTAAGCAGCTTGTTACTACTGGGTATGGTCTTGATCATGGGCTGTAGTAAAGAGCCTGCCAACACAGCAGAGCTGCGCTTTGTGGTGTTAGGTGATGCAGAGCCAAAGCCCGAAGCCAAGTTTCCAAATATGGCAGCTGCCGTGGCAGATATCAATCAACTTATTCCAAGCTTGGATCTGACGTTTGCTGTTGGCGTAGGAGATATCGCCCATAAAGGAACGTTGGTGCAATACGAACAGGCCACGCCGGTATTACAAGCGTTGAATCTACCGTTTTATCCTATTATGGGCAACGAAGAGCACGGCAGTACCACAGAGCGATTTTTAAGCTTTGCCAATTTGTGGAATCAGGGTAAAACCACCATCGACAGTACTCGATATACGCTTGAGCTTGATAGTGTGGCGCTGATACTGGCCTCGCCAGATTTTGGCCGCGACTTTAATGATGATGGAATTGCCTGGTTAAAAAGTGAAGTCGGCCGACTGGCACCTAAACCGGTGATGTTGGTGGTGCATGGTGCTCAACAAGGTGTTTTTAAAGAAAATCCTGATAAAGGCATCAGTCACCCAGGTTTTGTAACAGAAGTCATTAGCCAATCAAATGTACGCGCAGTAATCTCCGGCGATTTACATATGGATATGCCACGGGTAAACCACTCATTAGAATTAAACGGCGTACATTACTTACATATCCCGGCGTTAGAACGCACCAAAATTCCAGATGAAAGCCACCATCAAGCAATGTATCGGATTTTAAGTCTGATGCAGGATGGCACGGTTGTGGTGGATACCTATCAAACGGGTAATCTGGAGCCATTAGCCGATTATCAGTACCGTTTCAGACTCTAACAAGCAACATCTGCAGTTGGTATTCATCGGAGCATAGTTGCTTATCAACAGAGGGCAATGCCAATCTGTGAAGTGGATTCCCACGGTGGACCGTGGGAACCAGTATTCGTTAGAAAACTTAGCGTGACTGCATACGCTCAATCGTTGTGGTCAATACGCGTTTCATTTTATCGGTCGCGCCGGTAAACGCTTGTTTGATGGTCGCGGCGTCATGGGTGACCACATTGGGTTGGTGGCCTTCTATCCGGGCTTCGATCAGGCAACGGATATCATCAGCACCGCCACGATTTTCACTGTTTTGATCACTTAGATGTACTTCGACACGAGTAACGTGTTCATCGAATCGTTTGAGAGAATGTTGTAGTTCCTCACGAATAGAGTCGGTGAGCGTGTCATCGCCTGGAATGTGGCGATCGGTATTAACCTGAATTTGCATGCAACCTCCATTGAGTGAAATAAAACCTAGGGTCTGTTGAGATTCCAGCAGTGGCGGCTCTGAAAGCTCAACAGACCCAAATAAGACAATCACAATTATTAAACATTCCGCTGTCTCAACTGGAATGACCAACACTATAAAGGCAATTTATTTAATGTCCTTTAACCCAAAGCAAGCCGAACTTCAGGTGAACCTTGTTAGACTCAGGTATTGATTCTTTATTCAGGAGCAGAGATATGCAGCATCGTTATCTATACAGCGCAGTTATTGGCGTTTTGGCCGTTAGTCTGAATGGTTGTGGTGATACCGCTAAAATCCCTCCACAATCTGATTATGGCCCTGATCCACTGATAACCCAACCGGATAATACCTTGATACCAACAGTGAATATCGCGCCGGCAGTGGGATGGCCAATAGATGGTAAACCTCTGGCTGCAGAAGGATTGGAGGTAAATCGTTTTGCTATGGATTTGGATCATCCACGTTGGTTGTATGTGTTGCCGAATGGGGACGTATTGGTGGCTGAATCAAATGCACCCAAAACCGAAAAACCGGATCCGGGTATTAAAGACTGGATAAAAGGTTTGGTGATGAAAAAAGCAGGGGCTGCCGTGCCCAGTGCTGATCGAATTACATTGCTGCGGGATGAAGATGGTGATGGGGTAGCTGAAACACGCCATGTCTTTCTGGATGATTTACATTCACCCTTTGGCATGGAGCTGATTGGTAATGATTTTTATGTTGCTAATACGGATAGCATTGTGCGTTTTCCCTATGAAGAAGGGCAGACGCAAATTACCGCCGAACCAGTACATGTGACGGATTTACCAGGTGGCCCAATTAATTATCATTGGACCAAAAATATTATTGCCAATGAAGATGGCACTTTACTTTATGCCACGGTCGGTTCAAACAGTAATATTGCTGAATACGGGATGGAAGCGGAAGAAAATCGTGCCGCTATTCTGGAAGTAGATCTGGAAACGGGTGAAAAGCGGCTTTTCGCTTCAGGGTTGCGTAATCCGAATGGTCTGGCCTGGCAACCTGAAAGTGGTGAGTTGTGGACTACGGTTAACGAGCGCGATGAAATCGGTAGTGACCTGGTCCCGGATTACATGACATCAGTGCAGGATGGTGGATTCTATGGCTGGCCATATAGTTATTATGGACAATATGTTGATGAACGTGTTGAACCACAACGCCCTGATTTGGTAGAAAAAGCCATCAAGCCGGATTATGCGCTGGGTGCACATACCGCTTCGATAGGGCTCGCCTTTTACGAAGAAGACTTACTGGCTGATAAATATCAGAATGGGGCTTTTATCGGTCAGCATGGTTCATGGAATCGTAAGCCGTTAAGTGGCTATAGAGTGATCTTTGTGCCTTTCTCCAATGGTGAACCCTCTGGTAAACCACAAGATATTCTGACTGGATTTGTTGATGGCAGCGGCGATGCTATGGGACGCCCGGTCGGTGTTGTCGTTGATAATCAAGGCGGTTTGCTGGTGGCTGATGACGTTGGTAATACCATTTGGCGGGTAACGCCTATAGAGGATTAATGGGTTTCGCTCCAGACTCGTTCCCACGCATCTGCGTGGGAACGTAAATGGGGTTATTCTCCCCACTTTGATATCATGTTTCGGCTTTTATCATTGATAGTCCAAACATATGCCACAGATTCTGCTCGACAAAACGCATCCCCCCATTATTCAGGCGGCTATCAATCTAGGCGATTGGCTACTAAGCCTGGAAAACCTTTCGGAGCAGGATAAAACTGCGATTAAAGCTGTGCAGGATGCTCTGCAGAAATTGCCGGAAATCGACGATGATATTCTGGCGATGTATGGATTCAGTTTTGAGCGTGGCGATGCCTATGATGGGTTAGTCCGCGGCTGGGATATTTCACTGGAATATAATGCAAATGATCCCGAACAGCAGGGCGGATTAGAGATTTTCAGTTCGTATATTCCGCTTCCCGATACCACGGATCCAGTAGTGTTGGCCGAAAAGAAACAACGCGAAGTGTATTTCCAGTGGCCGGTGGGAGATATCTGCAGTTTTATTAAAGCGGAACAGGCTCAGCAGTGGATTGATGATGTCAGCCAGCCATTACAGTTTATAGAGGCGGGTGATCGACTGCGGATAGAAATTGTCTATCAGAACTTTTACGCAGAGCATGAATATCCGCTGATTTCAACCGCTTGATGTGCTTCGTTATTTAAGCAGGTTTTCCTCGTCAGATGTATTCAGTTCATGAGCCACTTGTCTGGACATTGTAGGATCAGTGGCAATATCCACAGTCGATGCTTCAGCCGAAACGTTTGGTAAAGTGGATTCTGTCTCTGGTAATGCATCAGCGGGTTCTGGCTCCAGATTCGTTTCATCATTTATCAGCTGCAGTCGATGTACTGGTTGATGAAATGTAATGCCGGCTTCATCAAACCCGATTTTTATCAGGCGAATAGCTTCACTGCGGGCTTTGGCAAAATCACTTTCATGTTGATTAATCCAGGCCATAAAGTGCAGATCGACGATATTTTCACGTATATCAGCAATCAGCACTTGTGGACCCGGCTCAGCTAGCAGTCCCTGCATATTTTGCAGAATTCCTAAGCCCAGGCGGCGAGCCTTGATCAGATCGATCTCGGCAGAGATAGCCAGTGTAAATTCAAAACGACGTAAGGGATTGCGAGTGTAATTGATCATGACCGACGTGATCATCGTGCTGTTGGGAATACGTAAATGGTTGCCATCAGCTGTCATCAGCACGGTATCTCGGGAAGTCAGCCGAACCACATTACCGGTGAATTCAGCTATTTGAATAGAATCACCGATTTTGAATGGATTCCGTGCACTGAGCAGTACACCGGCCAGATAGTTTTCGACAATATTGCGAAACGCAAAACCTACAGCGAGGCCAAATACACCTGCCACACCAAGCAGTGCTCCCACCAGCGCCGTTGCATCGAGGATCTGTAACGCAATTAGAAAGCCGATGCCAACAATCAGGATTCGTATAATGCGTCCACCCAGATCGGTGGCGAGTTCGGAAAGCCCTATACGACTCAACCAGGCACTGCGGTTACCGACCCAGCGACCGAGCAGCCAAAAGAAAATGATGGTGATGATTGCCACCAGAAAAATGGGCAGACTGCGGAACAATGAAGCAAGCATTGATTCGATTTTTTGTGTCGTGGGTTGTACGCGGGTGGAAATGTCCATTAGCTCATTGAGCCGGTTTTGCACATAAATAACGCCCTCGACCCGACTGGCTAGCGCTACCAGATCACGTCCGGCGCGAGCGCTGGAGACGCTACCACTGAGGATTACCACTCCGGAATCGACTGTGACCTCAACATCTTCATAGCTTTCGATAACGTTCAGAATGTCGCTCAACCGATTTTCAATAGCTTGATCATCCGGTGCATTCGTTACCTGTATTTCAGCGCCTGCATCAACTAACTCCTCACTGTATATCGCGGGCATCCATAGCAGCGTGGTTATCAGTAAAAGAAAGCGGTAATTCATTTGTATCTCCTGCCGGAATTTTTCAGGTAGCCATGACAACAATCCTCACTGCTTTATCAACCCAGGTTATTTACAGCTGCAGTGATTTCAATGAGGATAGCGGCTTGTTATCTGGATATTACTTGTTTTGTGTGTTCTTGCGTTGAGCATACTGACCTTAAATAAGGAAATAAATCAGTTTGAATAGATTCAAGCAGTTGGGCTCTCGTTTAGTGCACTCAAAACATATGTTGTGGGGTGTCGCTTTCGCTTCATTTATGGAGTCACTGATCGTCCCCATCCCGCTGGAAACCATTTTGATTCCTTTGATGCAGGCTCGTCGGAAGTTGCTTTGGGCCATTAGCGCTATGGCATTACTGGGCTGTATTTTTGGTGCGGCATTGGGCTATGTGATTGGCTATTTTGTATTTGGTCTGATCGGCGATCAACTGATTGCTCTGCTGTCGACGCCCGAGCAGTTTGAAACTATTCGTCAGCAAATTCATTTACATGGTTTTTGGTATGTATTGAGCGTCGGAGTTACGCCGATTCCATTTCAAATTGCCATGTTGGCAGCGGGTGTGACGGGCTATTCATTTTTACTGTATATGCTGGCAACCACCATTTCTCGTGGTCTGCGTTATTTTGGTCTGGGTCTTTTGGTGTGTCTGTTTGGTAATCAGACACAAAAAATGTTTGAAGAAAACAAAATCGGTGCGTCGATTTTTATTCTTGTATTGATTGCCGTTATCTGGAGCGTGTTGTTGTTCGGTGGTTAATTTTTTTATCACGGGATAGTGAATTTTTCCTTGCCTGATGAGGAAACGATTCGTACACTTGATTAACTGTTTCAATTAATCAAGTGGTTTATGACAACTCGCTCAAATACACATGGTGGTCGGCGCGTCGGCGCCGGCCGCAAAAAAGGCTCCGTGATCAAAGAACCGACAACCGTGATACGTATTCCTGAGAGTCAAAAGCCTGTAATCACTGATTTTCTGGCGGCTTATCGACGCAGGCAGTCCGCGCCATTGCAAGACCAGCCAATGGAGTTTGAACGTCCAATCATTGCACCCGCTAAACGTAGCTGGCCATTATTCAGTTCCAAAGTGGCGGCGGGTTTTCCCTCGCCGGCAGATGAACATGTCGAAAAACGACTGGATCCTAATGAATTCCTGATTGATGACGAAGAAGCGACATTTTTTGTCACCATTCAGGGCTATTCAATGATCGACAGTGGTTTATTGCCCGGCGATAAAGCGGTGGTGGATCGCTCTAAAAATGCCAGTATCGGCGATATTGTACTGGCGGTTGTCGATGGCGAATTCACCATCAAATTACTGGCCAAAAACAAACAGGGGGCGCCAAGATTACTGCCGTCGAATCAGTCCGGTGAATATCGGCCGATTGAAATCAAGGATGGTATGCAGTTTGAAATATGGGGTGTAGTGACGGGCTCGTTTCGGCGTTTTAAATAATGTCACGCAGTATCGCCCTGATCGACGTCAATAATTTCTACGTCTCTTGTGAGCGGGTATTTAATCCAAAACTGGCCGGTAAACCGGTGGTGGTGCTCAGTAATAATGATGGCTGTGCAGTGGCGAGAAGCAACGAGGCCAAACTGCATATTCCGATGGGTGCACCGTGGTTTAAGTTTCAGCAAATAGCGAATGAGCAGCAGATCATCGCTTTATCATCCAACTATGCGTTGTATGCCGATATGAGTAATCGGGTGATGCGTATTCTTAATCAGTTTTCGCCCGATCAGGAAGTGTATTCAATTGATGAGTGTTTTCTGGATCTGACCGGTTTCCAGCATCTTGATTTGCTGCAATATGGCCAGCAGATCCGCCATCGTGTCGCGCAATGGACTGGTCTTCCGGTCAGTGTCGGTATCGGTGCCAGTAAAACCCTGGCGAAACTGGCAAATCACTGTGCTAAAAAACGGGCTGAATTTGACGGGGTCTGTGATTTTAATCAGCTGAGTCCAAGCCAGCTTAATCGTTTGCTGGCGGAGCTGGATGTTGGTGAGGTATGGGGAGTGGGCCGTAAACTGGCAGTGAAGTTGAAAACACAGGGCATTTACAGCGTTTTGGATTTAAAACAAGCCAATGCTGAAACCCTGCGGCGCCAATACAGTGTGGTGATGGAAAAAATCGTACGTGAACTCAATGGTATCAGCTGTCTGGAGCTGGAATATGCCATCACTGACAAAAAGCAGATATTAAGTTCGAGAAGTTTTGGTATTCCGGTGACGGATATGAACAGTCTGGCCGAATCCATCAGTCTGTATACCAGTCGTGCGGCTGTAAAACTGCGACGGCAGTACTCGGTGGCGCGGATGCTCCAGGTCTATATCCGTTGCAGTCCTTATCGCAGTGGGGAGGCTTTTTACGGCAATAGTCTGATGGTAGCGTTGCCGATGGCTTCTGATGACACGCGTGTATTGGTCAAACATGCGCTGAGTGCATTGAAAAAGATGTATCAACCCGGATTTAACTATGCCAAAGCCGGCATTATGCTCACCGAACTGCAGCCGAAAAGTGGGCAGCAGCAGGACTTGTTTGCGCCGAATCAGGATGCTAAATCCGGACAGTTAATGACGGTGATTGATGTCATTAATAACACGATGGGCCGGGACACCTTGCAACTGGCCAATCAGGGCTTTAAACGTCCGTGGAAAATGAAGCAGGAACATAAAAGTCCAAGCTACACAACAAAGTGGGGAGAAGTATTAACGGTCAGTTAAATAAATGCTTTTTAACTACTCTTATCACAGTTCAGTGAAACAAAAGCGATAGCCTAAAAATAAGGCGAGTATCATCAAATTATCGCGCCAGATATGTTTTGGCCGAACTCAGAGAGCATTATCATGAACATCATTCGTCAAACTTCACTTATCGTCCTTTTAGCAACAGCCATCCTCGCAACAGCGGGTTGTGGCAATATGTCCAGCCGCGATAAAAGCACAGCGGCAGGTGCCGGTATCGGTGCCGTAGGCGGAGCTATTTTAACCGGTGGTAGCGCCGTTGGTACTGTTGGTGGAGCAGCAGTAGGCGGTGTTATTGGTAGCCAGGTTGGTAAAGATTAATTCACCAGAACCATGCGACCAAAAAAGCCCTGTCAGCGATGACAGGGCTTTTTTATTTAAAACGCTTTCATTAATTAAGGTGGTTTACTTCACCCGCATATCATTTTCTACTGATTTCACTCCAGCGACACTGCGTGCCACGACAACAGCGCGTTCAATGTCTTCCTGTGAATTAACAAAGCCGCTTAATTGCACAACGCCTTTAAAGGTCTCCACATTGATCTCGGCAACTTTCAGTGTTTCTTCATTGAGAATAGCTGCTTTGACTTTAGTGGTAATCACACTGTCATCAATGTATTCGCCAGTACCGGACTGGGTGGATGTAGAAGCACAACCACTAATTGTCAGTATCCCCACGAGAGGGACAATAAACAATGTGCAGAAAAGTAAGGGTTTAGTAATGGATTTCATAAGGTTTTCCGGAAAAGTCGTTTGAAGCTGGTTTGATGATTAAAGTAGATGTCTAACGACATAAAGACTCAACTTTTCCAGGGTAGGGAGAGCCAGAATAATAAAATTGATTTGGCCCATTTTGCTTGGCGATATACATAGCACTGTCAGCGCATGTCATTAAAGTCGTTGCATCCACTCCATCATCCGGGTAGACACTGATACCAATGCTTGCCGCTAAAGTTATGTCGTTATCGTTAATTTTTTGAGGTGCTGCAATCGCTGAAAGTATCTGCCTGGCCACAAGGATGGCATCTTCGGGATGTTCTATTTCGCTCAGTAATATCAGAAACTCATCGCCGCTACGTCGACAAACCGTGTCGGTGGTACGGAGACACTGTGTTACCCGTTCGGCGACTGATTTGAGTAATAAGTCACCGGTTAAATGCCCGAAGCTGTCGTTTGATTTTTTGAAATCGTCCATATCCAGAAAGAGCAATGCAACACGCTTATCATGTCGATCCGCTATGCCAAGCGATTGCGATAAACGTTCATTAAATAAGGCCAGATTGGGTAAGCCAGTCAGGTAGTCATACCATGCCAGTCGGTTGGTTTTTTCCATTACCACATTTGATTTGGCGACATTGTGAAACACAATCACTGCACCGCAGACTTGCTGATCACGGTTATGGATAGGTGCTGCCGAGTCTTCAATTTCAACCTCAGAGCCATCTTTGGCAATTAAAATACAGCCTATTGCCAACTCAACTGTTCTATTTTCTAACATAGCCTTATTTGCTGGATTAGGTGCCGTTTCCCGAGACTCACCATCAATGATATTAAACACGGTAAGCAAAGGTTTGCCGATAGATTGCTGGCGTTCCCAGCCGGTTAAACGCTCCGCCTCAAGGTTGAGATACGTAATATTGCCTTCTAAATCGGTTGTCAGCACTGCATCACCAATCGAATCGAGGGTAACTTGAGCGCGTTCTTTCTCCTCGAATAAGGCGTTTTCGATTTGTTTCAATGTATTTTCCATGGCTTTACGCTCGGAGATATCTTCAACCATTAGCAAACTGGCAAATGGATATTCAGCGTCTTCCAGCATGCTGGCATGGAGACGGGCCCATATCATCGCGTCATCAGCCCGTATGAGGCGTACATCATCCTGCAGGGGGGTACGGTTTAAAACAGCTTGTTTCCACTTTTCATTCAGTTGAGCAGAATCTTCTATATAAAGACAAGCGTGCCAGTCTTGATGAAGCAGTTCCCCGGGAGCATATCCGAGAATGTTGGTATATGCATGGTTAGAATATAAACACCGACCTGCTTTATCGCACAGGATAATGCCTAACGGAAAATCATCACACATTTTTTTCAGATTATCGTAATCGAGTTTATCTCTCTGAAATTTTGGAAGGATTTGCCATATTGAACCGCTGTCCGTCCTACGGGTTCGCAAAGTACGCATAACCTATTTCACCCGTTCCGTGTTGAATTATGAAACAGACGGGGTGAAACATAATTAACAGGTTTTTTTATTGAGGAGCATGAATATTCAAAGATAAATTTGGTTTTCATAACGGCTTTTCCTCCCCATTAAGTTTTTCAGCTTAATTTTCAGGATAAAGAAAACAGCAGTATTCGTATGTACGTTTTCGCACAAACCAATAAATTGTAATGTTGTTTTTTTGAGAGTTATGTGCGATACCGTACAAACAAGCCGAGAGTATTTATGTGTTAATAAATAGTGGGATCGCGTTTGTATGGACTCAATGACTGACACGGATTATGTGTGAGGAGTAAACATCAGATAAACGGATATTTATAGATCATTAAATTGTGAGCGTATGAGCCAAGAACAAGACCCCAGTAAAAATAAGATTCTGGCATCACTACTAAATCAAGCACGTGAAAGATTTTATCCGGGTTTAGAATTGGTTAAGATGCCTTTAGGGGAGGTGCTTTATTCTCCTGATAAACAGATTAACCATGTGTATTTTCCGACTACAGCAATAGTGTCTTTATTAAATGTTATGGAAAGTGGCGCTTCAGCGGAAATCGCTGTGGTCGGTAATGAAGGCATTGTTGGGATCTCATTGTTTATGGGAGGCGAAACGACCTCCAGTTGGGCCGTGGTGCAAAGTGAAGGATATGCTTACAGATTATCAGGCCGATTGTTGAAAAAAGAGTTTTTTCGAGCGGAAAAATTACAGCGTTTACTGTTGCGCTACACCCAGTCGTTAATCACTCAGATGGCACAAACAGCATCATGTAATCGTCACCATACGGTCGATCAGCAATTATGCCGTTGGTTATTATTAAGTCTGGATCGGTTGCCGTCCAATGAGCTTAGAATGACCCAAGAGTTGATTGCAAATATGTTGGGCGTGCGCCGCGAAGGTGTTACCGAGGCAGCAGGGCATTTGCAGAAAGCGGGGTTGATTCAATATTCCCGAGGCAAAATCACCGTAATAGATCGCAAAGGTTTGGAAGAACGTGTTTGCGAATGTTATCAAGTTGTCAAAAGAGAAACAGACAGATTAATGAAGGATAACGAAGTCGATTAAATGACATTGTTCACATCGGCGTGGGCTGGCCAAAAGAGAAGACTCTAGAGATTAATACGACCTTTCATTAATAAGCGTAGAGTAAACCTCTTAATGACATAAATTTTTCAGTGTCATTTTATGAGCAATACTGGAGTACCACATTGCTAATTTCTGAAGTCCAACTAATCAACCATCTTATTACTGATTTACCTGCACTGGAAAGAAATCGGCTTTTGGCCGAGTGTGAGCTGGTAGATTTAGTATTTGCCGAGATTCTGACGGAACCGAATGAGGCCATGCAATACGCCTGGTTTCCCAATCAAGGTTTTATCTCGTTGACGGTCCCAGTTGATAAAAGTTCAAACCTGGAAGTAGGACTCATCGGCAATGAAGGTATGTTGGGAAATACCCTGGTTTTGGGTGTGACTATAGCGCCATTGCATTCATTGGTACAGGGGGCAGGACAGGCTTTACGTATTCCAGTGGCTAACTTGCTGCAGCAGATTAAACAAAGCCCCATTTTGGAAGCGATGTTAAAAAAATATTTGTATGTCACCATGGTGCAATTATCTCAGACTGCAGGCTGTACCCGATTTCATTTAGTCGAAGCCCGGCTGGCTCGCTGGTTATTAATGACTCGTGATCGGGCTGAATCCAATGAGTTTCGCATTACCCAGGAATTTCTTGCCTACATGTTGGGGGTGCGTCGCGTCGGTGTTACCCGAGCAGCCACGGCATTGCACAAACGGCAGTTAATCAAATATCACCGAGGCAATATCACCATTCTGGATGTGAAAGGACTCGAGGCATCTGCCTGCAGTTGCTATAAAATTGATAAAAAAACCTACAAACGGATTATGCAGTGAGTGGCTTAAAAAATATTGACTGGTAATTGGTACGCCAACGCACAGACGTTATCCGCTTTTGTTTATATCGTGTTTTTTTCAATGAGAGGGAATGATCATGACTACAAGTACTATCTTATTAATTATCCTGGTTCTGTTATTAGTCGGAGTAATTCCTTCATGGCCACATAGTCGAAACTGGGGTTATGGTCCGACAGGATTGATCGGTGTGTTGGTGATTATATTGTTGGTTTTATTACTGACCGGTCGAATTTAACCCATAAGTCCTGCAGGCCCACTTTAAAAGTGGGCCTGATTGCTTTTAGTCTGAAACGTTGACCTTTTCACCTTCATCCAATCTTGCGTTAGGATTGAGGATGACACGATCTTCAGCTATCAGCCCCGATAGAATCTCAACCTCACTTTTATCCAGCCGACCTACCCGAACGGTTATGATTTCAACCTGGTTATCCGCATTGACCAGCATTACCGAAGGTTTACCTTTAATAGTCTTTAACGCATTAACCGGGATACGCACTGTATCCACTTTTTCGATTGCCTGAATCGTCAGTTCTCCACTGACCCCGGCCGGAATTGTCAGGCCGGTATTTTCCAGTAGATATTCCAACCGCATTGTTCCGGTTTCACGATTCACTTCACCTGAAATACGAGAAAATGGGACTTCAATTTGCTGATTCGCCATATCAGGCAGCGTTAATTGTGCAGACTGTTGCTTATCAATATTGAATAGCTGGGTCTGGGGAATATCCACAATAACCCGTAATCTATCGCTACGGCTTATACGGAACAACGGCATATCATCACTGCGTGTAATTCGATTACCACGCTCAGCCTGGCGACGGGTAACGATGCCATCAAATGGTGCCACAATCTCGGTATAGGCAAATTCATTTTCCAACTGCTCCAGTCTTGCTTCATAAGTGGCTAATGTGGCTTTGGCAACAGCGAGCTCTGCTTCTTTTTCATCTACTTCGGTAGCATTCACGGCGCCGGAATCACGTAAATTAATGTAGCGTCTGGCCACTTTTTCAGTCAGATCCAGCATGGCTTTCTGGCGCTTTATTTCAGCCTTGGCCTGTAGAATTTCCTGCTCCAGTTCGGGGGAAGACAGTTTGGCTAACAGGTCACCTTGTTTAACTTCATCACCAATATCCACGTAACGACTTTCGACATAACCATCAGCTCGGGCAAAAATATCCGACTGTTCAATGGCCTCGACGCGTGCATTGAATACCAATGGCTGATAATCAGTTATGTGTTTTGGTTGAGCCACCCGCACCGAGAGAGTTTCAGGGGTGTTAGCAGAGGATTGTTCGATATTGGCTTCGCTGGCAGGTTGAATTAAAAACCACACCGGAACAGCGATGACCGCAGCAACTATGATTGTCTTGGTTATATTTGACATGGTGAGGTCCTCAAATTGTCGGCAGCTTGATGGGCTGCGGACGTTTAATAAATTGCATGATCATGCTGAAAGTCCAAGGCACTAAAAAAAGTGAGGCAAATGTACCCAGCATCAAACCACCGATAACCGTCCGGGCCAGCGGTGCATTTTGTTCACCCCCTTCGCCAAGCGCCAATGCCATCGGCAGTAAACCAATAATCATGGTGAGAGCGGTCATTAATACTGGTCTTAGCCGCGTCGAAGCTGCTTCGCGAGCTGCTTCAAATGCTGATTTACCTGCCACCCATTGATCTCGGGCAAAGGTCGTGACCAGAACGCTATTGGCAGTTGATACGCCAATCACCATGATAAAACCCATTAATGCCGGTACGCTGATAGTCGTTCCAGTAAGCATTAAGCCGATGATCGCGCCAGATATGGCAATGGGCGCGCCGGATAAGGCAACTAGAGGCATGATCCAGGAGGCGAAGTTAAACAGCATGATGATGTAGATGAAAAATACCGCCAGTAAAAAACCGAACAGCAGGTCACGGTAAGCTTCATCCATGGCTGCTGCCTGTCCCATGATTTCAATATCATTACCGGGAACGACGTCTTGTTTTAATTCATTCACAATCTGCTGCGTGGCTTTATAAACCGAGCCTAAATCTATGTTTTCGGTATTGATTAACACATTGACGGTGGGTTTCAGCATGGTGCGACCAATGCTTCCAGCGACATTTCGTGGGTTAATAGAAGCAATACTTGCCAGTGGCACAGTAACCTGGGGATCAGAAGTCTGAATCTGCAAGTTCATAAGATCATCGGTGGTGCGTAATTTGTGTAATGGCATACGGGTTTGCACTTCATAGGAAAAACCAAACACCGGATCGGACCAGAAGCTGGGGGAGACAGTACCGGCAGAGCCTAAAGCACCTAACAGACTGTTCATGGTGTCTTGTGTGGTCACACCGAGTTCAGCTGCACGTTTGCGATCCAGGTGCACATAGTATTCAGGCAACGCAAATACTTGCTGAAAACCAATATCGACAGCGCCTTCGACGTTTTGCATCTTTTCAATGAGGGTTTCCGCCTTGGCAATGCTGGCTTGCAGATTTCGGCCGGTAAACCGCACATCAAGTGCTGTCGGTGTACTGCCGGATAATGTCTGATTGGTGGTATCTGCCGCTTGAGCAAATAATGTAACTTCCGGAAATTTTTGTTTCAGCATCTGCCGAATCGCCGATTCATATTGACTGGTGGGTTGATGACCTTTAGCTAACTGAATTTGTAATTCTCCATCGTAGGACCCGATAGCAAAACTGTCTATCCAGGCACGATTAATGGAGTCGGGCATGCCAATGTTATCAAATACAAAATCAAGTTCGTGTTCGGGGATTATTTTGCGTATTTCCTGCTGAATCTGTGCAAACTGATCGGCCGTTTGTTCAATGCGAGTGCCAGGTTCGGCCCTTAGATAAAGCCTCATCAGACCCGCATCAGTTTTTGGAAAGAAATCCCTGCCGAGATCCTGAAGTGCAAATCCCGCCGCTGTGACGATAACAACACCAATCAATGGTGCAATCACAATGTGACGCTGCAATTTACCAATCGTATTTTGTAAATGCTGCTGACCATTATGCAGCCGTTGTTCCAATGCCAGATGTAAATGGACCAATGGATTTTTGGAGTGTTTATTTACGGCTTTCTCATTGGTGAGTAAAAGTCTGGCCAGCGCAGGAACCACAGTGCGAGATAATAAATAAGAGGCAACAAGACAGGCAATGACCACAATCGCCATTGGCTGAAAGATATAACCTGCCACACCGGTTAATAAAAATATCGGTGAAAAAACGATACAGGTGGAAAGTGTGGAAACAAGTTCAGGGAAGGCAACTTCACTGGCGCTGGTCAATATGGCCCGACTTGGTTCCATGCCATCGGCCAGGTGACGTTTGATATTTTCAATTTCCACTAATGCGTTATCAACCAGAATGCCAATGGCCAGTGCCAGTCCACCCAAGCTCATTAAATTCAGGGTGTTGCCGGTTAAATTTAATACAAAAACTGCTGTCAGCAATGATAATGGAATAGAGGTCAAGACAATCAATGTGGCCCGTGATGATCCCAAAAACAGCAGTACCATTAATGCGACCAGTGAGCCGACGATAAGAATTTCCATTTCAATATGATGTAATGCCGTGTTCACAAACACCGACTGATCAAAAATTGGCGATATGGTAATGCCCTCAGGTGCCGCAGCCTGAATTGAAGGGAGTCGTTCGGTTAGTTCATTAATAATGTCTACAGTCGAAGCACCGCCCAGCTTAATCAATGACACCATGACCGCATTTTGTCCGTTGACGCGGGCGATATTAGTCTGCAACGCGGTGCCATCCCGAACATCAGCGACGTCACGTAGCAATATCAGTTCGCCATCTCGGGAGCGAATCGGCAGATCCTCAAAATCAGCTACTGCCTGTGGACTGGCATTAACAGTGATTTGCAGTTCATTCTGCGCTTCACGAATGCTGCCTGATGGCAGTGTCAGGTTCTGTTCATTAATCGCCTGCGTTACGTCACTTGCTGTTAACCCTTGAGCAAATAACGCCTCAGGATCCAGATCCACCATGATCTGCCGGGTGGCACCACCATAAGGCAGGGTCATGCGAATGCCATTAATGGATTGAACCATGCCACGCAACTGTAACCGTGCAAAATCAGCCAGTTGGCCATCGGTCAACGTATCTGAAGACATGACCAGCTGGATAATCGGCGTACTGGATTGATTGTATTCGGCAACCAATGGCGGTGAAGTACCTTCCGGCATTCGCCGACGGATGGTTTGCGATACACCGGTGACCTGCGCCATGGCATTGGCAATATCAACTTCGGGATGAAAGTCGATATGAATGACTGAGGTGCCATTCAGGGTTTGTGAACGAATTTCCTTAAGGTTATCGACATTGTTCATAATCGCTACTTCGCTAAAAGTAGTGATTTTTGATGCCATTTCATTGGTGTTAAGACCGTTATAGGTCCATACCACTTTTATAGAAGGTATATTGACGCTGGGAAGCACGTCGACGGGCAATTTCAGAAAACTGATTAAACCTGCTGCAAATATCAGCAGGCTTAAAGCGGCCACAGAATAAGGTCGGGTTAGAGCATAACGCACCAGCCACATAAATAGCTTCTCATGTTATTAGTAAATGTTGGGAGGTTTGGTTGCAGCGACGTTACGCAACCAATTCTTGATGCGTAGAGTGCAGCGACAAAATTAAGGCAATGTTAACGTTGTCTTAATTCAGTTAAACGAACATAACGTTTTTATTTCGGGTATTGACCGATGTATGTATTGATTGTGGAAGATGATGCTTTAATGGGTGAGGGCATACAGGCCGGTCTGACGGCATTAGGCATTCAGGCCGAGTGGGTAATGAATGCCGGAGGAGCTGAAACGGCCATGGCCACCGCCAGTTTTGATGCCGTTATTCTCGATCTGGGCTTGCCAGACGAAGATGGCATGCATTTACTCAATCGCTGGCGGGAGCGTGGAAATAACTTACCGGTATTAATATTAACTGCCAGAGATGCAGTACCTGATCGCGTCAGTGGTTTACAAGCCGGTGCGGATGACTATATGAGTAAGCCATTTGATTTAACAGAACTTGCCGCTCGCCTGCATTCTTTAAGTCGCAGAGCGGCAGGACGTGCCACCCAGACGATTCAGCACGGTAGTCTGCAATTTGATCCCTCCACTTTACAAGTCTTGCTAAACAATAAACCGCTGAATTTATCCCGTCGTGAAATTACCGTATTGGAAACCCTTTTGCAGCAACCCGGCCGAGTGGTTACCGCTGCACAGTTGCAGGATCGTCTTTATGGCTGGGCCGAAGGCATTGAAAGTAATGCTGTAGCCGTACATATCCATAATTTACGTCGTAAACTGGGTGATGACTGGATTGAAACGGTTCGGGGCATGGGATATCGATTGGGAGCGCTCAATGAGCCCCGCTAAAGCCAAGGACTATTTACGCTGGCAGTTACTATGGCGGATTGGTATTGCAGTGCTGTTGATGTGGCTGCTATTGGCTCCGTGGTTGCTTATGAGTGTGCAAAAGGAAATGCAGAATACTCTGGATAACCGTCTTGCCGCTTCCGCCAAAATGCTGATGTCTTTAATGTCTCAATATGATTTGGATCCGCTAGTAAATGGCGGTCAACGCAATGCTTTATTTGATCCGGCTGAAAATCTTGATTTACCTGCGACACTTGCCTGCAAGGTAGCCAATGTCGCGGGAGATATTATCGCGGTATCCCATGATGCTCCTGAAAACGTACTGACCACTACGCAGCAAGGCTACCAAAATCGATTGCAGGATGGAGAGCCGTGGCGTGTGTTTAATCTGTCTCAGGGGGGATTGACCATTACCACCGCTGAACGATTGGAAACCAGAGATACGTTGATGCGGTCGGTGGTGATCGCCGCTGGACTACCGTTTTTCCTCAGTCTGGCGGGCACTTTGGCCGTAGTCTGGTTTGGTATTTTGCATGGATTTAAACCATTGCATAGCTTGACTCAGAATATGGCCAGACGTAATACCGAAGATCTTACCTCGTTAGTCTGGGAGCAACGCCCGGCCGAAGTACGCCCGCTGGTGGATGAGATCAATCGACTGTTGCAACGCATGCAGCAGTCTTTGTTACGGGAACGCCGGTTTACCGGTGATGTGGCGCATGAATTACGTACGCCATTAGCTGGAATTAAAACCCAGCTGCAGGTCGCGAGACTGACGCAGGGAGGCAAGGCCATGCATGCCTTGGTGCAGGCAGAAAAGGCGACGGACAGGTTACAACGAACGCT
The DNA here is from genome assembly GCF_002375415.1 of Methylophaga sp. UBA3613. Taxonomy (NCBI): domain Bacteria; kingdom Pseudomonadati; phylum Pseudomonadota; class Gammaproteobacteria; order Thiotrichales; family Piscirickettsiaceae; genus Methylophaga; species Methylophaga sp. UBA3613. The sequence goes on along the minus strand of NZ_DFLS01000006.1, from coordinate 367,273 downwards.
GGATCAGCTTTTATTACTCGCCAGAGTAGAAGGCGATGGGCAATTAGCTGAAAGTACCCATTTACCAGTAGCTGAAATTAATAATATGGCATTAAGTGATGTGCAACATCTGGCAAGACAACACCAAGTGACATTGCGTTGTAATGATGGTGTGGATGAAAAGATCCATGCTTCGGCAATCTTATTATCGGCTGCTTTACGTAATTTGCTGGAAAACGCCATCCGTCATGCACCAGAGAATAGTGTAGTTACCCTGTCAGTTAATTTGGATAAACAGCAATTATGCTGGACGGTAGAAGATGAGGGCCCTGGCGTGTCGGAAAAATTGCTCACTGAGCTAACCCGACGCTTTGTCCATGGTCACCATAGTGATGGAAGCGGTCTGGGGCTGGCAATTGTTGATGCCATTGTCAGACGTTTTAAAGGTGAGCTTAATATCGAAAATGGCAACACCAACGGTTTGCGGGTCACCATCAGAATTCCACTGCCATCCAGTCTGGCTGAAGATGAAAAAAACCTAGGGTAAGCTGGAATCTCAATTGTTTTCCGAGTCACTGCTAATGCAGTGGACTTAGCTGTGGGTTCCATATACGTTGCCACACCCAATTTAAGCCTTCTTTTGCATTTCTCTGCATACCCAATTGTTGTGGTCCTACTGAAATAACATTGCCATCACGTATCTCTGCTAGTTTAAAACGAAAGAAATAATTGGGTTCCATGCCCATACGTAAATCTGTCGCAACAATCATATTGTCCTGTTGCTCAAGCTTGAAGTTGTCCTGAGTAAACCAGTTTATTCTTTTGATATAGGTTTGATCGGGCAGAAGTTTTTTCAGCTCCATACCGCGCTCGAATTGGGTAAATGAAAATGCTGTGTCGCCGTCAAAAATCGAACGAAAACCTTCGTAATAAACCTCTTCATCAATCACCACTATCCGCCATAAAAGGGTATTTAACGGTGCCGGAGTGATTTTAATATGCTGATAGTCAATCTGTTGTTTTTGTAATGCCTGTTCAGTTTGCTGTGTTATCCAGTATTGGGCTGCATAGCTCCAGCCAAGATAAGCCGTGCTGAAGATAAGACTACCGATCATGACAGCATGGCTCAGCCGTTTTCCGGCGGCCAGAAGTATTGCCAGGAAGCCTGCAGCGAGTGGCAGACTATAGAGCGGATCGATAATAAATATACTGCCAATCGAAGCAGGTGGAGGCATAAAGGGCCAGAAAAGCTGCGTTCCATAAACGGTCATTGCATCCAGTCCACTATGGGTAATCCACACCAACCAGATCAACGCCAGCCATCGTCGAAAATCCACTCTCTGATCCAGTTTACTCATTAGCCAGGCCACTAACGGTGCAAGCAAACTGTGCACAATCCATGAATGGGTCCAGCTCCGGTGGAAAGTCATGGTGTCCAGGTCATTAGCATATTGGATGAATACATCAAGGTCCGGCAAGATACCGAAAGCAGCACCATACAAAACAGAAGCTCTGGGCGCTTTGCGTCCTGCAACGCTGTAAGCCACTGCACTGCCAAGTAACGCCTGCGTAATCGTATCCATGAATGTAATGACTCCTTATTGTGATTGTTAAGCAGACCTGAACAGCGGAATTATGGTTCGTTGATCAGCTTTAAATCTATCTTAATAAAAATTCTGGGAAGATATCTTGCGCTGATAGGAATTAGTCCTGTAAATTGCAGGAAGTATCTCCTGCTTTATTGGAATCTCAGTTATGAAACACCCCATGCCAAGCCCAACGCCGGGACAGGCCGATTTACAACCTATTATTCAAGCCCTTAACACCGGGCAGGCAGGTTTTGCTGAATCGGCAGCAAAAAAACTGCTTAAATCTTATCCGCGTTCTTTTCCGGTATTAAATCTTTATGGCAATGCCTTGGCAGCGCAAAATAAATTTAAAGATGCGGTTAGTGTGTTTCGTAAAGCTACTGAAATTGACCCTAATGTACCCGAGATTTACTTCAACATGGGTATTTTATTGACCAATTTGAATCGTATTGACGAAGCGATTAACAGCTATAAAAAAGTACTGAGATTGAAACCCGAATTGACAGATGCCCTTTATAACCTGGGCTATGCATTGCAATCCCAAAACCGCTTTGAAGAGGCGGGTCAGTATTATCAAAAAGCCATTGAACAACAGCCGAATTTCCTGGAAGCCATTGCCAATCTTGGCGTTTGTCTGCAGGAACAGGGTCGGTTGGAAGAATCGGTAGCGATATATCAGCGTGCGTTAACGATTTCACAGGATGCCCAACTGTATTTTAATCTTGGTACAGCACTTAAAAATCAGGGAAAACTGGCCGATGCCATTGCTGTCTATAATCAGGCGCTGGAATTAAAACCAGACTATGCTGAAGTGCATAGTAATATCGGTGAAGTTTTGCGTGATCAGGGACGTTATGATGAATCAGTTGCTGCCTACAAACGCGCATTGGAGCTGGATCCCAGTTTACCTTTGGCAAATTACAGTCTGGCAGTCTATTTCTATGACAGTGGCGATTTGCCGCTGGCTTTACGCTATTTTCAACAATCGCAGTACGCGGATTGGCAAGAACGTTCTTTATATTGTCTGTATAAAACTGAGCGATTTGATGAATTCAAACAGGGCTTGGATCAACTGAAAAAAGCCCGCCATAGCTCGCCATTTCTGGCGACACTCGCAGGACATTACGCCGAAAACTTTGGCACGGTGAATGACTATAATTTCTGTAAAAATCCGTTGGATCTGGTTTGTCATGTGCAAGTGCCGGAATTAAAAGGCGATAGCGAACTGCTAAAACAACTACTGGCGGATATCGAACAGGCCGATATTGAAGAAAAAAGTCAGGGCCGTCTGCATCATGGTGTGCAGTCTGCAGGAAATTTGTTTAAACGCTCAGAGGCCAGCTTTCAGCAAATCGCCAAATTGGTAGCGCGTGCCATAGATGATTATCGCGAAAATCTAAAAGGTGAAAGCGGTATTTTCGCCAAAGGGTTCCCTAAGCAAACCGTGTTTGCCAGCTCCTGGTACGTCAGAATGAAAACCGGCGGGCATTTAACGTCGCATATTCATGAAGAAGGTTGGGTAAGCGGAGCGTTGTACCTGGCAGTGCCCAAGCAAAAAACACATCCCGATGAAGGCAGCATTGAGCTAAGCACCCATGGGGATGATTATCCCAAGCAACATGACAAATTTCCCAGCAAAACCATCGCACCTGAGGTTGGGGATATTGTGATGTTTCCCTCATCGGTATTTCATCGCACGATTCCCTTCAACTCGGATGAGGAACGGATTTGCATTGCCTTTGATCTGAAACCGGCCTGAGCCGGTTCAACGTGGACTGACCTGAAATACACCCACTAATTGGGATAATGTTTGGGCTGTATTACGAACCATTGTCGAACGAGATTGCAAAGCACTGACCGCTGACTTTAATTGTTCAGCAGATACTCCTACTTGTCGGGCAGTATCGCCGTGTATATGGCTGTTGTTTGCCAGTTGTTTGATGGTGGAGAACATCTGCTCGACCAGAATATGCAACTCACCATTATCGCTTGAAGCTTGTTCAGTCATTTTCAAACTTCTGTCGACGTTTTCTACTCCAGTTTCCATAAAGCGCATGGCTTCCTGAGTTTCCTGTTGCATGCCTTCTATCATGCGTTGAATTTCGTCGGCAGAATTCGCTGTGCGTGAGGCCAAATTACGAACCTCATCGGCCACGACTGAAAAACCTCGGCCATGCTCGCCGGCCCGGGCCGCTTCAATAGCAGCATTTAATGCCAGCATATTGGTTTGATTAGTAATTTCAGTGATAACATTGATTATCTTGCCGATTTCAGAGGTTCGGTCATTCAGTGATCTGACTGAATTAGCCGTATTTTCAACGACGTTGCGTATCTCTTGAGTGCCTTTGCGGGCACTTTCAAATTGAACCCGAGCGTCTTCCACGACTCGGTCCATTTCAAGTTTCATGGTCTCGGCGGTTTGATTAGCCTGGCCGATATCCTCTATTTGCTCTTTCAACAGATCGAGCATTTTAGTTATTGCGTCGGTCACTTCTGCTGATACCTGATAGGCCTCACGGTTGGTATCTAACATGGATTTATTGGTTTGGTGTACGTCGTGACTGGAAAAAATCACCTGTCCGACGATGCCATCCAGATTATCGATAAAACTGTTAATCCAGCGACCCATGTCGCCTGTTTCATCGGCCATCATTTTTTCATTATTCAGGCGTTGCCGGAGATTTCCCTCACCCTCAGCAATCTCCTGGATAACTCGTGTCATTTCATTCATTCGATCTGCAAGTCGTTTAGTACTGAATTTACGGATTAGTAATGCAATGATAATCATCATGCAAACGGATACCGTGTCGATAGCAAATTGAGGTAGCGTGGTGAAATAGTGTAAAGCACTGTTTACCCCCACCAACGCTATCATGCCTGAGACAAAGCCTTTCAATAAGCTGACATTCACTGAGCGGCGACGGTAAACCTCTTCCAGGTCGCCCTCACACATCATTCCCCAACGATCAGGAGAGCCTGTTAATTGAAAAGTCACACCTTTACCAATGACGGGAATATGCCGGTAATCTGAATAACCAGGATAAGTGACAAACAGGTTTTCGCCATTGCGAATAGTTTCGCGTACCCCCGGGTGTAATTGGCCAGTCGCCGGATCGGTAAACCGAATTTCGAACTCGGTATGCCGATTAACTTTAACCACTCCCCAATGAGTGTTTATGCCGGACTTAAGATTTTCACCATGCGAGAAAGTGTTATCTTCAAACCGTGATCGGGACAGAGCAACGCCTTGCTGAATCATCGGGTCAAAACGTGATTCCACCATAAAAATATAGTTGTCCCCAGACTCTGGATAAACATGACCTGCTTCGCGTTGAATTAAATCACTTACTACGTCATTGGGTACACGGCCACATAACGCACCAACAACCTGATCGCCGTTTACTAACGGCAGATAAAACATCAAAGTCACTTCATCATGAAACTTTGAACTTGAGGGCCCAATCTTGAGCGTTAACGGATCGGTATAGGGACCATGCAAAAAGGGCTGTTTCAGACCTTGTTCAACGGCGTTGTTATTCAGGTCATGCTGGCCGATATGTGCTGAATAAGTCGATTGGATCACTCGACCGCTCTTTTCAATAATAAATATCTCGGAAAAATGTTTAGCAGAGTTCAGCCGTTGTTCAAGCAGAGAGCTATCCATATCACCGAGAGAACCGGGTAATTGCTCTGCGAGTAGCTTGAGCTGATTCCATTGGGAATGCGTCCATTGCTGTAGTAGTTTGACACGAGTTGCCGCAATTCCTTCGAATGTATGTTCAACTTCGGCATAGGTATCACGATTGAGATAACAGCTCCATCTCATGGCAAACTTTCCCGTTTGACCAAACCAGGGGAGCCAGTGTCGTTCAGCAACACTCAAATTCATCGACTGACTTTTTAAAGACATAGCAATTGATACCTTAGTTAGGAATACTCCAAAAGGGGTAGGCAATTTCTAAACCAGTCTGTGAAGTCGATTAAAAACAAGTGGTTAATCGTTAAAGAGAAAAAAATACCGCACTGGGTTGGTGCGGTAGGGGAGGAGCAGCGGGTTTTATTAGTGCACTTAAAAAGAGTAATGTAAATACCTGTTTTACAAGTCTATTATCTATGATTCTTGTTGGATCTTATAGGTTTTTGACGACGTCCAATACTTCATCAATATGTTGTTTGACTTTGACATTTCGCCATTCATGGATCAGCTTTCCTTCTGTATCGATAAGGAATGTACTGCGAACAATGCCCATGTATTCACGTCCATAATTTTTCTTCAGCTGCATCACGCCAAACAAGTTACAGACTGTTTCATCAGCATCAGAGAGTAAGTCAAAAGGAAATTGCTGTTTTTCCTTGAAGTTTTCATGAGCACGCACGCTGTCTCTGGAGATCCCGAATATCAGTGTGTTGTGAGCATTAAACGTCTCAATATGATCACGGAAATTCTGACCTTCCAATGTGCATCCTGGGGTGTTGTCTTTGGGGTAAAAATAGATAAGCACATTCTTGCCATGCAAGTCGGAAAGCCGGATGTTTTTATCGCCAGTGGAAGGCAATTCAAAATCCGGTACGGTTTGCTGTAAATTAACTGTCGTCATTAAACGTTCTCCATTAGTGATTATTTTGCTGGCAGTACCTTACCCAAAGCAGTCCGGTCTTGTCATCTACTGGCTGGCAAAGTACCATGCCAGTTTATTTTCGCGGAGTCTGATGAATATGTTCAGCGGCAGTATGGTAGCTCTGGTAACACCCATGCGGGCGGATGGCTCGTTAGACGGTGAAAGCCTGCGCAAGCTCGTTGATTTTCATATTCAAAATGGCACCAGTGCGATTGTGGCTGTCGGTACTACTGGTGAGTCCGCTACATTAAGCATTGATGAGCATACAGATGTAATTCGTCAGGTGGTGGAGCAGGCTGCGGGTCGCATTCCCGTCATTGCCGGTACCGGTGCCAACTCTACCGAAGAAGCCATTGAACTGTCCCATTACGCTAAACAATTAGGTGTTGCGGCCGTTCTGTTGGTCACACCTTATTACAACCGACCGACTCAGGAAGGTTTGTATCTGCATTTTAAAGCGATTGCTGAAGCGGTGGATATTCCGCAAATCCTCTATAACGTTCCCAGCCGCACAGCCTGTGACTTATTACCGGAAACTGTTGGTCGTCTGGCCAAAATCGGCAATATTATCGGTATTAAAGAAGCGACCGGAGATGTACGAAGAGTGTCGTTAATTAAGGAACTGTGTGACGATAATTTCGAACTTTATACCGGCGAAGATGCCAATACCGTTGATTTTATTCTGGCGGGTGGTCGTGGGGTCATTTCAGTGACTGCGAATGTGGCACCTGCCTTAATGAGCCAGATGTGTGAATCTGCTTTGAAGGGTGATGCTGATAATGCCCGTGAAATAAACGATAAATTATCTTTACTGCATCAGCGGTTATTTTCTGAATCCAATCCTATTCCGGTTAAATGGGCTCTCCATGAAATGGGTCTGATACCGGAAGGGATACGTTTACCAATGACAGTTTTGTCTGAACAATTTCATCAACCGGTTCGTGAGGCGCTGGTCACTGCCGGTGTTCTGAATCCCTAAGTGAGTGAATGTAATTAAATGAACACAAATCGTTTTAAGTTGAAAGCCTGTGGAGTGCTGGTCGCAGTAAGCGTTTCAGGTTGTGGGTTAATGCCATCACTGGATGAGGTTGCTCCTGATAATACCCAAAAGTATCGTAAAGCAGAAACAATGCCACCGTTGGACATTCCACCTGACTTGAGCACATCACGAATCAACGATCAAATCGCTGGCAATCAGCAAAGCTCAGCAACGTATTCCGAATATGAAGAAGCCAGCACCAATCCATTAGCAGCGCGTTATAACATCACTCCAGAATCCAAACCTGCTTTATCGGGCGAGGGGGATGATCGGCATCTGGTCGTTCCGGGAGACCGTGATGAAACCTGGCAACGTATTGAAGCTTTCTGGGCGGATATCAATATGAATATTCACCGTAAAGATCAGCGTATTGGTCTGATGGATACCCAGCCGGACGTTGATGGCTATGCCTATCGTGTTCGTATGGAGCGCGGAGATGTAAATCGTTCGGCTCGAGTTTATGTGAATGGTGTAGATGATACCAATCGCAACAATCAGAAAGATGAAGCGATGCTGCGTCAGTTGGCTGAATATCTTGGTGGCTTATACCAACAGGATAAAGCACGTGCTGAGGCCTCTTTGCCAAGCTCAGCAGCACAACAAACTGAAGCGCGTGTCATTTTGTTGGATGAAGCCGAAGGTCAACAGGCTTTATTGGTGGAGCAGGAATTCACTACCGTTTGGGATCGTGTCGGTCGGGTATTGGATAGCCGTGGTTTTGCTGTTGAAGATCGTGACCGTTCACGTGGTACATATTACGTGCGCTACCTGGATCCATTTAACGAAGCTGAGAGAGAAGAACCTGGCTTCTTTGGTCGTATGGCTTTCTGGAAAGATGACGATGAGGTGGCGCCTGAAGAGTACTACTACATCAAACTTATTTCAGATGCGTCAGATACCCGTATAACCGTACTGGATTCTGAACAGGTTCGTACTTCTTCAGAAACAGCGAAACGTTTACTGGGTCTGATTCAGGAACAATTGACTCAATAATGCGCTTTGCATCACTTGGCAGCGGTAGCCGGGGCAATGCAACACTGATTTCACAGGGAAAAACCACAATTCTGGTGGATTGTGGTTTTTCTGCTCGTGAAACTGAAAAACGTCTGCGGCGTGTTGGTCTGACGTCTTCGGACCTCACCGCTATTCTGGTGACACACGAGCATGCCGATCATATCGGTGGCGTTCGAGTTTTATCACAGAAATTCAATATTCCGGTTTATGCTACACCCGGCACGGCAGCAGGTTTACCTGTTGATGTGATGCCGCATATTCACGAGTTTAGCTGTCATGAGCGTTTCAATGTTAATGATATTGAAGTCTCACCGTTTCCGGTGCCACACGATGCGCGTGAACCCAGTCAGTTTGTGTTCCACAACGGTGATTTCCGCTTAGGCCTGTTAACTGATGTTGGTTTTATCACACCGGTGATCGAGTCAGCTTTGACGTTGTGTGATGGGCTGATGCTGGAAGCGAATCATGATATGGCAATGCTGGATCAGGGGGAATACCCGGAATATTTAAAACAGCGGGTTGGTGGACGTTTTGGTCATTTAAATAACGTGCAATCTGCCGAATTACTTGCGAAAATTGACACCTCACGCTTGCAACACATTGTTGCAATGCATATCAGCGAAAAAAATAATTCTCCGACCTTGGTGAGTCCTTTATTTGCTGATGCACTGAACTGCACACCAGACTGGATTGGCATCGCTGAACAAGATGCCGGATTTGACTGGCGCGAACTTAAAAAAGCCTAAGAGAAAACACCATGCAAAAATTACAGCAACTCTATGCCGGTAAAGCCAAAAGCGTCTTTGCTACAGAAGACCAGGATTATGTTGTGCTCAGTTTCCGGGACGATACATCGGCATTTGATGGTGAACGTATCGAACAATTAAGCCGTAAAGGTGAGATTAATAATAAGTTCAATGCATTTATCATGGAGCAATTGGCCAACGCGGGTATTCCGACGCATTTTGAAAAACTGCTCAGTGCCAATGAAGCGCTGGTCAAAAACATGAAAATGATCCCGGTGGAATGTGTGGTGCGTAATGTGGCTTCAGGCAGTCTGGTCCGCCGGCTTGGCGTGGAAGATGGAATGGAGCTTAATCCGCCGGTATTTGAGTTTTTCCTGAAAAATGATGCTCTGCATGACCCAATGGTTAATGAATACCATATCGCCACTTTTGGCTGGGCCACCGATGAACAGGTCCAACGGATGAAAGCGCTGACTTTTGAAGTGAATCAGGTGTTGAAAAAATTGTTTGCTGATGCCGGGATGATTCTGGTGGATTACAAACTGGAATTCGGTGTGTTCAAAGACGAAGTCTATCTCGGTGATGAGTTCAGCCCGGATGGATGCCGTTTATGGGATGCTGAAACCCGTAAAAAACTTGATAAAGACCGTTTTCGTCAGGGGCTGGGTGGTGTGATTGAAGCCTATGAAGAAGTTGCTCAGCGGATTGGTGTGCCTTTGTAGTTGATATAACCACAGAGACACAGAGACACAGAGGGCACAGAGGTTTTAAAAGATTTATCCGCAGATTACGCAGATGTTCGCAGAATATTCACGTCATAATATCAACGGACCTTGTTTCATTAATCTTTAGATTGATGAATTTAAAAAACTCCGTAGGTTGGCGCTGACCCTGCGAAGTCCAACACCTTGTTTATGTCGGGTTACGCTGCGCTAACCCGACCTACATTATTTTTAAACTGTGTTTCTGTGGTTTGTATTCTTTTAATCTGCCTAATCTGCGGATAAAAATACAGCTGATATGAAATAGTCGTTGTTTCTATCCAACGCGCCTTGCCACTCGATCAATCAGCCGACATAATCCTTTTTTGTTTATTCGCCAGAACAGGGAAGCTTATGTCGCGTTATCTCTCAAAATACCCACTATTGCCGCAGCAGCCAATTGAATGGTTATTGGCATTACTCTTCCTGGTATCTCCCTTTTACCTGGCCTCCAGTCTTGGCGGTACGGGGTTTGATCTGCCATTTAATATTACTGTCTGGGCGGCGGCGACATTAGTTATTGCTTATTCAGTCTGGTATTTCTGTGGGCAGGATAAGCTGATTCTTCCAGCAAATTACAAAGGTCTTTTGGCCTTACCTGTTGGTATTCTGCTGGCTGCAGCACTTGCTGGCGTTCAGGATCCAATTACCTGGCTGTTTCGTATTGTGTATGTAATGGCAGGTGTGATTTTTCTGTTTGGATTATTTCAGTTTCGGCTGAAAAACACCGACAGGATTTTGTTGCTGATTGCTATTGCAACCCTTATCCATAGTTTCGTTGGTGTTATTCAATTGTTTGAGTTACCAATTTTGCAGAATTGGATCCCACGTACCTCGATAGTGACTGCTACCGGTGTTTTTCAACAGGTCAATGTGATGGCCAGTTTCCTGACTACCGGCATATTGGTTTCAGTTTATCTTTGTTTAAGACCGATTGCTTATAAGCGTTTTTATCTAAAAGTCTTTTTACTACTAACCATAGGTATTGCGGCTTATGTGATGGTTGCAACAGGTTCAAGAATAGGACTGTTATCAGGCGTATTAGGATTACTAATGTTGCTCATAGCCTATCGAAGTCAAGTCAGTAAAAACTGGAAAACGATGGTTTCTGCTTTATTGCTAATTGTGGTGGCCAGCTGGTTAGCAAAAGAAGGGTTACACAGAACATTTGATAAATCTTACCAAATGGTAGCAGCGCAATATTCAGATCAACGTCTGAGTATTTACCGAATTTCTCTTGATGCTTTTTCTGAAGCCCCAATAAGAGGACATGGTATTGGCAGTTTCCTGGAAAAATTTGGCTTGGCTTCTTCTGCGTTTTATCAACAACATCCTACTGCAAATATGCCAGGTTATATAGCCCATCCACATAATGAACTTTTGCAATGGGCCATTGAAGGAGGATTATTGGCTTTACTGGGCATTCTTATAGCGATGTTCAGTGTGTTGTGGTTCGTATTCAAACATAAACATCAAAGAATACTTGCCTATCTTGCATTATTACTACCGATAACTTTTCATACACAAGTTGAGCATCCCTTTTACCTATCCTCATTTCACTGGTTTATTTGGTTAACATTATTATTTGGATTACTTAACCATCATTTAAAATTCAAGCAGAATCTGCTTAGTGATGCAGCGAATAAATCACTTCGGGTTTTAATCCTGCTTTTGCTAAGCATTTCATTAGTCTTTTTATGGCAAACCGCACTGGCGCAACAGCAGCTATATACCTATTTGACTCAATCCCAGCAATCTCCCCAACTTAATCATGTGTTAAGTAATATGTATTACAAAAACTATGCTGAGAAGATTGTCATGCGAACACATCTGCATGATGCAATTGTAAGAAAGGATGCAGAAAAACTTATTCAGGTTGTGAGTTGGTTTGAATACGAACTGAATAAAAAACCAGAGTTAAAACTATTTGAAGACGTAATTAATGGTTATTTTGCTATGGAAAAGCCTGAAAAGCGTTGTGAAACCATTCGTAAAAGTTTGGAGTATTACCCGGCAAATAAAGTTTTAATTAAACTACAAAAAGATTGTTTAGCAAGAAACTGACAAAAAACGTCATAAACTGACGTGCCTGAGTAATTTGCGAATATTGAAAATAAATATTTAAATCTTAACTAACTGTTTTTAAAAATAAAAAAACATTGGCATGGAGAGTGCTCTATTAATTTGGAGCACAAAGCTTGTCGTCTATTTACGGAGATTGAAATATGAAAAAAACACAACAAGGTTTTACATTAATTGAATTAATGATTGTTATCGCGATCATTGGTATTTTGGCGGCAATCGCTTTGCCTGCGTACCAACAATATACTGAACGTGCCCGTTTTTCTGAGGTGGTATTAGCAACTTCTCCTCATAAAATTGCTTTTGAAGTTGCAGCTCAATCTGGTCGCCTAACGGCTTTAGCTGATGCTGATGCTGGTTCTAATGGTATTCCTGGTGCTGTAGGTGCATCTGGATTTGTTAATAGTGTCACAATGGTTGATGGTGTTATTACAGCTACAAGTCAAAATATTAATGCTGCTAATGATGATTATACATTAACTCCAGATGGTATAACCGCACCTATCCAATGGACAGTTGGTGGCTCTTGCTTAGCAGCCGGCCTTTGCTAATAAATATTGTTGAATTTTGTTAAAAGCCCCGATTCATCGGGGCTTTTTTTGTAAGGAGCGGGTTAATTTTCAACATTAAAATATAATTGATATAACTATAAATCAGATATAAGTTTCACTAAAATCCGAAATATCTAAAATCCTTTTTGACAGCTGTCCCTAAATTGCTTTCAATTGCCCCATAAATTCTTAATTGGGGAATCCCGTGGAAAATTATCCAAAAATAATCACTGTTGGCTGGCGAGAGTGGTTGAGCTTGCCTGAGTTGGGTATTCAACAAATCAAAGCCAAGGTGGATACTGGAGCCCGAACTTCCGCCATCCATGCCTTTTCGGTTGAGCCGATTGATAAGAACGGTGAGCTTTGGGTAAGATTTGGGGTGCATCCCAATCAACATGATACCGAGACGGAAATCTGGTGCGAAGCGCGAGTTAAGGACGAGCGCAACGTTACTGACTCGGGTGGTCACACAGAAAAACGTTATGTAATTGAAACGCCACTGAGCGTTGGCGGGCATAGCTGGCCGATTGAAATTACCCTGACCAATCGCGATACTATGTTGTTTCGAATGTTACTGGGACGTACTGCCATGACGACTGGTAATATATTGGTTAATCCGGCATTGTCCTATCAAGCAAGCCCCGCATTCCACGACACTACCCAAGCGCCTAGAGATGAAGCGCTTGATGGAGAATCTGCATGAAAATAGCCATTTTGTCCCGTAATTCGAAGCTGTATTCCACTCGCCGATTGGTTGAGGCAGCGGAGGCACGAGGTCACGAAGTGGATGTGCTGGATGTGCTGCGTTGTTATATGAATATCACCTCGATGAAACCGGAGGTGCATTACAAGGGCGAGAATCTGACCGGTTATGATGCGGTGATTCCTCGGATCGGGGCTTCGGTGACCTTTTACGGAACTGCTGTACTGCGCCAGTTTGAAATGATGAATGTATATCCACTGAATGAGTCAGTGGCGATCAGTCGTTCACGCGATAAACTTCGCGCTCTGCAATTACTGTCACGCCGCGGAATTGGTCTGCCAGTAACGGGGTTTGCACATCGTCCGGATGATGTCGACGATTTAATCAAGATGGTCGGTGGTGCGCCGCTGGTGATTAAATTATTGGAAGGTACCCAGGGCATCGGTGTGGTATTGGCAGAGACTGCTGGGGCAGCTGAGAGTGTTATCGAAGCCTTTATGGGCATGAAAGCCAATATCTTGGTGCAAGAATTTATCAAAGAAGCCGGCGGTGCGGATATTCGCTGTTTTGTAGTGGGTGAGAAAGTGGTTGCCGCAATGAAACGCCAGGGTAAAGAGGGCGAGTTCCGATCCAATCTGCATCGTGGGGGCAGTGCCAATTTAATCCGCATTACACCGGCAGAGCGGGCTACCGCTGTCAGGGCAGCCAAAACGATGGGTCTGAATGTGTGCGGTGTGGATTTATTGCGTTCGAACCATGGACCAGTCGTGATGGAGGTTAATTCTTCGCCAGGGCTTGAAGGTATCGAATCAGCAACCGGTAAGGATATTGCCAGTTTGATTATTGATTTTATTGAAAAGAACTCTGTTTCAGGAACCACTAAAACCAAAGGCCGTGGTTAATGCCTGACGAGTTGATTATTGCCGGGCAAAAAATCGGCCCCGGACAAAATAAAGTAGTTGATGTAGCCCTACCGGATTTGTATATGCATACCTCTTTGAGTATGCCTGTTCAGGTGATGCGTGGACGACGTGACGGGCCTGTTTTATTTGTGTCCGGTGCGGTACATGGAGATGAAATTGTCGGCGTGGAAATAATTCGTCGGCTGGTTAGAAGTAAACGGCTTAAAAGCCTTAAGGGGACGTTGATAACCATCCCGGTGGTTAACGTATATGGTTTTATCAATCAAACGCGTTATCTGCCAGACCGCCGGGATTTAAACCGCTGTTTTCCCGGTTCTGAAGAGGGTTCTCTGGCGGCGCGCCTCGCCAATCTTTTTATGAGCGAGGTGGTGAATAAGTGTACCCATGGCGTAGATTTACATACTGCAGCCATTCACCGCGATAACCTGCCACAGATTCGTGCAGCGTTGGATAATCCTGCCGTTGAAGAAATGGCGAGAGCATTTAATGCCCCGGTTATTTTGAATTCAGGATTGATTGAGGGCTCTTTGCGTTATGCCTGTCAACAGGCCAATGTGCCGGTTATCGTCTATGAAGCCGGTGAAGCATTACGTTTTAATGAACTGGCGATTCGTGCTGGTGTCAGAGGCGTATTGGCGGTAATGCGTAAGCTGGGCATGTTGACTGAATCACGCACGAAACATTTAAAACCGGTAGAACCATTTGTCGCGCGTTCAAGCAGTTGGGTGAGGGCACCGCAAAGCGGAATTTTCAGAATGCTGGTTCCTATGGGAGCCCACGTGACCAAAGGCGATATTCTGGGAATGGTCGCGGCCCCATATGGTGATGAAAAATCGGAAACCAAAGTGGTCGCAATCTGTAGTGGCGTGATCATTGGCAGAACCAATATTCCTCTGGTCAATGAGGGTGAGGCGCTGTTCCATATTGCGCGTTTTAATCGCCCTGACGAAGTTGCGGACAGTGTGGAGGCGTTCAATACCAATCTGGATCCATCAACAGATACCAGCGTTCCAGAAGAGCAACCAATTATCTAGGCCTGCGATTCATCTCGTTACGTAGTAGTGCTGTCATAATATTTTTGCAATTTATCCGTAAAATAGTGACAATCCCGCGATTTAACTGAAGCCAAAGGGGGTCATACTGATGACACAAACCCATGCCAATCTTGATACACACTCACCTGATGTTGCCCCTGAAGAGTGGAGTGCGCAACATAGCAGTAAGCTTTATGGTGTGCGTGATTGGGGGACGGATTATTTTGATATTTCCGCCGATGGCAATGCGGTCGTCAGTTTGCAGTTTGGTGAAAAGACTATTCATGTTCCATTGATCGATATTGTTAATGGAATGAAAGAGCGTGGCCTGGATATGCCCGCTGTATTACGCATTGAAAACCTGCTGGATTTGCGAATTACCCAACTGAACGAGGCTTTTGCCCGGGCGATTAAAACAGCTGGCTATAAAAATCACTATCGCGGTGTATTCCCAATCAAGGTGAATCAGCAATGCCACGTTATTGAGGAAATTGCTGATTATGGTCGTCGCTACCATCATGGTCTGGAAGCGGGCAGTAAAGCCGAATTAATTATTGCTATTTCACAGCTTCGTGACCATGACAGTTTGATTATCTGTAATGGATATAAAGACGAAGAATTTATTGAACTGGGTTTATATGCCCGTCAAATGGGGATTCCATGCTTTTTTGTATTGGAAACCGCCACGGAGCTCTCCACTATTCTGGAACGCAGTAAAGCGTTAGGGATTGATCCGCTGATAGGTTTACGTATTCGTCTGGCTTCGACAGTTGAAGGTCATTGGAATGGTGACAGTGGAGACCGTTCTATTTTTGGCCTCTCTACCAATGCACTGCTTGAAGTTATCGACCAGCTCAAAAAAGCCGATATGTTGCATTGCCTGCAGTTACTGCATAGCCACTTAGGTTCACAAATTCCCAATATCCGTAACATCCGTAGTGGCGTAATGGAAGCCTGCCGTTTTTACACCGGCTTAATCGAAGAAGGCGCACCGATGGGTTATATGGACCTTGGTGGCGGTTTGGCAGTCGATTACGAAGGTGCCCGTTCGAACAGTACACACAGTATGAACTACGGGCTGGACGAATATTGCTACAACATTATCGAAACCTTGCAGGAATGTCTGGATCCGCTGGATATCGAACACCCAGTCGTCATTACTGAATCTGGTCGGGCATTGATTGCCTATTCTTCCATGTTGTTATTTAACGTATTGGAAGTCCGTGATCATAAACCTGGCACGATTCCGGAGATTGTTCCGGATGATAGTCCGGATATGCTGGTGAACCTCTATGCCGTGCTGAATAATGTAAAACTGCAGAACCTCCAGGAGTGTTACAACGATGCCATATATTATCGTGATGAATTACGTGAGTTATTCCATCACGGTCAGGCAACTCTCCGTGAACGGGCTTTAGCCGAGAATGTTTCATTGGCCATTTTGGAAAAAATCTCAGAATTGTTGCCCCAGGCACGCAGGGTTTCTGCTGAACTGGAAAGTCTGCCAGAGTTACTGTCCGATATTTATTACGGTAATTTCAGTCTGTTTCAATCGTTGCCGGATATCTGGGCAATTGATCAGATCTTCCCCATCATGCCGATTCATCGCTTGAATGAAAAACCCACTCGCGCAGCGGTCATCGCAGATATGACCTGTGATTGTGATGGCAAAATTGATTCGTTTTCCTATGAAGAGGGTATTCGTAAAACGTTGCCATTACACCCACTTATAGAGGGTGAGGAATATTATCTGAGCGTATTTCTGGTTGGAGCGTATCAGGAAACCCTTGGTGATTTGCATAACCTGTTTGGTGATACCAACGTGGTCAGTGTGCATATTAACGAGGATGGCAGCTTTGATTTTGTCCGTGAGTTTCATGGCGATAGTATTGCCGATGTACTCAGCTACGTGGAATACGATCCGAAAGTAATGCAGGAACAATTCCGGAAATTGGCTGAACAAGCTGTGCGAGATGGCAAGATTTCGGTTCCAATGCGTCAACAAATGTTACGTGCCTTCAGCGACAGCATGAATGGCTACACCTTCTTTGAAAGATAACTGCAGATTTATAAGGATTCAACAATGTCAAAAGTGATCATTATTGGCGCCGGTGGTGTTGGCGGCGTCGTTACGCATAAATGTGCCCAATTACCGGAAGTGTTTTCAGAGATTATTCTGGCCAGCCGTAATGAAGACAAATGTAAAGCCATAACAGCGCAGCTGGATCGCCCAATCCGCACTGCTCAGGTCGATGCCGATAACGTGCCAGAACTGACAGCTTTACTGGAAAAGGAAAAACCGGATCTGGTCATCAACGTAGCGTTACCTTATCAGGATTTGCATATCATGGACGCCTGTCTGGCGGCTGGTGTTGACTATCTAGATACAGCTAACTACGAACCTTTGGATACCGCCAAGTTTGAATACAGCTGGCAGTGGGCCTATCGTGAAAAATTTGAAAATGCCGGTTTGATGGCATTACTCGGCAGCGGTTTTGATCCCGGTGCCACCAACGTCTTTACTGCCTATCTTGCCAAACATTACTTCGATGAAATTCATGAGCTGGATATTATTGACGTCAATGGCGGCGATCATGGTTATCCATTTGCCACCAACTTCAATCCGGAAATCAATATTCGGGAAGTCACGGCAGAGTGTCGTCACTGGGAAAATGGTGAATTTGTTACCACCCCGGCCATGTCAAAAAAAGCCAGCTTTACCTGTCCAGAAGAGGTTGGTAACTACAATATTTACCGTATGTACCATGAAGAACTGGAATCACTGGTAGTCAACTTCCCGACTTTGAAACGTGCCCAGTTCTGGATGAGCTTTGGTGATAGCTATCTTAAACATCTGGAAGTACTGGGTAATGTCGGTATGACCAGTATTGACCCAATTGACTATAACGGTCAGCAGATTGTACCGATTCAGTTCCTTAAAGCTTTATTACCTGACCCTTCAACACTTGGCCCACGTACCAAAGGTAAAACCTGTATTGGTTGCGTAGTGAAGGGTGTTAAGGATGGTAAAGAGAAAATTGTGTATCTCTATCAAATTAAAGACCATCAGGATTGTTACGCTGAAGTTCAGTCGCAGGCGATTTCTTATACCACTGGTGTACCGGCCATGATTGGCGCCAAAATGATGCTGGAAGGCAAGTGGAAGAAACCGGGCGTCTGGAACATTGAACAGTTTGATCCGGATCCATTTATGGAAGATATGAATAAATATGGACTGCCTTGGGAAGTGATTGAACTGGATGATTTCAATCTCGACAATTGATTCATTAACCACAGAGACACATAGGGCACAGAGTTTTTTTATCCGCAGATTACGCAGATGGACGCAGATTTTTAATTTTAATAATGTAGGTTGGGTTGAGCTTGCGAAACCCAACATCATATACTCTGCTGGGTCTTATTGGGTTTCATAAATTCAACCCAACCTACATTTTTTTAAAAACATAGGTCGGGTGAGCTTAGCGTAACCCGGCAAAAATAATCTGCGAGAATTAGCGTAATCTGCGGATAAAACTCTGTGATCTTCGTGTCTCTGTGGTTAATAAGTGTTAATAATACAAATTAACTATCATTTTCAGGTATTTGAAAATAATGCAATTTACTGATTTTACCAAGCTGGATTTATCTCGATTGCCGTCGCCTTGTTTTGTGGTGGACGAGGTGGCTGTTGAGCGTAATTTACGCATTCTGAATCATGTGCAAACGGCCAGTGGTGCAAAAGTTCTGGCTGCTTTGAAAGCATTTTCAATGTGGTCTTTGGCACCGTTGACCGCCAAATATCTGAGCGGCACTTGCGCCAGTGGTTTGCATGAAGCTCGGCTTGGTTTTGAAGAATACGGTGGGGAAGTGCATGTATTTGCTGCGGCCTTCAGTCAACAGGATATTGATGAACTGCTGACCTTTGCCCACCACATTGTGTTTAATTCTTGTGGCCAATGGCTGCGGTTTCGTGATCAGTGCCTGGCAATGCAAAAACAGCGTCCAGATTTGCATTTTGGTTTACGAATCAATCCAGAACATTCTGAAGGTGCAGTGCCAATTTATGACCCGTGTGCTCCCGGTTCACGTTTAGGCATTCCGTTATCGCAACTGGATGAAACTGCATTGGATGGTATTTCTGGGCTGCATTTTCATACTTTATGTGAGCAAGGATTTGAACCATTGCAGCGAACTGTGGCGGCTATGGAAGCGAAGTTTGGCCATTTGCTGCCACAGATGCAGTGGGTGAATTTTGGTGGTGGCCATCATATTACGGCTGATGGCTATAACATCGATGGTTTAATTCAACTGGTTCAGGATTTTAAACAACGGCATCAAGTCGAAGTATATCTGGAACCGGGTGAGGCGGTGGCAATTGGTACTGGTATTTTGAGTTGCGAGGTGCTCGATATCAGCTGGAATCACCTTGATCAGGCGATTCTCGATACCTCTGCTACCTGTCATATGCCCGACACGTTGGAAATGCCGTATCGTCCGGATATCACCGGTGCAGGTTTGCCTGATGAAAATTCACATACCTATCGATTGGGAGGATTAACTTGTCTGGCGGGTGATGTGATCGGTGATTACAGCTTTGATAAGCCACTGGAAATTGGTCAACGTCTAGTATTTGAAGATATGAGCCATTACACCATGGTTAAAACCACGACATTTAATGGCACCAAATTACCGGCATTGGCTATTTGGAATTCCGAAACCGATGATTTACGTGTAGTCAAA
The DNA here is from genome assembly GCF_002375415.1 of Methylophaga sp. UBA3613. Classification (NCBI taxonomy): domain Bacteria; kingdom Pseudomonadati; phylum Pseudomonadota; class Gammaproteobacteria; order Thiotrichales; family Piscirickettsiaceae; genus Methylophaga; species Methylophaga sp. UBA3613. Next base: position 347,493 of record NZ_DFLS01000006.1, on the reverse strand, counting down.
AGCTTTGGCTACAGCGATTTTAAAGAGCGACTGTCATGAACACCGAATTGAACGAAGAATTTCCGATTTTCCTGGGCTCCGAGATTGACCAGGCCGATCCAAAACAGGCGATGTTCCATGTTTTGCCTGTTCCGTATGAAAAAACGGTCTCTTATGGTGGCGGCACCAATAAAGGGCCTTCAACGATTTTGAATGCATCCTGGCAGCTGGAAAAATGGGACGGCAAAAGTAATCCATGTGATTTGGGCATCTATACTTGCCCGCCAGTCGATTGCAGCGTTAGCTCGCAACAGGTGATTGATAACATTGCTAATGCCACCGCTGAAATCATCCGAAATGGCGGAATTCCTGTAGTGTTAGGTGGTGAACATACTGTGACATATGGCGTCATTAAAGGGTTAAAAGATGCCGGCATCGAAGATTTTGGTATTGTGCAGATTGATGCCCACGCTGATCTGCGTCATGCCTATGAAGGCGATATTTTGAGCCATGCCTCAGTAATGAAACGTGCTGTGGATATGGGTATCCCGTTATACCAACTGGGAATTCGTGCATTTTGTGAAGAAGAGATGCTGGTGCGAGAGGAGTTTGGTGTGTATTACCAGGATGCCGATGAATTGGTGCCGAATAATATCAACAGCATTACCTTGCCCGATGATTTCCCGAAAAAAGTGTTTTTTACGGTGGATATTGATGGTATGGATCCGAGTGTGTTTCCTTCAACAGGCACACCAGTACCGGGTGGCCTTAGCTGGTACCAGACATTGAATCTGTTTGAATCGGTTGCCAAACAACGTGAAATTATTGGTTTTGATGTCATGGAGTTTGCACCAATTGAAGGGTTTCATGCATATGACTTTGCTGCATCAATGCTAACCTACAAGTTAATGGGGATCACTGCTCGTAGTCGTCAATGATTTTTTGCGGTTAAAAAAATTAACCACAGAGACACGGAGGGCACAGAGACAAAAAATAGATCCGCAGATTACGCAGATGGACGCAGATTTATAATTTTTAACAGGACTCTAGGTTGTGTTGATTGTGCGAAACCCAACATCATCTAAGCATTTGTGCTTTGTCGGGTTTCATAAATTCAACCCGACCTAAATATTGTTAAAAAACTTAGGTCGAGTTAGCGCAGCGTAACCCGACAAAAATAATCTGCGAAAATCTGCGTAATCTGCGGATAACTTTAAAATCTCCGTGCCCTCCGTGTCTCTGTGGTTAATTAGCAGTTTTTGCTTTTCTTTGAAGCGTTTACACGTTAAAATTCGCGGTTTTTTTACTCTCTGGGGTCTGCGACATGAGCCAAGCTACAATCACATTGCTGCAAAACTACTACGATGCATTCAACCGTCAGGATATGGATGCATTTTTGAATATGCTGACTGATGACGTTATTCATGATGTTAACCAGGCCGGACGCGAAATTGGTAAAGAAAAATTCTCTGCATTTATGGATCGCATGAATGCCCATTACAAAGAACAAATCGTGGATATTTCCATCACCACTAATGAAGCGGGCGATCGTGCTGCTGTTGAATTCACCGTACTAGGCGAATATCTGAGCACCGATGAAGGTTTGCCAGAAGCTAACGGCCAGAAATACAATCTGCCTGCTGGTGCGTTTTTTGTGATTCGTGATGGCAAAGTGGCTCGCATCACTAACTACTACAACCTGGAAGACTGGGTTAAACAAGTCGTCGGTTAAACTGCAGGCCAATCAGCCAGGCTGGGATGTTCTATCCAGCTTGGCTTTTTTATGGTTGCCTTTCCATTGCACTAAGTGAGATAACTATGCTGGAATTGAAACGCTTATCAGGCGAAGCACTGAATCAATTTATCCCGGAACTTGCCAGATTACGCATTGAGGTTTTCCGTGACTTTCCCTATCTCTATGATGGTGATCCGGATTACGAAGCTCGCTATCTGCAAACCTATATCGAAGCGCCTGACAGCGTGATTGTTTTAGCTTTTGATGGCGATAAGGTCGTTGGTGCATCGACGGGTATTCCGCTGAGATATGAAACTGATGAAGTTAAAGCGCCGTTTATCAAAGCGGGTATTGATGTTGATAGCGTATTTTATTGTGGTGAATCGGTCTTGTTGTCACAATACCGTGGCAAAGGTGCCGGCGTAGCGTTTTTTGAACATCGTGAGCAACATGCACAAGAACTGGGCGGATATGAATTCAGCTGTTTTTGTGGAGTACAGCGCCCAGAAGACCATCCACGCCGACCCTCAGGTTATAAGCCTCTTGACAACTTCTGGCGTAAACGCGGCTATGAAAAGCATCCTGAACTCAACACGACATTCAGCTGGAAAGAACTGGATGAAGAGCATGAGTCACCTAAGCCGATGACTTTCTGGATGAAAAAACTTTAGAGTCTGTTGAACATTAATAATGCTTCTGAAAGAACGATAGACTCTAGTAATTTTGTTTGTATATCAACAGCTTGTTATTAAAGACATTAATAAGCCGTTAAAAATATATTATCTGGCATTGAAGTAAGGCTAAAAAGCCCAATCTTATATGTCTCGCTAACGATTTCCCGAGTTTGATGTAAATGAGCAAAGTAAAAGTCGCTGCAGCACAGTACGATATTGGTTTTTTCAAAGACTGGTCGCAATTCACTGATAAATTGACGCAGTGGGTAGCCGAAGCCGTTGAAGAGAAAGCCAAACTACTGGTGTTTCCCGAATATGGCAGTATGGAACTGGCCTCACTCTTTGGTGAAGCCATCTATACCGATCTTGGTAAGCAATTACATTCAATGCAGGATGTCTATGCGGACTGGCAGGATTTGCATCATCAACTTTGTAAACAATACGATGTGATGATGCTGGCCAGCACATTTCCGGTTCTGCAGGAAGACGGCACATTCCGTAATCGTGCCAATCTCTATGGACCGGATGGGCTGATTGGTTTCCAGGATAAATTGATCATGACCCGATTCGAAAATGAGCAATGGTTAATTCATCCAGGCCAACAGATTAAAGTGCTGGATACCGATGTCGGGCGTATTGGGGTCAGTATTTGCTATGACATTGAATTTCCATTGATTACCTATCAGCAGGTTAAGGCTGGCGCCGATTTGATATTGGCCCCAAGTTGTACCGATACGCAGGCTGGTTTCCATCGGGTGCGGATTGGCTGTCAGGCACGGGCTTTGGAAAATCAATGTTATGTTGTGCAATCTCCTACATTTGGTGAAGCTCGCTGGTCAGAAGCTGTTGATGTGAATACCGGGCGTGCCAGCATTTATACCCCGGTGGATTATGGATTTACCGATAACGGTATCTTGATTGAAGGCGTAGCTGACAAGCCTGGTTGGGTCTGTGCTGATCTGGATTTGACTGAAATTGCCCGCGTTCGGGAGGAAGGTCAGGTCTTTAATTACCGAGATTGGCCTTTACAACACACATTAACTGGACCTGAGCAAACTCGCTAAACACTTTAAACACCGCTGTTATAGCGGTGTTTTTCTTTGTATCCGCCAATAGCCCTGCAAGCAGTGTGGATGCAGCCAGTTTTAGCAGGGTATAAAATATTGAGTTTAATTTAGCTTTGAAATTTACAGGAGTCGTGCATGACTAGCCCCGCGCAAATTGAGGAAATCGTCAAAAATTATCAGGATCCATCAACACTGATAACACTGGGCGACACCCGCGCCACGGTCAAAGTATCGCAGGACGATAATCAGACACAGGTCGATGTGACTTTGGGGTATCCGGTCAAAGGCTATGCTGCAGAACTGGCACAAAACCTAAAACAATTGATTGAAGCGGAAGGCGCAGCGAATGTAAGCGTCAATATCACAACTAAAATTGTAAAACATAAAGTACAGCAGGGTGTGCCAGCGCTGGAAAATGTAAAAAATATTATTGCCGTGGCCTCAGGTAAAGGTGGGGTAGGTAAATCTACCACGTCAGTTAATCTGGCATTGGCTCTGGCAGCGGAAGGCGCCACCGTGGGTATTCTGGATGCTGATATTTATGGTCCAAGTCAACCGCGTATGCTCGGCACCACTCAACGTCCTGAATCAGTTGATGGCAAATCAATCGAACCAATTGAAAGCTATGGTATCCAAAGCATGTCGATTGGTTTTTTAATCGATGAAGAAGAACCAATGATCTGGCGTGGCCCGATGGTGACGCAGGCTTTACAGCAAATGTTGGGCGATACCAATTGGAAAGAGCTGGATTATCTGGTGATTGATTTACCACCGGGTACCGGCGATATTCAGCTGACCCTGTCACAGAAAGTACCGGTCAGCGGTGCAGTCATCGTCACTACGCCACAGGATATTTCCTTACTGGATGCTCGCAAAGCATTGAAAATGTTTGAAAAAGTAAAAGTACCAGTACTCGGCGTAGTGGAAAATATGAGTACCCATATCTGCAGCCAGTGTGGTCATGAAGAGCATATTTTTGGTGCCGGCGGTGGACAATCAATGGCTGATCAATATGGTGTGAATATGCTTGGCAGTTTGCCACTGGATATTCATATCCGCGAAGATGCTGATAATGGTCAGCCGACGGTAGTCAAAGATCCAGATGGAGATATCGCTTTAGCCTATCGTGTGATAGCTCGCCGAATCGCCGCCAACCTGGCAATGCAGGGCAAAAATTATTCCGCAGCATTCCCGAATATAGTTATCAAGAACGACTAATCAAGCTATCATCAACATCTTTTGAGCAAATTGACGGATTATGAGCATAAAATCAGATAAATGGATCCGGCGTATGGCCGAACAGCAAGGTATGATTTCGCCTTTTGAACCAGGACAGGTTCGTGAACAAGAAGGACAACGTATTATTTCCTACGGCACGTCCAGTTACGGTTACGATGTACGTTGTTCAACTGAGTTTAAAATTTTTACCAATATCAATTCGGCGATTGTTGATCCAAAAAACTTTGATGCCAGTAGTTTTGTTGATATCAATTCTGATGTCTGCATCATTCCGCCAAATTCGTTTGCTTTGGCTCGTACTATTGAGTCATTTAAAATTCCACGCAATGTTTTGACTATTTGTCTGGGAAAATCTACCTATGCGAGATGCGGCATTATTGTTAATGTCACACCATTGGAACCAGAATGGGAAGGCCAGGTCACCCTGGAGTTCTCCAATACCACGCCATTACCTGCCAAAATTTATGCTCACGAAGGTGTAGCACAAATGTTGTTTTTTGAATCTGATGAAGTCTGTGAGACCTCTTATGCTGATAGGGCTGGTAAATACCAGGGTCAGCAGGGCGTGACTTTACCAAAATCCTGATTGAGATTATGACTGTGCGCAATATCAGCAGATTCGTTTTACCAGGGTTGCTGTTATTGCTGGTTGGTTGTGAAGATCGTCCGCAACAAATTTATCAGTGGCAGCATAGTGAGGGTAGCTATGCCGCTACCTTTTCAGCAGATGGAAAATTTTTGCTATCAGCCGATGTCGATGCCGCCGCCAGACTATGGGACCTGCAAAACAATCAGGTGAAATACAGCTGGCAAAGTGAGCAGAAGGAAACGGTTCGCAGCACTACCGTGGCATTAGCTAAATCCAGTCCGATTGCCGCTACCGTAGAACTTGATACGGTGATGTTATGGAACACGGATAACGGAATGCCAGAAAACAGACTGACATTTCCATTGCGCGTGAAAGCACTAGATATTTCGCCTGATGGCCAGTTTTTGCTATTAGCACTGGCAGATAGCACAGCAGTTTATTTTGATATTAACGCCAACCGGGTTCTTCATGTATTTGAACACGATGGTACTGCAGTCGATTCGCCGGTGAAGCATCCTATTAATACCGTGGCTATTTCACCGGATGGTAAAATGGCTTTAACTGGCGGTGATGATCGGACTGCTCGGTTATGGGATCTGCAGAGTGGGGAGCAGTTACAGAACTGGGTGCATGGTAATACTGTGACTCTGGTGAAATTTGATCCACAAAATCGTTTTGCATTTACCGCAGCGGATAATGACCATGCTTATCTTTGGTCATTGGCGGATGGCAGTCTGCAATCTCAGCTACGCAGTTCCGCCTGGCCAAAATCGTTGCCAGTTCCAGAATTCCCGGTTTTTAATACGACCACAACGGCCGTTAATTTTTCAGAAGATGGCATGTTACTGGTAACCGGGCACGCGGCAGAACGAATTTGCGTCTGGCAATTACCCCAAGGTGACAAATTACGTTGCTGGAAAGTGACCAGACAGAATCCACTTAATCCTGGAATGGTCATACAGGCTGTAGCGTTTAATGCCAATGCAAGCGCTGTATTGAGTATTGCTGGGACCGGTGAAGCCCAGCAATGGCAGTGGAGGTAAACCTCATGTACAAACTTGTGTTTTTTGTTCCTGAAACCCATAAAGAATTGGTTAAAGAAGCCATTTTTAATGCCGGAGCAGGACATTTTGATGGTTATGACTGCTGCAGTTGGGAAACACAAGGTATGGGCCAGTTCCGACCTTTAGAAGACAGCCAGCCATTTATTGGTGAAAACGGAAAACTGGAACAAGTAAACGAATATCGAGTTGAAACGATTTGCTCGAACGAGACTATCAAAGCTGTTGTCTCAGCGTTGAAACTCGCACATCCATATGAAGAGCCTGCTTATCAGTACTGGCCAGTTAATCAAGAGGATTTTTAATTTAATGAACGCACCTGCGTCCCCTAAAACGATTCGTCTCGCGGATTACACCGTCCCGTCTTATCTGGTCGACAACGTTGATTTGCATTTTGATCTGGACGCTTCAACGACTCGTGTGACCAGTATTCTGAACATGCGGCGTAATCCAAAAGGGCCAGGTGAAGCCTGTGTATTAAATGGCGAGCATTTAGAGTTAATAAGTATCAAACTTGATGGACGGACATTAACTGCCGCAGAATTTCAACGCTCCAATACTCAGCTGGTGTTGCCGACATTACCGGAAAAGTTTCAGCTGGAAATCGTCACCGAGATTTATCCAGATCAAAATACCGCGCTCGAAGGCTTATATCATTCAGGCGCGTTGGTTTGCACTCAATGTGAGGCAGAGGGCTTTCGACGCATCACCTATTATCCGGATCGCCCTGATGTGATGGCCGTATTTAGCGTGACCATCACGGCTGAGAAACAGAAATGGCCAATTCTCTTATCAAACGGTAACTTGCAAGAGCAGGGTGAATTAGCGGATGGACGGCATTGGGTTCGCTGGCATGATCCACATCCTAAACCCTGTTATTTGTTTGCTTTAGTTGCCGGTGATCTCTATATGCAACAGGACAGCTTTACGACCTTAAGCGGACGTGACGTGACCTTGCAGATCTATGTCGATAAAGAAAATCACGATAAATGTGATCATGCACTGGTGTCTTTAAAGCAATCCATGCGCTGGGATGAGGAGACTTATGGCCGTGAGTACGATTTAGATGTCTTCATGATTGTTGCGGTTAATGATTTCAATATGGGGGCGATGGAAAACAAAGGGCTGAACATCTTTAATGCTGCCTGCGTTTTGGCCAGTCCTAAAACGGCTACGGATAACGACTTTTACACCATACAAAGCATTGTCGGCCACGAGTACTTCCATAACTGGTCCGGTAATCGGGTGACTTGTCGTGACTGGTTCCAGTTAAGCCTTAAAGAAGGCTTTACCGTGATGCGGGATCAATCTTTCAGTGCGGATTTGAATTCTGCCGCGGTGCAACGAATTGATGATGTTGATCAGTTACGCAGTTTGCAATTTGCTGAAGATGCCGGTCCGATGGCGCATCCTATCAGACCCGATAGCTATATCGAAATCAGTAACTTTTATACCGTGACCATTTACGAGAAAGGTGCGGAAGTTGTACGCATGATCAAAACCCTGGTTGGCGAAGAGGGGTTCCGTAAAGGCACTGATTTATATTTTGACCGCCATGATGGTCAGGCAGTGACCACGGACGATTTTGTTAAAGCTATTGAAGATGCCAACCGTATTGATTTAACCCAGTTCAAACGTTGGTATTCCCAGGCCGGAACACCGGTTATTACAGCCACTCATCAATATGATGCAACAAAGAAAATATTGACCTTAACCTTGCAGCAATCTTGCCCAGCCACACCGGGACAGACCGAAAAACAACCATTTTTAATTCCAGTTGCAATGGGGTTACTGGATGCTGCAGGTAATAGTTTGCCTTTACAATTGATTGATGAAGCTCAACCCTATGATAACGACACCCGCGTACTTGAACTAAGCGAAGCAGAGCAAGTATTCCGTTTTATCGGGGTAGATAACAAGCCGATTGTCTCTTTACTTCGTGGCTTTTCCGCGCCAGTTAAATTACTGATTGAGCGTGATAATGAAGAACTTGCGTTTTTGATGGCCAATGAAAAAGACAGTTTTAATCGTTGGGATGCCGGACAAAGTCTCTTCATCCAAGTCATGCTGTCTTTAATCAACGATTATCAGCAAGATAAAACGCTGCAATTGCCGGAAATTTTGTCAAAACAATGTGCTGCTGTATTAGAGGATAAAACGGCTGATCCCGCATTGGTAGCGCGCATGCTGACATTGCCCTCAGAGAATTATCTGGCAGCACAGATGAAAGTAGCTGACGTGGATGCCATCCATAGTGTGCGTAAATTTGTAAAAGATACCCTGGCAACGCAGTTGAAAGCCCAGTTTGATGCTTTGTATCAGCAGCATAATTTGCCAAATGTGCCGTATCAGTTTAACTCAGAGCATATGGGAAGACGCAGCCTGAAAAACGTCTGTCTGGGCTATCTGATGGCAACCGGCGATCCGATGCAAACTCAGCGCTGCCTGAAACAGATGAAACAGGCAGATAATATGACAGACACTCTGTCTGGTCTGCGTCTGATGGTGGATCAGCCAGGTACCGAACGTGAACATGCCTTGCGCGCATTTTATGAGCAATGGCAGCATGACCGGCAGGTGGTGGATAAATGGCTTACTGTGCAGGCTCTATCCAGCCTCCCGGATACATTGATTCGGATTAAAGGGTTGATGAAACATCCTGCGTTCAGCATTAAAAATCCAAATAATGTTCGGGCGTTAATCGGTCAGTTTTGTCGTAACAATCCAGCGTTATTTCACGCAAAAGATGGCAGTGGCTATCGTTTCCTGGCTGAACAGATTTTGGTGCTGGATAAAATTAATCCGCAGGTGGCTTCGCGGCAATTGGGTGCATTCAATTCCTGGCGCCGATATGATGCAAAACGCCAGCAAATGATGCGCGATGCATTGCAAAATATTGCTCAGCAGCAGGATCTCTCATCTGATGTCTATGAGATCGTTAACAAATATCTGGCGGATTAATGAAATTTGAATTACATCCTCAGTTAGCTGCGGACACATTTCTGATCGGTGATTTACCACTGTGCCGAGTGTTACTGATGAATGACGCCCGTTTCCCGTGGGTGATTCTGGTGCCACGTCGCAAAGATATCAGTGAAATTTATGATCTTTCGATGCAGGATCAGCAATTACTCTGGCAGGAGTCAGCATTAGTCGCCGAAAAACTGATGAAACTCACCGAGGCCGATAAAATGAATATTGCGGCATTGGGAAATGTGGTTCCGCAGTTACATGTGCATCATGTGGCTCGCTTTAAAACTGATGCCGTCTGGCCAAAACCGATCTGGGGCCAGGGCGTAGCTGTGCCGTATAGTGATTCAGACAAACAACAAATGCTGCGTAATTTAAGCGATATGTTTAGAGGTTTTCTCGTTAGTGGTCAAAGTCTTAACGTTTAGACTTCATGTCGATAGGGAAGAGGCGATGCGCTACTATCGAGGCGAAGCTTCTGCTGTTGTTGCGATAACCGATTCGGGACAATCTCTTCAGTTTCCTGCATTGCATGTTCGGCGTTTTATTACACAAACCGGTATTCATGGTCGCTTCAAAATCCGCTTTGATGACAATCATAAAATGATCAATCTGGAACGTATCTCAGATTAAAGGCTTAGTCCGCTATTTCTCTTTAGGTGAATACACCAGGTAACTACCTGAAGCAATATCATGCCAGCTGAGTTTATCGGGGCTCAGCCACAACCACCAATATCCCAAACCTAATGGCAGCCAGGAAAAGAGGCCAACCATAAAGCGCAGAAATGCCTGCTGCCAGTTGATCCCGGTATTTTGGCCGCTGATGAGATAAACCCGCCAGGCACGCATGCCAAGTGTTTGTCCGCCATGGGTCCAGAACCAGCCATAAAAAATAAATGCCACGCCCAGCAGATAGACAAAAAAGAATGGATTATTGGCACCGATTGCTTCACCGCCATTCAGGGCTACCGCAACGGCAGCGGCGACTAACAGTACCGAGACCAATAACATGCTGTCATACATCATCACGGCAAGTAGTCTGAAAGGGCTGGGTTTACGGGGAGTGGAACTATTTTCAGTCATCATTAAAGCTCAATTTTATTGGGCGAATTCGGGCGTATAAAGTATCATTATCGCTTTAATTTTCTCTGAATTGGGTTTCAAATGCTGCAATTGGTTGGCCGTCCGGCTTTCTCTGCTTTCCGAATTGAAAAATTGCTGCGCGCTATCCGCGCTGAAGTCGCTGCAGTCAGTGCGTTAAGAAGTGAATATCACTATTTCGCTGAACTGGAAAGTGATGGTCAACTTAATCAAACGGATCTTGTTACCCTGGGGGAGATGCTCGAAGCCAGTAAAGGCAGTAGCAGCGCGCAAGCTCAGGAAAACCTGTTTCTAATTACTCCGCGTCCCGGGACTATTTCGCCTTGGTCCAGTAAAGCGACCGATATTGTACATAACAGCGGTTTAACAGACATTGTTCGGATTGAACGCGGTATCGCTTTTTATGTCACCAGCCAATCTACTCTCAGCAGTGAACAACGCGCTACGATTGCAGCAAAATTGCATGATCGCATGATTGAAAGTGTTTTTAATAATGAAGAAGACGCTGAACAATTGTTCATGCATACAGCACCAAGACCATTATTATCTGTAGATATTCTTAACGGTGGACGTCAGGCATTGGTTGCAGCCAATCAAGATCTGGGCCTTGCTCTGGCTGATGATGAAATTGATTACCTGTTTGATAATTTCACAGCACTTAATCGTAATCCGAATGACATAGAATTAATGATGTTTGCTCAAGCGAACTCTGAGCATTGCCGTCACAAAATATTCAAGGCTGACTGGATTATTGATGGCAAAACCCAGGATCGCAGCCTGTTCGATATGATTCGTTATACCCACGAACAACATCCTGAAGGTGTCGTTAAAGCTTATAACGATAACTCTTCCGTTATCGAAGGCCCACGCAGCCATCGTTTTCAGGTAGATATGAGTGATAATCACTACTGCTACGAAGGCGAGCAGCAGCATATTCTGATGAAGGTTGAAACCCATAATCACCCAACGGCTATTTCACCTTTTCCTGGTGCGGCGACTGGTGCCGGCGGTGAAATTCGTGATGAAGGTGCCACCGGACGTGGCTCTAAACCTAAAGCAGGTTTAACCGGTTTTTCGGTTTCAAACTTGCAGATTCCCGGCTTTGAACAACCATGGGAAACCAATTACGGCAAACCGGCCCGTATCGCTTCTGCTTTGCAAATCATGATTGATGGCCCATTAGGTGGCGCGGCATTTAACAATGAATTTGGCCGCCCCAATTTATGCGGTTATTTCCGCACCTATGAAGCTAAAGTGCCATCTGATGATGGCTTTGAAATGCGGGGTTATCACAAACCCATCATGGTAGCTGGTGGGCTGGGTAGTATTCGACCTCAGCATGTTGAAAAACATATCATGCAACCAGGCACGCAGCTGATTGCGCTTGGTGGCCCGGCAATGTTGATAGGTCTGGGGGGCGGTGCAGCTTCCTCGGTGGCTTCCGGTACCAGTGAAGAGGGACTGGATTTCGCTTCGGTGCAACGCGGTAATCCGGAAATGGAGCGCCGTTGTCAGGAAGTTATTGATCGCTGTGTGGCACTTAATGATAAAAATCCAATTGTTTCGATTCATGACGTTGGTGCCGGTGGTTTATCCAACGCGTTTCCGGAGTTAGTGGATGACAGTGGTCGTGGCGGGCGATTTGAACTTCGGGTCATCCCAAATGATGAACCGGGCATGTCACCGATGGAAATCTGGTGTAATGAATCTCAGGAACGCTATGTATTAGGCGTAAACCCTGAAGATATTGAGTTGTTCCAGGCCATTTGTGAAAGAGAACGCTGCCCCTGGGCGATTGTAGGAGAAACCACCGAAGATCAGCATCTATTGCTGGGAGATGCCCAATTTGAAAATAATCCAATCGATATGCCGTTATCGCTGCTATTGGGTAAGCCGCCAAAAATGCTGCGCGATGTCAAACATCACAGCATACCTAAACCCGAGTTGGAACTGAGTGGTATTACTGTAAGTGAGGCATTGGAGAGGGTATTAAAACTACCAACGGTCGCCAGCAAAAACTTTCTGATTACCATCGGTGATCGCAGTATAACTGGCCTGGTGGCTAGGGATCAGATGGTAGGCCCTTGGCAGGTGCCGGTGGCTGATTGTGCGGTAACTCTGGCTGATCATCACGGCTTACTGGGTGAAGCCATGTCGATGGGCGAACGCACACCATTAGCTGTTATTGATGCTCCGGCATCGGGTCGGATGGCGATTGGTGAAGCATTAACCAATATTGCTGCGGCGGATATTGAGAAAATAAGTGATATCAAACTGTCAGCCAACTGGATGGCCGCATGTGGTCATAGCGGCGAAGATGCTTTGTTATATGACACTGTCAAAGCCGTTGGCATGGAATTATGCCCGCAACTGGGCATTGCCATTCCGGTGGGTAAAGATTCGCTGTCGATGAAAACAGTCTGGGATGAAAAGGGCGAAACCAAAGCGGTTACTTCTCCGTTATCACTTATTATCAGCGCATTTTCGCCGGTTACCGATACCAGTAAAACGCTTACGCCACAATTACGGACCGATCTGGGTGAAACCCGTTTAATTTATCTGGATCTCGGTCACGGTCATAACCGTCTGGCAGCCTCAGCTCTGGCCCAGGTTTATAATCAGGTTGGGCATCGTGGTCCGGATGTAGACGATGCACGTACTCTGAAAAACTTCTTTGCGGCCATGCAGCAATTGAAGCAGGACCAACTGGTTCTGGCATATCACGATCGCAGTGATGGTGGTCTTATCACCACTTTATGTGAAATGGCTTTTGCCGGGCATTGTGGTCTGAATATCAATTTGAATGGACTGGGTGAAGCCTTACCAGTGTTGTTTAATGAAGAACTGGGTGCCGTGATCCAGATCAAGGCTGAATATCAAGATGCTGTACTGGAAGTTCTGCAGCAGTTTGATTTAAGCAAACACAGTCATCTTATTGGTGAAGTCTCAACAGATCAAACGATTCAAATAAGCGTTAATAATGAACAAGTATTAAACCAGCGTCGTCAGGTATTACAAAAATTCTGGGCTGAAACCAGCTACCGGATGCAGGCATTGCGTGATAACCCTGATTGTGCCGAGCAGGAATTTGCTGCATTGGATGATGAGCAAGATCCCGGTTTGCACGCTAAGCTGAGTTTTGATCTCAAAGAACAAGTCGCCGCGCCATTTATTATCAGTGGACAGCGACCTAAAATGGCGATTCTGCGTGAGCAGGGTGTCAATGGTCAGCTGGAAATGGCCGCAGCATTTGATCATGCCGGCTTTACTTCAGTGGATGTACATATGAGCGACATTGTTGAAGGTCGCGTTTCTCTGGCTGATTTCAAAGGTCTGGTGGCCTGTGGTGGTTTCTCATATGGTGACGTTCTGGGAGCCGGGCGTGGCTGGGCCAGTACCGTTTTACACAATGCGCGTGCACGCGATGAGTTTGCGGCGTTTTTTGCCCGTGAAGATACCTTCTCGCTTGGCGTATGTAATGGCTGTCAAATGCTGTCACAATTGAAATCATTGATTCCTGGCAGTGAGCATTGGCCGCGGTTCAGTCGTAATTTGTCTGAACAGTTTGAGGCACGTTTCTCATTGGTTGAAATCACCGAATCACCATCCATTCTGTTGCAGGATATGGCGGGTTCGATCATGCCTATTGCCGTTGCACATGGAGAAGGACGGATTGACTTCAGCGAAGGTGGCAGTATGTCGGACGCGTTAGTGGCGATGCGTTATGTAGATCATTATGGTCAGCCCACTGAGCGTTATCCTTTTAATCCTAATGGTTCTGCAAATGGACATAACGGTTTTACCACCACAGATGGCCGTGTCACTATTCTGATGCCTCATCCAGAACGGGTCATCCGTAGTGTTCAGCATTCATGGTATCCAGATGACTGGGGCAAAGATGCACCATGGTTAAGGGTGTTCCATAATGCAAGACGTTGGGTCGGCTAAAAAATTGAATACCTCTTGAGTCCATCAAGGGGTATTTTTTTATCTGAGGATAAAAGCATTACGCTTAACGCCTATGACTGACTCAACCAACAACCAGTGTTACTTGGCAGGACGTTTGATGCGTCTGCTGATACTAATAATGCTATTGGTGTCTCACGGAATACTGTCTGCAGCCACCTCTGAACAAAAAGATCTCGAAAATTGGCAATATCGTTGGGGAGATTCACCGTTTGTTGATGGAAAACCGGTATGGACCATGCCGGATCAGGAAAGTCATGCCGACTGGCAGTCCATTCCCAAGCCTACCTATCCTCCTGATCGGCAGGGCCAAGAAAATATCTGGTATCGCACCACGTTGCCAGATATAAATCTGATCGATCCAGTGGTGTTTATTTCCAGTATTGATTTAATTGCCGAGGTTTATCTCGATCAGCAGCTTATTTATCGCTTTGGTGAATTTGATGCGGAGGGAAAGGGGGAGTATGCGGGGTGGCCATGGCATATCATTGGTCTGCCAGATGATTTTGCTGGCCGTACGCTATACTTCCGAGTCTATTCTGACTACACCGATATTGGTTTGTGGGGAGAAAAGAAGCTGCTTGAACGCTCTGCAGCATTACTGAATATACTCAATAATTCGCATAGCGATTTAGTGATTTCGGCATTCTTTTTCTTTATCGCACTGATTGCATTTGCGTTTTCTGCAATGCGCGGTGATAACCGTGAGTTTATTTATCTTGGATTATTTTCACTTGCCAGTGCAGGAAATCTGCTGGGAGAAAGCCAGGCATTACAACTACTGATATATGCGCCGTTAGCAAAAACCTATTTGGCGGCTATATCGTATTTTTCGATTCCGATTTTTATCGCATTGATCCTCAATTACTGGCTCGCCGTACAAAGCGGTAAATTGATGCTGCGTATCGCCCAAATGCATATGCTTTATGTAGTGCTGTGTCTGGTATTAACATTGTTTGGAGCCTGGCACCTGGCCCATTTCTACCCGATTTTCGATATGTTATTTGTTATCACACTGGTGATCATGCTTTGGTTTTGTATTCGTCATTTCACGGTGATGAATACCGAACAAAGGTTGGTCATGGGGGCGTTTGGACTTTATGCCATATTTTTTCTGATTGATATGATTATTGCTCATGGTTTTGTGCCCTGGGTGAACTTTCCATTGGCCTTTGGCGGGTTAATCTTTGCGTTAATTCTGGTGGTTGTTTCGTTAAGACATTATCGGCAGATCCAACTGGCTTTAAAAGAATTAAATGTGTTGCTGGAACAGAGGGTGAGCGAACGAACTGCTGCTTTACAGAATTACGTGTTACTTGAACAGCAACGGGCAAATCAACTGGCTTTGATCAATGACTTCAGCCTTCGACTGGAAACCCTGATAAGTCGACTACAACCTAGCCAGAGCCTGCAGCAGGCCGGTAATATGATTTGTCAGGAATTACATAAGGTTTTTGCACCACTACAGCTGCGTGTATCGACCTTCAATGAATTTGCGGATTTATCACCAAATTCTGTTTTGAATGATAAGTATCGAATTGAGATTGATGATTTGCGGCTGGGTAAACAAACGTTCATTACCTTTGAACTGCTGGATCTTTCCACTGAAACATCAGAAATGCGGCAAGTGATTGAACAATTTATATTCAGGGCAATTGATAGATTAAGCGTGACGTTGAGTGGTATCAAGCATAGAGAAGACCTGCATATCATGTCATTTGAAGATGCTTTGACTGGCTTGAAAAATCGCCGGTATTTTGATGATGCCCTGCAACGTGAACTCCAACTTGCTGAGCGTTATCAACAATCATTATCTCTGCTGATTTGTGATATCGATAATTTCAAACAGTTTAATGATCGTTTTGGTCATGACGCGGGTGACATGGCATTGCGTATAGTTGCTTCATTGATGTTGGATCATTTTCGTGAAACAGATATACCCTGTCGCTACGGTGGCGAGGAGTTTGTTGTATTGATGCCGGCCGCCCATCTTCAGGACGCGTTGGATCGAGCCAATACTTTATTGGAAAAAATTGCTGCTAAAAAGATTGTTTATCAGGACAAAGAGTTGGGCACTTTGACTATCTCGGTGGGTATTAGTAGTTGGGATGGACGAGGAGATATACCACACCAGCTGCTACAGAATGCTGACAAGGCCCTGTATCGGGCAAAACAGTCTGGTCGAAACTGTGTAGAGGTTGCCTCTCCTTAGATCATATAAAGGGTAATTATTTTGCAAAGTGAAAATTTATGTAAAGGTGTGCTTCACGCCCAAGAGTAATGAATTTAATCCGTTAGAATATAGTCAGAAGTTTATAAATTGAAAAAAATAATAAGGACAGTGTATGAAAACCCTATTCACGATAATGATCGCAGCAATTTTTACCGTCAGTCTGGCAGGTTGTCAGATGAGTAAACAAAACGTGGGGGCTGGTTTAGGCGGTGTTGCAGGTGGTGTACTTGGTTCTAATGTTGGTGGTGGAACTGGACGAACCGCAGCCATCATAGGCGGTACTATTTTAGGGGCAATGGTGGGTGGTCATATTGGTAGTGAAATGGATGAGCTGGACAGACGCCGCACATATGAAACATTTGAAAATACCCCTACAGGACGTACTAATTCCTGGAATAATCCTGATACCGGAGCACAATACAGTGTTACTCCTACCCGTACCTATGAAACGAATGACCGCCCATGTCGCGAATACGAGATGGACGCCTATATTGACGGGCAACGTGAAGTCGTTAAAGGCACTGCTTGCCGTAACGCCAATGGGGAATGGGTAAATCAGTAACCCACAATAAACCTGATAAAAAAACCGGCGTCAGCCGGTTTTTTTATGGCTGAAATAAATTTCAGGACTGTTTCTTTGGGCAGAATGGACCAATCTGCCAAAAATGACGACATTTAAACTCATCTTCACACTCAGCGAGTTGGTTTGAGTATTTTTTGGCTCGTTCACTTACCTGCCTGGCTTTAAGCTGTACCTGTGGTTTAGCCTTATAACTACCACGCCGATAGCCGGTTTGACCTTCATGATATGCCAGGTATAGATGTTTAGGGTTATCCATAGAGATATCTAACATGCGTTGACTGCGTTGGTTGTACCAACCGATAAAGTCTGTGGCATATTTCATATGTGTCCGACGGGCCAAGGGACTGGCGTTATCTGCCAGATATTCCTGCCAAACCTGATTTTGCGCCTGGGCATAGCCATAAGCAGATGATGTTCGTGGCCAAGGAATTAAGTCCAGTAATTTGCTTCTAAGTGGGCGAACAAGGCTTTGAAAACTCGATTCCGATTGTATAAAAGCCATTTGTGAGGAAACAGGGGTTCCCCATTTTATTTCTGATACTTTTGCGTAGTCATACCAACGGGGTTGTTCACGAAACAACTCACATAGATTCTGTTGATTGTCAGGCAGGTTAACTGTGGTATCGGAGCAGCTGGTCGTTATTAAAACGAATAGCAATAACATGCTTACAATCGACAACTTAATAAAAAGTTCATGCATCAATAAAGCTTTTGCTGGACGAGCTGTCATCATGATATTGCCAAATTAGTTTGGTAAAAGCATTACATGTCAGAATAGCAGAGCCACTTTCAGAATTATGCATTACAGCGAGTCTTTTATAAATGGAATTAACTATAGATATACATACGTCTCTGGGGTTATTTATCAGCCTGGCAATACTGGCCGCCATACCAAGTATAAGCGTGCTATTAGTCTCCTCCAGAGCCGCTGTATACGGCTTCAGCCATGGTGCTGCCGTAGCTTTGGGCATTGTGATGGCCGACATTCTGTTTATCAGTATTGCACTATATGGTATGGGCTTGTTACTGCCATTAATAGGTCACTGGGAATTGCTTATCCGGATGCTGGCAGCGGCTTATCTATTCTGGCTGGCAATACTGCTTTGGCGTCAAAAAGCCTTGAAACAACCCGCTTTACAAGTTGATCCTCGGATCTCATTAAAAAGCAGTTTTTTAATGGGGTTTATTGTGACATTGGCAGATCATAAAGCGATTCTGTTTTACATGGGATTTTTCCCTGCCTGGGTCACGTTAAGTGAGTTAACCCTTACCGACACCGGTGTTATTTTTCTAGTGACGTTTATAGCGGTAGGAGGGGTAAAGTGTGTTTATGCCTTTCTGGCATCAACTGTCGGTCAGTCGTACTTCAAACAAGGACATCAATACTTGAATAAACTGGCCGCAATATTGTTAGTCGGTGTCGGAGCAATGATAGTTTTATCATTATGGAAATAAACATATAAATGTATGGCTTTACAGCTATAAGAGGTATATCAAACGCTCATTAAAGGACTTTAATGAAGAAAATGCTGGCAGTAGCATTATTTTTCTGTCATTTGTTATAACTTACGACAGAAAATAAACTGAAACAGATGAATAATTCATCCGGTTCTTGGGGGGAAGATGATTGATAAAATATTTTTAGCCAGGTTAATGGTCAGCGGATGGTTTTAGGTGTTTGTTAATCACGTTATACATGCGATCTGCTAATGATTGGCTCTAAACCAGTTTTTCTGTTCAGCCGATATCTGAACTTACAGATTGTTAAAGCGATGGTGCTGGTTGGGCTGGCCTATTATTTTGGTGCCCTGGTGGCCATTCATCAGACCATCACCCCCGAAGGTATCGCCATCCTCTGGCCTCCCAATGCGATATTACTGGCAGCATTTCTGATTTATCCAAAACATTATCTACCCTTTGTTGCAATAGCCGGCATCATTGCAGAGCTGGTAGCGTCTATACCGGCATTTCCGGTCTGGGCAGCAAGCTGTTTTGCAATAATCAACATTGCTTCGGTTTCACTGGCAGCTTTTTTTATCCGACGCAAAAGTGGTCAGAATTTTAATTTCAAAAACCTTAAAAATGGTGCATGTTTTTTATTTTTTGCGCCATTTTTATCGGCTTCATTCGCCGGGCTTTCTGGAGCTATCGTCTATGTATTAATGGGGCGAACCGACACTAGCTATATTAATTTATGGCAGTTGTGGTGGTTTGGTGATGCGTTGGCGATGCTGGTATTAACCCCGTTGATTGTGGTTTTATGGCGCTGGCTTCAGGCAGGGCAGCCACAATTTAAATTACATTATTTATTGGAAGCATTAATTCTCTGGACGGCTGTGATTGTGATTGGTTATCAAAGCTTTACCGTTGAAGTCTATGAAAAAGCTTTTTTGTTTTTCACGCCTATCTGGTTAGTATTGCTTGGTATTTTGGCTGCAATTCGCTTGGGCGTCGTCGGTGCAGCAGCAACGGTTGCTTTGATTACCGTTTTTGCTGTCGAACACTTAATGCGTGGTACCCATCCGATAATCGTCAATACACCACAGAATGCCGTTTGGCTGACGCAGGAATATCTTGCCATTATTGCTGTAGTCTCGATTGGCCTGGCGATGCTGATTCAAGAGATTTCTGATCAACGTGATGTGCTTAAACAACATGAAAATGCATTAAAAGCACAAAACCAGTTTTTAGAGGAGCGGGTGAACGAACGCACTTTGGCATTGAAAGAGGTCAATCAAGCATTGCAAAAAGCCAATGAACGATTGGCTAAAAGTGCCGCAACTGATGAGCTGACGGGTATTCCCAACCGGCGATATTTTCTCGGTGAAGTACAGCGTGAGTTACAGCGTTTAAGGTTGGATGGACAAACTGCCAGCGCCATAATGATCGACCTGGATCACTTCAAACAGGTCAATGATAACCTGGGGCATGAAGCCGGCGATTTAGTGTTGTGTAATATTGTAGAGCCGATCAGTAGTGCTATCAGGCCCAGAGATTTATTTGGACGTATGGGGGGGGAAGAGTTTCTGGTTTTTTTATCCGGCGCTGATCATGAATTGGCTAATACGGTGGCTGAACGTATTCGAGCGGAAATTGAATCACTTGAAGTTCTTTACCGAAATCAGAAAATCAACGTTACAGCTAGTCTCGGCGTGGCGCAATGGGATGGACGCAGTCATCTGGATGAATTGTTTCATCAGGCTGATAAAGCACTATATCAAGCGAAAAACAGGGGAAGAAACCAGGTGGCTAGTTTAACCCAGTCAGACTCCGACTCAAACGACAGACCATCACACGAAAATCATTTTGAGCTGCCTTAGGCTTTTTTATCTTTTATCTCCGATGCTGTTGTCATCTTTAGAGATAACCAAGCTTTATTCAATCGTTCAGTTCAGGTAAGCGACTGGCTCCCCAGCTACGATGAATACGATCTATTACACGTTGTAATTCTTCAGATTTGACCAATGCAAATTGGCCAGGCTCTAACGGATCATAATGAAATATGTACAACCGCGAGGCAAACTCCTCAAAAGGCAAGGATGCTTCGCCAAACCGTTCAGAATTTCCCGACGTACTGACCTGAATATCATCGCCCCAGTTCTGACCGCTGTCATTGTTGGGATTGTAGAAATAGACTCGCATGACACTATTTGGATCCAGTGTAACCCTTAAGATAGTAATCGCATGCCAGCCAACAAACCGCAGGGCACTATCAGTAACCGCAATACCTGCCGGTTGAGGATGAATCAATGGCTGATTGTCATTGTAATAGGGGTGATAACTGGCATAGAAATGTCTGAGAAACACCTCCAGCTGCATTAGTTTGCCTGAGGCTACATCAACATTAATACTGAATCCGCGACCACACCACCAGCCATGAAACTCCGGATTAACCCAGCGATGAGGATCACCCTCACGATCAATACAGCAACGGCCCATTTCGGCATAAATCCGATCCAGATGCGGTACCAGGATAAGTGAAACCGGATCCAGATCCATGGGTAAATGACTGGCGAGTCCTGAAAGACTGTCTTGTGATGAAATTGCCTTACCTTCGAAATGCATAATGATTTCATCATCACGTGCCGCCCAAACCACCATCTGTAAAAGATAATCCGGATCGTTATAGGCCCACATCGACATCGCTCTGGCCGACTGACAGGTCGGGTTATTACCCTGGCCAATGCCTAAAGGCTGTCCAAGCACACATAACACGCCTTCCAGTAATCGGCTGCTTGCACCTGGAGAATCGCCAAATAACGAATTCAAACGTTCTTCTGCCGCTGGAGAGAGAGGGAGCGATAGCTGCCGCCACAAAGAGGGCGCCATTGCAGGTTGATAAAGAATGCCACGCTCCAGCATTAAGGAAAGACCGTAAACTGCTTGAGCGGTTTCAGGATGAATAGCTTTAGCAATAAGTGCCCGTACCAGATCACTGAAACTCAGCAGACAATCTCGACCGGTAGAGGATAAGCCCAATGCCTCACTTAACAGATAATCAGTTTCTTCCGATAAATGTCTGAGTAATACAGAGTGATAGGGCGACACCAGACCGGTATCATGCATCGCACGGGCAAAACCGCTGGCTTCATATTGAAGTGCAGCATTGTCCATGCTCTGCAGTCGTTGCTTATAAATTTCGACGCCCGGATCTTCTCTACAGGCCTGTGTTGGCCCGAACAGACTGCTAATCAATCGATCGGCGCCCTGACCACTATTGCCCATATCAATATCGGGATTTTGGCGGCAGATAGCAATTTGCGTCACCATCTGTTTGACATGATCGACTTGAATAGGCCGTTGCTGCAGAATTCGCCAGATTTCATCAATTAATTGATCAATAACGTGCTCATAGCCAATGCTTTCTGCCAGATGGTGCAACAAGCCCCGACTGATCTCAGCCAAACGACCCTGCAATTCGCGTTCTGCCTCATCGGCTGCCGAAAATAAGCGTTTCAGATTAACGGCCAGTACCTGTGTCAGAAAATGATGAGCCTGTTCTGACGAGATTTCCGGATGCACATATTCCTGTTTGGTCACTGCCAAAAACCTTAATTCGCTTAAGGTTTCAATAATCACCGTATAGACATCATTACTGAGCAGTGCCGGCGCACTCAGCGCCGGTATCAGGATCTGCGGTTTGGCATAATCTGAATTATCAAACGCACCAGCTTTTTCGATACGCTCAATATGCTGTGAAATAATCTTGAAGCCACCGTTGGCATGCAAAACCCGCTTGACGGTATCAAACAAGCGCCCAGCCTTGGTAGGCTTGCTAAAACTTGGCGCCTGTTCCAATTGCTTAATGGCTTCATCCAGGCGTTCAATCAACAAGGACTGATTCGGATCTGGATATTCAATGACATTGGATTCAATCAAACTGTTTACCTGCTTTCTGCTTTTACTGCATGTGTGCTTAGGGTAATCGACTAAATATAGAAATCCAATGATTCCTGTTCTTTTAGTAAATCACGCATCACGACGGGATCTTTGCCGAAGAAGTATAGCAAACCCCAATGTGTACCAAAGGCGGTGCGTTTAGTGACGGTTTCTTCCAGTGGTGCAGTCAATTCATGATAATCGAAATAGGGATTATCTTCGGTTTCCTGTGGAATTTCCAAACGACTGACCACGCGACGACGGGGATAAACCCCAAAGCATCCAGCGACGCCTTTGGCATCCACTACTTCTTTCGGGAAGAAGCTGCTGATTTCTTCTTCAGTCGTTTTCGGATCGAAAGAAAGAATCAACGCATGGTAAGCATTAAAGCCATATGCCCGCTGTAGTAATTCAAATACTTTAAAACCGGGTGGACGATAGGCGACTTCACCGAAGTACATTTCACCATCACTGGTAACAAAGTATTCCGGATGTACAAAACCGAATTCAATATCAAACGTTTTAATCAGTTTTTCGATCTGTCTGGTTATTTCTGGACGATATTGTTCAAGTTCAGGTGTTGCCGGAACAAACACTGAATAACCTAACGTGACATATTCCGAAATATTCAGAAAACGAATTTTACCGTTATGGATCCAGGCCTCGACAGCAAATTCCCAGCCATCCAAATGCGACTCCATTAATACCGGAAATTCTTCATCCGGAATCATGTCCACTTCATCAGGCGTACGAATCACCCGGTGTCCAAGACAACCTGCTTTATCAAATGCCTTCAGATGAATAGGGTCATTGGGATCGCCATCCAATTTGAGTAGAGTCTGATTAACGCGTTTCAGAAAACGGACTACATCATCTTTATCATGTGCTTCTTCAAAAATACCAACCCGAATGCCACCCAGCTGAGCACGACGCTTCATCAAGGCTTTATCACGTAATAACAGTGACTGACCAAATAGTCTGGGGTTATTCATTAACACTGAGTTGATTGCTCCGGCCCATTCAACCGTTTCTTCAAATAACGGAATCGCCACATCAACACCGGCTTCCTGCAGTGTTTGGGCGATTTCAAGCGAACGATCATTGAGTCGTTCAAAATTCCATTTGATATAGGGAATGTTGTGCTCAGTGCAATATTCTTCTGCCCAATCAGGCGCGACGACAACATATTGTCGATCGAATGATTCGGCAGCTTCAACAGCGTTCAGACTCCATCCCAGTAATGCGATATAACCTTTATCTGGATTGAAGCTGTGTTTCGCTGATTCTGCCATAAATTACCACCTTTGAAATTTAATAAATAAAACAATACCTTACAGATTTCACGGTGATATTGATAATCACCGGAACTGTTTAAAGGTCATTGAAGGACGCCATCGTCATGCAGGGGGCCAATGCCCATGCGAGATATAATGAGACACTAAAGGGGACTGATTAAGGCTAAATTGGTTTCATCTGCGGGAATTTAACAAGGCTAAATTAGCTTCTTAGTGTGGATAAACGGCAACATATCGGCTTGGGTTAAAGGCGCGGGCCATTACTAAGGCAAGTATTCCAAGTCCAGTGAGAACAACCCAGGCCATAGTGAAACTTTGCAATGAATCACGCATCCAGCCCGCGATCCATGGTGCGATAGCTGCAATCATTGAGCCTATACCCTGAACAAACCCAGCCAGTTTGCCAGCCAGCAGAGAGTTTGTTTGATGATCCATGGTCACTATTAATGCCATGGGGAATATCCCGCCAATACCTAACCCGGCAATTGCTGACCACAACCATAAACTTATATCCGGTCTAAATGCCATACCACCAAATCCAATAATTTGCAGTGTACATAGCACATAAAGAATTCGGCGCCTGTCGATATTTTTAGCCGAAAGAGCGGGGAATAATAAACCGGCCACGACTTCCATCGCAGTGAGAAGACCAAGCATCAGACCGGCCTGCTTTGCAGTGTATCCTTGTTCTATGGCATAGGGTGATAACCAGGCCAGAACACAGACATAACAGCTGGAACCCAATGAAAAAAAGATTGCCAGATACCAGCTGCGCCTATTACGCCATAGGCCCGGAGTAGCCACAATTTGTGCGTCATCATCCTGAAAACGTCTGGCATCGGGCTTGTAAAACCACCAGGCTATCAGGGCTATTAATGCCAGCAGACTCCAGCTGCCCAGCCCCATACGCCAACCATATTCAGCTTCAATAAACGGGGAAATTGACGCGGAGATTGCTGCTCCCAACATAATGCCGGTGATATACAGTCCCATCATTCTGGGATGTTGTGAACCGTAAATATTTTTGATCACCATTGGCATCAACGCCTGAATCAAGGCGATCCCCAGTCCAGCCAATAGGGCGGTGATGATCAGGTTACTGGCATCGAAAGCCCATAAACGTAATGCAGCAGACAAAACAATCAGCACAATTGAAAAGACAATGATTTGATTTACACCAAAGCGGTGGGCGAGTTGGTAACCGGCCAGACAAAACAGTCCCATTGCAAATACAGGCAGGGTTGTCAGTAATGATGCGAGCTTGAAACTGAGGGTTATATCCTGTTGAATCGCAGGAAGTAGCGGGCCCACTGAAGCCAGGATAGGGCGCAGATTTAGTGCCACCAGCACAATTACAACAGCAAAAATAATTTTCTGTAGAGCTGAAGCGTCGTGTTCTCTGGCGGACATGCCATTCCTTTATTTGGTTTTTATTGAAAAGAAAGAGTTGCTGCAAATCAGCCACACGTCATTTTGGCGGGCAAGGGGAAACTAAGCAAATAGTTAGATGGCGCGAATAGGGATTATTACAGTGGGTTTAAGTTGAGGCAGGGGAGTTTAGTTATTGTTCAAATTCAAATCTTCATGCCGCTAATTTACAAGAACAGACCCAAAGGTGAATGGAGACAGCATACTGCTGCCTCCAGGAGCAACCTTCTCAGGAAAGCAGCTTCCCACGCTTGGGATCATAAAACGGTAACTTAACCAGTTCACCAGCAAGTCGCTTCTGCTGGCCATCCAGTTTTCCGACTTCAAGTCGCTTACCAATATGTGCAAAGTCGGGAGCGACTCTAACCATGGCAAGCTGCTTACCCATTAACGGCGAATACGTCGCACTGGTCACAATGCCTACCGGGAATCGGCCGCTATATACGTGATCTCCATGTGCCGCAGGATCGCCTCCTTCAAGCAGCATGCCCATTAGTTTATGACGACTTGCAGGAGCTTGACGGGCCAGTGCGTCACGGCCAATAAAGTCTTCTTGTTTACTATCGAGTGGCACACTGAATCCGGTGCCGGCTTCAAATGGTGTGATTTCATGGGTAAATTCATGATCAGCCATACTTAAACCAGCTTCTATACGCAATATATCCAGCGCATCAAAACCCATAGGCGCAATATCATAAGCCTGACCGGCTTGCCAGACAGCATCCCATACGGCCGGTGAATCATCCGGATGGCACCAGACTTCATACCCTAGCTCACCGGTATAACCGGTTCGTGAAATCATCACCGGAATGCCAGACGGTCCACTAAGACGACCAATGGTGAAGTGAAACCATTTGAGTTTTTCCACACTGGGTTGGCTGTCCGAAGTCCAGACTATTTCGCTTAGTAATTCGCGGCTTTTCGGCCCTTGTACTGCCAGATTATCCAGTTGTTCAGTTGCATTGCGAATACTGACTTTAAAACCTTTTTGCTCAGCTTTTTCCCGCATCCAGACACCGGTATATTCCGCGCCGCATATCCAGCGATAGGCTTGTTCACCCATCCGGAAAATAGTACCGTCATCAATCATGCCGCCGGTTTCCAGACATATTGCTGAGTGAGCAATTTCGCCAATCGCCATGCGGCTGACATTCTGGGTTAATACATATTGTAAAAAGGCCACGGCGTCCGGGCCGACCACTTCGAATTTACGTAATGCTGATAAATCCAGCACCGCTACTCGTTCACGACAGGCCAGGTATTCTGCATTGGCTCCCCAACCATCGTATTCATTGGCGACCCAATAGCCGGCATAGTCGATAAATTTTTTGGTCAGTTCAGAAGTTCGGTTATGAAAACCGGATGCTTTGGTCATGCGAGGTAACTCCTCAGAAGTGGTTCGATGGGCAATGGCGCGGGGAAAATTCTGTTCGGCGCCATAAATACGCACATGAATATCGGTGGGCTGCCAGCCATTGGCCGGATCAATATCATCCGGACAGGCCGATGAGGCACAGATAAGATCCCGATCGGCGCGAAACAATACATAATCGCCAGCACGCGACCAGGGTTCATCCATAAAGACAGCACCTGAATCATCAATCGCCGTGTTAAAGAATAAGTTGATCGCTGGCCAGCCGGCACGTGGAGCGATGCCAAACGGTGCCAGTACCCGGTTAAAATTCTCGGTGCAGCTGATATGTCCAAAATAACCGTTGTCGTCGTAGTATTTTGGTGTGCAGGCCAACAGGAAACTGTCATGACGACCGACGGTATCCTGTACCACTTCCACCATCGATAACAGATCGGTTCCCAGAAAACGTGAGTTTAGACCGGGAACCGGATTACTCAAGCCCATCACCGTCCGGGTTGCGGTCGCATCAAGACCAACTTCTATGCCCTGTTCCAAGGCTTGTTTATCAAAGGCGACAAAGTCGGAGCATTGCTTACCATGAACATCGATAATCTGGATCCATTCGCCTTTCTGGACTTCATAGGTTTTTGCTGAGGCGAGAGGGATTCGCAACTCGGATTTAATCGGGCCTAAAGGCTCCGGCAATGAATCGTTGTTGGGTTCGACGTAGGTGACTTTTATATCAATCTCTGTCACCGGTGACTGTTGATCCACCGTCATTTTTGCACCC
The DNA here is from genome assembly GCF_002375415.1 of Methylophaga sp. UBA3613. Taxonomy (NCBI): domain Bacteria; kingdom Pseudomonadati; phylum Pseudomonadota; class Gammaproteobacteria; order Thiotrichales; family Piscirickettsiaceae; genus Methylophaga; species Methylophaga sp. UBA3613. Next base: position 320,050 of record NZ_DFLS01000006.1, on the reverse strand, counting down.
GCCGCGACGATGATGACGTTAAGCTCGTTGAGCGCTGTTAAATTTGCCGTCTCTGACCCTGAGATAGATAGAACCTGCTCAAGATGGCTCGAATCAATTTGCCAGTTTGCCAATTGACCACGTAATTGTTCTGCAGCTGCCCCTGTCTGTTCAAGCTGTTGTTTGATAGTCACTGCTGGAACAGGGGGGCGGTTATCCAGGAGCTCTGGCGCCGATTTGCCATTGGAATTCAATACGATAAGTTCACTGTTCTGCGCTTTATCCTGACTGGATATTGCCAGTTTATCGCCAGCCAACAGCGAGAGTTTTATCGCTTGATGCCCCGCTAATCGATAGTGTTTGATAACCTTCTCTGAGGGGGAAGTGAAAAAATAATCTTTCCCCCATTGTTGTTGTTGCAGTTCTAACATCTGTTATTCCCAATTACGAAAAATCTGCGATAAATATGAGCTTATCTGGTGCATTTTTTCAGTTTTTCGCAACATTAAAGTGCATAAAAGGAAGTTGCTTTTCCCAAAAAAATGGCTGCTTGTTACTGACACACTATTTATCTTCAACAAGATTGCAGCAATTCTCCTGATGGCATACCTCATTGGGGTTACCCCGGCTTGAATTGACTTTAGATGGCATAAAAACTGCTGTCTCCAGCAAGGAAAACCTCGCGTGATGACGCTTTACACTGATAAATGGTATTCGTGGCTATTTGTCTTTTACTGGCCCAAAGCTGCCGGTAGAGATAAAAAAGACCTCAGCCGAAGGACAATGGAGTCATGCTCAATATCAAACGGAAAAACTGGCCAACGATACAAGAATGGTTGAGTCAGCAATTACAGTTTGTAAAACATAAAAATAAACCCAAACCTCCTCTGGACTTGAATGATCTGGCTTTTAAACTGGCAACCGCCAACGATATTAATGAAATTCTGCCCAAGGTACTCTCTTCGTTACAGGGATTGATAGATGAGCAATTCATTCCTGCTGAGCAGGGCGATCTACTGGTGTTATTCAGCAACCCATTAACGTCAGAATCATTTTTGCATCATTCGATGGAACAAGCGCCATCACAAAAATTGATTCAGAGTCTGCATCAGCATTTCACTATCAGAAGGCCAGAAGAAAATGGTTATATTCATCTGCAGATAAACGGAACTTCAGTTACATGTGTTCCAAGCCGTCTTTTTGAGCATGATAATCAGACCATTTGGCTTTTGATGGTTTTCAGTCAGGCATTGCCGAATGAAAAAAAACTCAAATGGGAAATGGTGTTAATGGAGCAGATTATTGCCAAGGGCTTACAAGCCTGGTTTCAACGTGAGAGCAAGGTTAAACAGGCGTTGGCTGCAGAACGGGCGATTTATGCTGCAGAGCTGCATGATTCACTGGCCCAGGTGCTGGGTTACCTGAAACTTAAAAGTGCCAAGCTTGATAAGTTATGTCTCAAAACAGAGTTTGCCGAGCTGAAGCCGATTACTGAGGATTTGACTGCCTATACCCAATGTGCCTATCATCAGACTCGTGAACTGATCACTGCCTCGCGACTGACCATGCAAAGTGAGAGTCTGTCCCAGGGCGTGACCAATTCGGTAAGAGAATTTGAACAGCAGTCAGCAATTGTATTTGAATTGGATAACCGGTTGCCAGCGAATCTGTTGCCACCGAAACAGTCTATTCAGATCCTTTACATTATTCGTGAAAGTCTCAGCAATATCGTACGGCATTCTCATGCAAGCCATGCCCGGGTCAGACTGATATTGAAAGACCCCAGGAAACTGCATATCCAGGTCGAAGATAACGGCACAGGCATTGATTTCGCAGCAGCGCGTAGTGACAGTTTTGGTTTGCAAATAATGCATGAGCGTGCCGAGCGGGTGGGCGCAAAACTGCAAATATCGCAACGGCATGATGGTGGCACATTGGTGCAACTGGATATGGATATTGGAGATAAAGTATGAAGCCTATATCCGTGGTCGTGGTAGATGATCATCCACTGTTTCGTCGTGGGGTAGTGGAGCTGCTAAATGACAGTGATGAACTGACAGTGATTGCTGAATATGATTCTGCCAGGTCGTTATTAAACAATTTAAGCAATACCTATCCGGATATTCTGTTACTCGACTTACAGATGCCAGAGCAGTCGGGACTAGACGTGCTCAAACAGCTTCGCAACCATGATGAGCAACTCAAAATCATTATTATCACCGCCTGCAATGATCAGGAAGTTTTACTTGAGGCGTTGCGTTCCGGGGCTAACGGTTTTCTGCAAAAAGATACACCGCCGGATGAAATCCTCTCCCAACTGATATCAGCGGTAAAAGGCAATGTGGTGATCAACGCCGGAGCCGTCACATCTCTTGCATCACATCTTCGCGAACATAAAACGGAAACCGGCAACCAATCGAATGCGGCGTTTACCCAGATGACAGAACGGGAACGTGAAACGCTATTTCATATATCCAGGGGGTTGAACAATAAATTGATTGCCCGCGAGTTAGGGATTAGCGATGGCACGGTCAAAGTGTATGTCAAAAACCTGTTGCGTAAATTGAATCTGCACTCGCGACTGGAATTGGCGGCATGGGCTCACAATAATCACTCGGCTGATTTGCCGGACCGGGAAGGCTGAAATGACCCTACTTAAATGGCCAAATAAAATCGTTAACTCCGCCCCCACAGCATCACAATTGACCCAGCTGCTAAATAGTCTCAGTGATGTCGTCATGATGCTCGATGAACAGCATCAGATAATAATGATTAATCAGTGTTGGCAGGATATTACCGGTATCAGCATAGAGCAAACCCAAGGCAAGGTGTTTACTGACTTTCTCCATCCAGAGGATATTTCTAACTGGATACAGTTGTTGCAGAACATGCGTTGTGAAGCAAAAGAAGTTATCTGGTTTCGCCTGATAAGTGCCAGTGGCGAATTGCGCTGGTGTGAAATGCGCTTACAGTCAGTGGAAAAAAATAAACTCTATCCATTGTCGGCCACACTTTGTGATATTACCCCCCAGGTGCGTAACGAGCAGGTGCGTCATGCCAGTTATCGTAGTTTGCAAAGTCTGGTGGATCGTTTACCGGCCATGTTGTATCGAGCGCGAAACAATATCAGCTGGTCGATGGAATATGTCAGTGAAGGCTGTGAGAATGTAACCGGTTACAGTGCCCAGACTATGTTGAATCAACCACAGGTGTCACTGGGGGCGATGATTCATGCAGCAGATGCTGGCTATGTCTGGGAGCAGGTGCAGATCGCTCTGGAAAACCAAAACACGTTTACCATTCAATACCGTCTCACCCAGGCAAATGGAAATGAAATTGTAGTTCTTGATAAGGGCAGGGGGTTGTATTCCGAGAGTGGAATGGTACTTGGTGTTGAGGGAATTATTTTTCAGATAGCTGAATAAATAGGTATTTTTCCACTTAATTAACCACTTACCCTGTTTGGGATACCCATAGAAGAGGATTTTTCATCACGCCATAGCAGGTTACTTTTACGCTGACAGCTGCATTAAACGCAGCCTCATGTTTATAAATAACTTTGATGGAGTGAACCTATGTCAACTCGAGTAGCGGTACTTGGCGCTGGACCCAGTGGCCTTGCACAACTTAGAGCCTTTCAATCCGCCCAGTCAAAAGGGGCTGAAATTCCAGAAATAGTCTGCTTTGAAAAACAAAGTGATTGGGGCGGTTTGTGGAATTACACATGGCGCACCGGCCTGGATGAAAATGGTGAACCGGTACATGGCAGTATGTACCGTTACCTTTGGTCTAATGGTCCCAAGGAATGTCTGGAATTTGCCGATTACACTTTTGAAGAACATTTCGGTAAACCGATTGCCTCTTATCCACCGCGCGAAGTGTTGTTTGATTACATTAAAGGCCGGGTAGAAAAGGCCGGTGTACGTAAATATATCCGTTTTAACACCGCTGTTCGCAATGTAACCTACGATGATGCCAGTCAAAAATTCACCGTCACAGTTCAGGATCACAGCACAGATACGGTTTACGCTGAAGAATTTGATTACGTGGTCTGTGCTACTGGCCATTTCTCTACGCCAAAAGTCCCCACCTTTGAAGGCTTTGATAAATTTGGTGGACGTATTCTGCACGCCCATGACTTCCGTGATGCGTTGGAATTTAAAGACAAAGATATTTTGCTGGTGGGCAGCAGTTATTCTGCGGAGGATATCGGTTCGCAATGTTACAAATACGGTGCCCGCAGTCTGATTAGCTGTTATAGAACGGCACCCATGGGCTATAAATGGCCGGAAAACTGGGATGAAAAGCCTAATCTGGTCAGAGTTGATACCGATACGGCCTATTTTATCGATGGCAGTTCGAAAAAAATTGATGCGATTATTTTATGTACCGGCTATTTACATTACTTCCCATTCCTCTCCGATGATTTACGCTTAAAGACCAACAATCGTTTGTGGCCGCTGAATCTCTATAAAGGCGTGGTCTGGGAGGATAATCCGAAGTTTTTCTATCTTGGCATGCAGGATCAATGGTACTCATTCAATATGTTTGATGCGCAGGCCTGGTATGTTCGAGACATTATCATGGGGCGTATTGCATTACCGTCAAAAGCTGACATGAAGGCGCACAGTATGATGTGGCGGGAGAAAGAGCTGACGCTGGAAACGGCTGAAGAAATGTATACCTATCAGGGCGATTACATCCAGGAATTAATTGATGCCACGGACTATCCTTCATTTGATATTCCAGCCGTCAATCAGACTTTCCTGGAATGGAAATATCATAAGAAGAAAAACATTATGACCTTCCGTGATCACTCGTATCGGTCGCTAATGACCGGCACTATGTCGCCACCTCATCACACCCCTTGGTTGGAGGCTTTGGATGACTCGCTAGAAGCCTATTTGTCTGATAAAAGTGAAATACGAATAGCTAAAGAAGCCTAAGCCTAATAAACTTTTTTATTTTAATTCAATTGGATAGGATAAGTTTGTTAACTAATATGATCGATAAAATGGTGAGCTATTTGTGATCGATTTGATGGTTGGACTAAGCTCTAAGATAATCCAATCATAAAAACTGGATGGAATATTAATACCTGTTGTTTTTTCCTCGCCCCCTGCTGGGGGCTGTTTTTTGTCCATAAAGGCAAAAAAATCGGGCAGTTTAGTTGTTCTATACGAGTCATTTTCATGGCAGAAGGGCGGAAACTAGTTCCAGCCCTTCAAGGTTTTCTGCAGTACAATCGATTATCTATCTACTCGTTGAATTAGAAATGATTCTTCCTGAGATACGGGTGCTTTTATCAATAAGCTTGGTGTTTTTATTATTTATCTTCTTCGATTCATTAATCGTTTTAGTTAAACGATTTTATGCTTATCGTGCATATGCCAAGTGAATATCAAAAATGCGTATTAAATATTATTGATAATTGACTGAATTATAAATTGTTTCAGCTATTACATTTCTTTTGATCTATATCAATATAAGTCTGTATTCCCAGTGAAATAATAAAACTGCAGCTAAGTTCATCGTGAACTTCAGATCGTTGCTGTATTAATGCAAGTAGATCATTAGCAAATAATAAATTTGCTCTTATAATTAATTTGAGTCTGTTTCGTCCTTTCATTTGAAACACGCTGCTTCTTGCTCTGTGTTATCGAGTAGTAGGGGGGGAGGAATGAAAAACAAATTTTTTAAGCCATTAATTTTTATTAGGTTTAGAAAGGAGTCTGAACCTATCATCACGTATTTAAAACACCTTAAATGGCATGTGGTAACTTTTGACCTTAATAGTCATGCGGATTCTCCAGTATCTTTTCACACTGGCTCCATCGGCTTGGTCGATTTCAGTGAGTATGATCCTCAGCTGGATAACCTAGACCGATTAAAAGCTTTTATTACCGCATCAAAAATCAAGTGGTTGGCTTTGGTACCCTCGGCGTTATTGGAACAGCTTTCCATAAAATCGCTTCTGCGCAATTATTTTGATGATTATCATCTGTTTCCCCTGACACAGATGCAGCTATCAAACATGCTGGAGCAGGCCAAAATAATGTCTTCGGCCTGTGATCACCCAGACAATCTTATTTTTGACAGAGTTCTTCTGGGCCATAGCCGGCTAATCAATGATTTAAAACAAGCTATTAAAAAAGCCTCAAGCGTAGACTGCACCGTATTGATTACGGGTGAAACCGGAACAGGCAAAGAGCTCGTTGCCAGAGCTCTGCATGAAATGTCAGATTTATCAGGACCTTTTATCGCAGTAAATTGCGGTGGTATCGCCAATAGCCTGATTCAGGCAGAGTTATTTGGTTATGAGAAGGGAGCCTTCACCGGTGCTAATCAGCAAAAAAAAGGTTTCATTGAAGCCGCTGACAACGGCACGTTACTGCTTGATGAAATCGGGGAGCTGGCTTTTGAACAACAAGCAAACCTCCTGCGTTTTCTGCAAGAGGGAACCATTCAACGGGTGGGCAGTGTTGATACAGTAAAAGTCCGCGTTCGGGTAATTGCCGCTACAAATGTTGATCTGGAGAGAGCGATGTATCGAGAACGATTTCGTGCGGATCTTTTTTATCGGCTGAATGTGCTTGAAATCAAAATACCCCCCCTTAGAGATCGCCAGCAGGACATCGAATTATTGGCTTATTATTTTCTGAATAAATTCTCAGCAGAACATCATAAGCAGTTCAGTGGTTTCTCATCAGATTGCCTTGCGATGATGAAAAGCTATGCTTGGCATGGCAATATCCGTGAAATGATGAATCGAATACAAAGAGCCGTCATTATGTGCGATGGTGAAGAACTTCAAAGCGATGATTTAGGCATTGAATTAACCGACACCAAACCACGAACACAAAGACTTAAGGCTATAAAAGAAGAAACCGAAAGACGGGCGATTATTGACGCTTTGGAAAGGGATGAAGGCAATGTGAGTAAAGCCTCTAATCATCTCGGTATTTCCAGAGCAATGCTATATCGGCTTATGAACAAACATGGCCTTGGTCATTAATTGAGGATGTATAAAAAATTCATCAGCTGTCTACATTTGTAGACACTTTGCTTGAAGGTACATTTACCTTATTTCTTCAGATATTCCATCATCAAAATGACTCATTTATTCGACAGACATTATCTTAACTCTCCTGCTTGCTCGAAAAAAAATAATACTTATCAATAACATAAAAAACAGGCATGTTGTTTGCCTTATTCTAAGAAAAGTTGTTTTCACAATGCTGGAGAAAGTCTATGGCAAAGACACAAACAAAAAGTAAAAATGCCTCGGCTCAATTACCAGACAGCAACCAAGCATTTACTACAACGCATCATAAAATGATTGAAGAAGCAGCCTATTACATTGCTGAGAAACGTAATTTTGATGGTGAGCGTGAGCTGGACGACTGGCTAGAAGCCGAGCGAACTATCAACCAGTCAATTGAGTAATAAACTTTAACAAGCAGAGGATACTGAGATGATTGGCCAATACAAACCCTTAAGTTTAATCAATGATTTACAGCGTGAACTGAGTAATTTCTTTCCCAGTTCAGCGATAGCCAACTTTGATAGCGAAGAATGGTCTCCGGCTGTAGATATTACAGATGAAGAGGACAAGTTCGTCATCAAAGCAGATTTACCCGGCGTAAAGTCTGAAGACATCAAAGTCACGGTTGAAAATGATGTTCTGACTATCAAAGGTGAAAGAGAATCTGAGAAACGTGAGCAGTCGAATAATTACAAACGCATTGAACGGTTTAGTGGCAGTTTTATGCGTCGCTTTACATTGCCTGAAGCTGCCAATCTGGAAAAGATAAAAGCCAAAACAACAGATGGTGTTCTTGAACTGACTGTACCTAAAAAAGCAAAGGCTCAAGCAAAACCTTTGGAGATCAAGGTTGAAAAGTAGCAGAGAAGTGACATTAAGAGGCTAGCGTTAATTGCAGTCAGATATCGATGTGTATCAGTCTATTAGTCATTTGCTGTCGTTCAAACAGATATGCAACCGTTGTGGACTGCCACAAAAAAAACTGACAGAAATGCTCGATTATGGGGTGATTACACCATCAGCTATGACCATACTCGATCATGAGGCTTTATATGAGACTGATTGTGTTAGGAAAGTCCATATTGCAATGCGCTTATGTCGTGATCTGGAATTGAATATGGCTGGTGCTGCTCTAGCTATAGAGTTACTGGATGAAATAAATAGTTTGCGTGAGCGATTGCAGATCGATTGATAGAAGAGCATTTTTATAGGAGAAATATGAAAATGATGACTGTATTAGTGGCGGACGCTTCAGAAGCTAAAGTGTTCAGCGCTGAAAATCGACATGCGACACTGTCTGAAATCAAACACATAAAAAATCCTACCGGACATTTGTTAGAGCAGGAACTGACTTCTGATACACCAGGCAGAATTATGTCTCGCGGAGGGGGTAGTCACAATTATCAGACAGCAGAAACGCATAAACATCATGATGAGGTAGCATTTGCATCACTCGTTATCCGATTCTTGCGCGATCTATATGAGACACAGAGTCTCGGTAATCTTGTGATTCTTGCCGCGCCTGATTTTTTAGGTGAATTACGCAAATTAATGCCAGCCAACATAAAAAAACACATCATCCTGGAAAAACCCAGAGATCTCGTTGCGATGGAAAAACAAGAAATCCAAGCACATCTTCATGGGTATTTCCAGAGCGAGTTCCTTAATGGATAAACACATTATTCACATGGCTTCTCACGGATTAACTGGGAGTGCCGGATGACTTATCTAGTGCATGTTAGTTTACTAACTACGCTTTTTTCTGTTGAAAAAAGTGGGGGCGGAGATTACTTCAGCTTCTCGGGCAAGCCTTTGCTTGTGGCTAAGCGTGTCGCGCCTGCACCTGCGGCGTTACCTCCTTGGCTTGTCACGACACCTACCCCTTTCGGGTCTGAGTAGATGGGTCGAAAGCACTCTCAGTTATTTTTCACTCACGATTCGCAGGAAATATCTGCTTCGAGTAATTGTTTGCCGCCTATTAAGAGTCTAAAGCATCTTGCAGACCTCACTGAGACCAGCTATCGCGATCTCAGGAAAATTATTACCCGGCAGTCACCAGAACCATACAAAGTATTCCGGATAAGGAAAAAATCAGGCGGCTTTCGTATCATTGCCATACCTGATGAAAGTTTGCTCAAAGTGCAACAATGGATATATCGGCATATCCTTTCTCAGGCCCAGCCAAGTCCGGTAAGTTATGCTTTTCAGAAGGGAAAGTCTATTCGCGATGCTGCTAGCGTTCACTGTGGCTGCCGCTGGTTAATAAAGCTCGATTTATATAATTTTTTTGGTGCTATTTCCGAGATTGATGTTTATCGGGTTTTCTACAGTCTGGGTTACCAGCCGTTGATAGCATTTGAACTTGCAAGATTGTGTACCCGGCTGGGTAGTCTGACCGCTTTTCGGCATCGGCATAGATGGGAGATTGAGGGAAACTCCACTATTATCAGTCAATATCAAGGTCAGCGAATGGGCCACTTGCCTCAAGGCGCACCAACTAGTCCGGCATTATCTAATCTCGCCATGGTGGCGTTTGACCGGAAGATCATGAATCTCGCCGCGGAAGAACAATTAACTTACAGTCGATACGCTGATGATCTCAGTTTTTCAACGCCACTCACGAGCTTTTCACGAGAACTGGCCAAGGCCTTTATTCACCGAGTTTTTCGCTTGATGCGAACATATGGTCAGTCACCGAATATGACTAAAACCAAGATCATTACGCCAGGCGCCAGAAAAATTGTTCTCGGACTATTAGTCGACGGTGAAGAGCCTCGACTACAAAAATCGGTTAGAAACCATATTCGTCAACATATTTTCTATCTAAACCACTCTGATGTTGGTCTTCAGAAACACGCACAAAAGCGTGGTTTTCTATCCACTGATGGATTCAAAGCGCATTTAGACGGGGTATTGTCCTATGTCCATGATATTGATCCGTCACTTGCACAAAACTACCGACATCAATTAGCGGATGTTTACAGGCTGGTGTAAACCCGATAACCCATAGGAGAAGCAAAATGGAAAAACTATATATCAGCATTTTAGTGACAAGTTTGATTATTTGGCCTTTGCAAGGTATGAGCGAAACCGGAAAAGGAGCGAGTAAAGACCAGCAAAGGAATGAGCAGTCTGAGCAAATTAGAGAGCAAGAAAGACAACAAGAACAAATGCGCAATGAAACACAAGAGGGCGGACAGCAGGGGAACAAACAACAGGAGCAAATGAAAGAACAGGATCGTGAAAGACTTCGCGAACATCAGGACGAAAACCAGGGTATGAATCAACAGCGTGAAATGAAAAACCAACAGACACAGAATGAGTTGGGTCAGGGAGCACAGCAAGGACAACAGTCACGTGAAAATAACAAGAAATGGTGGCAGTTCTGGAGATGACTAAGAACTAACTGATAAAGATTGATCGTGATAATTAACAGCGCTGATTGATCGATTTAGTTGTATTTTGATAAATGTATTATGGTATTTAAGGTGAACAAAAAAATGTTGCTGGAAGACTTTGGGTCTATTGCGAGAAGGCGTTTATGCTGTATAAGTTTTTAGCAGAGTTTACTTGATTCAAAGGGAGTTTTATAAACACTTTGCTACCCAGTTGAAGTAATGTTTCATTGACCCGTCCTGAAATAAGGAGTGTGCCTGAAAGCATGCTCCTTTTTTGATTCGCTAATAATGGAGGTAAAGCAATTTCGAAATGATAAAAGCAATTTTTACAGCAAGCGAAAATCTGGGTGGGCAACGACAAGTCCCGGAAATTAATCTGGTTGCGGGTAAAGGTATTAAAGGAGACCGTAATTTTGACAGAAGCCAATGGCCGGGGCAGAACATTACCTTTATCGAACAGGAAGAAATCAGTGAGTTTAATCAGCGTTTTTCGCAGCAGATTAGTCTGTCTGATACCCGGCGTAATGTAATTACCGAAGGCGTCCGTCTTAACGATTTAGTTGGACAGGTTTTTTGGATTGGCGATGTCAGTTTCAAGGGCGTAGAACTTTGTGAACCCTGCTCTACCTTGGGCGCATTACTGGAAAACGATAGCATAAGCAAAAAAGCTATCGTCAAAGCATTTACGCATAAAGCCGGACTGCGTGCCGATGTTCTGTCAGATGGTCAAATCAGAGTGGGGATGCAGATTGAACCTGTCGTGAAGTAGCCAGTTTTATCCAAGCTACTCCACCACAGAAAGCTTTATCTATTGGTATCAGATTCCCGATGTAAAACATCCAATAAAGCAAACATTGCTTGTCTGCTTCGTTTAAGCTGATCGATGTTATCCATTAATTCCACTTCCTTTTGTACAAACTCGGTCTCGGGCAAGGAATGCTTTTCCAGTGCCAGAAAGGCTTCAATCGTGCCAGGCTCAACTTCCAGATGAAACTGTAACGCCCAAATTCGCTTGCCAAAATAGAAACCCTGACAGGGAGTAATCCTGCTATCGGCAAAACAACGGGTATTTTCAGGTAACTCCACACAATCCCCATGCCAGCTAAGTGGGGTTAAATCATCAGGCATCCATGTTATTTCGGGATCGATTTTATTGACGGAAAACCAACCGATCTCCTGTTGAGCATTTGGATATACTTTGGCCCCCATGGCTGATGCAATTAACTGACAGCCGAGACAAATCCCCAGCACAGTCTTTTCTGCGTCAACCGCTTCACGGATAAGTTGTTTTTCACCAATCAGCCAGGGATAGTTGGTTTCATCATAAGTGCTCATAGGCCCACCCATAATGATTAACCAGTCAAACTCGGTGACTGCAGGCAATTGAACATGCTGATCCAACCGATAAGTAGTCAATTGAAACGGTTTATCTGCAAACCAATGCCGCATGGAACCTATCCATTCGCCATCAGCATGCTGAAAGATAGCGACTTTCTGCATTCGCAACTCCAAAATCTGATTAAAACAGATAGCAGGAAGAGCTATCTGAAAAAAGTAAACTGCGAATCGCGGCATTACGAGCAGTATGTGAACGATAGCGAATACCAATAGAAAAGCATAGTCTTGGGGCCTGTAAATCTTTCATTTCTGCCTTGTTGGAAAAAAATATCCTTCAGCATTAGTGGGCTTGAAAGATCAAGGGTCAAAAGAATGATTTAAATCCAATCTTTATCATCAAACTCTATAGTCAACTACGGTTGCTAACGATATTAGCTATAACCATGACGGTTTTAATCAAATGTTGCGTCACATTAAGCTACTGATTAAACGATAAAATTATCTGATGCCCCATTTTTGTTCACTTTGCGCACAATTGTGGTGCGAACTGGTTTACAGTTGATCATATATAGGATTACTATCACTCCGGCAACCCTATAGTTAAAAAAGTTATAAATAAAATTTGTCGAGGAACGGGTTGTTAATTTAATAAAAATCAACGGAGAGAACGTATGTCAAAGTTAACTGCATTATCTATAAGTATTGCTGTATTAGGAGCTATTTGGGCGTACCTGGCTTTAGGTCCATTAGCTGGTTTTGTTTTAGTCTGGGCAGGTTTTATTGCCTGGGCATGTTTTTTCCATACCGGTGCTGATATGCCGGCCTTACAAAAAACCATTGTGGGCATGAGCTATGGTGCGGTGATTGCTGGCATTGCTTTATTGTTAGCGACTACCAACCCGCTGGGTTTACCAGGTGTTTTAGGAACCGCGATTTATGTCGGTGTAACCGTATTTTTCCTGGTTATTGTGGCCAGATTTGATTTGTTATCGGTGGTACCAGCCAATGTTTATGGTTATGCCGCAACTGCCGCATTTGGTTTACAAACAGCAAATGCTGGAAGTGCCATAACTATGGATATGACTAATCCTGTATTGATCATCATTCTTTCCACGATTCTTGGTGCGGTTTTTGGTTTGTTATCTGCCAAACTGGCTGCTGCAATCGAAAAGAAATCTTAATATTGAACCGCATTTAAGCGGTTTTTTTATAACCATTTCAGGGCCGGTATAACTGAAAGATATTTCAGTTGTGCCGGCCCTGAGTTATGAATACTCCGTTAATCATTGATATTGAATTGCGATGAATTTGTTGACATGCTCATCGCACCCATTTTAATAAAATAGATTTGGACTTTTATGCGTTCAGCCATTTTTCTACTATTAATTTTATCCACTATTGTACTGGCCACATTTCCCATTTTCTTTACCTGGGCTAATCGTGTTGAACCCAGTTTTATCGGTTTACCGTTTGCCTTTCTCTGGCAGATTGCCATGGCGTTATTAGGCGCCTTTTTTCTGGCTTGCTGGTATCTGGTTGAGAGTCGTAGTGGTGATCTGGATATTGAAGTTGAGTCGGAGGCATCAAAATGATTCCAATGTTGATGCTGGCGGGTTTTCTGGGACTTATCCTATGGATAAACCGTCGTCAGATGGGCGTGAAAACCCTGAATGATTATGCAACAGCAAGTCATAGTATTGGGGTGTTGGGTATTACCTTAGGCTTTCTTGCTACCTGGTATGTCGGTGCCGGGTATACCGTGTTTTCAGGGTTTGCCGTCAGTTTTGGCATGATCGGTATGTACGTTATTCCTTATGGCATTATCACCATGCTGGTGATGTATCTGGTCGCTGAAAAATCCTTTATCTGGGGCAAGAAATATAACATCCGTACCCAGTCAGAACTGCTGGGGCTACGTTATCGAAGCGATGCAATCAGGGTATTAACAGGTTTTGCCGGTGTAGCGTTATCAGTACCGTGGTTATTAATGGAGTGGTACACCATTGGTTACGTGTTTAATTATGCGACTGATGGATTTATAAGCCCGTTACTGGGCATGATCATCGGCATATTTGTGGTGGTGTTTTATGTCGCACTCGGTGGCATGCGTTCAGTTATCACTGCCAATATTATTCAGGGTCTGTATATGCTGATTGCGGGATCAGCCATTCTGTTATGGGTTATTTATACCCAGCTTGGCGGTATTGAAGGCGCTATGCAACGCATATTGGAACAAAGCCCCGAAGCATTAACCTTTCCCGGTCCCGGCTGGGATATGTCGCCAAATTACTGGATGGCAATCGTCATTACCAGTGGTCTGGGCGGCTTTATGTGGCCATGGGTCTATAACAAGTTATTTGCTGCAGACAGTATTCGTACCATCAAACAATCGGTGTTATTTGCGCCGACGCTGGGTATTCTGTCATTCGGTTTACTGTTTCTGCTGGCAATGGCATTACATCCACTCCCATTTGCTCAACAAAATCCTCAGGAAGCAATGTTCTGGATCCATAGTCAGGCAGGTGCATGGCCGTTGGGTTTTTTTGCGGTGCTGGTAATGGCGGCAAGTCTGGGGACGGTGAGCAGTATCCTTAATGCTATGTCTACCGCAATTTCAGGTGATCTGGCACAGGTCATTAAACGTGATATCAGTGAGAAAACTGCCTTGCAAATTGCCCGTTGGTCAGTAGTTTTTATGAGTATCGGTGCATTGATTGGGGCTTATATACGAGAAGGGCAATTAGTGTTTCTGGCGTTGATGACTTACCAGGGCATGATTGTTTTATCTCCGGTGGTGTTACTTGGGTTGTATTGGAAGCGTGCCAATAAAATCGGTGCAGTGAATGGGTTTTTGGCGGGGATGGCAGTATCATTTGGCTTAACAATCTTTGAGCCAGCATTTATCATCACTTATGGCTGGACACCCGGCGTGTATGGCTTTTTAACCACATTGAGTATTATGCTGATTGCTGGATACTGTCGACCGGTAGAGTCACATGTGGAAAAACTCTGGCAGGATATTGCCATAGCAAAAAGCACCAAGCCCACAGGAAAATTAGCTACTGCAAAATCAATTTAGTTGCGATGAAAAATTATAACCGTTTGCCAAATTGTGGATGGTTAATGGCTTTTGGCTGGCTAATGCTGAGCATAAGCTCACCGTTAGCTCACAGCAAGGAGCAGGAGTCAGCCGGTAATGTTGTGCTGTTACATGGTTTGGCTCGCACAGCAGGCTCAATGGATTCGATGGAAAAACATCTGAGCAAAGCAGGGTATAAGGTATGCAATATTGATTATCCTTCCCGCAAACACCGTATCGAGAATCTGACCAGCGAATTTGTTGTACCGGAAATCCAACAATGTTTCGGTGATGTTTTAACACCTTTGCATTTTGTCACCCATTCACTGGGAGGTATTATTGTCAGGCAACTCGCGGTGGAACATCAGCAAATCAAAATTGGCAGGGTAGTAATGTTATCGCCGCCTAATCAAGGCAGCGAAGTGGTCGACAAACTGGGCACCTGGGGCTTATTTGAATGGATAAACGGGCCTGCCGGCAAGCAACTGGGGACAACAGAAGACGCTATACCCAACCAGTTGGGACCAGCCACTTTTGAACTGGGTATTATTACTGGAAACCGCTCGATCAATCTGATCTTATCTACGCTGATTCCCGGACCCGATGATGGCAAGGTTTCCATCAAAAATGCACGATTGGATGGCATGCAGGATTTTCTGGTGGTTGAGCAAACACATCCGTTTATTATGGCGAACGATACGGTGCAATCGCAGACCCTGCATTTTCTGCAAAACGGGACTTTCCAGCATTAATTCATCATTACTTTATTGAACGGGCAAATATCCCGCTGTTTGCAGTCAAAAAACTGTTTGGGTTTTCTGCAGTCACTGTTAGGGTGAGTAATCGTATTTTAGGAGAACCGTATGCCGTTAATGACCCGTGCAACCAGATACTTCCTGGCGTTGATATTGTTTGTCAGTGCTGCCTCTGTCATGGCCGATGACTATCAGAAGCATGACTATAAGACTCTGGTGCTGGATATTCTGATTACTGGAGATAGCTCAGTAACCGGCGATAAAGCCGAGAACGCAGAAAAGATTGCCAAGTTCAGTGAACATCTGCGAAATGAATTAGACGATAAGACGCAGTTTAATATCATCAACGATGCCGATTCTCTG
Organism: Methylophaga sp. UBA3613; assembly: GCF_002375415.1. Classification (NCBI taxonomy): domain Bacteria; kingdom Pseudomonadati; phylum Pseudomonadota; class Gammaproteobacteria; order Thiotrichales; family Piscirickettsiaceae; genus Methylophaga; species Methylophaga sp. UBA3613. The sequence continues at coordinate 304,093 of NZ_DFLS01000006.1, read as the reverse complement.
GCGAAAGTTAAAGCGTTTGATGAAAAGCACAATCTGCATTATTGCAATGGTTGTGAACTTACCTTAGCGAAAGAGCTGGGTGCAGAGTTGGTGATTGTGCCAAATGTATTTCGTATGAGTCATCTGATTTCAACATTACATGTCGAGTTTAAAGAAGTAGAGTCAGGAAAGCTGATCAAGCGTAAATCCTATGATTTTCGTGGCAACACTGATCAGGCCTGGGAACGTGCAATTAAATATGCCATGCGCGATTTAAAGGACTGGAATAGAGATTAATTTAGGGTCTGTTTATCTGCTTTACCAACAAAAACCCCGGCTTTAAGCCGGGGTTTTTTATGAATTAAAGTAATTTTTAACCCTGCATAAAGCAGGAATAAACCCTACTTAATTTTTTCAAACGCCGCATTTTCATGACGGATAATTGAAATAATCAATCCGGCAATAATGGCGGCTGTGCCGATTGCAAATAGCACCAAAGCAAAAGGGTTATCTGCAAAGGTAAAATAGGCACTGACGTTTTCCCAGGTTGTAATTGAACTTCCCATAATAATGCTCCTTAGGTTTCAGAATTGGCTAATTTGTTAGGCACTTCACTGGTGGTCAGATCCGTCATAGCGGGCACGCCGCCTTCCGGATAAGGTTTAGCCAGGAGTTCAACCTCATCAATACCGATATCTTCGCAAGCTTCAGGTACACGCAGGCTGTTGGCTTTTTTCAGTAAGAATGACAAGCCATACCCTGGTACAAAGCCCATCAGCCCCATTACTGCAGCCCCGATGAGCTGGCCAACAAAGCTAATTTCCGGTAAACCTTCTGCATTAGGTGTTCCACCGGCAAATACACCGACCAGAACAACCGCAACAACACCTGTGAAACCATGAACACTGACAGCGCCGACCGCGTCATCAATACCACGTTTTTCCAGGAACTTGGCAAATTGAACTGCCACGATACCGGTAGTCACGGCAATGATGAACGCAAGTGAAGGAGAGTAGATATCCAGACCAGCTGCTACAGAGATAATACCGACCAGACCACCAGACATGGTCCAGAATGGGTCACGTGTAGCGATGTAGCAACCAATAATACCTCCGGCAAATCCCATCAGCGTATTAAAAGCAAATGCTGAAAGGTTAGTAGGTGTTCCATAAATTGTGGTCCAACCTGTCTCACCACCATTAAAGATGATGCAACCACCGAGGAACCCGAAGAAACCAAAGATAATCATCATCAGGCCAATCAATGTCATTGGCAGGCTGTGAGGAGAAATGATTTGTGGCACACCGTCAATGAACTTGCCTTTACGAGCACCCAGGTTCATCAAAACACCCAGAGTAAAGAAACCCGCTACAGCATGTACAACGCCAGAAGCACCGACATCGTGATAACCAAATTCGGTTAACAACCAGCCATCTGGATGCCAGCCCCATGCCCCTGCCATAATCCAGACCACACCACCCAGGAAAATAGTCAGTATCAGAAACGCACTGACCCGTATCCTTTCAATAACCGCCCCGGATAGTATTGACCCGGTTGTGGCCCCGAATAAGGCAAATGCTGCCCAGAAAATCCCGGTTCCCATATCCTGAACATCAGGACCCATACTGGCAGCCCATGGTAATGCAGCTGCTGCTTCAATAGGGACAAAACCATTAGGAAATGCGTTATAAATCCACCAGCCAAACAGATAAAATGCCGGAATAATCAGTGCGATAGCAAGAATATTCTTGATACCGGCTGCAAGTGCGTTTTTACTTCGTGAAGCGCCCATTTCATAGGCCAGAAAGCCTGCATGTATCATTAACATGATGGCAGTACACCACCAATAAAAAACTTCTACATTCATGGCCTGATGCATTTCGAATACAGCTTGCTGGGCATCTAACGCTGCCTGCAAGGATTCTAGTGTTGGCGAGTTTTCCATCTTACTATCCTCATTTTAGTTAAAGTCATTTCCCGTTTACCCCTTTTCGGTCAACTTTGTTGTCCAGCAAAAAGCTGGTTTGAACGGCGCTGCTATCAAGGACTTTTTCAGTCGATCGATCCTTGATAGCAACACCAGAACACTGGAGCCTGCGAGCTTCACTCAGCAGATAAAGGCATTTGTGTGCTGCAGTAGCATAGGAAAGCCCTGCTTGCCGCACGTTGGAGATACAATTTCGTTTGTCATCGGTCAGACCACGTTTGGGTGACCAGGTCATATACAAGCCAAGACTGTCCGGTGAACTGAGACCGGGACGTTCGCCAATCAGCATCAATACCGCCTTGGCATTAAGTGCTTCTCCGATATCATCACCAATGGCCACGCGGCCCTGTTGAACCAAGGTGATCGGTGCCAGTGTGAAGTCCTCAATGCCGTCGATTAATATCGGCAGCAAAGCGCTAATAAAAGGCACGACATTTTGATGAATCGCAGTGGCAGATAAGCCGTCAGCAATGACCAGCGCAAGGTCATAAGGCGTTTTTGTGTAATATGGTTTCAGGCTGGTAAAACTTTCCTCATCCAACTGTCGTCCATAATCAGGACGTTGCAGATAGGTCACACGATCGATGGCTCGACTATGTAATATCAGTGGCGGTTGAGTAGTGATTTGTGGAAAATCCTGCTGCAATTGGAGCAGCTGCTGTTGCAAGGTTTCAACATCCAGCTCGGTATGCACCGCATCACGAGCCTGGGCATGAGCCAGTTGAAATTCCAGAGATTCCCGGGTTGGCGTACTGACCCCGGCACGACCAAGACCAATACGTGCCGCAGTGAACTGTCTCAACTGACGCCATGGATTATGCGTCACCATGTCTTCATCAGCTTTGTATTGATCCGTTATCAGCACGTCTTTATCTTCAACCATGAAAATGCCTCACGGCTGAGCTGTTCAGTGAACCGGCGAAGGCTGGAGGTAAATGATTGGTGAGTTGGGCCAGTCCAGCATTACTCATGATCTGCATCTTTTCCAGCCACGCTTCAAATTCTGGCGCGGCACCTAAACCCAACACCCGTCGGGCATATAACGCATCATGAAATGAGGTGGTCTGATAATTGAGCATGATGTCATCTGAGCCGGGAATGCCCATCACAAATGAGCAGCCGGCTGTACCAAGCAATGTCAGAAGATTATCCATATCATTCTGATCGGCTTCAGCATGATTGGTGTAGCAGACATCACAGCCCATTGGCAGCCCTAATAACTTGCCGCAGAAATGATCTTCCAGACCGGCGCGAATAATCTCTTTGCCATCAAACAGATATTCAGGGCCGATAAAACCAACCACTGTGTTGACCAGTAATGGGTCAAATTTACGGGCAACGGCATAGGCGCGGGCTTCACAGGTTTGCTGATCCAGACCATGATGTGCATTTGCCGAAAGAGAACTGCCTTGTCCGGTTTCAAAATACATCACATTCTGGCCAACGGTGCCACGGTTCAGTGATAAAGCCGCTTGTTGGGCCTCAGCCAGGATCGCTAGATTAAAGCCAAAACTGCTGTTGGTTTTTTCCGTTCCCCCGATCGATTGAAAAACTAAATCTACCGGAGCGCCATTTTCGATACATTCCAGTGTATTCGTGACATGAGTGAGGACGCAGGATTGTGTTGGGATTTCATACAAAGAAATCACTTCATCCATGAGATTCATTAGCCGCGTGGCCTGCGTCACATTATCGGTTGCCGGGTTAATACCAATAACTGCATCCCCAGAACCATATAAAAGACCATCCAGCATACTGGCCGCGATGCCATTGACATCATCGGTCGGGTGATTAGGTTGCAGTCTGGTAGACAGGCGTTTGGGTAAACCGATGGTGTTGCGAAAAGCTGTAATCACTCGACATTTCTGGGCGACCAGAATCAAATCCTGATTACGCATAATTTTGCTGACAGCAGCAGCCATTTCCGGGGTAATGCCAGCACTGACTTGTTTCAGGACTTCTGTGCTTGCGGTATCGGTTAGTAACCAATTCCGAAAATCACCGACTGTCAGATGAGAGATAACTGAAAATGCTTCTGCATCATGTTCGTCGATAATCAGACGCGTAATTTCATCATCTTCATAAGGTACTAACGTTTCATTCAGAAATGTTTTTAAAGGTACTTCAGCTAATAGCAATTGAGCGACAGCACGTTGTTCTGCTGATTCAGCAATAACACCGGCCAATCGGTCTCCCGAGCGGGCAGGGGTCGCCTTTGCCATCAATTCAGCTAAATCTGCGAATTGATAGGTTTTGCTGCCCAACTGATATCGATAGCTTTGGCTCATAAACTGCTTTAAATCCAATTAGATGGAATAAAAATTGCACCTGAATAAACAAAGTTTACAAACTATGAATGCGATATCTATACCGGCCGAATATCGAAAATCGGCAAAATAATATTGGGTTTATATTCAGTTACTTACTTAGGCAGCACCGGCATTATTATTAAAACAGGTAAAGCAGATGACCGATAATCCAGAAGAATTTGCACCTAAACAAAGCGGGACTGTATCTAAATGGTGCGTTATGGAAGCTACAGACGCCGACGAGCAGGCCCATAACCTGAAAAACTGGCAACAGCAGTATGATCAGATTAGTAACGGACGCTTTTACGGCAAAATTGAAGAAGTACTGTTTGATTCAGTTCATGCCTTTCGAGAGCACACCAGCCAAACCGTAAGACAACAATGCAATGTATGGCCTAATGCAATCTGGCTGGGTTTTTCAGCAGATGAAAAATCCTGCCGTATCAATGGTCATCATGTCAGTAGTGATCATCTGATGATTCGGCCTGGCAATACCCAGTTTGAATTAGTTACCCCAGAACAATTCAATATTTTTGGCATTGTCATTAATCAAGCCACGCTTCATGCTTTCGCTCGTAAACAAGGTATCGTATTAGATAACAGTTTGTTTTATTCGCCATTAAGATTCTGGCAGTCCGACAAACTGAATTCACTGCGTTACTTGTTAAATGATGTTTTGAAGCCACAACAAGATCATCTGATCCGACAGCATCAGGAAGATATTTTAATTATGGCAGTGCTGGAGATTCTGCAGCAAAACGAGCAGCAGATTCATGAAAAACCGAGCTTTGTGAAACGCCGTGCCGTGGTAGAAAAGATTACAGCGTATCTGGACTCCCACCCTGATAAACCGCTCAGTATTACGGATCTGTGTGATCTGGCACATGTCAGTCGTCGTACCCTGCAATATTGTTTTGAAGATGTATTGGGAATAAGCCCGCTTAAATGTATGCGGATTTCAAGGCTCAATGCTGTAAGACGGATTTTGCTAAACGGGTTAGAGGATGAGCAGACCATCTCGATGATTGCCCAGCAATGGGGCTTTTTTCATGCCGGTCAGTTTACCCATGATTACACCAGTCTATTTGGTGAGAATCCTTCCGTTACAGCAATGCGCCATCAGCAAGTATTAGCGGAAAAACAGGGTATTCAAACCTGAAAGGGATGTGCATTTAATGGTTAAGGGGTGATAGCTTTCGCATAACTTTCAGTTTCAATATCTACCGTTTCTAGCGTTATAGAAGTACTTTTTAACGCAAGTTTTTCCAACTGTTGTAATACCAGTTTGGTTAACTGTTGCTTCTGTTGTGTGGTGCGGCCGTCATGCAGACGGATAGTGACATGGATAAAATCGTTACAGTCCTCCGCCAGTCGAAAATACTCATAAGCCAGTGCTCGGGTTTTAATATGGGATGACTCAAATAAAGCCGATTCCAATACCCCATGATGAACGGCCTCCACCAATATGTCTGGTGAGATATCCAGTGAGCTGGAAAATTCAATAATGCAATGTGGCATAGTGACCTATCTCAAAAGCAGATAAAGACATATCAGCACTGATATCGCTGACAAACCTAATGAAAAAAATAAGAGATTTCGATAGGTTTTAACCTGCTTTTTGGCTTCTTCAGCAGCCGTTTCAAAGCCACTGATCGCCTGCTGCATATTTTCAGCCAGCACATGAATGGATTGAGCGTTCTGTGTTGCTGCTTTTTGCAATTCTTCTATCTGTTTAACCACAACCGGATCGGCTTTGACCGCTTCGGGTTTGGCAGTAAATGCCGGTATCGCATAGGCTGCAACTTGGGCTACATAAGGCGCAACAGCTTTGATAATCGGGAGAAATTGAATGGCCATAAAAAACTCTTTTTTAGGAGTAAACAATAAACTTTAATTTTGATACAAACTTCGCAAATGTTTCAGAAAGCACTAAGAGTTGCGACACCCTCAAAGCGTTAGAATCGGCTGGAAAAGCCGTACTAATAAAGCTGAAAATTCAGCTGACGCAAGTGCAGACTAGGCTTATTAAACGATAAAACAGCAAAAACTTCATGATAGGTAAATTGCACATCAACAAGCCCTAATTTGATAAGCTATCCGACTATTCTTTATCTGTACAAAAATTCATCATTAATGAACTAAAATGGCGCGTCAATGTGACATTGTGGATTTGCTTTGGTCTATTGACCACAGGAGCAAGCGGTTCCCTCAAAAAATTATGCCCAAACCCGCTTTTAACTATTCGATCTCATACAAGGAGACATCGTGAACAAGGCACTCATTTCGGTTCTTGGCAATGACCAGCCCGGTATTATGGCAGCAGTTGCCACGGTTATTACCGAGCATGGCGGTAATATTGAAAATCTGAGCCAAACACTGCTTCAATCGGTATTCGGCGCGTTATTAATGGTTTCAATGCCAGAAGAAGCTCAGTGTGAAGAATTGCACAAGGCTCTCCAGCAGGTAGGCCAGAAAATGCGTTTGTCGATTCACGTTGATCCATGGGATGAGCAACCAACACCCTGGCAGGAAAATCCGCCTGAAGTACAACCTTACATTCTGACCGTAATCGGCCCGGATCGACGGGGTCTGGTGGCTGAAGTATCTACCCAACTCGCCCGTCATGGGGTGAATATCACCAATATTCAGGCGATTTTCAAAGGCGGTAAGAATCCGATGGATAATCTGATGGTGTTTGAAGTTGATGTACCGCGTTCAACCATCATGCAGGATTTGCGTGATGCACTCCATGAAGTCGGCCAGAGACTGGATATCGAAATTGATACGCAACATCGCAAGATCTTCGAATCCGTGAGCAACATCAGTAATTAAGGAACCTCTCATGCTCAACGAAAAAGACATTATTTCAACTTTGATGATGGTGCGGGAACAAAACCTGGATCTTCGCACCGTCACTGTTGGCATCAACCTGACCGATTGCGTCAGTCATGATCTGGAAACATTCAAACGTAAAATTTACGACAAAATCACCCGTTATGCTGGCCAATTGGTGGCATCCTGTAACCGCATTGAAAGACGCTACGGTATTGAAGTTGCCAATAAACGGATTTCTATCAGCCCAATCGGTGTTGTCGGTGCACCTTTTAGTTCAGAACAATTAGTTGAGGTCGCCGTAACGCTTGATAAAGCGGCGCATGAATTGGGTGTGGATTTTATTGGTGGTTTTACTGCTTTGGTAGAGAAGGGCATGAGTAAGGGCGATCAGGCTTTGATCGAAGCCATTCCACAGGCGCTGACGGAAACGCAACGAATCTGTTCATCCGTCAATGTGGCCAGTACGCGTGCCGGTATCAACATGGACGCGATTCTCAAGATGGGGCAAATCATCAAACAGGCTGCAGAACTCACTGCAGACGATGATGGCCTTGCTGCTGCAAAATTAGTGGTATTTGCCAATATTCCACAAGATGTACCGTTTATGGCCGGTGCTTATTTAGGCATCGGTGAAGCAGATGCGGTTGTCAGTGTTGGTGTCAGTGGTCCTGGTGTAGTTAAAGCGGCTTTGGAAAAAGCCTTGGCTGAAGATGAAAATATGGATCTGAGCCGTGCGGCGGATGTCATTAAACAAACAGCAGCCAGACTGACACGTGCTGGTGAGTTGGTGGGCCGTGAAGTGGCACAATTACTAAATCTGCCATTTGGTATTGTCGACTTGTCGTTGGCACCGACACCGAATCGTAATGACAGTGTCGGAGAGATTTTTGAAGCGATCGGTTTGCCAGCTTTTGGATCACCAGGCAGTACCGCATTTTTATCCATGCTCAATGATGCAGTGAAAAAAGGTGGTGCGTTTGCCAGCTCACATGTGGGTGGTTTAAGTGGTGCGTTTATTCCGGTTTGTGAAGATTTGACCATTGCTGAGTCGGCTGCAAACGGCACCTTGAATCTGGAAAAACTCGAAGCCATGACGGCAGTCTGTTCAGTTGGCCTGGATATGGTGGCTTTACCTGGAGATACTTCAGCTGAAATGCTATCCGCGATTATTGCTGATGAAATGGCAATTGGTGTCATCAACAAAAAAACCACAGCAGCAAGATTGATTCCAGCGCCTGGCAAAAAAGCAGGTGATATTGTCCGGTTTGGTGGTTTGTTGGGTGAAGGCCCAGTGATGGCTGTCAATATGGGGAATCAGGAAAACCGCTTTGTTCGCTTAGGTGGCCGTATTCCTGCTCCGATTCAAAGCTTGGTTAATTGATCATCTTATGCTAACAATTAAAAAGCCGTGACAGAAACTGTCACGGCTTTTTTAGATAAAATAAGCGTCAAAATTACTGGCTTTTCGCTCTTCTACGCATTGCTAAAAAGCCCATCAAACCTGAACCAAATAACCAAACTGCTGCTGGTATTGGAACGGCTGAAACCCGGATGTTATCCAGCATCGCTCCAACATTATCCCCCCCGAAGTTTCTAAAAGATAATTTATCCCCATCAACCAAATCAACCAGGAAACTATAGGTATGCCAATTTTCATCCCAATCCAAGAGAAGATGATTAACAAGTGCACCTGCTCCAAACAACACCGAAACTTGGTCAGCAGGACCATTACGTTGATTACCAGATAAATCAAAACTCACTTTGTATTTACCTGCAGAAAAACCATTTTTAGAAGACAAAATCCCTGCGTCACCAGTTGAGCCGTCCAGATCTACGCAAAAGCTACCAACTGAACAAACGATTCCCCATTGATTACCGTTTTTGATCAAATCAACCGTACCGTTTGATACATCCCAATTAACGAAGCTGTTATAGTTTAAGACAGAACTCGCTTGACCTTCACCTTCAAAGCTATCATATAGGCTATTAATGGTTGCAGCAAAGGAAACTGGAGCAAAACATAATGCAGATATTGCTAAAATTTTTGTTAAGTTTTTCATAGATATATCCTCAATTTTTGTAGTTCAGCAATCTCAACTTTGAGACCGGAAACTTTCCGTCCTTAATTCGCATTAAGTTTGGCAAAAATTAAAAATAAATGTGTCTTATAAAGTTCGACACAGATTCAAAATAATCCTTATTTAGACGTTTTTTAATTGTACTTTGGTACAAATACACTTAATAAATCACTTACGGTTAGTCCGGTAACTTATTAATGCAAAAACTCGTTGTACAAATTATTATCTTTCAGTGGGATAAATCTCAGCTTTCTGATGCGCACAAAAAAGCAAGGGCAGGATTACCTGATCGCTATCCGCTAAAATCCTCCTCTTCTGTTTTGTCTAATAAGCAAATATTGCTTGATAAGCATGGGGATGATATTTCTGGAAATCGCATTCGCTATCAAATGACAGATGATTATTTTTTAATTGATCGTTATCGTGTTGGTTTAAAAGCCAAAAAAGTGGAGTTCAAACCACGATTACAGGCCGATGAACCACCGATATTACTTACTTCGCTCGAAGAAGGGTGGGTACAGTGTCAGTACCAGTGGCGTTACCGGATGGATGAAGGCGGTTATATTTACTGGCTTTATGAAAATGTGATCGTAAATGTCTGCTTCGCAGAAAAAAACGATCCAGGTGTTTTTGTAAACTCACCTCCCACCCAACGTTTTACATCTCTACTGACCTGACTCACCAAACGCTCACAAAAACCATAAGTCCACTTGCTTTTAGTTCATGCTTGAGGATGAGATGGAGAGCACAGGTTTTTGGAGAGTAAATCTCTATAATCGCATTAAATTTCTACGGGACAAATTATTTTCTTTCCTTGGAGTCAATATATTACGACCAAGGTAAAAGTCCCTGGTTTTAGTGAGAATTATCCCTTGTAATGAAAAGGTAATATGCCTAAGATGCCCCGGCATTTTAAGATCGTTAAAATCAATTAACAGTTCTGTTTAAATATTTTTAATTGCCTGTTATGAATCAGTAAGTCCTTGAAATTATTTCAACTTAATCGCTAAGTAAAAACAGACGGGGTATTGACCATCTATCTAATGACCACCTCAGCCAAAACAAAGCCAAAAAGCCTCTCGTGAACAGCTATGTAGCCGATACCTCACCGGTTGCCATAGTGAAGTTTTGTCTGCAGTCTGAGCGGCAGATAGCAATTCTCGACAGTACAGCTTCCATCGTTGATATTTTTGGTTTTACCGCAGCACAAATTATTGAAGATTCCTCGTCTGCATGGATGAGCATTGATTCAGATGATCGTGGCATTATTCTGCAGAAAATGGCTGAGTCAGCTCAAACGATGCAACCTCTGAATCTGGGTTGGCATGTGTTACACCCTCAGAAAGGTAAGGTTTTAGTGGATTGCAAAGCCATGCCTGAAGCGGATTCAGAAAACGGAATGGTATGGCATGGCTATTTTCAAAATATCACCGACCTGAAACGTACAGAGCAGGAAAATCAGTCTCATTTGTGGTTTCTTGAATGTCTGGATCAGGTCAACCGGGCTATTCAGGGCACCAATGATCTTGAGCAGATGATGAGTGATGTTCTGGCAGCGATATTGTCGTGTTTTGCATGTGACAGAGCATGGCTTTTATATCCTTGTGATCCAGCAAGTGCCACTTGGCATATCCCCATGGAGCAGACCACTCCTGACTACCCTGGTGGTCTGTCTGCTGGAACAGATTTCCCGATGACCGAAGAGGCAGCCCGAGGTCTGGAAGCCTATCTGGCCAACAGTGAACCAGTAACGCTGATTACCACTATAGAAAGTCCTGATGCACCCGAATTTCTGAGAGAGCATCATATTCGCTCAATCATCGGTACGGCCATCTATCCAAAAACCGGTAAACCCTGGGTGTTTGGTTTGCATCAATGTTCGTATGAGCGAGAGTGGACTAACGACGAAAAACGTTTATTCAGTGAAATCGGTCATCGTTTATCTGATGGCTTGACCAGCTTGCTGATATATCGTGAACAACGTGAGAGTGATGAACGCTTTCGGCAGGCGTTTGAATTTGCTGCGATTGGAATGGGGGTGTTGTCCTTGAGTGGGCAGTGGTTAAGAGCCAATCATTCCATTTATGAAATGTTCGGCTATTCCGAAACTGAACTACTGCAAATGACCTATCAGGAAATGACCCATCCCGAGGATTTGCATAAAGGACAAGCGGAGCTTGATCGGCTGATTGCTGATCAAATTCCCTATATGCAGATTGAAAAGCGCTATCGTCATCAAAATGGGGACTATTTCTGGGCAAGACTCACAACCAGCATTGTCAGAGGAAGAAACAACCAGCCGCTGTATTTCGTTTCGCAGATAGAAGATATCGAAGAGCGTAAAAAATCAGATCAAAGTATCGCCCTGTTAAATTTTGCTATCAATCAGGTAAAAGAATGCATTTATCTGCTGGATGGAAAAGGGCGCATCAGATATGTCAACGATGAAACCTGTCACACCATGGGATACAGCCGTGACGAATTAATGGCTATGTCCGTTCCTGAAGTTGACCCAGATACCTCTCAGGAGGTTTGGAACGAACATTGGCAAGAACTTAAACAAGAACGTTCCGTTCGTTTGGAAACTCGCCATAAAACAAAAAACGGCAGGATCATTCCAGTCGAGGTGAATGCCAACTATTTTGAGTATGGCGGAATTGGCTACAATCTGGCACTAACGCATGACATCACTGAGAGAAAAGCGGTTGAAATTGCTTTGCGGGAGCAGGAAGAACGTTTCCGGCAACTTGCCGATAATATTGAAGAAGTTGTCTGGCTGACCGATCTTGCTATGGGGCATCTGCTTTATATCAGTCCAGCCTATCAAAGCATCTGGGGACGCAGCTGTGAAAGTCTTTATGATAAGCCGTCGTCCTGGTTGGAAACGATTCATCCTGAAGACATAAATAATGTCAGTCAGGCTGTTGTTCAAGGCAAGATAACTGGCGAATACGATATTGAATTTCGCATTATCCGCCCGGATAGCACCATTCGTCATATTCACCAAAGAGCCTTTCCGATATTGAATGAAGCGGGCGATGTGTATCGAATTGCCGGCACTGCCCAGGATATAACGGAACGGAAAGAGCAGGAAGCACATATTGAATATCTTGCCTATCACGATTCATTAACCGCTTTACCAAACCGTTTATTGACGATGGATCGTCTGGGGCATGCGATTACCCATGCTACACGTCATGCCGATGTATTGGCCGTTTTGTTTCTGGATTTGGATCGCTTCAAAACCATCAATGATTCACTTGGTCATCAGGCAGGTGACTTGCTGTTACAGCAGGTTGGTTCACGCCTGCTTGGGGTATTACGTGAAGAAGATACCATCGGCCGGGTGGGAGGTGATGAATTTCTGATTTTGCTCCCCAGTATTAATACACCTGACGATGCGGCACATGTCGCCCAAAAGCTACTCGACATTTTATCTCCACCCTTTATGGTAGTAGGTCATCAATTACATGTTAATGCCAGCATTGGGATCAGTTTGTGCCCCCGAGATGCAGTCAATGCTGAAACATTAGTGAAATATGCTGATACAGCGTTATATCTGGCCAAAGAGCAAGGCCGAGGCGTTTTCCGTTTCTTCAGTCCCGAACTGGATGATCGTGTTCATGCACGACTGCAATTGGAAAATGATTTACGAAATGCGATGCATACAAACCAGCTGTATTTGCATTATCAGCCGTTAATGGATTTAGCGACCGGAGAATGCATAGGTACAGAAGCGTTACTAAGATGGTCTCATCCTAAAATTGGCTTCATCTCTCCAGCCACTTTTATCCCGGTTGCGGAAGAAACAGGTTTGATCTTACCGATTGGTGATTGGGTTTTACGGACCGCCTGCCTGCAGGCAAAAAAATGGTTCGAGGCCGGTAAAACGAATTTTCGGATGGCAGTTAATCTGTCACGCAGACAATTGGACTATGTCGGGCTGGCTACAGATATAAGACGAATTCTTGATGAGACAGGTTGTCCTGCACATCTATTGGAACTGGAAGTCACCGAATCCAGTGCCATGCAGAACCCTGAACAGGCTATTGTTATCTTAAACTCGCTTCATGAAATGGGCATTTGTCTGGCAATTGATGATTACGGAACTGGCTACTCAAGTCTAGCGTATTTAAAACGTTTCCCATTTGATCGACTTAAAATTGATCGATCATTTATTGATGGTATCCCAGATGATGCTGATGATATGAGCATTGTGCATACAACCATTATTCTGGCGAGACAATTGCGTTTAACGGTTATTGCCGAAGGCGTGGAAACCCAGGCACAGTGTGATTTTCTCAAGAAACATCAATGTGATGAAATTCAGGGCTATTTGTTCGCAAAACCAATGTCGAGTGAAGATGTCGAAAACCGGTTTGGATTCATCAACTCATCTTCGGCGTGATTTGAATTCTGGAGCGTTGTTTCATCCATCATTAGACGAAAATAAGGTGATCTTTAGCGCAATTGGCCAGGCCAATAAATAAAATGGCAAAAATTATAGTGGTTAACCACAGCTACGTAGCGGCCCAAAGGCTGATAAAAACTAAAACAGCAAAACCAGGACGATGCTATCAATGAATGACCGCAAGCGGTTTTTCCTGACGTTTAAGTGAATAATTCCGACGGTTCATGAATAACTGCACAGATTGATAGCACGAACAGGTCGATAGTTTGGTAGTTACAGACTGGTGAGATGCTTGTCAGATGCCCGACAACACGTAAGAATATGTTATGGATAAACCTCTTCTTGATTCATTTAGCGAATACGTAGACTTACTGCTCGACGCCATTTGTGCTGTGGATGAAGACAGCCGGATTATCTATATCAGCAATGGAGCGCATCGCGTTTTCGGCTATCCAGCCGAAGAATTGATAGGTAAAAGAATGCTGGATCTGCTTCATCCCGAAGATCACGATAAAACCCAGCAAAGTATTGATAGTGTTATGCAGGACAAACATGTCCTGGATTTTGAGAACCGCTATATACGAAAAGATGGTCAGGTGGTGCATCTGCTGTGGTCCACCAGCTGGTCAGACAAGCACAAAATGCGATTGGGCGTTGCCCGTGATATCACTCGTATTAAAGCCGCAGAGGAAATGCAAAATTCGCTGATTGCGATATCAGACACTGCGCACCGAACCAACGGCATCAAACAGATCTGCCAGCAAATTCTCTTTCATCTCGACTCTCATATCTCCATCGCGACCTTCGGTGTTGAAGTCTCGCCCATAAATGATTCTAAATGGCACACCATTTTTGAGAGTGTGGGCGGATGCATGCATATGCTGAAAAATGAGGTGAAGCTTCGCATTGCCAGTGATAATCAAATCGCGCTCGAAAAAATTGATGACAAATTAATGTTACTGGTGCCGCTGGTGTTTGATGAAGAGTCTCACGGCATTATTGGCCTGGCTTTAATGGAACAAGATTATTCGCTGAATGAAAACGATAGAGCGTTATTGACCTTCACGGCATTACAGGTTGCCACTGCAATTGAACGCCATCAACGATTTGAACGACTACAACATCTGGCTTTATATGATGCGTTAACCGGCTTGCCCAATCGGGAATTATTTCAGGATAGGGTGCAACGTTCATTATTAAGAGCCAAGCGTGAACAAAACCATTTTGCTCTGATGTACATGGACCTGGATAAATTCAAAGAGGCCAATGATACCTATGGCCACGCAGCCGGTGATCAACTGTTAAAAGAATCAGCAAGACGCATTTCGGATTGTGTGCGAGAAACCGATACCGTCGTAAGATTTGGTGGAGACGAATTTGTCGTGCTGTTGGATACTGTGGAAAACCGCAAAGGTGCATTGGGAGTAGCCGAAAAAATCCGTTTGTCACTGTCAGAACCCTATGAATGGCAAGAACATGAAATAGAACTTTCTGTCAGTATTGGTATCGCTTTGTTTCCCGAACAGGGAGAGCAAATTACCCAACTTATCGCTGCCGCCGATGAAGCCATGTACAAAGCCAAAAAGCGTGGCAAAAACTGTATTCGTTGAACAGTTCAACGATTGTTTAAGTTGCCCCTGGAAGTGCGATTTTGTTTTATCCATTTCTCTTCGAACTCACTAATGGTGAGAGGGTAGGAGAAGAAATAACCCTGAGCATAATCACAGCCTAAGATTTTTAATTCATTCGCTGTTTCTTCATCTTCAACACCTTCAGCCAAGGTTTTCATACCAAAAATCTGTGCCGTTGAAATGATGGTTTTAACGATCGCCATATTTTTACTGTCATTGAGCATATTGCGGATATAGAACATATCGATTTTGAGAATGTCAGCCTCAATGTTTCGCAGGTAGCTGAGCGAAGAATGTCCCATCCCAAAATCATCAATCGCCAGAACAAAGTTTTCCTGTTTGAGTTTTTTAATGATTTCTATCGCAGTTTCGGGGTCATACATGATTCCGGTTTCGGTCAGTTCCAGCTCAAAATCCGCCGGGCTTAAACCCGATTGTTTTACCTCGGCAATAAATTCATCAATGAAAACCAAATCATCAATACTTTTAGCAGAAATATTGATTGCCATGCGAATCCCCTGAACCGTAAACAAAGTATGACCTTGTTTTTTCCAGGCGTTCAGGGCACGAGCCGTTAACTGTAAAACCAGTTTAGTGACTTCATTGATTAAGCCGCGTTCTTCGGCAATAGGAATAAATACACCGGGTGGAACACTACCCAGAGTGCTGTCATCCCAGCGTAACAGTATTTCGGCACCGGTAAGTTGATGGGTCTGAGCATTAACTTGAGGTTGAATTCGGATAGAGAAACTATCGGGATCAAATTTCAGTGAATATTCAATCCGTTTCGCGATGAGGGAGCGGCGTTGGATTTCTTCGCCAAGTTTTACGTTAAAAAAGTAACTGGGTTGTGATTTTTCTTTAGCAATATCCAGGGCGATTGCGGCACCACGGGTAAGCGTTTCAAAGGTCTCTGCATCTTGTGGAAATAAAGCAATACCAGTTCGGGTATTCACCATGACTTTTGAGTCTGCAATCGTGAAAGGTGCCTTTAATGTATCCTGCAATCGTGCCACCATCATTGCTGCGGCATCTGCAGATTTCACTACCGCTGCCAAGGCAAAGACTTCACCATTGATTCTGGCAAGCGAATCAAATTCCCGATCAATTGCTCTTTGATCGATATCGAAATTTCTGTGGTCATCGCTAAAAACATAACGTATCAAGGTATCGGCACTTCTGATGGTACTGGCAATACGTCGGCCGACAGCGTGCAACAAATCATCTCCGGCGATATAACCAAGTGTTTCTTTCACATCTTCGTGATTGACCAAATCGAGGTAAACAACTGCGATGGTGTAGTTAAAGCGTTTAGAGAGTTCCAGCAGATGTTTGACACGATCACTAAACAGATTTTTGTTGGCAAGCCCGGTTAATTCATCAAAATACGCCAATTGTTTAATTCTATTTTCTTTGGCCCTTATTTCAGTCAAGTCGCGCCACACCACCTGAATGCAAGCCTCTCCATGAAAGATAACTGGGGTCAGGGTTACCTCGGTAGGTGTATTCTCACCATGGATGGTGTTTTGCAGCCATTCAAAGCGTTGATAGCCCTCAGTCAATGCTTTGGAAATATAATGTTTGGCAAGATTTTTACTGGATTCCCTACTTTGGTTTGCAGAAGAAATCTTTAATGGAGATAGACCGATCAAATCCTGACGTGATGACACGCCATAAAGCTTAACGGCGGCATCATTACATTCGGTAATGACCATATCTTTGTTAATGATCCCGATCGCATCAGCTGATTTTTGCAATAAAATCGCAATCTGTGTTTCATTTTGCTGACGTAATTCATCGTTTTCATGCAAAGTTTCGGTTAATTGATCACGTAGTTTCCGTGCCTCATAGAGGCTTTCCAAGGTTTCCAGAATGGGCGTCAGACGTTTTACTGTCTTCTCGGTGTAACCTTCTTCGGCATTTGCCAGCCCTATCATGCCGACAATATTGCCATTGTGATAGAAGGGGAGACCCAGATAGGAGTTCAATGTGGGATGCCCTTCGGGAACGCCCCCAGAACGGCTATCTGAATTTGGTGAGTTGGCAATAACCGGTTTACCGGTGGTCATAACGCTGCCAAGC
The DNA here is from genome assembly GCF_002375415.1 of Methylophaga sp. UBA3613. Classification (NCBI taxonomy): domain Bacteria; kingdom Pseudomonadati; phylum Pseudomonadota; class Gammaproteobacteria; order Thiotrichales; family Piscirickettsiaceae; genus Methylophaga; species Methylophaga sp. UBA3613. The sequence goes on along the minus strand of NZ_DFLS01000006.1, from coordinate 286,781 downwards.
AAGTTATGGTGGTTATGAAACTCCAGTCCATTAGCCTGATTGGATTCATACAACGCCCGGGTTTCATCATTCCATGCAATATTAGTCAGCGCTCGAAGCTTCAGGTATGGGGCATCATTCTCGTCATGTAGTACATCGCCAATCAAACCAAAAGCGCTATTGGTGAATTCGATGAGCTCGTTTAACAGCAACTCCAAAGCACTGTCATACGATGCATTCAGAATAAAAGCCTTTTGAATACGATCGATGGTTTGTTGCAGATTTAATTGATCCTCATATTTATCAGAAACTTCTTGTCTGGCAGCATGGATCGACTTATGACTTGCATACATGTATGCATCAAATGCCAGAGTAATATCTAATAAGGCAACTTTGTATAACGCGTTGATGGAGGGTTCAATTAAAGCGGGCGTTTGTGAGAGAATTTTAGCAATGTAATGGCAGGTCAGTTCTAGGTAAACGGCGTAAGAGCCAATGTACCACTGCGTTGTCAGACCCACTCGTTCATGGGCAATACCAACACGAATACGATCCTTGGCGTAATCCAGATCATATTCACCAGCAGTCAGTCTACGAAAATAAGTTTTTTGGGTGGATTGTAGTCGGGCTCGGACTTCAGGATCTGCCAGTAACTCCTGAGCAAAATCGAATGACATCAAATGGTCGTAAAATGCGTTAATCAGCTCGGTTTCATAGATCTGCAGGGGCACATGCAAGGCAAGAAGTAGCTCAATGTCTTCAGTACGTAGGCGGATCAAATCCTTGCGGTTGTGAAAACTCGTCTCATTGAGCGATATATGTCCAAATATATCTTCCATCGCGTGCATCATCCTTAACATCCATTTTTCTAAGAGCCGCTTTGCAGAGCTAAAGTTTCAACTTTTTAATCAATTGATGACTAATTTAGTCAACTATTTATGCGGTGTTTAAAATATACTGCTTTTACGTGAAAATGCATAATCCGCTATTGGGTCTGATTTCCCAGCGCCAGTTAGCGCTAGCCTATAATGCCCCTCCAACTTAGAACAGCAATGGCAACGCCGATAATGACACCTAACAAACCCAGAATTAAGTCACTGTAAGGTTTGTCTTTTCTGGGGCCAGGGATCAATACTGATTCAGATGGATTTTTCGGGTTGTAATAAATTTTGATATCACTATTAACTGGGTATTGATCGGCAAACTCTAGAGTTTCCGGGTACATCATCGTATAAAAGGCGGGTAATGTTCCAGTGTAGTTCTGGCCATTAATTTGGTAGTTATATTCTACATTCAGCTTTTCAACTTCTTTTATTTGCCCACCTAAATTTCGTGAACCCCAAAGCAGCACTTCAGTCAGTTGTCCAGTAACGCTGGGCCAACGTTGGCTTGCCACTGCTTTCTGATAACTGGTCACAGAATGCTTTAACAAATAAATGCCAAATAGGGTTAACGCCGATCCTGCTAATAAAGCTATGTTCATTGCTTTAACTCTTTAATGTCAAACGCCATGCTCAGCCTGGATTTTTAATAAAAACATCATAAAAAATATAATGTTAATAAACATAAGGCCTCGCACTAGCTTTTATCCAGATTGTTGTTAATTTTGTTCATGAATCACTACAACAATATCTTCAGCATCACCAAGAATTACCGTGGTTTTATCGAGCCGTTCAGCACCTTGGGCCCAACTGCTTATCAGTTGTAATGAGAAAATCTTTTTAAACTTTTATCTTTCCATGATTAATTGAGTAGCTCTCAGCTAATCCACGTTGAGGGTATAAACGAATTTCCACTTCCACAAATTCACCCTTTAGCAATTTTTTTTGAAAGGTAGCAATCCTTTATGGTCTGTGCAAATTTGCTAATCATCCTCTTTATATGCAATTGATAACGATTTAGATTAAGGTTAACATGTTGGGCTTTTAAAATTTAAATGGAGAAATTGATGCCACGGAAAAAGCTCTCACAACAAATGTTGTTTTTGTTACCAACGCTATCCTTATCGCTCGGGGTAATGGCCGATGAAGACGCTGTTAAACTGGACGAACTAACCATCACTTCAACCCGCTCTGACACACTGCTAAAAGATTCTCCACAGGTCGTTACCGTTATAAGCCAGGAAGAAATTCAGCAGCAAATGGAATTCTCCAGCGATACCTCTCAGGTGCTCAGCAGTTTGCTCCCATCTTTTTCTCCCAGCCGACAAAAATTGAGCAGTGCAGGGGAAACCTTTCGTGGTCGCTCTCCTCTGTTCCTGATAGATGGTGTTCCACAATCGAACCCATTAAGAGACTCTCAACGTGATGGGCACACCATTGATTTATCAATGGTTGAGCGTATTGAAGTGATTCATGGGGCAAGTGCCATTCATGGTTTGGGTGCTACCGGTGGCATTATAAATTTTATTACCAAGCGACCTACGGCCAATACACTAAAGCAACGTATGTCGGTTTCAACCACCATGCCGACCAACAAAATTGATGCTGAAACCATGGGCTATCGGGCTGATTACAGCTTGCTGGGAAGCCAGAATAATTGGGAATACAGTCTGGGCTTGAGTTATGAAACGCAAGGCCTGTATCTGGATGATGACGAGGATCCTATCGGCGTCGATAACACACAGGGTGATCTGATGGATTCACGCAGCTATGACGTCTTTGCCAAATTGGGTTACTGGTTTGATGATAATCAGAACCTGGAATTGTCCATCAACCGTTTCCAGTTGGAAGGGGATAATAACTACACCAGTGTCGATGGCAATTTGGCCAACGGTACCCCCACAACCTCCATTAATGCGACCCCAATGGGGGATGCACCGAGAAACCGGGTATTAACTACCAGCCTGACCTATAAAAACTTTGATTTGGCGGGAATGGAATTTACCGCCCAGGCTTATCGGCAGGAATTTGAAGCATTATTTGGTGTTACAGACTCCACAAGTTTTGTTGACCCGGTTCTGGCCCCGGAGGGTTTTGATCAATCACAAAATGAATCCGATAAAAACGGCGCCAAATTCACCTTAATGAAAGATGGCTTATTTGATGACAAGCTCAAACTTACAACCGGTATCGATATCCTTGAAGACACCACCGAACAGCGTTTAATGCTGACCGGTAGAAGTTATGTGCCAGAGACGCAATTCAAAAACTACGCACCCTTTATTCAAGCGCAATTCAAGCCAATGGAATCTGTAGTATTCAATACCGGTTTACGTTACGAAAAAGCCAAGTTGAATGTCGATACCTATCAAACCGTGGCAAGTAAAAATGGTGTGACAGTGGAGGGCGGTAATCCTGAATTCAGTGAAACATTATTTAATATTGGTACGGTAGTCAGCCCAACCTCCTGGTTGAGCCTGTTTGCTAACTATTCTGAAGGTTTCGGTATGCCAGATGTAGGCCGGGTTTTACGTGGAATTGATACACCAGGACTGGACGTCGATAATTTTCTCGATTTAAAACCGATAGTGACAGAAAACAGTGAAATTGGCCTTCGTATTGATTGGCAGCAAGTCAACTTTGAAATCAGCTATTACCAATCAGATTCTGATTTGGGTTCCCGACTGCAACAAGTTGGTGATGATTTTTTCATCCAACGTGAAGAAACTGAAATTACTGGTGTAGAAACGACTTTGGGGTATCAAGTAAATAAAGCCAACCATCTGCAACTCAGTTATTCACATATCAATGGTCGCTCAGATAGTGATGGGGATGGTCAGGTAGATAGAGATCTGACCGGTGCTGATATTCCACCAAATCGTTTAATCGCCAGCTGGTCAGCAAACTGGTCACCTAAAGTAAGCTCTTTTATTCAGGCTAGTCACAACTTTACTCGCCGGTTTGATGAGAACCCTGAACTGGATTTCGACAGCTATACCCTGGTCGATGCTTCAGTCGGCTATAAACTACCAGCCGGTAAACTCAACCTGGCGTTTGCTAATCTGTTGAATAAAGATTACTTCACCTACTATTCACAGTCTGCACAGGCCAATCCAACCCGTTATTTTAAAGGTCGTGGCCGGACGGTAACGTTGGGTTACTCACTGGATTTTTAACAGCAGATTATCTTGGGCTTCGTGCCTTAGTACCGACTTACCATAAACGCTCGTTCCCACGCTCTTGTGTGGGAACGCGCTTATACAAAAAATTCCAAACCTATTTAAGTCACTAAACTCTTTAATCAGGAATCTCTGCTTCAACCAGCTTGGCCAGTTGTTCAAGTGATTCTTGCCATCCCAGATAACACATTTCAACTGGAATGACCGCTGGAATACCTTCCTGAACAATACTCAATTCCGTTCCACAACTCACTGATTTTAAGTCGATTGAAACCACCATTTCACCGGGAAGATTTTCGTCATCAAAACGATCCGTGTGGCGAATACGTTCATTAGCCACAAGCTCTACAAATTCGACAGTGAAAGTATGACTGTTGCCAGTACCGAAGTTTGTGAAAGACATCCTGTAGCCACCACCAGCGCGAACATCAATTTCATGGACCGTCCCAATAAACCCATAGGGAGGGAGCCAATATTCTAAAGCGCTTTTCTCTGTAAATGCCTTATAAACTCGCTCGGCTGGAGCTCGCAAAACGCGGTGTAATCGAACTGTACCTGTTTCATTCAACATAACAATATCCTTAATTTTGATTTATTCAGATTAGGAATAAATCAGTTAGTAGCTGTAGTGGAACAGAATTTCCAACTTGAAGCTTTGGAAGACCTCTGTCTCTACTGGATTGTCGAACGAGACTTCACGAGATCGACACTGTGGGGAAAAATTACTACATAGGGGAAGGATATAAAAAGACTGAGTTGGCTAATCCACTGATTCTCAAGAACAATATTTACAATTCATATATAAATTTATAGTTGTTGAAATGCAGCAGGTTTTGACACTGTTCCACATAAGTTTTATTTGAATAAAGAATGCATGGTGGGGCGCAAAACGAATGATGATATTTCCGGAAGCAGCTGGCGCCTGCCGGCTGATAGTCGTCGATCCAATCAACCAGAATGCGCTTGTCGGTTTATAAAAACAGCTGATAATGGAAAATTCTGAACTGAAACCTGTTTACATAATTGCAGGATGTTCTTCTAATTCAGTGAAAAGGGTATTTATTATTATTCTTTGCTGTGCTTTCAAGGCTGCCATCAATTTTGCATCGCGATGATATACATCGGGTCTGAATTCCAACCGACCATCGTCTAATGCCCTAGCTGTCCAGTAGTCCATCAAGATCGGTACGCTGGCAGGCAAGGGGATATTGCGTGTCTGTTTATTAAGCAAGGCATCGTTTATTGCGTTTTGGGTTTTCTGACTTGCACCAACGAAAAGTTTGTCCGCCAGTTGTTTGGCCGCTTCCACACGTACACAGCCGGAGCTAAAGGTACGCTTGTGGCTCGCAAACAGACTCTGATAGGGAGTGTCATGCAGGAATACGGAAAAAGGGTTGGGAAAACGGAAGACCACCAGACCAAGCGCATTGCTTGGCCCCGGATCCTGACGAAGCTTAATAGGACCTGGGTTTTGCCAGTCAATAGTGGCAGGATTTAATTCACGTCCATCCCGATCCAGTACTCTGAGTCGATTTTTGGCTAGATACGCTATGCTCCGCCGAATCTCGGGCAGCTTGTCTTGACGGTAAATGGTGGGGGGCACTGTCCAAGTGGGACTGAAGGTGAGGTGGGTTATGGAGGATCGAAGGGTGGGGGTAGGGCGGCGGGCAGTCCCAACCTGCACCCTCCCTTGCCAGCCGATTTCCCCCTCATGAGTATAGGTAGCCTTTGCCCCGGCAATGTCAACCAGCAAAAGGGTGGGTGAGATTTCCCGCGCTAGCCAGCGCATACGCTCCAAGTTGATCTTTAACTGCTCCTCACGATAATTACGTGACAGATTAAGAGCGGCCAGCGTCTCGGGCCCCACAACTCCGTCTACCTTTAGGCGATGACGGGCCTGAAAATCCTTCACCATTTCCACCAGTTCTGCATCGTAGTGATCAGTGATATAAGAATGACGAACATTTTGCTGATCGAAGCCGTTGATCTGTGATGCCAATCGTTGGCGGAGAATAGAAACTCTGACATCCTCCATGCCGGGTTTCAGCAGGGGGCCAGGTGGTACGATAGGCCAACTTACCTCACTATGTAGCTCGTGCCAGTTCTTGTAAGCTGAGCGTAATTTTCGGTATGCAGGTAATTTGGGCCGGGCGCTATCAAAACTGGCGCGGATGTACTGCAGCCCCCGGCGAGCCACAACACCAAGGTTCTCAAGAGACGCGGCTTCGACCCCGCTGCTTTTATCCTCAACGAGTCGCCAGAGGGGGGCAATATCTGAACGATCGAGTAAACCATACTGCAAGTGGTAGAGCGCTGCCAGATAGGCCGTAGACGCCAATAGATCACGGCAGGCAAAGGTTTCGCCATCTGCACTGCTGATTGATCGCCATTCTTCCAGCTGCAAGAGGCCATACATCTTTGGATCCAGGCCATCCCATTTTACATCCGCAAGGGCAGCAAGCAAGGCATCATAGCGCTCAATATCCGACCACAGTGGAGCTGAGAAACTGTTACCGTATAAACTTTGCAGCCAGACCGCCTGGTACTGTGACTTGCTAGAATCCGGGACACGACAAAGTCCGCCGTCAGACATAATCGGAGCAAGATTGCTGGCAAAACCTCCTAGTGAATTATTCACCGCCAACACCTGACAGGACCATACCGAGATAGCGAAAAAGCATGCAGTTAAAGCACACCACTTTGGTAACAAAATGTACAACCTTCTTGCTCCCTTCTCCAAGCCTGTTAGAATCCCTTAACCATAACATTGTTAATTCGGGATGCGAACGAATTGTGCTGTTCGCACCATTATTGCGGTTCTGACATATTGACTCAGCCCTGATAGGGGGCACCAGAGCACTATTAGGGGAAAACATTGATGCACAAGCCCTCATCCCGGCGCCATACGACAGCTTTTATCTTTAGCCTGATGCTGCTCCTTTCCGTTCCATCTCTTGCCGCAGATAAAGCCCCAATGCTTTCGCCACTAACGGAAGACTTGGCCATTCAGGCCCCCAACATGAATCGAGCCGTACTGGACAAAGCCATTTCCGCGATGAGGTGTGCGGTCAATCATGGTGCTGACCAGGCGGACCGACTGGCGGTCATCGATTTTTCTTTACCTTCAACCGAACCACGCTTGTGGATATTTGATTTGAACAGCCGTTCACTGATTCTCGAGGAGCTGGTGGCCCATGGTCGCAACTCAGGTGACAATGTAGCGACCAAATTTTCCAATGAGGAAGGCAGCCATCAGTCCAGCATCGGTCTGTTCCGGGCTTCAGAGAGCTATATAGGCCGGCACGGTTATTCCCTGCGTATGGATGGCTTGGAACCTGGCATCAATGATCGCGCTCGAGAACGGGCAATCGTTATTCACGGTGCTGACTACGTGAACAATCAATGGATCAAACGCCATGGCCGCATCGGCCGAAGCCATGGATGCCCTGCAGTAAGCCGGGATGTTGCCGATCAGGTGGTGGATACACTTAAAGACGGCCAGTTTGTCTTTTCTTATTACCCTGATGATCATTGGCTTGCGACTTCCCCTTATCTCAACTGTCAACCCAAACGGGTGGCGGCAATTCTGCCACCAATCAACAATAAGGGTAGTTGATAGAGTCATCAGCGCGCACAAAACCAGTTTACTTGTGTACAAGCGATAACCAGTCCTGATGTCCTTAACCGTCTCATAAAGTTAGTGCTGAGATGATGTATTGTTAATGCTTCAACTTACCCCTTGATTTTCATAAAATTTAGAGTAAGCACGCATCGTTTCAATGTTCTTAATGCACTCATTAAATAAGTTTTACGCTACCAACATAATTAACCATCCAGCATTAATTACAAACCGAGTGTGTAATTCACATAAGCAGTGGCTGAGCCAGTACTTTGAAAAGGTAATTGTTGGTAGTAAAAATCTACTGCAATTCGTTGATTACTGGCGGGGCTGAAATAAGCACCAATGCTTGCCACAGGACGCGTGCGATTAAGACTGTCGTTAAAATTTTCACTGGTTAAGCCACTGACGCCCGTCGCTGTTAAATCATCTACGGAGTGAGAAAGGTCGTGTTCAATACCCACGCTACCAGTGAGATTCACTTTGTCTGTCAGTTTTTGATTGAGCTTCATACCCACTAAAGCAACGGTTGAACGGTCTTCAAGAGCTGCATAGGTTAAAGGCGAAGAGATAGAACCTTCTTCTGTATAGGCATCCTGTTTGATTCGGGTATAACGCAAAGCGGCATATGGCCTGACTAATGTTCTCGCTTGATTCACTAGGAAGCTGTAACTCAACTCACCCACATAACTTTGTGTATTGATGGACGTGTCACCAACACCGGCTTCTGAGGTATTCAAGATTTCGCGGGTGGTTGTTAAATTTTTATCTTGGTAGGCATTGGCGATTTTAAATTGATAACCCAAGTGGTCAGCATTTTGATTCCAGACTATAAATATTCCCATCAGTGGATTTGCATTTGAAATATCCACACTGTCGACGGTATCAGTATTGAAATTGTGGTTTAAAAAGCCACCAAAGCGAATGGTTGGTGTGGCTTTGTAGCCCACTACGATTACGGCAGAAGTCTCATGCGTGCTGGGATTATCCACATAGGTCTGTTGACCACCCACAGAGACACAAAAACCTCTGGTATCAAATAAATCACAGTCATAAGTGTTCATGTTGGCAAAGTTTGTAGCGATAAGCTGCTGTGAAAATCCGCCGCGTAGGTCTGATGCTAGAGATTGAACAGAGGCTTGGGTATCAACAACGGATGGACCGGCAAATTCAAATAATAGATCCCAGGCATTTAAAATGGACTCATTCGCTACCAGACTGTAGTTATAGCTGCCATAAGTACCTGTTGTGCCCGATATATCGGCTATAGACGTAAATTCTTGCAGGACATTCACATATCTTCCTTCGGAGACGACTGATGCATCGACACCGGGAACAAGTGTGGTTCCCTTATTACCATATATATTAAGGGCCATACTGCCAGAGGAACGTGTACCGTAAAGCTGACCATAATCCGTAGGGCTATTGATAATGATGTTGTAACTTTCGGGCAAATTACCCACGATTTTTATCGGGTTAGAAAGTCGTGCACCTTGTAAATTATTAAAAACCTTTATCGAGGCATTAACGTTGTTGATGCTTCCGAAAATACCGTTATAGTTGCCAAAATCACCCGTAATACGACCGACATTGGTTAATGAGTTGATGGTTGCTGCATTAGTAATACCGTATCTTACCGAACTCGACATTTGGCCAAAGTTAATCACCTCAACGTTGCCAGGCGAACTATTCCATAATCCCCATTGGTAATAGGTATCGATGGTTCCGTAATTGACTACTCTAGCTGATGTGGCGGTGGCCAAAATCACCACAGATCGACCCTTGACACCAGAAAACGCATCATTATATACCGTAACACCGGAGGCAATCGTGACATCCGCTCCGGTATCAAGGGTTAGTCCTTTTACATTATCTCCATTACAACTGGCTGTCACTTCCAGGGGAGTTGTGACTGTCACGCCGCCATTACACAGGGCAAAAGCAGGTCGGGTAAACAACACCAATAAGATGGAAATAATTAACTTCAACTCTGTTACTCCAGTGAGCAAGCATTAATACTGCAAATTTTTTGGTTGAGCAGCGGAAAGTAAAACTACGTTTTTTTATTGAGATTACTAATCGCTTAGAGTCGAAGTTGATAAGTAACTTATTATTTCAATTGATTAAATTTATTTTGCTAAATGCCTTTGGACTTCATTCTTGAGCACTTCAATTACGGCACTCAGACCAAGACTTTAGGAATTTTTCACAGGTTATCACTTTTTAAATGACGTGGTTAAAATTGTTTATAAAGTATTCCAAATTCAGCATAAAAAATAATTAAATAAGGGGGATTTGTTTTTCACTTCTTCTGTAACTTAAAAATATAATTAATGCATATAGAGAAAGCTACATATTAATAGCCATGTTTATATTTTTATCTTATAAATAGAAATCAAAACAAATTCATTGGTCGAAGACAAATTTGAGTGATAGCGGTAAACCCATTCCTAAATTTTTCTGAACGATTTACTCAATTAGTGTCAAAACATTAACTGACTAATCAATCAGAGGAGTTATTTTGTTGATTAAGGATATGCGTCCACTGCTGTTTGGTGTGCTCACCTTTTCATTAATCCCTGCCTGTTCCAGCGAATCTCAACGGGCCAAGCAAAATCTGGCAGCACCATCTGAAAGTGGTGTTTTACACGTTGCTACACGTAACGGTTCAACTACCTATTATTTAGACCGTCATGAAAATCCTGCCGGACCTGAATATGCGTTAATAACAGATTATGCTGCCGCACGTGGTTGGGAAGTGGAGTGGACAATGTATGACTCCACCTCAGCGGTAATTAAAGCACTTGACAATTCGTCAGTACATCTGGCCGCAGCAGGCCTTACTCTTAACTCACTTCGTAATGCAAAATACGCTAAGGGACCAGCACATACCGAAGTGACCGAACAACTGGTTTGTCATCGGGAACTGCGTCCATTACCTGATTCATACGATGGTTTAACTGACTTTGAGATTGTGGTGACGGAAGATTCCAGCTACGTAGACACTCTCAAAGAAATTAATGCTAATTATGCTGACATACAGTTTCGTGAAGATTCACGAACCAGTGAGTTGATTCTTACTGCGGTGGCAGAAAAAAACATCCCATGCACAGTGGCTGACGCCAATATCGTCAATATTATGCAACGGCATTTTCCCTATCTGGAAGTTGCCATGGATCTCACCGATGGCCGTAATCTCGGCTGGTATGCACCTAATAAATTCAGAGACATTGCTAACGATGCTCATGAGTGGATGAACAGCCGTGAAGGTGATGAAGCCATTGGTCGGATGGAAAGTCGTTATTACAGCTATATCAGCGAGTTTGATTTTGTTGATTTACGTGCGCTCAATCGTAGTATTGATAAACGCCTCAAACGTTATATCGATGAATTCGAAACAGCAGAAGAAAGCACTGGCATGCCTGCAGACCTGCTGGCCGCCCTGGCGTATCAGGAATCAAACTGGAATCCAAAAGCGGTATCCCCAACGGGAGTGCGTGGCATCATGATGCTAACCCAGGCAACAGCAGAAGAACTAGGCGTGGAAGATCGCACTGATCCTGAAGAAGCTATTGATGGAGGCGCGCGCTATCTTGCTGATCGCCATCAGCGCTTACCTGAATCAATTCCTGAACCCGATCGAACATACCTGGCACTTGCCAGCTACAACATTGGTCGAGGACATTTATTAGATGCCCGGCAGCTAGCCCGTGATTTAGGTAAAAATCCGAATTCCTGGTCAGATATGCGTGAGGTCCTGCCATTGAAAGCGGACAAACGATATTACCCCAGCACCCGTTATGGTTACGCTCGAGGTTATGAACCTGTTCATTTTGTGCAACGTATTCGTAACTATCGTGATGTGATTAAGCCGGTTTTTACAGATTAACATCACAAAGAAAACGGGTAGGTTGGGTTGAGTTTACGAAACCCAACAATTCCATACATATCCTGTTGTCCTGTTGAACTTGTAACGTTTAAGAGAATTGTTGGGCTTCGTACCTCAGCGCCAACCTACCATACACCTCGTTCCCTTGCTCCTGCGTAGGAACGGACTTAAGCTGTAAATCTTACTGGCAAAGTTGTAAAAAGTTCATTTCCTGAGAATCTGAAATGTTGGGCTAGAAACCAACAGGCACGGCCAGTAACCATCTCCGAGGTATATTTTCAACTGGCATTGTCCTTGCGTTAATTGCTGGTAGACAACTTAAGCGCTTAGACCATAAGTAAGGTTAGCGCTCAACTTATCAGGAGGACAACCAATGCAAAATTCAGCGAATAATAGTAAATCTCTGCAAGGCAAAAAAATTGCGTTTCTCGTGACCGACGGCTTTGAGCAAATCGAATTGACTACGCCTTGGGAGCAAATCAAGCTTGCCGGCGCCGAAACAGAGTTGATAGCGCTCGAAGAAGGCAAAGTTCATGGCTTTAACCATCTCGACAAAGGGGATGCGTTTCAAGTAGATAAAAGCGTCGCAGATGCATCAGCCGATGATTATGATGGTCTGGTTTTACCTGGTGGCGTAGCTAATCCGGATGCACTGCGAACCGACGAAAATGCGGTTGATTTTGTCCGTGCTTTCTTCACTGAACAAAAACCTGTGGCAGCAATCTGCCATGCTCCATGGACGCTAGTCGAAGCAGACGTTGTTCACGGAAGAAAACTCACATCATGGCCAAGCCTGCGGACCGATATTAAGAATGCCGGTGGCAACTGGGTAGATCAGGAAGTAGTGGTGGATCAAGGGCTGGTGACCAGCCGGAAACCAGACGATTTAGAAGCTTTCTGTAGCAAAGCTATCGAGGAATTCGCCGAGGGTAAGCATGACCGCCAGCGGGCCTGATTAGACAGATTCGAGATCGAAAAGGGGGCGGGTTTATTTTAGTTAAATAAATCCGCCCCTTTTTTTTAGTTAATTGACACCTGGATTTTCAAAATAGGGTAGGTTGGGTTGAGTCTACGAAACCCAACAATCTCTTAAATAATAAAATAAGCGTGGATTTTTAATTGAGTCTGACCTCTTTGATCATTAAGCACGGTATCAGTTCAATTTACTTTCAATACCATGTAACTAATGACGATATATCGCAGAAATTTACCTGCAGTAACCAATATAAGAAACCACTTTAAGCGAACCCGCAAAACACCTGCCATAACGGTTAATGGGTCACCGATTATTGGAACCCAAGCAAAACACAACGCAAACATGCCGTATTTAACAAAGCGCTGTTCTGCTCGCACGAAATCAACTTCTGACATCCTTAACCACTTTTTTACCACAACCAAGCTACCCCAGTAACCTAGAGCGTAGTTTGTGAGTGAACCCAAAACATTTCCTGTTGTTGCAATGATGACTAGCGTAGTGGGGGATAAACCATTCAGCAATAAAGCACTCAAAACAATTTCTGAGCTTAAAGGTAAAATCGTCGCGGCTAAAAATGCAGAGATAAAAAGACCAATATGTCCGAGTTCTGATAAATATTCCATGATGCTTAATGTCTGTAGCACGGACAAAAATTGAAATAAATGGGGTCAGTTACCATTGATAGTTGTGAAGCAAATTTCAATCGACTCTGACCCTATTGTTCCACATGCTGATTAGTGGCAGTGATAAGGTTTTGAACCTGCATGGCAACATTTTCCCGGAGGGCTGTCTTTACGGCAGCCACCGCTATGAGCTAGAGCTGTTGATGTGAAGACTACAATTGAAAGAAGTAGCAAAAACTTTTTCATGGGTATTCTCCGATATAGTTATTGGCATATATCTAAACCTCCATGTTTAGTAAAAACACAATATCACCAGAACTATGATTTAGCTCACTTTTTGGCCGGTGTTGCCAGTTTTGCACTCCGACCATATTGATCTGCATTAGCAGGTGATGTGAATTTCAATTGAATTTTCAAGTTGGCTAACCCCTTGATACACAGGACTGAGCCCAGTTCAACAGCTTAACAAACAGACCTTTCAGTTCTGACTGCAATGCAGCAGCACGGGCAGCAGAATATGGAGCAGGAGAGTCACCTTGAACTTCGTGCATGTAGCTTTGCTGAGCTATTTCCAACTGCAACCCGTGAACCTGACTGGAAGGCTGGCCATAATGACGGGTTATCCAGCCACCTTTAAACCGACCGTTATGCACGAAAGAAAAATTACCACCGGATAAATGCTTTTCGACCAGAAGGGCAAGGTCTGGTGCGCAGCTTCGACCACTATTCGTACCCAGGTTCAAGTCGGGCAAAGTGCCGTCGAACAGTCGTGGACATTGTGAACGAATCGAGTGGGCGTCAAACAGAATGACAATGTCGTGATCCAGCAACAACCGCTCCAACTGGCCCCGAATAGCGGCATGGTAGGGTTCAAAATACTGCTTTTTACGACGTTCAACCTCTGCGTCGTCAAGAGGCGCTGAATACAGCGGCTGACCATCAAAACGGGTTGTTGGGCAAAGCTCTGTAGTGGCCTGTCCAGGGTACAATGACTGACCGGAAGGATCGCGGTTTACATCGACCACGCAGCGGGAAATAGTAGTACGAACAGTGGATATTCCCATTGAGCTGACAAAATCGTACAACTGGTGCACATACCAGTCGGTATCTGTCAGGGCTTGTTCGGTCGAACAGGCAAGCTGAGATTGGATAGAGTCGGGGATTTGCGTTCCGGTATGCGGTAAGCTCACCAGTACGGGGGCGCTACCCTGATTGATTTCAAGCCATTCGGTTGTCATCATTGAAGCTCCAAAATAAAACTTTGAGTTGTGTCCTTTCTCAGACCGTAAGCCAAAGGTGGGAGAGAACCTTGCAACCAAATCGTGCATCAATGGGGTCAGACACCATTGATTGTTGCTTGGAGCGACTAGATTTGAAGTGAATTTCAATCGAGTCTGATCCCTTTGATCTCTCTGAATTTTTAAAAATAGGGTAGGTTGGGTTGAGTTTACGAAACCCAACAATCTCGTGAGTAATTAATCAAGCGTGGAATATCAATTGAATCTGAACCTTTTGATTTGCATATTTTCAAGTTTGCAACCCCCTTGATTTACTGCTCCCTACAGCTTAAATAAGCTCTCAAATAGTGCCTGCAGCTTATTGTGTCCCAGACTATTCATTAGCGCCACGTTTCGTATTGGAACTTGATCGACATCAGGATATTCCACAATAGCTCGCTCAAGACTCGCCTCCCGAATTAGATGCAACAAGGGGTAGGGAGAGCGGTTTGTATAATTCTCTGCATCCTCCGGATTTGTTCCACCAAATTGGTAATCTGGATGAAAACTGGCGATCTGATAGGTACCTTCCAGTCCCATTTCCAAAAGGAGGTTATCGGCATTACTCAAAAACTGATTGTAGTCATAAAAGTCCTGCAATACATTTGAGTGTATCAGCAGCGTAGTTTCAACTGACGGATCACTATTGAGCAGTTCCAGCTCGTCTTGCAGTGACATCAACAATTGTTCTTCCGTTATCGCTCTTGTGGTAGCAAAGCGCACCCGATTGTTCAGCATCTCATACTTAGCAAACGGGCAAAGATTCATTTCCATCACAAAAGTGTTAACCCACTGCCGGACCGATAGAACAATTTCCTCGTCATTTCGGATCTCACTTGGTCGTGATAATTTCTTCATTTGTCTTTCATATATCGTTACCCAAAATAAAACACTCTGACCCTATTGATTCACTGACCCCATTGATTCATTGTCTGTAGCAAGGGCAAAAATTGAAATAAATGGGATCAGATACCATTAATTGTTGTGAAGTGAATTTCAATTGTTTCTGACACCTTTGAAATGCCACCTTTTATGTCCACCTTATACTAAAGTCTCTAAGAATTTCGAAGCGCCATCAAAACTGAAAGTTACTTCCCTATTCCCGAAAAATTTTAACCAGTGCTGTTTTAATCCATCTTGCTCAATTGGATTGAGAAAATCAACGACATGAATTTTGGCATTTTTACGGGTCATTCTCGACAGTAATTGGCGCATCTCGAAATCGGCATAAGGCAATGAATAACCAATAAAAACAATTTGATCTGCTTCGGAAATCTCTATCCCAGCATTTTGCCAAATAATCCTGTATTGAGGATTAGATAGGTCTTTTAAATAGGTGGGCATTATTAAGTTGGCTGTTAGTAGATGTTTGCCTTTCTCTTCTGGAAAATTAGTATCGCAATGACGACAAGATGTTGGATCGAAGAAATTATCCAAAGTTTGCTTTATAAAAAACTTGGTATAAAGCCTAGAACATCTAGGACATTGCAACCAATTCAGTGAACCATGCAGTTTCAATAATTTAACATTAAATCCACCTTGCCCTAGCTTTTCTAAACCGGGTTTTACAGTATCATCATTTTTATCTATAGAGCTTATGTAACAACAATAATCTACAACACCATTGTATTTATGGTTTGATTGCAATACCTGATAGATTGAGTTATCTAGAAGAATATCCCAGTTAGTACTTATAACACTTACTGGATCCTCATTCCTGTATTGGTCACTAGCTCTAGTCGATGATTTTTCAGCTAAAAATTTGGCAAAGGTATCTATGTATTTTTTTGATTTATTGGGTTCGTTTAATAAAAGTTGTATCGTTCGGCCAATAACGAAGAAGACTGACTCTCTGACTTGCATTATTTTGCCGAGACCAATACCTCTAAACTGGGCACTTTCGCTTAAACATCTATCTAATGGTGTAAAGATATCCTCTAAATCAACAGTTGAAAATTTGTCTTCTGATACATTTAATTGTTCACTGATAAAATTGGTAAATTCTTCAAATCGTTTATCATCAAAATTTGCCTTGTCAGCATCACGAAGTCTAAAGGCTTCACTTATGATTGATCTCTGGATCGGGGCGCCTGCTTCTACAGAAAATCCTGCACCTAATATATAGACCGTTTTCATATTTCCCTATACCTGTTTAGTTAGAAAAAAACTAACAATACACTAATGCCTTTTCACATGTTTTTGGACTTTATTGCAGGGGGGGGGCAAAACAGGACAGACACTATTGAGAATAGATGATGCATTTTGTTATGAAGATTATTTACTTACTCTGAGTCATCCAAGTCAAGAGATGCAACATATAAATCAGCAAAATCAAATTCAATCGACTCTTACCCATTTATTGCAATCTATGTGAAGAGTGATTGGATTAAAAAATAAGGTTATTACTCGCTCTTAACTCTTATAGAACTTAAACTTAAGCAGACTAGTAGAACTAAAGTGCTAGGATGAAAAAGCTTAATTCATGATTGCTGCACTTGTGAAGATAGACTAAGGTTAGATCCTTCAATATTCAGCCCTTAAAAAATAGATGAAAAAAAGAAAAATAAAAGTTTTTATTGCCACGCCATCGGATCTGACGGAGGAAAGAGAGGCTTTCCGAAATATTTTAGAATTACTAAACGAGGGATTTGGAGATGGAGCTAATATCGAGTTCGAAGCTCTAGGCTGGGAAAATGAATATGCTTCAACTGGTCGTCGTGTTCAATCATTGTTTAATAAAATGATTGATGAATGCGATGTTTTTATTTTAGCTATACATACAAGGTGGGGACAAACTGCCTCAGACGCTGCTCCATACTCTTCGTATACCGAAGAAGAGTTTTATCGAGCTTATGATAGATTCAGAGAACAATCGAAACCTGAGATTTTTGTTTTTTTTAAACAAATTGAGCGGGCTTTAGAAGCTCATCCAGACGAGCAACTTCAAAAGGTGTTAGATTTCAGAAAAAAATTAGAAGAATCTGGTGTCGACTTTTATAAAGCATTCAAAGATGTACAACAATTTAAGACTTTAATAGGTCGTCATCTTCGTGCCTATGTTAAAGGAGACCTTACATCTCTTAAACAAGGTCTTCATCCGATTATCTTACCTCTTGATGTAGTAAAAGAAATTGAAGCTCAAAAAAAGGAAGTTCAGCTTGAAGTACAAAATGCGTCTATGGAAAAAGATCAAGCATTATTACAGTTAGAGCTTAGAGATCTTAAGATGGCAGAATTTGCAGCTGCTTTATCGTTTGAGGGAAAAATAGAATATGCGAGACAAATGTTTTCGATTGTTAGTCTAGAATCTAAAAATTTAAAAATTCTTAACCTAAGCTTTTTGTTCTATCAAAGAACTGGTGATTTAGACGCTGCCGATGCGGTACTCCAAAAATGGGATGATTTACTAGTAGATAACAAAAATACTATTGAGGGAGCTGCCGTAACTGGAAATAAAGGAATTATTTTACTGAACAGAGGAAAAACTGACGAAGCTCAAAAATGTTTTCAACATGCTTTATCTATTTATGAAACGGAAAATTTTTTACCAGGTTTAGCACAGCAATTTGGGAATTTAGGTGTCGTGAACCAGATTCAATCAAAATATAAGCTATCTGAAAGGTTTTTTTTTAAGGCTTTGGATATACACAAATCTCTGAATCAACAGAGGTTCATTGGTGCTGATTATTTAAATTTGGGGGATGTTTACTCTGAGCTTGGACAGCTTGATATGGCAGATAAAATGTACCTTAAGGCTGAGAAAGTTTTTAAAGAAATTAATTCTCAGGAAGGAATAGCTAAAGTTAAAAGTAATCACGGCCACGTGTACAAAATCAAAGGTGAATACCTAAAAGCCATAGCTATGTATGAAGAGGCGGCAATAATCAATTCTCAATTGGGATCCATACAAGGAGAGGCAATTCAGTACTCAAGCTTAGCAAACATATACCGAAAAATGCGGGACTTTAAAAAATCAAAGTTTTATTTCACGAAAGCAATAGAAATAAATGAAAAATTTGGTTTTATAGAAACTCTGGCTTCAAATTATGGAAATCTTAGTCTTCTTAATAAAGATATGGGTTTAATTGATGAAGCAGAGGAATTAGCTCTTTTAGCACTAACTTTACACCGAGAAGTTAATAGTCAATCTGGTGTTGCTGCTCAATATAGCAATTTAGCAGTTTTAAGTGAAAAACGTGAGGAAATTAATAAAGCAATGGAATTTCATCATATGTCTATGGAAATAAACTCATTAATTGGACATAGACAAAATTTAGCAGTGAATTATGGAAATTTGGCAGGACTCCATCTTAAAAAAAATGAATTAGTTATTGCTGAAGAATTTTATAAGAAATCAATCGATTTAGCTTTATCAGTTGGAGACAAAGAAAATTTAGGGAATCAATATTCAAACTTAGGTGATTTATATTTATTGACAGAAGATATTGATAATGCAATTAAAATGTTCACGAGTTCAAAACAAGCTTTTTTTGAATTAAATTCATCAAAATTTGAAACAGTTGATAAAAAGTTAAAGTTTTTAACTAGTTGACTATATTAAGCATAAATTAAAATTTATTTATTTTTCAAACTGCCTCTTCAACAAAACATACAAAGCCCCAGTCCCACCATCCTCTATCGTTGCACTGCAAAATGCCAGTACGGCATCACTTTGTCTAAGCCAGTGATTGAGTTTGCTTTTTAATACCGGTTTGTTATCGCGTGAACCCCAGCCTTTGCCGTGAATGATTCGCACGCAGCGAATCTTCTGCTCTTGGCATTGTTCGAGAAAATGGGAGAGGGTGGGTTCAGCTTTGGCGAGGGTGAGGCCGTGTAAATCGAGTTCGGCTTCCAGATGTACTCTGCCACTTTTGAGTTTGGCGAATTGGCGGTTTTGAATGCCGTCACCTCGGTATTCCAGATATTCTTCGTTACCCACGGTTTCGGGGGCGAAAAGACTGGAAAACTCGCTGGTGTCATGGGGGAGTTCGGCTGCGGAGGGTTTTCTGACCGTTGGCGGAGGTGGTGGTTTTCGATGCACCAGGCGGTCGTGTTTGATGGGCTCGGCGTCGCTCATTTCATTACGAAACAAGGAAAACTCGTCGTCATCATTTTTATTTTTGTTATCTGCCATGGCCGATGTTGCCTGATTTCATGCCGTTTGATGTGACCCATTGTGCCAGATGATGCTTGTGTAAAAAATCATTTTTAGTTTAGGATGATTTCCACTTGTCGGGGTGCCCCCTCTGAATTATCAGAAAGGGCTGAGATGAAACCCGTTGAACCTGAAGAGGCTAGAACCTCCGTAGGAAACAAGCCGGAATGCCGGTACGTCTGATTGTCTGACTGTAGCCGCCGTGTATCTCCATCACCTTGTTCGCGAAAGCGCAACGTCTTCATTTCCCCGACTTTTTTATTCAAAAAGGGGAAATCAGATGTCAGCAGCCAATCCAAAAGTCATTGATATTAAAGACCGTAGTGGCATTACTACTCAGCCATTACCGGGTTCTGAAAAAATCTATATTACCGGCAGTCGTGATGATCTCCGGGTGCCATTTCGTCAAATTTCTCTGACTGATACACCGAACCGTGATCCCAGTCTGCCGGGTGAGCCGAATGCGCCGGTGATGGTTTACGACACCTCTGGTATTTACACCGATCCCACTGAAACAATCGATCTGGAAAAAGGCTTAACGCCGATTCGTCAGCAATGGATTGAGGAACGCGACGATACCGAAGTATTACCCGCATTCAGTTCCAACTTTACCCGTGATCAGGATGGTCTGGAATTTGATATTCCACTGTTCACCAATCGTCGTCTGCCACGCAAAGCCAAACCCGGCAAAAACGTCAGCCAGATGCACTATGCGCGTCAGGGATTGATTACCCCGGAAATGGAATATATCGCCATTCGTGAAAGCATGGGTCGAGCAGCGTTGCAGGCCAAAGGCGAATTACCAGCTGATAAACCCAATCACATCACCCCGGAATTTGTCCGTAAGGAAGTCGCCGAAGGTCGGGCGATTATTCCAGCCAATATCAATCACCCTGAAGCTGAGCCGATGATTATCGGTCGTAACTTTCTGGTCAAAATCAACGCCAATATCGGTAACTCTGCCACCACGTCTTCGATTGAAGAAGAAGTGGAAAAAATGGTCTGGAGCACCCGTTGGGGCGGCGACACGGTAATGGATTTGTCGACTGGTAAACATATTCACCAGACCCGTGAATGGATTATCCGTAATTCACCGGTGCCAATCGGTACCGTGCCGTTGTATCAGGCATTGGAAAAAGTAAATGGCATTGCCGAAGATCTGACATGGGAAGTATTTCGCGATACGTTGATTGAACAGGCCGAGCAGGGCGTCAGTTATTTTACGATTCATGCCGGTATACGTCTGGCGCATATTCCACTCACCGTAAATCGCACCACAGGCATTGTCTCCCGTGGTGGTTCGATTATGGCGGCATGGTGTCTGGCACATCATGAAGAAAGCTTTTTGTACACGCACTTTGAAGATATCTGCGAAATCATGAAAGCCTATGATGTGTCGTTCTCGCTGGGTGATGGTTTACGTCCAGGTTCACAAGCGGATGCCAACGATGAGGCCCAGTTTGCCGAACTGCGAACCTTGGGTGAATTAACCCATATTGCCTGGAAGCATGATGTGCAGGTGATGATTGAAGGACCGGGTCATGTGCCGATGCACAAGATCAAGGAAAACATGGATCTGCAATTGGAAGTCTGCCACGAAGCGCCTTTCTATACCTTAGGGCCATTGGTTACCGATATTGCACCGGGTTATGACCATATTACCTCGGGTATTGGTGCGGCGATGATTGGCTGGTTTGGTACGGCAATGCTGTGTTACGTAACACCTAAAGAACATCTGGGCTTGCCGAATAAAGATGACGTTAAAGTTGGCATTATCACTTACAAAATTGCTGCCCATGCCGCCGATTTGGCGAAAGGTCATCCGGGTGCACATGAACGTGATGATGCGATTTCCAAAGCACGTTTTGAATTCCGTTGGGAAGATCAATTTAACCTTGGTTTAGACCCGGATACTGCTCGGGCTTTCCATGATGAAACCCTGCCAAAACCGAGTGCCAAAGTGGCGCATTTCTGTTCAATGTGCGGGCCGAAATTCTGCTCAATGAAGATTTCACATGATGTGAAAGAAGCCTTTGCCGAGAAGTCGGAAGAGTTTAAGGCCGGTGGCAGCAAAATCTATCATCAGGTTTGATTGGACCGGATCTCGATCGCTATGAAGCATTATCTGATTATCGGTAGCGGTCTGATTGGACGCCTGACAAGCTGGCGCCTGATTCAGGCCGGTCATGCCGTGACGATTCTGTCATCAGACGATAAAGCTGGTACCGACAGTGCCGGTTTTATTGCGGCTTCAATGATCGCGCCGTTTACCGAAGCGGTGACGGCAGATCGGTCGATTCGTGATCTGGGTATTCAAAGTAAGGCGTTGTGGGATAAATGGCTGGCTGAGTTTGAACAGCCAATATTTAATCCGCAGAGCGGCACGTTGGTCGTCGCGCACGAAGGGGATAAGGCTGAACTGGCACGTTATCAACGTCGTGCAATACATATTCTGGATGCAACTGATTATCAGCAGATTGACGCTCAGCAGTTACAAAACCTGTCTCCTGAACTGGCCGAAAATTTTCGGTCGGCGTTGTATTTCCCGCAAGAGAGTTGTCTGGATAATCGCCAGTTTTATCAGCAGGTTGGTGAGTTTCTAACCGAACATGCCAACTGGCAAATAATTGACCCGATTGAAACGTTAACTAACGCCACATTGGAACAGTTGTGCCAGCAAACGCTCGGTCATTCGCTGGATAATTTTACCTCGGTGATTGATTGCCGGGGTAATGGCAGCAAAGTTGATTTGAAAGACTTGCGTGGGGTTCGTGGTGAAGTACTGCGTGTTCATGCGCCGGAAGTGAATCTGCAACAGTGCGTACGCTTAATGCATCCACGTTATCCGCTGTATCTGGCCCCCAGACCGGATCAGCAATATGTTATTGGGGCGACGGTAATTGAATCCGAAGATCGGTCACCAGTGAGTGTACGTAGTGCTATGGAATTGTTATCGGCGCTTTACAGCATTCATAAAGGTTTTGCCGAAGCCCGAGTGTTGGAAATGCGGGCGCATTGCCGTCCGGCATTACCTGATCATTTACCCATGATTCGCCAGCAGGAGTGGGGTTATCAAATCAATGGCCTGTATCGGCATGGTTATTTGCTGGGGCCGGTAATGGTCGATCAATTACTGACAACATTATCAGAACACACAGATTCGGGAGTGCGTTATGCAAGCTGAGTCGATTCAACCCATTTCACTTATTTTGAATGAACAGCCCATAGAAACCACAAGCTTTAATTTGCAGGCGTTTCTGGCTGAGCATGGCTGGATAGAAGGCCGGTTTGTGGTGGTGATTAACGACAATATTATCGCCAAATCAGCACATCCAACCTATCAATTATCAGCAGGCGATCGCATTGATGTGCTATCGCCGATCAGTGGAGGCTGACATGCAAGCATCTGACTGGACCGTTTACGGCCAAACCCTTAGTAGTCGTTTATTTATCGGCACGGCGCTTTATCCTTCACCGCAGGTTATGTGTGATGCCATCAAGGCTTCAGGTGCTCAGGTGATTACTGTGTCATTGCGTCGGCAAAGTGCCGGGCAGGCCAATAGTGGTCAGCAATTCTGGAACATGATTGAAGCGCTGGGCTGTCATTTATTACCTAATACCGCGGGTTGTTACAGTGCAGCCGAGGCAATTAAAACAGCCCATATGGCTCGTGAGTTATTTGAAACTGACTGGATCAAACTCGAAGTCTTAGGCGACAGTTTTAACTTGCAACCGGATCCGTTTGCTTTATTGGAAGCGACCAAAACCCTGATTGCTGATGGTTTTAAAGTGTTTCCCTACTGTACTGATGATTTGGTGCTGTGCCAGAAACTGGCTGATGCCGGATGTGAAGTTTTAATGCCCTGGGGGGCACCAATCGGTACTGGACAAGGATTACTCAATCCTTATGCATTGAGAACATTGCGAGAACGCTTACCGGAAATAACGTTACTGGTCGATGCGGGCATCGGCAAACCTTCTGATGCAGTGCAGGCTATGGAACTGGGTTATGACGGCATTCTGTTGAATACCGCCGTGGCCGAAGCACTTGAACCGGCACTTATGGCCGAAGCGTTTAAACAATCCATCAATGCAGGACGACTGGCATTTGAAGCGGGCATTATGCCAAAACGTGATTCCGCCAAGCCCAGTACACCGACGTTAGACCAACCAATCTGGCAGCAACATGGCTGATCATTCACAAAAAGCTATTTTATTAATAGGTGGCATGGATCCTCAAGGTTGTGCTGGTCTGACAGCAGATATTCAAACCGTGAGCCATCATGGCTTTCATCCTGTTCCGTTAATTACCTGTGTAACTGAACAGACACAAAGCGGTATGCGTGCATTAAATCCACTAACGGCTGAGAAATTTCTCAAACAATACGAAAGCTGTATTGTTGATTTTGACATTGCTGCTATCAAAATTGGTTTGATACCTGATTTGGAGATAGCCGAGGCGATTGAACGTATTCTTAAACGTCATGATGTGCCAATAGTGATGGATCCGGTGATGGCGGCTACGAGTGGGGGAAAGCAGGCTACGCCGGAAGTATTGGAGTTTGTGCGTAAATCAGTATTACCAAAAATTACCTTGCTGACACCTAATTTACCTGAGATAGAGTATCTCTCTGAGAATGTCACCGGCTCGGTGGAGAAGCAGGTCCGCCATTTAATTGAAGAAGGATTGTCAGCGTGTCTGGTGAAAGGCGGGCATGGCGATCAAAGTTTTGTCTCGGATTATTTTGCCAATGCGTTTGGCCATTTCTATTGCTATCAACCACGGTTGAATAAAAATGTTCGCGGAACCGGTTGTGTGCTGGCATCCAGTCTGGCGTGTTATCTGGCACAAGGCGAAGATATCCGTGATGCGGTGATTTTATCGCGTAGTTATATCAACCGCGGGATTCGGGAATCGCAGACATTGGGGCCGTATCAGCTGTTTTCTCATCAACAGCAACCGTTTGAACTTCGAGATATTCCACGATTGAGTTATACCCCGGATCTGATTGGAAAAAGTTTTAGTTTTCCCGAATGTCCGGAACGATTGGGAATCTACCCAGTGGTGGATAGTGCGGATTGGGTCAATCGTTTATTAACCATTGGCATCAAAACCATTCAATTGCGGTTGAAACAAACGGATAAAGCTTTTCTGAATGCTGAGATTGCCAGTGCGGTGGATATCTCTCATCAACATAGTGATATTCAGTTTTTTGTGAATGATCACTGGCGTATGGCGATTGATAACGGTGCTTACGGTGTGCATTTGGGACAGGAAGATTTACATGATGCTGATTTGCTGGAAATCGAGCAGTCCGGATTGCGATTAGGGATTTCAACCCATTCGTATTGGGAACTGGCCAGAGCCTTAGCGGTAAACCCCAGTTATATTGCCTTGGGACCGATATTTGAAACTGACAGCAAACAAATGCCATGGCAACCCCAAGGGTTTGATCGGTTAGCAGAATGG
The DNA here is from genome assembly GCF_002375415.1 of Methylophaga sp. UBA3613. NCBI lineage: Bacteria > Pseudomonadati > Pseudomonadota > Gammaproteobacteria > Thiotrichales > Piscirickettsiaceae > Methylophaga > Methylophaga sp. UBA3613. The sequence goes on along the minus strand of NZ_DFLS01000006.1, from coordinate 261,733 downwards.
ATACGCTTATTAGATGGGCATACGCCACTGGTTGCCATTGGCGGGATTGATCTGCCGCGTGCAACGGCGTTACATAAAACCGGGGTGGGGTCAGTGGCAATGATTTCGGCGATTACCAAAGCAACTGATTATCAAAAAGTCACCCATGATTTACTGACGTTATGGCGTCATTCAGCGAATTAAACGTAATTCCGTGCGGCGGTTTTGGGCACGACCTTCAGGTGTTTTATTACTCGCAACAGGCTTGTTATCACGATAGGAATGCGTTTCGATAATACCTTCGTCGATTTCAGCCTGTTCAATCAGAAAGGTTTTCACCACTTGCGCGCGTTTATCTGACAGCTCGGTATTCAGTTCTCTTCGACCAAAACTGTCGGTGTGCGATTCGATAATAATGCGGGTGATGCTGTCATCCACTTTCAGATACTCAGCCAATCGTTTCATCCGTTGAGATGCACTGTTGTCGAGAATGGCTTTCTCCGATTCAAAATACACACTGAATTGCTTTAAATCGTTAAAACTATCCGGGTGCATTTTGTCTGAACATTCCTGAAACTCGCGCATGGCGGGCAGAAATTGCACATTGGATAAAATCACGCTGACCGGTTGAATGCTGGTTTGCGAGGCATATTGCAGTTGAACGAATTGACCTTGTTGCAAAGCTGCCAGCGCTTTTTGCGCCGCATTACCTTCCACCCTGAATTCACGCTGTCCATAGGTGATGGGCAGAGTCACTAACTTTTGTCTGACCTGATCGAACTGCCAGGGCGTGTTGATGATCATCAGTTCAGCAGTGTTTTGCGAAGCGGGATGATCTGCCGTGGAAATAGTAAGCTGCAGCGGCTCACCATTTTCGCGATGAAAAAGGATATCCCCAAAATCCGTAACGTCATGGCTTAAGCTGCAGGAAAGCGGTGATTCTTCAGTCTGCCATTTTGCTTCGTGCACAGCTGATTGATAAACCGTGTCAGCAAAAACGGGAGAGGTAAATAATAAAAATAGTAAAAACTTCATTAGTATTGGATTACGCTGTGTACGTTAACGTCAGTTAGTAAGGAACGGCCATTCAGCCCGGTGATTTCCATCAGGAATGCACAGCCAACCACATTACCACCCAATAACCGGATTAATTCGCAACTGGCCTTGGCGGTGCCACCAGTGGCGAGCACATCATCAACGATTAAAATATTGTCATTTTCTGCCAAGGCATCGGCATGAATTTCCAGGCTGGTTTCACCATATTCCAATTGGTATTCGACCTTATGGGTAGTGTGAGGAAGTTTGCCGGGTTTGCGCAGTGGAATGAATCCGACCTCTAGCATTGAGGCGGCGAGTGAACCAAAAATAAAGCCCCGGGCTTCCATACCAGCGACGGCAGTTATATTAGATTTTCGATAGGGTGCAATCAGCAATTCAACGGCCTGACGCAGTAAGACAGGGGATTGCATTAACGGGGTGATGTCTTTGAATAAAATGCCGGGTTCGGGAAAATCTGCGATATCGCGGATCTTGGTTTTTATCTCGTCCATCTGACGCCTAAATTATTTGAGAAGGAATGGTCACCACCAGTATTATAACGACACTAATTACAACAACTGTAATGCAATTTCCCAGAAATCTTTAGGAGTACAACATTTCGTGATTCACAGATGGCAGAGAGTGCTGGTTTTCGTTCTGTTCAGTTTATTGACCGGTTGTTTTGGCTTTGGTGGTGGAGATAAAGAAGCTGACGATATGCAACCGCGTTTTTATATCGTCGATGTTGATCGAGGTAATGTTGCTGCGGAGTTTGCCCAGAACCGGGTTTTACGCATTAAACCTGTTCGTATAGCACCCCATTATCGCACCGAGAATATTGTGTTTCGTATTGGCGACAATGAATATCAACCGCAGGCAGGACATGTATTGCTTACTGATCCGCAGGTGATGTTTACCTCACAATTACAACGCTGGTTGTCTAAAAGTGGTTTATTCAGTGCTGTCATTACCGATGATTCTCAACCAGCAGATTTAGTGTTGGAAGCGGCAGTCACCAAACTTTATGGTGAAGAGCGCGCCGAGTATCCGCCGCAGGCTGTTTTAGAAATGCAGTTTTTTATGAGTCCGGGCGATGCTGATCGTAGCAAGATGCTGTTTCAAACCGGTTTTCGTGTTGATGCATCGATTGATGAAACAAACCCGCAAACCGTTGTAACTGGCTGGCAAAATGCGCTGGAAGAAATTCTCGCGACGTTGGAGCAGGATTTGAGCGATTATTTTGATAAAGCTGGTACACCCTAGCAGTATCTTATAAACGTGCAGGAAATCGCTCAGAGTGGTAGGATTACTCCTTTGTTATGGTTAGCATCTGTTCGGGTTTTGGCAGCAGAAATTTTTGTCTGAAACTTCAACAAGCTAGGCTTGCTTTTGTTCATTTTGGAAGAATATTAAATGTCTGAGATTGCTCTGGAACTGGACTCGATCAGTATCGAAGATGAAATGAAACAGTCCTACCTCGATTACGCAATGAGCGTTATCGTAGGACGCGCCTTACCGGATGTCCGGGACGGTCTGAAACCTGTTCACCGTCGTGTTTTATATGCCATGCGTGAATTAGGAAACAGTTGGAACAGCCCATACAAAAAATCTGCTCGTATCGTCGGTGACGTTATCGGTAAATATCACCCTCATGGTGATACTGCTGTTTATGACACGATGGTACGTATGGCCCAGCCGTTCTCAATGCGCTATATGCTGGTTGATGGTCAAGGTAACTTTGGTTCAGTCGATGGTGATCCACCTGCCGCGATGCGTTATACCGAAGTGCGTATGGCGAAAATCGCCCATGAAATGCTGGCCGATCTGGACAAGGAAACTGTTGATTTCATCCCTAACTATGATGAATCCGAATCTGAGCCAGCTGTTTTACCCACTAAATTTCCAGCGTTATTGGTCAATGGTTCCTCCGGTATTGCCGTGGGCATGGCGACCAATATTCCGCCACATAACCTGACTGAAATTCTTAATGCCTGTATTGCGATTATTGATGATCCGAGTGTTACTACTCGTGATTTGATGGAATTCGTTCCCGGCCCGGACTTTCCGACTGCCGGTATTATCAACGGTGCCAACGGTATTGCTGAAGCCTATGAAACTGGCCGTGGTCGTGTTTACATGCGTGCTCGCGCCGAAATCGAAACCAATGAAGCCACTGGTCAGCAAAGTATCATTGTCCACGAGCTGCCATATCAGGTTAACAAAGCACGTTTGCTGGAAAAAATCGCCGAGCTGGTCAAAGAGAAAAAAATCGAAGGTATTTCTGCCCTGCGTGATGAATCTGACAAAGATGGCATGCGGATGGTGGTGGTCATTAAACGTGGTGATGTGCCGGAAGTTATTCTGAACAATCTTTATCAGCAAACCCAGTTACAAACGGTGTTTGGTATCAATATGGTGGCGATCGTTGATGGTCAGCCACGTACATTGGGTCTGAAACCGATCCTTGAAGCCTTTATTCGTCATCGCCGTGAAGTGGTTACCCGTCGTTCGATTTATGAACTGCGTAAAGCCCGTGATCGTGCCCATATTTTGGAAGGTCTGGCCACTGCACTGGCCAATATCGATGAAGTTATTGAGCTGATTAAAGCTTCACCTAGCCCGTCTGAAGCCAGAGAAGCCTTGTTATCTCAAGGTTGGCGCAGCGAAATGATTCTGGAAATGCTTGGCGCTGCGGGTGCACAGGCTTCACGTCCAGAAGATTTGGCCGCTGAATTTGGTCTGGTGGAAGGACAATATTATTTATCGCCAGTTCAGGCCCAGGCTATCCTGGATATGCGTCTGCATAGACTGACCGGTCTGGAACAAGACAAAATCCTGCAGGAATACCGTGAAGTTCTCGATCAAATTCGTGACTTGCTGGCTATTTTGAGTGACCCAGACAATCTGATGGCTGTTATCCGTCAGGAATTAGTAGCAATTAATGATGAGTATGGTGATAACCGCCGTACCGAAATTCTGGATACTCATCTGGATCTGACATTGGAAGATCTGATCACTGAAGAAGAGATGGTGGTCACTTTATCGCATGCTGGTTATGCCAAAACACAGCAGTTGGATACCTATCAGGCGCAACGCCGTGGTGGTAAAGGTAAAGCAGCCACTTCAATGAAAGATGAAGATTTCATTGAACATCTGTTTATTGCCAATACGCATGACACTTTATTGTGTTTCTCCAGTACCGGTAAGGTTTACTGGAAGAAAGTTTATGAATTACCACAAGGTGGCCGTACGGCCCGTGGTAAACCGATTGTGAACTTGCTGCCTCTGGAAGAAAACGAACGTATCAATGCGGTATTGCCTATTCGTGAGTTTGAAGCCGATAAATTTATCTTTATGGCAACTGCTAGTGGCACGGTCAAGAAAACGCCATTAGTCGATTATTCTCGTCCACGCGCCAACGGTATTATTGCGGTCGATCTGAAAGACGATGACAAACTGGTTGGGGTGGCATTAACGGATGGTGAGTCCGATGTCATGCTGTTTAGCAGCAATGGCAAAGTTATCCGTTTCCCTGAAACCGATGTTCGCTCAATGGGCCGTGTATCCCGTGGTGTTCGTGGTATGCGTCTGGCCGATGGTGAACAGATCATTTCGTTGATTATTGCTCAGCAGGAAGGTGCCATTCTGACCGCAACCGAGTTCGGTTACGGTAAACGCACCAACCTGGAAGAATATCGTGTCCAGGGTCGTGGTGGTCAGGGCATTATTTCAATCCAGACTTCTGCACGTAACGGTCAGGTCGTCGGTGCAGTACAAGTCTGTGACGAAGATCAGATCATGTTGATTACCAATGGCGGTACGCTGGTCCGTACACCTGTTAAACATGTTTCTCTGGTAGGACGTAATACTCAGGGTGTACGTCTGATTAATCTCAGTAATGAAGAAAAACTGGTGGGTCTGGAACGCGTTATTGAAGATGAAGATCAAGATATCGACGATCTGCCACACACTGATGATTTAACGGAAGAATAAGCACTTTGAGAGCCTATAACTTTAGTGCCGGCCCAGCGATGTTGCCGGACGATGTAATGCTGACTGCTCAGCAGGAAATGCTGGACTGGCATGGTACCGGTATGTCGGTGATGGAAATGAGTCACCGAGGTCCTGAATATACCTCGATCGCTGAACAGGCTGAAGCCGACTTACGTGAATTGATGGGGATTTCGGATGATTATGCCGTGCTGTTTTTACAGGGCGGTGCGTCCAGCCAGTTTTCGATGATTCCGATGAATCTGCTTAATGGCAAATCACATGCGGATTACTTTAATACCGGCGCCTGGTCGGAAAAAGCCATTACCGAAGCCGGTCGTTACACTAAAGTAAATGTGGTTGCTGATGCCAAACCATCGCATTACCGGACCATACCCGATGAGTCTGAATGGCAGTTATCGGATAATGCCGCTTATGTGCATTACACGCCAAATGAAACGATTCATGGAATCGAGTTTGCAGATATTCCTGAAGTAGGGGATACCCCATTAATTGCGGATATGTCGTCAACCATTCTGTCGCGTCCGGTTGATGTGAATCGTTTTGGGCTGATTTACGCTGGTGCTCAAAAAAATATTGGTCCTGCAGGACTGTGTATTGTTATTGTACGTAAAGATTTGATTGGTAAAACCTTGCCGGGAACACCTGTGATGTTTGACTACAAAGTTCATGCGGACAATGGCTCAATGTATAACACACCGGCAACTTACAGCTGGTACCTTGCTGGTTTAGTTTTTCAGTGGCTGAAAAAGAAGGGTGGTTTAGAGGGCATGGCTGAAATCAATCAGCGAAAAGCCACTAAACTCTATGCCGCGATTGATGGCAGTGATTTTTATGCCAATCCGGTTGATATTCGCTATCGCTCATGGATGAATATTCCCTTTACACTGGCAAACAGCGATCTGGATAAACAGTTTCTAGCGGATGCAGCCAAAGAAGGCTTGCTCACACTTAAGGGGCATCGTGATTTGGGCGGAATGCGTGCCAGCATCTATAACGCTATGCCTGAAGCCGGGGTTGATAAACTGATATGGTTTATGTCTGAATTTGAGCGCAGGTTTGGTTAAACATGTCCGAGAAAAAAGCTCTTCAAGCCGTTCGTGAGCAGATTGATAAAGTCGATAAGCAACTTCAGGACTTATTAAACGAACGCACGGCACTAGCGCATCAGGTTGCAGAAATAAAACAGCAATCCGGCGAACAAGCAGATTTTTATCGCCCTGAACGTGAAGCGATGATTTTACGTCAGGTAATGGAACGTAATGTAGGCCCGCTATCTGATAAAGAGATGGCCAGATTATTCCGCGAAATCATGTCAGCTTGTCTGGCCGCAGAAAAACCATTACGTATTGCCTATCTTGGACCGGAAGGCTCGTTTACTCAGGCCGCTGCTTTAAAACATTTTGGCGGATCTGCAGAACTTCATCCGGTGAGTACTATTGCCAACGTTTTCAGTGCTGTTGAAACAGAATATGCCTGTTACGGAGTGGTGCCAGTTGAAAATTCTACTGAAGGTATGGTCAATCATACTTTGGACAGATTTGTCAGTTCACCCTTAAAAATCAATGGTGAAGTGACACTTCCGATACATCACTACCTGTTGAGTAATGCTGCACAGCTTGCTGATATTAAAAAGGTTTATGCCCACCCACAGGCGCTGGCTCAATGCCGTCAGTGGTTAGGTGATCAATTGGTCCAGGCTGAACTGATTCCTCTGGACAGCAACTCCGAAGCAGCAAAACGTGTTGCTGAAATGAATCATGATAGTGCAGCAATTGCGGCCAGCACGGCAGCAGAAATTTATGGATTAAAAGTCCTGGCCAGCAATATTGAAGATGAAGCGGGCAACACAACGCGGTTTCTGGTCATTGGTCGTCAGCATGTGGGACCGTCAGGTGTGGATAAAACCGCATTGTTGGTCTCCACAAAAAATAAACCGGGTGCATTACAAAACTTACTGAAACCTTTAGCTGACAAAGGCATTAGTATGAGTCGAATTGAATCCCGACCTTCACGTAAGGGCATCTGGGAATACGTCTTTTTTATTGATATTGACGGTCATTGTGAGGATCCGACGGTTGCCAGTGCATTACAGGAACTGGAGTCGGAATCTTCTGTTTTCCGCGTTTTAGGTTCTTATCCAAAGGCAGTGTTGTAAATGACCAAACTGGTATTAGCCAATCCACGAGGTTTCTGTGCCGGAGTCGATCGGGCCATTGAAATTGTAGAGCGTGCTCTGGAGTTGTTCGGAGCACCGATCTATGTTCGCCATGAAGTTGTGCATAATCGTACCGTGGTCGAAGACTTACGCAACAAAGGTGCAATTTTCATTGAAGAATTAGCCGATGTACCAGATAACAGTACATTGATTTTCAGTGCACATGGTGTTTCCAAAGCCGTTCAGGAAGAGGGCAAACAACGTGGCCTGAAAGTGTTTGATGCAACTTGTCCGTTAGTCACCAAAGTTCACCTTGAAGTCGCCAAACATGAAAAAGTTGCCCGTGAATGTATTCTGATTGGGCATGCCGGTCATCCCGAAGTCGAAGGTACAATGGGTCAATATACTGCTGATCCAACAGCGATGTATCTGGTTGAATCACCAGAAGATGTCGCTAAATTAACAGTCAAAGATCCCAATAACCTTTCGTTTGTCACTCAAACCACTTTATCGGTTGATGATACCAGGCTGGTGATTGATGCTTTGCGTGAACGCTTTCCAAACATCACTGGTCCTGGTAAAGATGATATTTGCTATGCGACACAGAATCGTCAGGATGCAGTAAAACGTCTGGCCGAAAATTGCGATCTGGTGCTGGTAGTAGGGTCCATAAATAGTTCAAACTCTAACAGACTCAAAGAGTTGGCGACGAAACTTGGCACAGAATCTTATCTGATTGATGATGCCAATGAAATTGATGAAAACTGGTTAAAAGATAAAAAACAAATCGGTTTAACTGCTGGAGCTTCAGCCCCGGAATCGTTGGTTCAGGCTGTGGTGGATAAGCTGAAAATGTTGGGTGTTGACGCGATTATTGAAGATAAAGGTCAAATCGAAAATATTGCTTTTTCTTTACCGAAAGCACTTAAAGTAGATATTTCCAGCCTCAGAAAATCAACTTAAGGACAGCCATGCCCTTTCTGCCGGTATTCCTGTGGACCGACATTCTGATTTTTCTTCTGCTCGCTGTTATTACTGCCGGCATATTCTATCTTCGTAGCAAACCACATTTACGTTCCCCCTGGATAACGGTAATGCAACGTAAGCGTGGTGTTATCTCGATAATTATTCTGCTCAGTTACGTCACCATTGGCTTTCTGGACTCATTACATTTTCGAGTCGCACTGGATTCGGAAACAACCGAACAGCAACATTATTCAACTGAAGTGCTCAGTGTGCTTGACTGGATGGTTACGCCGATTCGCACCCAGGTTGAAAAAACCTATTCTGCCCCGTTTGCTACGCATTTATTTGTCAAAGAAATGCAGATTATTCAGGGAGGGCAGCTGGAATACAGCTATCCAGAACTGAAATACTCCGCAAAGCATCTGCAATCTGAATCTGAAAAGTGGACAGATATCGCTTCAAGCGTAGCCAAGAGTACAGCCGCAGCGATTTTGTTAATGCTGCTGATCATGGCTATTTACATTTTCTATCGGAAAACACGTTACCAACAAGATATATTTGCCGAGCTGAAGCGAGTAATACGCGGCGATTCGGATTATCCGATACGTACCTTTTATCTGATGCTTTTTATGCTTATCTGGCTGAGTATCACCTTAATTGTTTTAAGCCAGAATTATCATGTATTTGGAACAGATAAAGTTGGTCAGAGTGTGCTTTATCAGGCTTTGAAAAGTATCCGAACGGGGCTGGCAATTGGCACTTTGACCACCTTGATAATGTTGCCGCTGGCGATTTTTTTAGGCATCAGTGCCGGCTATTTCAAAGGCTGGATTGATGATCTCATCCAGTACATTTACACCACATTGAATTCCATACCGGGAGTGTTATTGATTGCTGCAGCCGTTTTGATGTTACAGGTTTATATCAATAACCATCCTGACAGTTTTGCCACCGTGGCCGAGCGGGCCGATCTGCGGTTACTGTTTCTCTGTCTGATTCTTGGCGTCACCAGCTGGACAGGTTTATGTCGAATTCTGCGTGGTGAAACATTAAAACTGCGTGAAGCAGAATATGTACTGGCAGCCAGATCATTGGGTGTAAGTGGTTTCAATATCCTGCATCGACATATTCTGCCCAATCTTATGCATATTGTGTTGATTACTGTGGTACTGGATTTCAGTGGTCTGGTACTGGCTGAAGCGGTGTTGTCATATGTTGGTGTAGGTGTTGATCCTTCCATGATTAGCTGGGGCAATATGATTAACAGTGCCCGACTGGAAATGGCTAGAGAACCAGTGGTCTGGTGGTCGTTAACTGCCGCCTTTATCTCGATGTTTATACTGGTGCTGGCAGCTAATCTATTTGCTGATGTGGTACGCGATGCCTTTGACCCACGAATGCAGAAAGCACGATGACCTCGCCAGTCTTATTAGAAGTTACTGGCCTTAGAACCTGGTTTGATAGCAAAGATCAGCCTTATAAAGCCGTTGATGGTATTGATTTTCGTATTCATCAGGGTGAAACCTTCACCTTATTAGGTGAGTCAGGCTGTGGCAAATCCATCAGTGCATTATCTTTAATGCGGTTAAATCCCTACCCTGCCAGCCGAATTGTGGCCGGTGAAGTCAAGTTAGATGGAGAGGATCTGCTTAAACTTTCTGAAGCGAACATGGAATCCATTCGCGGCAGACGTGTTGCGATGATTTTTCAGGAGCCGCAAAGCTCGTTGAATCCGGTATTAACAATTGGTCAACAAATCGGTGAAACGCTGCGTTGGCATTTCAAACTCTCTTCACAAGAAGTACAGAAGAGAAGCCTTAAATTACTGGATTCGGTAGGAATTCCAGATCCATTACGCCGTTTGAAAGATTATCCGCATCAATTATCCGGTGGGATGAAACAACGGGTGATGATTGCGATGGCGCTGGCTGGCGAACCCGAATTACTGATTGCTGACGAGCCAACAACGGCATTGGATGTGACAATTCAGGCGCAGATCCTGGATTTACTCAAACAAATTCAGCGTGATACGGGTATGGCGATTTTGCTCATCACTCATGATCTTGGTGTGGCTGCCCAAATGGCCGATCAGATTGCTGTTATGTATGCCGGACAAATCGTTGAACAGGCTGACAGGCAGACGTTTTTTGACAGTCCTCAGCATCCTTATTCACAGAAATTATTTGAAGCATTACCTAGTGAGCAGAAACGTGAACAGCGCCTGACGGTGATTAAAGGCAATGTTCCGCCGTTGAATCAGCATTTTGTCGGCTGTCGTTTTGCTGATCGATGTGATCATGCCTGGGATCATTGTCAGCAACATGAACCACGGTGGATTGAGAGCAATCAAGCCGGGGTTCGATGTCACTTATACGACTCTGCTGTAGTGTCATCGAAAGTGGAGACTAAAAAACCATTACATGCATCCCATCTGTCGGATGTGGTTCCTTCACAGGTACATGCGCTTGATGTCAGAGGGTTGAAAGTTCATTTCCCCATTCGCAAAGGCATCCTGCAACGTCAGGTAGGCCAGATTAAAGCTGTGGATGGGGTTAATCTCAGCATACATAACGCTGAGACACTGGCGTTAGTCGGAGAGTCTGGTTGTGGCAAAACTACGGTAGGAAAGGGCATTCTGCAATTGGTCAGGGTGACCGCGGGTGAAGTACGTTTTCAGGGAAAAGTCTTAAACAGACTCTCGCAACGTGAATTAAAACCTTATCGTGGTGAACTGCAGATCATTTTTCAGGATCCATTTTCCTCAATGAATCCACGGATGACCGTTGAGCAGATTATTGAAGAGGCGATCAGTGCTACTGAGATTCGAAAAGATCCGAAAGCAAAGTCCAGTCACATTGATTCCTTGCTGGAACGTGTTGGTTTAAGGCCTGATATTCGCCATCGTTATCCACATGAATTTTCTGGTGGACAACGCCAAAGAATATGTATTGCCCGGGCTTTGGCGACAGAGCCTGAACTGATTATCTGTGATGAACCTACCAGCGCACTGGATGTATCTGTTCAGGCACAGATCCTGAATTTACTACGCGATATTCAGCATGAATTTGGCCTGTCATTTCTGTTTATTACCCATAATATCGGTGTAGTCGATTATCTCGCCCATCGCGTTGCCGTAATGTATCTGGGTAGAATAGTGGAGCAGGGCAGTCGTCAGCAAGTACTGGATTCGCCGAAACATCCTTATACGCAGGCTTTATTGGCAGCGGTTCCGGACATTGGCAAGCAGGCCATACAGGTTGCGGTAAAAGGTGAATTGCCTTCACCTGCCAACCCTCCTGCAGGATGTCACTTTCATCAGCGCTGCCCACATGTAATGCCCATTTGCCATGAGCAATATCCCCCAACTACCGTGCTGGAAAATGGGCATCAGGTGAATTGTTTTTTATATGAAGAGAATGAAGATGGACAAACAGACCCAAACTGAACTTGAAGCTGCCGCTTTTCGCAGATTAGTTGCGCACTTACAGGAACGAAAAGATGTGCAGAATATTGATTTAATGAATCTGGCCGGGTTTTGCCGTAATTGCCTTTCAAAATGGTATCTGGCAGCGGCAGAAGAGCAGGGCGTGGCCATGGACTATGATGCAGCCCGTGAGCATGTTTATGGCATGTCTTATGAAGAATGGAAACAGAAATATCAGAAATAAAGTTTAGAACAAGGCAAGTTGCCAGCCAACATATTACTGTTTGCTGGCATTTTCTCTAAGCACTTTCGCCAGTGCTTTGGTTTTGTCATCCACAATGATTTGGTTTGCTGGCATCAATTTGATGCTGGTGATAGTTATCTTGAGCTGGCGCACGTAATTACGGCAGTTATGACAAATAAATAAATGCAGCTTGAATGCCATACGTTGCCGAAATGACAGATCTTTATCCAGATAGTCACTGGCAAGTTGTTCAATTTGGCGGCATTTAAGCATGTTAATCATTATCCTGATACTGAGCGATTTTCTGTTGAATTGCAGAGCGTGCACGATGTAGCAACACTCTTGCATTAGACGCAGAGAGGTCGAGAATATTACAAATTTCCGACATTGATTCACCTTCCAGATCATACAAGCTCAATACTGCTTGCTGTTGTGGTGGCAGTTGTTCAAAAGTCTTGCTGATGATATCGCTGAGTTGGTCGTTGGCCAGAATGGCTTCAGGTGTTTCAAGTTCCCACTGCGAAACCGGTTCTTGCCAATGACCAGTATGATCAAAACGATCTGCGGTTTCTTTTTCCTGCCAGTTTTCATCCAGCGAAACCTGACGTTTTTCTCTGCGAAGTCTGGTTTTGGCGGCATTGGCTGTGATTTGAATCAGCCAGGTATTCAGGCTGCTGCGACCGGCAAATTCACTCAATGACCGAATGGCTGACATCCAGGCATCCTGAGCAATCTCTTCTGCGAAGGCTTCCCCTATAATAGCTTTGGCAATGGTTACCATTCTTGGATGATAGAGTGCTACAGCTGTTTCAAAAGCGGTTGAGTCACCTTCAAGCATGGCATCAATTAATGCGGCATCATTTTCGTAGAAGTGCGAATCACGCTTGTCTGTCATGTTTGTTAATGAATCCTGACGCCAGCAGCCTAGTCTAATGCCTCAAATGTATAGGCCTTACGAAACAGCTGATATTAATAACGGATGCATCTTGTGCCTGCAAGTAAAAAAGTTTGTGGTCGATCATTCGAAGTGCATTTTATGTATGGTGATCGACTTAGTGAATTCGATAACGAAAGGCAGCAATCAAAAAATGTTTTTTGACTAAAAAGACAGGTGTTTTTCAGAAAATCGCATAAAAGTTTGTAACAAATGATTTGCTGGTCAGTCTATGTCAACAAGCCCGGTTATGAAAGTCGGGTTAATCATGTGACTCAATACATAAGGAATTTAAACATGGCTATGAACAAAAAAACTTCTATCGCATTGGCTGCCAGTGCAGCGATGACTGCAGGTCTGGCTTTTTCACCAATTGCTGCTGCAGATAGCAATCCATTCCAATCAACCGAATTAAGTCATGGATACATGCAATTGGCTAAACATCACGAAGAAGGGAAATGTGGCGAAGCCAAGTGTGGTGAAGACAGTAAAAAAGATGCTGAAGGCAAATGCGGTGAAGCCAAATGTGGCGAAGACAGCAAAAAAGATGCTGAAGGCAAATGTGGTGAAGCAAAATGCGGTAATAAATAATCCGGTATTTGTGATTCATATTAAAAACAGGGGCTGCAAGCCCCTGTTTTTCTTCTAGGGACAACCACTATGATCCAGTTGTTAAAAAACTTACAGTGGTCATTGAATACCACGCGTAAAGTGGACTTTTTGGCGCCTTTATTATTGAGAGCTTACCTGATACCGGTTTTCTGGGTAGCTGCCAATAACAAATGGAATCCATTCAATCCCGAGAGTTCATTACAAAGCACCATAGACTGGTTTGCTAATCCGGACTGGGGATTGGGGTTACCGTTTCCTGAGCTGATGGCTTATATGGCTTGGGGAGCAGAGTATTTTGGCGCTATTTTATTATTGTTGGGACTTGCCGTGCGCTGGGTCAGCATTCCATTGATGATTACCATGCTGGTTGCTGCGTTCAGTGTGCACTGGAAAAACGGCTGGCAAGCAATTCATGATCCGATGAGTGCATTTGCTGCTGAAAACGCGGCGGAAGCGATAGATCGTTTGGACCGGGCCAAATCAATCCTTCAGGAATATGGAAATTATAGCTGGCTGACGGAACATGGCAGCTTTGTTGTACTCAATAATGGTATAGAGTTTGCCGCAACCTATTTTGTGATGTTGCTGGCATTGTTCTTTATCGGGGCTGGTCGATATATCAGTATTGATTACTGGTTAGCCAAACGTTATATGGCAAATGAGGTGCATCATGTGGATTCGTAAAAAACATTCGTGGGATATTCCTGAGTCAGAAGTCACGGACTATCAGGTCTATTTGAACCGTCGACAATTTATTAATGGTGCAGCGGGATTGGCTGCAGCAAGTGCAATGCCACTGAGTTTCGCTGCTAAAGCACCAACCGGAGAAGCTTTTACTGATTTGCAGCAAAGCGATTTTTCCACTGAGGAAAAAACAACGACATATGAATCTATTACCACCTATAACAATTTCTATGAATTTGGCACTGACAAGGAATCACCCTCGGCATTAGCTGCCGATTTTCCTGATCGCAGCGAGCCATGGATGATTACTGTGGATGGTGAGTGCGATAAACCAGGTAAATATGATTACAGTGAGCTAATCAAAACCCAGACATTGGAAGAGCGTATTTATCGTCTGCGTTGTGTTGAAGGCTGGTCGATGGTGATTCCCTGGGTAGGTTTTCCGTTAGCCGAAATCCTTAAACAGGCTCAACCCAACTCCAAAGCCAAATTTGTTGAGTTTACCACGTTGTATGATCCTGAGCAGATGCCGGGACAACGTCGTCGCGTGTTAAATTGGCCTTATCGTGAAGGATTGCGCATGGATGAAGCCATGCATCCTCTAACGTTGCTGGCTGTTGGTTTGTATGGCCGTGAAATGCCGGGGCAAAACGGGGCGCCGATCCGTCTGGTGGTACCGTGGAAATATGGTTTTAAAAGCATCAAATCCATCGTGCGGATCCGTTTTGTTGAAGAAATGCCATTAACCGCCTGGGTTCAGGCTAATGCCGGTGAGTATGGTTTTTATTCAAATGTAAACCCGGATGTGAACCATCCACGCTGGAGCCAGCGACGGGAAAGACGCATTGGTGAGTTTCTTAAACGAGAAACGCTGATGTTCAATGGCTATGGAGACGAAGTCGCAGAGCTGTATAGCGGCATGGATCTTAAACGATATTTCTGATGCAAAAACATATCACCAGTCTGAAACGGCTGGTTTTTATCATTTCGTTATTACCGCTTAGCTGGCTGATCTATGCATTGCTGACCGATCAGCTGGGTGCTAATCCTATAGAAGCGGTAACTCGGGACACCGGCGTATGGGCATTGCGCTTTATTATGGTGACTTTGTTGATATCACCGCTACGTAAACTGACGGGTATCAATCACTTTATCCGCTTTCGCCGAATGCTGGGACTTTTTGCTTTCTTTTATGCCAGCGTGCATATGCTGCTGTATCTCGGACTGGACCAGTTTTTTGATGTACAGGAGATATGGCTGGATATTGTTAAACGTCCTTTTATAACCATTGGTTTTATCAGCTTTGTCTTGCTGATTCCATTAACGGTTACCTCTACCGACAAGATGATGAAACGCCTTGGTGGTCGTCGCTGGAAAAAATTACATTATTTAATTTATCTTATTGTCGTGCTTTCTTGTGTGCATTTTTATATGCTGGTCAAGCAAGATAAAACTGAACCATTAATTTATTTTTTCATTGCTATCCTGTTGCTTGGCTTCAGGGTATTCAGCCAGCGCAGGCGTAGTCAATCAACCGCTTCATAAAGCTTATTTAACCGGCTTTTACAGCAGTTTTTTGTTATAAATTTTTTCCACAAGGTTTTGATTTTCTTGTCAGAATGGCGCTGTAGCACGCTTTTGTCGGCGTGCTGCAGTGTGAATTAAACAAAAACTGTTACAATGTGCGGCTGTAATTTATCGCGTTGAGATTTAAGAAGGTATATATGACTGATTTTGTCGATCACGATCCACAAGAAACGCAAGAATGGTTGGACGCTCTGGAATCTGTGCTGGAAGCGGCCGGTGACGAAAAAGCCCATTTCATTATTGAAAAACTTATTGATAAGGCCCGCCGTAGTGGGGTAAACCTGCCATACAGTGCCAATACTGCATACGTTAATACCATTCCGGTGGACCAGCAGGAACGTATCCCCGGTGACCAGGCAATGGAGCATAAACTACGCTCTTATATCCGTTGGAACGCGATGGCGATGGTGGTTAAAGCCAATATGAAACCTGGCGCAGTCGGTGGACATATTGCGAGCTTCTCATCAGCCGCAACACTTTATGATGTCGGTTTTAATCACTTCTACAGAGGTAATGATCATGAAGACGGCGCCGATATGGTGTTTGTTCAAGGTCACTCTGCACCGGGTATTTACGCCCGTTCTTTCCTTGAAGGTCGTCTGACCGAAGAACAACTGGATAATTTCCGTTTTGAAGTCGATGGCAAAGGCCTGTCTTCCTATCCACATCCATGGCTAATGCCTGATTACTGGCAATTCCCGACAGTATCAATGGGACTTGGACCGATTCTGTCGATCTACCAGGCACGATTCATGAAGTACATGCATCATCGTGAAATTGCCAAAACAGCAGGCCGCCATGTGTGGGCTTACTTAGGCGATGGCGAGATGGATGAGCCGGAATCTTTGGGTGCAATCACCCTGGCCGGTCGTGAAAAACTCGACAACCTTATCTTTGTAGTGAACTGTAACCTGCAACGTCTTGATGGTCCGGTTCGTGGTAACGGCAAGATTATTCAGGAACTGGAAGCCTTATTCCGTGGCGCTGGCTGGAATGTATTAAAAGTCATCTGGGGCAGCGGCTGGGATCAATTGCTGGCTCGTGATACCGATGGCTGGTTGCTGAAACGCATGGAAGAAGTGGTTGACGGCGAATATCAGAATTACAAAGCCAAAGACGGCGCCTATGTGCGCAAGCACTTCTTTGGTAAATATCCGGAATTGCTCGATATGGTCTCAGACATGACCGACGAGGATATCTGGCACTTGAGTCGTGGTGGTCACGATCCACGCAAGATTTACGCAGCATATAAACAAGCAGTAGATCATGTCGGCCAACCAACTGTTATCCTGGCTAAAACCGTTAAAGGTTATGGTCTGGGGCAGGCGGGTGAAGGTCAGAACACAACGCATCAGCAGAAAAAAATGGAACTGGAGCACATGAAACGCTTCCGTGATCGTTTCAATATTCCTATTCCTGATGATGAAATTGAAGAAATTCCATATATCAAACTGGATGATGACAGCGCGGAGAAAAAGTACCTGCTGGAACGTCGTAAAGAATTAGGTGGATTTATCCCTAAACGGAATCACAGTGCCCCTGCATTGGAAATTCCGCCATTAAGCATTTTTGATGCAGTACTGAAAGACAGTGGTGATCGTGAGTTATCTACCACCATGGCCTTTGTCCGGATATTAACCGCATTAATTCGTGATAAGAAAATCGGTAAAAACATCGTTCCAATCGTGCCCGATGAAGCACGTACCTTTGGTATGGAAGGCTTGTTCCGTTCGATTGGTATCTATTCATCTTCCGGCCAGATGTATGAACCAGAAGACTCAGGCAAGGTCATGTGGTATCGCGAAGACACTAAAGGCCAGATCCTGGAAGAAGGTATTAACGAAGCCGGTTCGATGTCTGAGTGGGTTTCTGCAGCAACGGCTTATTCCAACTACAACGTGAATATGGTGCCGTTCTATATTTACTACTCAATGTTTGGTTTCCAACGGGTAGGTGATTTGTGCTGGTTGGCTGGTGATATTCAGGCCAAAGGCTTCCTCATCGGTGGTACAGCAGGTCGCACGACATTAAATGGTGAAGGCTTGCAGCATCAGGATGGTCACAGTCTGATTCTGGCTAATACCATTCCTAACTGCCTGAGCTACGATCCGACTTATGCCTATGAAATGGCTGTTATCGTTCATGAAGGTATGCGCCGGATGTACGAAAATCAGGAAGGTGTGTTCTATTACATTACTGCGATGAACGAAAACTATACTCATCCGGCAATGCCTGAAGGTTCGGAAGAGGGCATCATAAAAGGTCTGTATAAGCTTAAATCTGGCGGAAAACACAAAGTTAAAGCGCAATTGATTGGTAGCGGTACCATTTTGCGTGAAGTTGAAGCCGCGGCTGAAATGCTTGAGAAAGACTGGAATGTCTCTGCCAATGTATGGAGTGCGACCAGTGTGAACGAACTGGTTCGTGAAGGCATGGATGTTGATCGTTATAACCGTCTGCACCCAACTGCTGAGAAAAAACGCAGCTACATTTCACAATGCATGGATGAGCAGGATGGGGTTGTGGTGGCTTCCACAGATTATATGCGTCTGTATGCTGAGCAATTACGTCCCTGGATCAAACAACGTTATGTTGTTTTGGGTACTGACGGTTTTGGCCGCAGTGATACCCGTGAAAGATTACGTAGCTTCTTTGAAGTGGATCGTTATCATGTGGTTGTTGCCACGCTCAGCGCGCTGGCTGATGAAGGCACTATTAAATATGATGTGGTTGCCAAAGCCATCAAACAGTACAAGATTGATGCTGACGCAACGAATCCAGTGAAGGTTTAAAACATGGCAGATTTAATCGAATTAAAAGTCCCGGACATTGGTGATTTTGACAGTGTCGAAATTATCGAAGTGTTAGTTGCTGAAGGTGATTCAATCAATGCTGATCAGGAAGTGATTACCATTGAATCCGATAAAGCGATGATGGAAATTCCATCATCGTTAAGCGGCACCATTAAGGAAATGAAAGTCAAAGTGGGTGATAAAGTCAGTGAAGGTTCAGTTATTGCCTTGATTGAATCTTCTGATGCCGGTGCTGAAGAAAACGAAAAGCCGGCTGAAAAAGCAGCTGAGAGCAAACCAGCAGAGAAAGAAAAACCTGCTGCGGCTGAGAGTAAACCGGCGCCAACTCCTACTCCTACAGTAGCGAATCCTGAGCCAGAAAGAACTGAAACATTACCTTATGCACCGGATACCGGTTCAGCTAAAAAACCTTCACATGCATCACCTTCAGTACGGCAGTTTGCACGTGAATTAGGTGTTCCTTTGGCTGCAGTTGTCGGCAGTGGTCAAAAAGGCCGTATTACCAAAGAAGACGTGCAGAATTTTGTTAAACAGGTGATGAATGCACCTGCACCAAAAGCTGCTGAAGGCACTGGTATTCCATCGGTTCCAGTCATTAACTTTGAACAGTTTGGCGAAATCGAAAGCAAAGAATTATCACGGATCAAGAAAATTTCCGGCAAACATCTGCATGCATGCTGGTTAAATATTCCACATGTCACACAGTTTGATGAAGCTGATATCACCGAATTGGAAGAATTCCGCCAAGAAAACAAAGAAATGGCTGCCAAGAAAGGTGTCGGCCTGACACCATTGGTATTCATTATGAAAGCCGTTGTTGCTTGTTTGAAACAGTATCCGGAATTTAATGCTTCGTTAAGCGAAGATAAACAAAGCCTGATTTACAAAAAGTATTACAACATTGGTGTGGCTGTTGATACGCCAAACGGTTTGATGGTGCCGGTGATTCGTGACGTTGATAAAAAAGGCTTTCTCGAACTTGCCGGTGAACTGGGCGAAATCAGTTCCCGGGCCCGTGAAGGAACATTAACAGCCAAGGATTTACAGGGCGGAACATTCTCTATTTCCAGCCTTGGCGGTATCGGTGGTCAATTCTTTACCCCGATTGTGAATGCTCCTGAAGTCGCCATTCTTGGCGTCAGTAAACACCAGATGAAACCAATCTGGAACGGAAAAGAATTTGAACCACGACTGATGTTGCCATTGTCGATTTCATATGATCATAGAGTGATAGATGGCGCTGCCGGTGCACGCTTTACGGTGATGCTGAATAACATGTTGTCTGATATCAGAAAGGTCTTGTTATGAGTTTGATTGAAGTCAAAGTACCGGATATCGGCGATTTTGATGCGGTTGAAATTATTGAAATCCTGGTTGCTGAAGGTGATTCAGTTAGTGAAAATCAGGACATTATTACGCTTGAATCTGACAAAGCCGCGATGGAGATTCCAAGTTCAGCTGCCGGCATCATTAAGTCTATCAACGTAAAAGTGGGTGATAAGGTCGCTCAGGGTGATGTCATTCTCTCTGTTGAAAGCGAAGCGGATTCTGCAGCTGAAGAAAAACCTGAAGCACCTAAAGCAGAAACTGCTCAGTCAGAACCCGCTGAAACAGAAAAGCCTGCTGAAAAACCCAAAGCAGCAGCTGTAACTAAATCTGAAGTACCTACCGATGCTGATATGCATGCTGAAATAGTTGTATTAGGTTCCGGTCCCGGTGGTTACACGGCAGCATTTCGTGCTGCTGATTTAGGCAAGCAGGTGATTCTGATTGAACGTCACCAACGAATTGGTGGGGTGTGTCTGAATGTTGGTTGTATTCCTTCAAAAGCTCTATTGCATACCGCCCACGTAATTAATGAAGCAAAACATATTGCTGAAAATGGGGTGACCTTTGGCGCACCGAAAATTGATATTCGCAAAGTCGCAGATTGGAAAGACGGAATTGTTGGCAAGCTGACGGGAGGATTATCAGCGTTGGCCAAGCAACGTAAAGTAACTGTAGTACATGGTGAAGCACAGTTCTCCGGTACCAACGTAATGCAGGTCAAAACGGAAGATGGCGATAAAACCATCAGTTTTGAAAACTGCATTATTGCTGCGGGTTCACGTGTCACGAAAATCCCGGTATTTCCCAATGATGATCCACGAATGATGGATTCTACTGATGCACTGGAGCTCGAAGATATTCCTAAGAAGCTACTGGTCATTGGTGGCGGCATTATCGGTCTTGAAATGGCGACCGTATACAACGCTCTGGGTTCTGAAATCAGTGTAGTCGAATTACAGGACAGCCTGATCCCCGGTGCTGATAAGGATCTGGTTAAACCGTTACATAACCATATCCAGAAACAATACAAAGCGATTTATCTGAAAACCAAAGTCAGCAAAATCGACGCGTTAAAATCTGGTCTGAAGGTCACCTTTGAAGGTGATAATGCACCGGACCCACAAACCTACGACAAGATTCTGGTCGCAGTGGGCCGTTCACCCAACGGTAAACTGATTAATGCAGAAGCTGCTGGTGTGGATGTAAATGATTATGGCTTTATTGAGGTCAATCAGCAGATGCAGACCAATATGCCGCACATCTATGCGATTGGTGACATTGTCGGTCAACCGATGTTGGCTCATAAAGCAACACATGAAGGTAAGGTTGCTGCTGAGCATATTGCCGGTAAAAAAGTGGCCTTTGATCCGATGACGATACCTTCAGTTGCCTATACTGATCCTGAAGTTGCCTGGATGGGTCTCAGCGAAGATGAAGCGAAAAAACAGGGCATTGATTACGTTAAAGGTGCTTTCCCATGGGCTGCCAGCGGTCGTAGTTTGAGTGTCGATCGTGATGAAGGTCTGACCAAAGCCTTGTTTGATAAGGAAACCGGGCGTTTATTAGGTGCAGGTATTGTAGGGCCCAATGCTGGTGAATTAATCGCTGAAGCGGTATTGGCACTGGAAATGGGGGCTGATGCAGAAGATATCGGATTAAGCATTCATCCACATCCAACCTTGTCGGAAACGTTTGCCTTTGCTGCGGAAATGGCTGAAGGCAATATTACGGATTTGATTCCACCTCGTAAAACATTACATTCCAAGTAATATCAGTCTATCCGTTCGAGACTTTTTGTCTCGAACGGATAAATAACCTCATATAGTAATCAGTAATGAACTGCTTTTCATGCAGCGGAACCGAGCGGTGATAAATCAGCTATGACCAGAGAAGCTTCTTTGCTTAAACCTCCGCTAAAATGGGCTGGTGGCAAACGCTGGTTAATTCCCAGACTGTTGAAATTATGGAAACAGTTTCCGGAACATCGACTGGTCGAGCCTTTCTGCGGTGGATTGTCTGTAGCGTTGGGATTAAATCCCGACAAAGCATTGTTAAATGATCTGAACCCGGCTTTAATCAATTTTTATCAGCAACTGCAGCAAGGTCTGACAATTGATTTGCCACTGGCCAATGATGAGCAGCTCTATTACCAATATCGTAAACAGTTCAATGATATTTCAGCACATACAGACGCTGAACGTGCTCAATTATTTTATTACTTGAATCGCACTGGTTATAACGGCCTATGTCGTTTTAATAAAACGGGTGGTTACAACGTGCCATTTGGTCGTTACAAAACAATCAATTATGTAAGTGATTTTGCGCCTTACCAATCGGTATTAAATCAGTGGGAATTCAGCAATATGGATTTTGCCCAGCTGGATATCCGACAGAATGATTTTATTTATGCTGATCCGCCCTACGATGTGCCATTTCGGCAATATTCCCAGCAGGGGTTTGACTGGGATGACCAGGTTCGATTAGCCGAGTGGCTGGCAAATCACGACGGACCAGTGGTACTGTCAAATCAGGCAACGGATAAAATCAAAAAACTCTATCGTGACTTAGGGTTTACCCTGAAATTTCTTGATGCACCTCGGACAATAAGCTGTAAAGGCGATAAACGGCAGGCTGCAAGAGAAGTGCTTGCTTTACGTGGATTTTGATACAATAACGCACCAATTTTTAATTTCTTCGATACAGGATTTCTTCCCCCATGTCTGACATCAAAAAAGTCGTTCTTGCCTATTCTGGCGGTCTGGATACTTCCGTTATTCTTAAATGGCTGCAGGATAAATATCAATGTGAAGTAGTGACCTTTACAGCTGATCTGGGTCAGGGTGAAGAAGTTGAGCCAGCACGAGCCAAAGCAAAATCGTTGGGCATTAAAGAAATTTACATTGAAGATTTACGTGAAGAATTTGCTCGTGATTATGTGTTCCCAATGTTTCGTGCCAATGCCATCTACGAAGGTGAATATCTCTTAGGTACATCGATTGCACGTCCTTTGATTGCCAAACGTCTGGTTGAGATTGCGGCTCAAACCGGTGCAGAAGCTGTCTCGCATGGCGCGACTGGTAAAGGCAATGACCAGGTGCGTTTTGAACTTGGGGCGTATGGTCTGAACCCGAACATTAAAGTGATTGCTCCGTGGCGTGAGTGGGATTTGTTATCACGGCAAAAACTGTTGGATTATGCTGAACAACACGGTATTCCAGTTGAAATGAAACAAGGCAAAAAATCGCCTTATTCCATGGATGCCAACCTGCTGCATATCTCTTACGAAGGCGGTATTCTCGAAGATCCATGGGCTGAAGCCGAGGAAAGTATGTGGCGTTGGTCTGTTTCACCGGAAAATGCCCCTGATAAAGCAACCTACCTTGAACTGAGTTATGAAAAGGGCGATATCGTTGCCATTAATGGCGAGCGTATGACGCCTGCTCAGGTGATGATTTATCTGAACAAAGTCGCTGGTGAAAATGGGGTAGGTCGACTGGATATCGTTGAAAACCGTTATGTGGGTATGAAATCACGTGGCTGCTATGAAACACCTGCCGGAACGGTTATGCTCAGAGCGCATCGTGCGATTGAGTCATTAACACTGGATCGCGAAGTCGCTCATTTGAAAGATGAACTGATGCCACGTTATGCCAGCATGATTTATAACGGTTACTGGTGGGCACCGGAACGGCAGATGATGCAGACAATGATAGATGCATCACAGACATCCGTGAATGGTGATGTCAGAATAAAACTGTATAAAGGCAACGTCATAGTTGTTGGCAGACAGTCAGCCACCGACAGTCTGTTTGATGAATCCATCGCCACATTTGAAGATGATGCTGGTGCCTACGATCAGAAAGATGCAGAAGGTTTTATCAAACTTAATGCGTTAAGGTTAAAAATAGCAGGGAAGAAGAAAAGATAGGCATACGGATTTTGTCGGAGTACTTATGAAACATAGCGAATATGAAGAGCGGACTGCCGAATGGATGCGGCTTGCGCTTTCAAAAATGAACCAATATAAAATCGCTCCAACTCCGGCAAATTATGCGCTTTGGTTTGAGTACGTTTCCGGTACGAATATGGCTTTGGTAGAGGCCGTAGATAATGAAATCGAACTGACGGGAAAAATTACTGAACAGCAAATCCGTTTATTACACGAACAGTTCTTTGACGAGGATAAAGATAGAGCTGCGATGTTTGAGATGCGTCAGGAATTGGCACGTCTTCTTAAACAGACCTTGAACTATATCTATACGGGCGTCACAACTACCGATCGAAGCAACAGTCATTTACAAAGCATGTTGAGTCGCCTGCAACCGGACTTAAACCGTCAGCAACTGCATACGCTGATTGAAGAAGTGCTTATTGAAACCCGACTGGCCGTTTCGTCTGGGGAATTGCTCAACGAGCAGTTAAACAGTGCGATGGCAGAAGTTGCTGCATTGAAAAAAGAGTTAAGTGATTCCCGACGTGAATCGATAACCGATAGTTTGACTGGATTAGCTAATCGTAAACATTTTGATGAGCTAATCAACGAGATGACCCGTGATGCAGATATTAACGGCATGGATGTGTCGGTCATTTTCTGTGATATTGATTTGTTCAGTGTTATCAACGAAAAACATGGCCAGCTAGTGGGAGATCAAGTGCTCAGAGTGATTGCTGAGTTGTTGAGAAAATCATTAAAAGGTCGTGATTTGGTTGCCCGCTATGGCGGTGAGGAATTTGCTGTTATTTTGCCTAATACCAGTGTGCAAAACGCCCGTCAGCTGGCTGAGAGCATTCGTCAGGATATTGCCAGCAAACGAATCCAACGCAAGGATACCCGTGAACCACTTGGTGCAATCACCATGTCTTTTGGTGTGGCGCGGTATGTCCCTGGTGAAGGCGTTGACAGTTTCCTGCAGCGTGTTGATCGGGCGGTTTATCTGGCAAAACGCAGCGGACGCAACCATGTTTCTGATGCGCCGCCGCCAATTATCTGATTAAAAACTATCAGTAAAAAACACTTCTTCGAGTGGTAACTGGCCCGCTCGAGGACGTGCATCTTCAAGCTTTTTCCCAACGGTAATCATCATCACAATAATATGATCATGCGGTAAATTGATGATGCGGGCGACTTTATCAAAGTCAAAGCCATCCATCGGGCAGGAATCATATCCCATGCCTCTTGCCATCAACATAATATTCATGGCTGCAATGCTGGCCGAGCGAACGCACTCATCACGCTGGCCTTGATGATGGTTGGTATAATAATTTTCGATCGCTGGCAGTATGGCATTCTGTGCTGACTTTGGGGCGTGTTGCCAATAGCGTTCAGGCTGTTTTTCCCACGCATTCAAATCAGCGCACAAAACCAGCAGTAAAGAGGAATCAACTACTTGGGCCTGCCCCCATGCGGCTTCCAAAATTTGCTGGCGTTTTTCAGCATCTTTTACCCGGACAAATCGCCAGTGTTGAATATTAAACGCAGTAGGTGAGAGGATGGCATGTTCCATCAACTCATTCACTTCTGCTTCAGTCATTTGATGTGCCGGGTCATAGTGTTTGACCGAGCGACGAGTTTGAATCGCTTGTTTTATATCCATTGTTTTGCAGGGGTACTCAGTTAAGTTCAATTTTGAGATACAGCCATTGTTGTTCATCCTGATGACTGCGATAGGTTTTTGTATTTGTTTGCTGGCGTTGTTGTTCACCAATCTGGCCAATTAAAATCCATTGATTTAGCGGACCATTGACCGTGGTCAGTAAGCTTGTTGTTGAGATATCACCATTACGCTGCATCTTAGAGAATAATGGCAGGATATCGACCCGGGCCTGTTGATTGCCGAGAATATTCACTCTTGCCTGAAAGCCATTATCCAGTTGAATGTACTGGGTCGTTTCCTGAACTGCAATACCACCATGAGGGTAAAAAATAAGCTGTTGCTGATTATCAGCGACAGCGCGGCCCATTTGTATATCAATAGGCTGACCGGCAATACCCCTTGCCTGGTACTGCTGATCCCGTTCTCGACTGTTTTTGGTGGACCAGCGATTTATTTCCACGGATGAATTTTTCGGGTTCTCTAAATCAATATTAAGTTGATCATCGGCAAAATGTTCATCATTTAACTGTTGCTGGGTTCGCAGCACTGTGACTGTAAGGCTCTGCTGCCTGCTATCGAGCTGTTTGACCAAACGCTCTATTTCCTGAAAATTTTGTGTCGAACTTTTGATAATCAACAGATTGTCATGGCCACTAATGGTTGTGTAGTTGTCTATCATGGGTTCGATCATGGGCAGTATTTCCGCCGCAAGTCGATGTTGCAATTCAATGGTGCGTATTTGATCGGCGTGGGCGGGTAATGCCAGCAAGAAAAACACTAGCGAAAAGATGATTTTCATAAATTTAACCGCCTTGTCGCAACATCTGCAGTGCTGTGATTCCAGCATTCTTCAAATTGTTGTTTGAGTTCCCGGACTGTCAAAGGATCATGCAGATTAGCCTGACCTTGATAGCGTTGATTGTTGAGACAACGTAAATAGCCGGAATGATCCACCAACATCACTATATTTTTTGGTCGTTGTTGTTTTTCTGAAAGAATATTCACGCTGATCGAACTGGTGAGTTTAGCTATTAACGGTAGCAGTCGATGGGAATTAATGATGCTACTTTGGGTTTCATCTACTAATATTCTTATCTGCGTGCGGCGACTATTGATGCAAAGTTGTTTCAAACAGTCGATTACTGACGGATGATCAAGCAGAACCATATCCATCTCACTGCCCAGAAAACAGATTTCCCGATGGGCAGTTTCAACCAAAGCCAAGGCAGCCGCAGCTGCCTCATGTTTTCCATCAAATGCGATGATTTGATTAGTGTCGGCCTGGTTAGAATTATCAGTCATTTAACAGTTTCTTGCCTGTTCAACAGCGTTACCGATATAACTTGCAGGTGTCATTTCTTTTAACGCAAATTTAGCGGCATCTGGCAAATCTAGAGTATCAATAAATTCATGCATGATTTGTTTGTTGACTCTCTGTCCACGAGTTAATTCTTTGAGCTTTTCATAAGGATTCTCAATTCCATATCGACGCATAACCGTCTGGATAGGTTCCGCTAACAACTCCCAGTTGGCATCTAAATCTGCAGCCATTGTTTCAGGAGCAGCTTCCAATTTGCTAATACCTTTCAGTGCAGAGCTGTAAGCCAGCAGGGAGTGAGCAAAACCGACGCCGATATTGCGTAAAACGGTGGAGTCAGTCAGATCGCGCTGCCAGCGGGAAATAGGCAGTTTCATTGCCATATGATCAAAAGTCGCATTAGCAATACCCAGATTACCTTCTGCATTTTCGAAATCAATTGGGTTAACTTTATGTGGCATGGTGGATGAACCGATTTCACCTTTAACGGTTTTTTGTTTGAAGTAACCAATGGAGATGTAACTCCAGACATCACGACAGAAATCAATCAGCACGGTATTAAAACGAATCATTGCCTGAAACAGTTCAGCAACATAGTCATGCGGTTCGATCTGGGTGGTGTATTTGTTCCAGCGCAGTCCCAGTCCAGTGACAAACGCATTGGCCATCATTGGCCAGTCCACATTAGGATAAGCCGCATAGTGGGCATTGTAGTTACCGACTGCACCGTTCATTTTCCCGTAAAGTAAAACCGCGGCGACGTGAGTGCGTTGCAGTTCAAGACGTTTTACAACATTGGCTAATTCTTTACCCAGTGTGGTGGGAGAGGCCGGTTGACCATGAGTGCGAGACATCATTGGTGTTTCAGCCTGTTCCTGTGCCAGTTTCTTCAGCGCACCTATTAAGGTGTCCATTTCCGGCAGAATAACGTTTTCCCGGGCATTTTTAAGCATAATGCCGTAAGCAGTATTATTGATGTCTTCCGAGGTGCAGGCAAAATGCACAAACTCATTTACCGCATCAAGCTCGGCATTGTTTTTGAATTTACGTTTAATGAAATATTCAACCGCTTTCACATCATGGTTGGTTTCACGTTCGATAGCTTTAATCTCAGCCGCGTCTTCTACCGAGAAATCATTCATCAAATCGTTGAGGAATTTTTCAGCGTCTTCACTCAGTTTAGGTACTTCCTGGATATCTGCATTGGCGCCGAGTAAATGTAACCAGCGGCATTCCACTTCAACACGGGCTCGCAGCAGACCATACTCACTGAAATAGGGGCGTAAAGCCTTTGTTTTATCGGCATAACGACCATCAACTGGCGAGATGGCAGTAAGAGCAGTTAATTCCATGAAAACTCCATTAAAAATAAGCTGAAAATTGGCCGAAATTATAGCAGAACTCAGTCCTGATTCTGGATTTGATTCAGTTTGCTTTGTGAATTTGCGTTAAAATAACGGCCATCTTAGTTTCAACTTCGGAGCGTTTTCGTGCTGCAAGAATATCAAAAACATGTTGAAGAGCGTGCCGCAGAGGGTTTACCGCCTCTGCCGTTAGATGCAAAACAGGTATCTGACATCATTGAAGGGCTTAAACAACCTCAAAATACCGATAGAGAAGCACTGCTTGAGCTACTGATTCACCGCGTTCCACCCGGCGTGGATAAGTCAGCTTATGTAAAAGCAGGTTTTCTGGCGGCGATTGCCAAACAGGAAACACAATGTGATTTGATAACACCGGTTTATGCGACTGAACTGCTCGGTACCATGATGGGGGGATATAACATCCAACCCCTGATTGAGTTACTGGATTATGACGCAACCGCAGAGGCAGCAGAAAAAGCGCTTTCCAAAATTGTTATGGTATATGACGCCTACCATGATGTAGTGGAAAAGGCTGAAACCAACCAATACGCCAAGCGCATTTTGCAATCCTGGGCTGAAGCTGAATGGTTTTTATCCCGACCACCGTTAGCTGAAGCGATTACGCTTTCTGTATTGAAAGTCCCGGGTGAAACTAATACCGACGATTTATCACCAGCAACAGAAGCCTGGAGTCGTCCTGATATCCCGTTACATGCCAAAGCGATGCTGGTCAGCAAAATGCCTGACGCGCTGGATACCATTATCTCGCTGAAACAAAAGGGTCATCCCATTGCATATGTCGGTGATGTTGTTGGTACCGGATCTTCGCGTAAATCTGCGATCAATTCAGTGCTCTGGCACATGGGGCACGATGTGGCCTATGTCCCGAACAAACGCCAGGGCGGTGTGATATTAGGGAATAACATTGCGCCTATTTTCTTTAATACCGCGGAAGACTCTGGTGCCTTGCCAATCGAATGTAATGTCGATCAACTGGAAACAGGTGATGTCATTACGATCAAGCCATATGAAGGTAAAATTTATAACGAAGCAGGTGATGTCGTTTCTGAATTCACTTTACGGCCAACCACTATTGCTGATGAAGTACGTGCCGGTGGCCGTATCCCTTTGATTATAGGTCGTGGTTTAACCGATAAAGCTCGCGAAACATTAGGTATGCCACCATCAGATGTTTTCAAACGCCCTGTAGAACCTGTTCATAGTGATAAAGGCTTTACGCTGGCGCAGAAGATGGTCGGTGTGGCCTGTGGTGTGGAAGGTGTGCGTCCAGGTGCCTATTGTGAACCTAAAGTCACCACCGTCGGCTCGCAGGATACAACTGGGGCAATGACCCGTGATGAGTTGAAAGAATTAGCCTGTCTGGGGTTCTCGTCTGATTTGGTGATGCAGTCTTTCTGTCATACCGCGGCTTATCCAAAACCGGTTGATATCAAATTACAGCATGAATTACCGGAATTTATCAGTACCCGCGGTGGTGTGTCATTACGTCCTGGTGACGGGGTTATTCATTCCTGGTTAAACCGGATGATCTTACCTGATACCGTTGGTACCGGTGGTGATTCGCATACCCGTTTCCCGATTGGTATCAGTTTCCCTGCTGGATCAGGTTTAGTAGCGTTTGCCGCTGCGCTTGGCGTAATGCCATTGGATATGCCGGAATCAGTATTAGTCCGTTTTAAAGGCGAAATGCAACCCGGTATCACGTTACGTGACCTGGTGAATGCTATTCCCTATGCGGCTATTCAGGAAGGATTGCTGACGGTTGAAAAGAAAGGTAAGAAAAATATCTTTAATGGTCGTGTTTTGGAAATTGAAGGTTTACCAGATCTGAAAGTCGAGCAGGCATTTGAACTGTCAGATGCATCGGCAGAACGTAGTGCTAATGGTTGTACTGTCAGATTAAATAAAGAACCGATCATTGAATTTTTGAATTCCAATATCTCATTAATGGAATGGATGATTGCAGAAGGCTATGCCGATGCCAGAACACTGCAACGTCGCATAGATGCCATGCGTGCATGGCTGGCTGATCCTCAATTGCTTGAGCCGGATGCTGATGCAGAATACGCTGCGGTTATCGAGATTGATTTGAATGAAATCAAAGAGCCATTGCTGGCCTGTCCGAACGATCCGGATGATATCAAACCCTTATCCGAAGTCGCTGGTGCTCATATTGATGAGGTGTTTATTGGTTCCTGTATGACCAATATTGGTCACTATCGTGCCGCCGGTAAAGTGCTGGAGAAAATGGGTAATCTGCCCGTTAAATTGTGGGTTGCTCCGCCGACCAAGATGGATCAGCATCAATTAACGGAAGAAGGTATCTACAGTATCTTTGGTCGTGTTGGTGCCCGCACTGAAACGCCGGGTTGCTCGTTGTGCATGGGTAACCAGGCACGGGTGGCTGATAATGCCACAGTTGTCTCAACTTCTACCCGTAACTTCCCGAATCGTCTGGGTAATGGAGCCGATGTTTATTTATCATCTGCAGAACTCGCGGCGGTAGTGGCCAGTTTGGGGCGTATTCCAACAGTTGCCGAATATCTGGAGAAAGTTGCCGGTATTCAGCCAATGGCTCATGAGATCTATCGTTATCTGAACTTTAACGAGTTGGAGCACTATCAACGTGCTAAAGCTAGTTAAATTGGTAACTCACAGAAACCAAAAAGGGCTGTTTTCACAGCCCTTTTTTTATGACTATTATTGGTAACGAGCTTTATTAGGTTTGAGCGTGTAAATCTGTCGCTGCCTGTAATAATTTATTGCTCTGCAATAAGAACTGCCAGCGTCTGCCACCTTTCTGTTGCCATAACACTGCAGCGCGAATTCCAGACAGCAGCAGAGCACGAATACGATTAACGTTATCAGCTTGTTGCAGATAAGTGGAATCACCAAACACCTGAATACGCGGCGTGAGTTCACTGACGGTACGCTGATAGATATCGGCGAAACGGGCAATT
The DNA here is from genome assembly GCF_002375415.1 of Methylophaga sp. UBA3613. NCBI lineage: Bacteria > Pseudomonadati > Pseudomonadota > Gammaproteobacteria > Thiotrichales > Piscirickettsiaceae > Methylophaga > Methylophaga sp. UBA3613. The sequence continues at coordinate 230,697 of NZ_DFLS01000006.1, read as the reverse complement.
ACCTGCGGACTGGTGATGCTGCCAAAGTATTCAATCTGTTGCGGAATCTGATCCAGTTCACGGGTAATCAGATCCAGCATTGCGGGGCGCTTTGCCAGTTTGCGTTGCAAGTGCAAAATTCCGATTGCATAGCGCAACACCACAATATCGCCAGGTTGTTTACGTTTCGATAGCTGATTATTGAACTGACGGATCCCCGTTGTTAATTTACTGATTTCACCATAAACCGATTCAGTATCAGGCGCATCCATCACCAGTAAACTCTGCAGCATGGTCTGCATATCATCGTTATCGACCTGACCGGTTTCAGCAATCTGCTGCACTAAAGTCACGGATTGCATCAAAGCGGAGAGAGCAATGACACGATCATGAATAATTGTTCTCTGACTCATGGATGCATCCCCGGAGCGTTGGTATCGATAATAATGCCACCGCCCAAACAGACATCATCCTGATAAAACACAACAGATTGTCCTGGTGTGACGGCGCGTTGTGGCGAGTCAAATTCAACCTGAATATTGCCTTGTTCATCCTGAGTGATGAGGCAGGGCTGATCTGGTTGACGATAGCGGGTTTTTGCACTGGCACGACATGGCAATTCCGGGGCTTCGCCAGCCACCCATGAAAGTTGTTCAGCGGTAAGTTTAGTGCTGTAAAGCCATTCATGTTCACCTTGAACAACATATAAAATTCGCTTTTCCATATCCTTGCCAGCCACAAACCAGGGCTCACCGCTGCTGTTTTTACGACCACCAATGCCAAGGCCCTGGCGTTGGCCGAGGGTGTAATACATTAACCCTGAATGTTCACCAATTTTTTCGCCTTCCGGGGTGCGCATTTCACCGGGTTGAGCCGGAATGTAACGCCCCAGAAACTCGCGAAAACGTCGCTCCCCGATAAAGCAGATACCGGTGCTGTCTTTTTTGTCGTGATTGATAAAGCCAGCTTTTTCGGCAATCTGACGCACTTCGGTTTTTGGTAATTCGCCCAGCGGGAAAAGAGTACGGGATAATTGCGCCTGACCAAGGGTATACAGGAAGTAACTCTGGTCTTTGCTGTTATCCAGGCCTTTCAATAACTGAAATTTACCTTCATGTTCGCGCACTCGTGCGTAATGACCGGTGGCAATCAGATAGCCACCCAATTCCATGGCGTGATCTAAAAAAGCTTTAAATTTGATTTCACGATTACACAGAATATCGGGATTCGGCGTGCGGCCCGCTTTGTATTCATCCAAGAAATGTTTGAATACATAATCCCAGTATTCCATAGCGAAATTGGCTTCATGAAAAACGATGCCCACTTTATCAGCAACTGATTGGGCGTCTTTGCGATCATCCTCAACAGTACATTCGCTTTCATCCGCATAGTCGACCCAGTTTTTCATGAACAGACCTTCAACATCAAAGCCTTGTTGTTTAAGTAACAACGCTGAAACAGAGGAGTCCACGCCGCCGGACAGACCGACAACTATTTTTTTGTGTTCAGACATAATTAATCAGTTAATAAATCAAGTGGATAGCGTTTTCCAGCGAGGTAATCCTGTAAACATTGCTCGACTAAAGGACTGCGAAACTGTGATCGACGCTGTTTGATAGTGTCAGCATCCAGCCAGACAGCCTGATGAATGTCAGTATCCAGTGGTCTATCCAGCTTTTCCCCCACGCTTCCGCTAAAACAGAAACGAATATAGGTATTTTCAGTTTGCTGATGTCGCCAGCGATAGATACCAATCAACGACTCAGGCGTAAATTGCCAGGCTGTTTCTTCCAGTGTTTCCCGGATAACCGCTTCAATCAGGCTTTCTCCGTCTTCGAGATGGCCGGCTGGCTGGTTGAGTTTGAGTTCGCTGCCGATCATTTCCTCGACCATCAGAAATTGCTGGTCGCGTTCTATTACGGCGGCTACGGTGGTTCTTGGAGTCCAAATCATCGGCGTATTTTATCACGGTCTGAAAATTAACTTCGCACCATTGTCCGGGTTGCAGATCATTTAATTGCCAGGGGCCAATCGCTACGCGGATCAATCTTAATGTTGGATGGCCGACTGCAGCAGTCATACGGCGTACCTGTCGGTTTTTGCCTTCACTGATTTGCAATTCCAACCACTGGGTTGGAATCGATTGTCGAAATCGTACCGGCGGAACTCTTTCCCACAAATCAGGTTCATTGATAAGTCTGGCATTAGCCGGTTTGGTCAGACCATCTTTTAACATGACACCCTGTTGCAATTGTTCAAGCGCAGCAGCATCCGGAATGTTTTCCACCTGAACCCAGTAAGTTTTGCTTAATTTATGTCGTGGATCGCTGATATGATGTTGCAATTGACCATCGTCGGTCAGCAATAATAATCCTTCACTGTCCCGATCTAACCGACCTGCCGGATAGATGTCCGGTATATCTATGTAGTTCTTCAGTGTCTTACGACCGTCGCTATCGCTGAATTGAGTCAGCACGTCATAGGGTTTATTAAATGCAATTAGTCTGGTCATGGTTATATCAACGCCATAGATCATGTAAAATGCCACTTTTAACTTCAGGAGCCGTGCATGGCATATCAACACATTAGTGTACCGGAACAGGGTGCAGCCATCGGCGTTAATGCCGATTATTCATTGAATGTACCTAATCAACCGATTATCCCTTTTATCGAAGGTGATGGCATCGGTATCGATATCACACCGGCCATGATTGATGTGATTGATGCGGCAGTGAACAAAGCCTACAACGGCGAACGCAAAATTTCCTGGATGGAAGTCTACGCTGGCGAAAAAGCCACACAGCTTTATGGTGCTGAAACCTATTTGCCAGAAGAAACCATTGATGCGTTGAGAGAATATTCGGTATCGATCAAAGGTCCGTTAATGACGCCAGTGGGAGGCGGGATTCGCTCTTTGAATGTGGCATTACGTCAGACGCTTGATTTATATGTCTGTCAGCGCCCGGTACGTTATTACCCTGGTACGCCAAGCCCGGTTAAAGCACCCGAAAATATCGATATGGTTATCTTCCGCGAAAACTCAGAAGATATTTATGCCGGTATTGAATGGGCTGCCGGTACACCTGAAGTTCAGAAGGTCATCGACTTTCTGCAAAAAGACATGGGTGTCAGCAAAATCCGTTTTCCTGAAACCTCGGGGATAGGCATCAAGCCGGTTTCCAAAGAGGGAACAGAGCGACTGGTACGTAAAGCCATTCAATATGTTATCGACAATGACCGTGATTCATTGACCCTGGTACATAAGGGTAACATCATGAAGTTCACCGAAGGGGCTTTCAAACAATGGGGCTATGACCTTGTTGAAAAAGAGTTTGGTGCTACGCCGCTGGATGGTGGGCCCTGGAAAACCTTTAATAATCCAAATACCGGTAAAAAAATCGTTATCAAAGACTCGATAGCCGATGCATTTTTACAGGAAATTTTATTGCACCCTAAAGATTATGATGTGGTTGCCACATTGAATCTGAATGGTGATTACATTTCTGATGCCCTTGCTGCACAGGTTGGGGGAATTGGCATCTCACCGGGTGCAAATTTAGCGGATGCCGTTGCGATGTTTGAAGCAACACATGGCACAGCACCGGCTTTGGCTGGAAAAAATAATGCGAATCCGTCATCATTAATCCTATCGGCCGAAATGCTTTTAAGACATTTAGGTTGGGGCGAAGCGGCAGATCTGGTCGTTTCCGGCGTCTCAGGCGCCATTTCTAATGCGCGTGTCACCGGTGATTTAGCTCAGGCTATTGGCGTCGATGCGTTGAGTTGTAGTGATTATGCTGCAGCTGTTATTCAAAACATGTAAGGAGTTTCCATGAAAGTTGCAGACAACAAAGTAGTCGTGATCGACTACACGCTCACCGACAACAGCGGCACAGTCATTGATAGCAGTGAAGGTGCCGGCCCGCTGGCGTATCTGCATGGCGCTGGCAATATTATCCCTGGTTTGGAAGATGCCCTGGCGGGCAAAGAAACTGGCGATAAAGTCCAGGCCAGTATCGAACCAGCAAATGCTTATGGCGAACGCCATGATGCGCTAAAACAGGATGTACCTGCTGAATTATTCAGTGGTGTAGAAAAAGTTGAAGTGGGTATGCAATTTCAGTCCGAAACCGAGCAAGGCCCGGTTTTGGTCACTGTAGTAGCAATCAATGATGAAACTGTTACCGTCGATGGAAATCATCCTCTGGCTGGCGTACATTTGAACTTTGACGTTGAAATCCGTGAAGTTCGTGAACCAAGTGCAGAAGAGCTTGAACATGGACATGTTCATGGTGAAGGCGGTCACCAGCACTAAAAACTAAAACTTAGATTTAGTCTCAAAGACGGGCATTGTGCCCGTCTTTTTGTTTCAGACGTAGAATTTAATGCAAACTATAGAACAACTAAAACAACAATTTGCTATTGCTGATCGCCTGGATTTTTCAATGGGGCCGTCAGAATGTGTAATGATAAATATCAATACGCCTCATGCCAAGGCACGTATAACAACTCAGGGTGCGCAGGTATTATCTTACCGCTCTGCACATGCATTACATGATCTATTGTTTTTGAGTCGAATGAGCCGTTATGGTGATCGGCGGGCAATTCGAGGAGGTGTCCCGGTCTGTTGGCCATGGTTTGGTGTTGATCCCAGTGGTAAAGGCCGTCCTGCTCATGGTTTTGCACGTAACCGTGTTTGGGATTTGATTGATGTGCAACAGACTGAAAATGATGGCATTAAATTGACTCTGTCATTATCACCGGATCCTAAGGACGAACCGCTTTGGCATTGTGCTTATAGTTTGAAAATGGTGATTGAGATCAATGAACAGCTAACATTATCCTTAACTACTGAAAACCTTGATCAAGAAAGTTTTGTTATCTCACAGGCATTGCATACTTATTTTGCAGTGGGAAATATCGAAAAAACTCAGGTGAGGGGGTTGAGCAATCATCATTATCTCGACAAGGTAGAAAATTTTCGTGAGAAACTTCAGGCTGGTGAGATCGTTTTTAACGGCGAAACAGACAGAGTGTATTTGAACAGTCCTGACAAGCTATTTATTGAGGATTCTGACTGGGCACGCCGCATTGTGGTAGAAAGTTCAGGTTCAAATACCACAATAGTATGGAATCCTTGGGATAGGGTGGCAACATTAAAAGATATGACTGATGACTCGTATCAGTACTTTGTCTGTGTTGAAACGGCCAATGCCGCCAATAACAGTATCAGTTTGGCACCGGGTGAATCGCATACGATTTCAGCTGGTTACAGAATCATGCCATTGGGTTAGAAAGTGACATTTCAATCTCAGCTGTTCAACAACGATATAGAGTGTGCTTAAGTCCAGCGTTGACGTAATTCTTCACGATGTAAAGCCAGCCATTGGATAGCAATAATCGGAATCGCCGAGATAATTTTACCTGTTTCCAGCAAGGCATAGACTTCATCGAATGATAATACACTGACTGAGATATCTTCATCTTCCTCATCCAGGCCATGTAATCCACCAATATGGGTGCTATCTATGCGTCCACAAAACAGGTGTAATAGCTCGGATGTACCGCCCGGAGAGGTGAAAAACTCACTTATCTTGATCATTTCCAGTATTTCACATCCTGATTCCTCAACGGCCTCGCGATAGGCCACGGATTCTGGTGTTTCGCCAGGTTCAATTGCCCCAGCCACAATCTCAAGAAGCCACGCACGCTCATCATTTAGTTGTATGGCGCCGGGACGAAATTGTTCGATAATAACCAACGCATCTTTTTGTGGATCATAAAGTAATACCGCAACACAGCTTCCACGATGAAAGACTTCTCGGGTTAGCGGTGCACTCCAGCCACCTTTGTATAATGTATGTTTTAAAGAGACAACTTTTAAACTAAAAAAACCGCTATAAGCGGTTGTTTCTTCAATGATTTCAAACTGTTTTTTGCTCATCAGTTTTCCTTACATTTCAGGGATGTTATTCGACAGGGGTAAATGCTGATTTTGATATACCCTCTACACGACGCAATACCGCAGTAAATTTGGTGCCATCTTTTTCAATGTGCTCCAGTTTGACCGGCAAATAATTCAATTCCGGTGCACACCACAAAGTGGTTTCCCGATCCTTGTCGCTGTCTCTATCACGTTGTCTTTTGAATTTAACAGTGTTTATGCTGCCAAGTGGTGTAGTTATCGTTTCCTGCTCAAGTCTTTTGATCTGATAATGTTTTAGACGGCCGCCATCTGCAATTAAATAATTAAAGGTTTTCTGTTTGGGATTCTGCAGCAAATCCAATCTCAGTTGTACCTGATAAACATGTTTTTCCAATGTACTATCTTCAATTTCAAGATCCCATGGATGAACCCTGTCATCTATATGTACGGAGCGATTACGCCAATCAAAGTCCATGCGTAAATATTTATCTTTTTTGCCACCATTGCGTTGATAAAGATATTGACGGGGCTTAATCTGCTGTTGGGAGAGGGTCCATAAGCTGGTTTCCTTGACCGTATCGCGTTTGAATAAAGCAACTACACCTTTGGCCTTAGTCGCTGAACGAAAGCGATGCAAACCATCTGTTAAGGTTTCCAGCTGCTGGTTCAGCTCGCCAGCCTGCAAACCATTCATATTGATTTCATATTGTGCAGAATAATCAGCTAGGTCTTGAGCACAAACCGTAGCAGACATAAACAGCAACACCAGGTAGGAAAAATAGCGCATGAATAATCAGTTCTGTTGTTGAATCAGCAACCTTAAGGCATCAGGATAAAGCTTATGTTCCTCAATCAACACTCTGGCTGCCAGAGTGTCTTCAGTATCATTTTCCAGAATAGGTACTTTAGCCTGTAATATTATCGGTCCGGCATCCAGTTCCTCGGTAACAAAGTGTACCGTCGCACCATGTTCTTTTTCACCGGCTTCGATGGCTCGTTTGTGCGTATGCATACCTTTGAATTTAGGTAACAGCGATGGATGAATATTGATTAATTTATTCGCATAGTGCTTAACAAATCCTGCGCTCAAAATCCGCATAAAGCCAGCTAATACAACATAATCCGGAACAAAAGAATCAATCAGCTTCATCAGCTGTTCATCAAACGCTTCACGACTTGTAAAAGCCTTGTGATCCAGTATTCGGGTGGCAATGTCAGATTGCTGAGCAAATTCCAATCCAGCTGCATTGGGACAATTACTGATTACGGCAGCAACCTCCGCATCCAACTCATTTACCTGAATCGCTTTAACAATTGATTGCATGTTGCTGCCACGTCCTGAAATCAGGATGACCAACTTGGGTTTCAAGGCAGTAGTCATTTAATAATGACTTGTTCTTCGGTGTCACTATTTTCAATATGGCCAATACGCATAGCCGTCTCACCCAGTGCAGTCAGAATCTGTACGGTTGCATCGGCATCCTGCTCAGCTACACAAACCACCATGCCAATACCATTATTAAAAGTGCGATACATCTCACGATCGACCACATTTCCCTGCTGTTGCAGCCAGTCGAAAACGGCCGGTCTTTGCCAGCTTTTACTATCAATAATTGCCGTTACATTTTCTGGTAATACGCGGGGAATGTTTTCCAATAAACCACCACCGGTAATATGAGACAATGCGTGAATATTAATTTTTTCATGTAGTTGTAGTAATGACTTAACGTAGATTCTGGTCGGTGCCAACAGTTTTTCACCTAATGTTGCACCATCAAATGACATATTCAGATCAGCTTTGCTGACTTCAATAATCTTGCGAATCAATGAATAGCCATTTGAGTGTGGTCCGGAAGACGCGATCCCGATAATGGCATCACCAGCTTTTACCTGAGATCCATCAATAATGTTGTCTTTTTCTACAATGCCGACACAAAAACCTGCTAAATCAAAATCACCTTCCTGATACATGCTTGGCATTTCAGCTGTTTCGCCGCCTACCAATGCGGCCCCTGATTGAAGACAGCCTTCAGCAATACCGCTGACAACATCCGTTGCTACATCAATATTAAGTTTTCCGGTGGCATAATAATCAAGGAAGAACAACGGTTCCGCGCCAAGAACTGCGATATCGTTGACGCACATGGCAACTAAATCAATACCAATGGTGTCATGTATTCCAGCCTCGATTGCCAGTCTTAATTTGGTGCCAACACCATCTGTTCCTGAGACCAAAACCGGTTGTTTATATTTATCGAGCGGTAGTTCAAACAGGCTGCCAAATCCACCCAGTCCAGCCATGACACCAGGACGACGGGTTTTGGCTGCTAAGGGTTTGATACGCTCGACAAGCGCATTTCCGGCTTCAATATCAACACCGGCATCGCGGTAGCTGAGAGCTTGGTTTGATTGGGTAGGTGGAACGACTGGATCGGTCATGCTGGCTTCCTGATTATTTGGACATCACACACAAAAAACAGCGTGTTAGAATACCACAATGCCTAGATTATTTTTCTCACTGATTTTCGTTTTCGCTGCGTCGATTGTCTCCGCCGCGGAAGTTACTGATTTATATCAAGCTCAAGCACCTGTTGCTTCGCAGAGTGAAGAAGATCGTCAGCGACTCGCGCCGGAATTGCTCAAACAGGTGGTAGTAAAAGTCGTTGGTGACCGTCGCGCGGTGGAGCAGGCAGATATTTCTGCTCTGATAACCGATGCAGACCGGTATGTCGATCAATATTATTATCAGCAAATTCCAAATTCTGACAGCGATGTTGCGGAACAACAATTAGCTTTAATGCTCGAATTTAATGCTGAAGGCATCAATAACGCCTTACAACGAATCGGGTTGCCAGTATGGGACAAAATCCGACCTGAGACACTGTTCTGGGTGGCTATTGAGTACGCAGGGAAACAACAATTGATTGGGGAAGGTGATGAAGATTCATTACTTTTTCATATCGAACAGGCAGCAAAAAAACGCGGTATTCCGTTATTGTTGCCATTGATGGATCTTGAGGATCAGACTCAGCTGACTTTTAACGATGTTGCCACGGGTAATAATACTGCTGTAAAACAGGCCTCCGAGCGATATGGTTCTTCTGTCATTGTGTCAGCTCGTTTACGGGGTAATGAGGAATCTGTCGAAATAAGTTGGCAGGCATTGCTTGGTGAAGAGGTTGAGCGCTGGTCAAGTCAGGGTGATGTTAAAACAGCGATTCAAAACGGGGTGGATGAGTTTGCTGATCGGCTGGGTAGACGGCTGAATATCTCATTCAGTGAATCAGGTAATACCGAAATGGAAATTCATGTTTCTGGTATTGAAGACTACGATGGCTACAGTCGACTAATGGATTATCTGGGAAGCTTACAGGTCGTTTCGGATATTAAAGTCGGTAGCTTGGGCAGTGAGAAGCTCGATTTGGTTTTACTTATTCAGGCTGAGCCGGAAAAATTCAGACAATTACTAGCGATGGGACGGGTAATTGAGCCCGATACCACTGATGATAGCGGCTCTCAATACAGGTTATTACCTTGAGTCCACGGGATATTCCCAACCTCATTTGTGTATTTCGAATTTTATTAGTTGGCCCTATTGTCTGGCTGATGATTGAAGAAAAGTTTTCCACTGCATTGATTCTGGTGGCCATCGCTGGTATTTCTGATGGTGTGGATGGTTTTCTGGCTCGTCATTTTCACTGGCAAAGTCGTCTGGGCTCTATTCTTGATCCACTAGCAGATAAATTTCTGCTGGTCGCAACATTTACCACATTAACCTATATGCAACTATTACCCTTGTGGCTATTATTGCTGGTGTTTGGTCGAGATTTACTGATTGTTTGTGGTGCTTTGATTTATCATTTCAAATTCGGTGAATATGAACTGTCTCCGCTCTGGAGCAGTAAAATCAATACAGTTTTTCAGATTGCTTTAGTGTTGCTTGTTATTTTGCAGCAAGAATGGCTTCCGCAAGTAGCGACATGGAGTACAACCTTAATCTGGTTGGTGGTGGCAAGTGTCATCATTAGTGGTAGTGAATACATTGTGGTATGGGGGACAAACGCGTGGCGTCAGATGAAAAAAAGCTCATGAGTGATACCAATAAATTCCTGTTGCTAGGGCTATTGATTTTATCTGGCTGGCTAATGATGGAGTTATCTTCTGTTTTAACACCATTTTTTATTGCGGCATTATTGGCTTATCTGGGAGACCCACTGGCCGACAGATTGGAAAACTATCGTTTATCCCGCACTTTAGCGGTATGTGTTGTTTTCGCTATATTTGTGCTGACGGGAATGATTTTATTACTTATTTTTATTCCCATGCTTAGTGCTCAACTGGCATCTTTATTTGAAAAACTGCCAGCTTATCTGGATCAACTGCAAAACTCGCTGGAGCATGTGTTGCAAAGAGTCGGTTTATCAACAGATATGATCGACCTTAATACCGTTAAAACCGCTTTGCAGGATTATTGGTCGGAAGCGGGAAAAATGGCGGGTGATGTCTTTGGATATATGACCCGTTCAGGCCTTGTGATATTGCAATGGTTAACCAATCTGATCCTTATCCCGGTACTGACGTTTTATCTGTTGAGAGACTGGGACGATCTGGTGGCCAGGTTTCGCGAATTATTGCCGCGTAAACATGCAGACAAAATCATTAAGATTAGCGGTGAATGTGACGATATGCTGGCAGGCTTTTTACGCGGGCAGTTGATGGTCATGCTGGCCTTATCAATCATGTATTGTATCGGTCTGACATTGATTGGACTCGACCTGGCTTTACTAATTGGAGTGATAGCCGGTATTGTGAGTTTTGTACCATATCTTGGTTTATTTATTGGTATTCTGCTCGCCGGTCTTGCAGCCTATTTACAGTTTCAGGAATGGTTACCCATCCTATGGGTCGTTCTGACATTCGGTTTTGCACAGATGGTTGAAGGAATGTTTCTGACACCTCGATTTGTGGGCGAACGGATTGGTCTGCACCCCGTGGCAGTTATTTTCGCAGTGATGGCTGGTGGCACATTATTCGGGTTTGTCGGTGTATTGTTAGCACTGCCAGTGGCCGCTGTAGTGATGGTTTTGTTACGGCATGCTCACCACCGCTACCTGAACAGTCATCTGTATTCCTGAGCAGCAGGTGATGAATAAGCAGGAAATACAGCTGACGCTGCGGTTAACACCGCATGAAATCTTCACGATAGATAACTTTATCTTTGAAAGCGATGAGTTAGCCTCTGTTGTGGATGCGTTCTGCCTGGAAAAAAAACCTGATTTTCTCTATCTTTGGGGAGAGTCCGGGGTTGGCAAAACCCATTTGAATCTGGCAATTGCCGAACGCCTGCAAAATCAGGGGTATCCGGTGAGTTATATTAATCTGCAGGAACTTCGCGATACAGCAGATGCTGAGGTATTAGCTTCCCTAGTCCAGAGCCATGTTGTCTGTTTGGATGATCTGCAGGCAATCTGTGGCGATGCTGCATGGGAAGAGGCGTTATTTCACTGCTTTAACCGTTTACGTGAGAAAGAGCATAAATTACTGATTTGCGCTGATCAGAACCCGGCACAATTAGCCATTGAATTGCCTGATCTTCGATCCAGACTGGCAACGGGATTAATTTATCAATTGCCTTCAATGACTGATGCATTGAAACAACAGGCGTTGATCAGTCATGCACAGAGTAGAGGATTGATTTTGCCTGAAGAAGTAGCCCAATATCTATTACGCCATTACAGCCGGGATATGCCGTCATTGATGTTAGTATTGCAACGTCTCGATAAAGCGTCTTTACAGGCTCAGCGTCGATTAACCATTCCGTTTGTCCGGGAAGTTATACAACGTGGCTGAAAAGCCATCAGTGACAATTATTTGGCCTGGTTTAGCCACTGCGATGCAGGAAATTAATCAGTCTTTATTACCCGAAGAACTGAAACAATTATTAAAAAAAGCACATTTCACTGCTGACCATCACACGTTTGAAAAAGCATTAATTCAGCTTTTTAATGCCAAGCCCCTCACAGATGCTGATTTACCCGCTTCGGCATTACGAAATCCAGGTCAACTAAGTCTTTGCGCTGATCCGTGTTATCTGCATGCTGATCGAGATCGCCTTTTATTATTTTCAATTAATGATTTAACAATGGAAGAGGGCACCCAGCTTAGAGAATGCATTCAACCTTTATTGAATGATTTTGATGCTCAACTGGTGCCTAATGATTTAAACCATTGGTCAGTTTGGTTGGAAAATATGCCCGATATTTCCCTAACGGCAATGCCATCACTGATTGGTAAGTCGGTAGTCTCAGCGTTACCGACCGGACAGGAACAAAATGCCTGGTTACGTTTGAATAATGAAATTCAAATGGCTTTATTTGAACATCCGGTTAACCAACAAAGACAGTCAGCTGGCAAATTGCCAGTGAATAGTCTCTGGTTTTGGGGCAAGGGAGACTGGCAACCGTCTACCAATGGATGGGATAAGGTCTATGGCGATTCGACTTTATTAAAGTTACTGTCCTCTGCGTGTTCTGTCAGCCTTAACTCTTTTTCTGAGTGGAAACCTGAGCAGTTGGGAGGTGGAAATCAATTACTGCTGTTACCGGAACTGGATTTGCAGAATGATTGGCAGCAACGCTTGCAGCTTGTGACGGCACAACAAATTTTGCCTTTAAAACAAAAATTACGCCGTTATCAAATTCAACAGTTACGTTTAATCATTCCTGAACATGGCCAATATCAGTGGCGCTGCTGGGATGTATGGAAGCCTTGGCCATTATGAATATTCAACAGCGTAATATAGGTGATATCAGTGAATTACCTGAGGAATGGCCAGCATGTATTCGAAGAATCATGGCGGCGAGAGGTATTGTTAAAGCAGATGAATTAACCTTTGATTTAGCTGGATTGCCAAAACCCTCGGAAATGCTGGGGATGGAAGCAGCCGTAACATTATTGATCAAGGCATTACAGCAGCAATGGCGAGTAATGATTGTGGCGGATTTTGATAGCGATGGCGCTACCAGCTGTGCAGTAATGATGCGTGGTTTGCGCATGATGGGGCTGCAACATATTGATTTTATCGTTCCAAATCGATTCGTGCATGGTTATGGCTTAACCACAGAATTACTTAACGAAATTGATAGTGAAACCCAGCCGGATTTATTGATCACCGTGGATAACGGGATTGCCAGTCTGGATGGGGTTGCTCTGGCCAAACAACGTGGTATGCAAGTGTTGATCACTGATCATCATCTTGCCGCAGAACAATTGCCACAAGCCGACGCTATCGTTAATCCTAATCAACCCGGAGATAACTTTCCCAGCAAAATGCTGGCAGGGGTTGGGGTGGCATTTTATGTGCTGGTCGGTCTGCGGCAGGGATTACGTGATATTAACTGGTTTGAATTACAGCAACTGGCAGAACCTCGTCTGGTGGAATTGCTGGATTTGGTCGCATTGGGCACCGTCGCCGATGTCGTGCCTTTGGATAGGCTCAATCGCACACTGGTGGATCTTGGACTGAAACGTATGCGGCAGGGACGCGCCTGTGCAGGTATCAGCGCTTTATTACAAATTGCCGGTAAGGATATCAATCGATTATCTGCACAGGATTTGGGCTTTGCCATTGCGCCGAGGTTAAATGCAGCGGGCCGTATGGAAGATATGGGGTTGGGCATTGATACCTTACTGACGGATAACTTTGCTATGGCTCAGCAAGCTGCTCAGTTGCTGGATAAGATTAATATTGAGCGTCGCTCGGTTGAACAAGGCATGCAGCTGGAAGCTCTGGCGATGCTGGAAAAACTGCAGCTGAATGAAACCACTCAGGCAGCTGCTTATTGTTTATATGACGAAAGCTGGCATCAAGGGGTAATCGGATTACTCGCCTCTCGAATTAAAGAAAAACTGCATCGGCCAGTCATCGTGTTTGCATCGGGCGAACCTGGTGAAATCAAAGGTTCAGCGCGCTCTATAACAGGCGTTCATATTCGTGATGTCCTGGTTAATGTTGCGGCTAAATATCCTGATTTAATTTTACGCTTTGGCGGACATGCGATGGCAGCAGGGTTAACATTAAAGCAGAACGACTTTTCATTGTTTGAGCAGGCATTCAGGGAAGCTGTTCAGCTTTCAGCCGATCCCAGTGTATTTGAACGCGCTTTGTATTCTGACGGTGAATTATCGGCGCAGGAACTGAACCTCCAGCTGGCCGAGCAATTACCGGTACTGGCGCCATGGGGTCAGGCTTTTCCGGAACCACAGTTTCATGGACAGTTTGTGTTGCAGAATTATCGTCATGTCGGTCAGCAATCGGATCATTTGCGTTTAACCGTAAAACTGGATGATGGGCGGGAAATCACGGCAATGGCGTTTCGTCAAACAGCTCCAGTATGGCTCCAGATTGGACAGAAGGTTGGCTTGCACTACCGTCTGGATGTAAATGAGTTTCGACAAAGCAAATCACTACAGTTGCTGGTTGATAATCTGTTGCCGAGTTAAATATCCAGAGTTTGAATAGTTACCTGCTGTCTAAAATCGGCCAGTTCATCACCGTGAAATAATTCTGTTCCGGCATGCATGACGGTACCGGCTCCACAGGCAATACCATAACGCAGTGCTGTTTCGGGCTGATCATCAAGACTGAAACCGGCCACCAGCCCCGCGACCATTGAATCACCTGCACCCACAGTAGTATTCACTGGTACTGATAACGCTTTCGCATAAAAACTGTTGTTCGGACTGACTAATAAAGCTCCTTGATCACCTAAAGAAACACATACATGGTTAACACCGGACAACTGCAGTTTTCTGGCGCATGCAGCAATTGATTCTATAGTGTCGAGTTTTATTTGTAGCAGGGTTTCCAGTTCATACAAATTAGGTTTAATTAAAAATGGTTTCGCCTCAATTGCCAAACGCAATATGTCACCATGACTATCGACGACAGTTCGTCCACCATGTTGCTGGATTTTATGCACCAAATCAGCATACAGAGAGGTTGGTACAGTGGGCTGGCAGGATCCGGTAAGAATGCCATAACCATTCCCTACAGCATTGGCAAAATTTTCCACCAGTTGAGTTAACTGGGCTGCCGGGACAGGTGTGCCAGCATCAGTGATTTGAAATTGAGATTGTGTATCAAGCTCAATAATCGTGCTGTTAATACGCGTCTGTCCTGAGACATGATGGAACAGAACATTGGGTAGTTGTTCATCAAGCATGTCTTGCAGAATCTCACCAATGGAGCCGGCAATGACACAATAAGTTGTTGCCTCTACCTGCATACGAAACAAAGCCCGGCCAATATTGATACCATTACCCCCTGGATCATGACGGGCAGCATCGGAACGTGATTTTTGGTCGGGGATTAACTTTTTGACATGGTAAGTCACATCCAAAGCGGGGTTTAAACATAAAACATGAATGTTTCCCGATGACGACGTCATTACTGTCTCCATTAATAAGATTTGTTCGATAAAATGATGCTCAGCAGACCAATAGTAAACTGCATTTCTGATAAAGGCTCCAAATGAAACCAACTCATGTCGCGGTATTCAGCGCAAAACCTTATGATCAGGCCTATCTCACGAAAATGGCTGATGAGCAAGTATCATTATGTTTTTATGAAATGGCGTTGAATCCAATGACTGCAGCATTGGCCAAAGATGCTGAAGTGGTCAGTGCGTTTGTAAATGACGATATTTCGGCTGAAACGCTTAACATTTTGGCAGAAAACGGCATTCGTTTAATTGCGTTACGCTGTGCCGGGGTTAATCAGGTGGATTTAACGGCGGCTAACAAGCTTGGTATAACTGTCGTCAATGTCCCAGCCTATTCACCTTATGCGGTCGCTGAACATACCATTGCACTGATGTTGGCATTAAGTCGGAAGATACCGCGGGCCTATAATCGAGTTCGCGATGGTAATTTTTCTTTGGATGGTTTGCTGGGTTTTGATTTCTTTGGTAAAACCGCGGGCATTATTGGGGGCGGTAAAATAGGTTTGTTAGTCGCTGAGCGATTGCGGGCATTTGGTTGCCAGGTTTTGATTTATGAACCGCATAACGCTATACCAGCCAAACAATCAGGCTTTGAAGTGGTGACACTCGACAGCTTGCTCGGTCAAAGCGATATTATCAGTCTGCATTGTCCATTAAATGATGAAACACATCATATTATCAATGCGGCCAGTCTCGGGCTGACCAAACCCGGCGTGATGCTGATAAATACCAGTCGCGGAGCCTTATTGGATACAGTGGCTGTATTGGATGCCCTGAAAGCGCTGCATATTGGCTATTTGGGAATAGATGTGTATGAACAGGAAGGCAGTCTGTTTTTTGAAGATCATTCCACCGATATTATTCAGGACGATATATTCCAGCGTTTATTGACCTTTCCAAATGTGCTGGTCACCGGGCACCAGGCCTATTTCACCCGGGAGGCATTACAGCATATCGCTCAGACAACGTTGCAGAATATTGATGATTTTATGGCTGGTAAGGCACTGAAAAACCGCGTGGAAATACGTTAAGTGTTTGATGAAATATTTACCTGTATCAATAAGTTGATGCCGGATTTTAAAGCCAGACCGCAACAAGTTGAAATGAGTCGATTTATTCATCAACGGCTGCAACAGTCGCAAAATAGAATGGCGGTAGTGGAAGCTCCAACCGGCGTGGGGAAAACGCTGGCATATCTCAGCGGTGCAATTGAAACAGCTTTGAACAGTAAAAAATTGCTGGTGATCAGCACTGCAACAGTCAATCTGCAACAGCAATTAATTCAGAAAGATCTGCCACAGTTTTCAGCGGCTTTGCCACAACCGATACGGTTTATGCAAATCAAAGGTCGCCGCCGCTATGTCTGTCCCAGCAAACTGGCACAACTGGCAACCACTCCCGAACAGCAGGATTTGACGCTGGATGTGGATCAGAAATATCAGCAAGTATTAAGACAGACTCAAGCAAAGAATCTGTTCCAGGATTGGGATGAACATCGCTGGGATGGTGATCGGGATAGTCGTACTGATGCCATTGATCCGGCGCTTTGGCATGAAGTATCTACTGATTCAGAAGGCTGTGCCGGTAAAAGCTGTAGGTATTTTTTGAGCTGCCCCTATTATTTGCTACGTAAGGAAATGCAGCTGGCACAGGTGGTGGTGGTGAATCATGATTTATTACTCAGTGATGCTGACTTGGGTGGCGGTTTGGTATTGCCCAATCCGGAAGAACTGATTCTGGTTTTTGATGAAGCACATAATCTGCCGCAAAAAGCGCTGGGACATGCCGCCAAAGCATTGAACTTTGCCCAGCTTTATCAAACCGTTGAAACCGCTGACAGTCTGATGAAAAAGCTGCCCACTGCTTTGGCTTTCCGGCAGCATGACTTTGGTTATATGTTTAAGGAAATTCGCCAGGATTTACCAGCCATCATCAATCTGTTGCAGCAATTGCTGGATATTCTGGGCAGTGATGCCACAGTAAATGAAATGCTGGAAGGCCGTACCAGTGAGCCACGGATTTTCTGGGGCAGTCCGTTACTTAATGCCTTGTTTATTCCCAGCCAGAACCTTTTACAACGAGCTAATTCCATCTATAAGCATTTCTCGCTGATTGGCAAATGGATTAAAGAAGGGCTGGAGAAAACCCAATTAAGTAATAAGGTTGGTGAAGCATTATTACCGCAAGTGGGAACGGTACAGAATATTTTTGGTTATCTGATTGATTTTATGGCGCTGTTTCTCGATGAGGATAAAGCCGAGCGCCCACCTAATGTGCGCTGGCTGGCACAGGAACAGTTTGCCAAACAGCAAACGCTGGTGATTCATGCCGGGCCGATGACAGCGGCAGGTTTTCTGGATCGCAGTTTATGGCAGCGGGCTTATGGGGTGGTAATGACATCAGCCACGTTACGAGGCATGGGATTATTCCAGCGTTTCCGGGCGGATTGTGGCTTACAGCGTTACGATGAAAAACACTTTCTGGCGCTGCCTTCACCGTTTCGATATCAGCAGCAGGCTGTGCTAAAACTGCCGATGATGCAGTATTTACCCAATGAAAATCTGCCGCAATGGCAGCAGGAAGTGGTCGGCCAACTCAAATCAATTATTGATATTCAAGCGGCGACACTGGTGCTCTTTACCTCACGCCAGGTGATGCTACAGGTATATAAGCAATTGCCATTGTCATTGAAAAATTTGATTCTTTTACAGGGTGATCAGCTGTCGCCCAAAAATATGATCGTCAAACATATTCAGCGGATTGAAGCGGGGCGGGGCAGCATTATTTTTGGGATGGATCGGTTTGCCGAAGGCGTCGATTTACCCGGCAATTTATGTACCCATGTAATCATTACCAAACTGCCATTTCCGGTTTTTACCCGCCCGATTGAACAGGCACGTCAGGAGTGGATCATAAAACGCGGCGGTCAGCCATTTATCAGTTTGTCATTACCGGCGGTCAGCGTGAAGTTGATTCAGGCCTGCGGTCGTCTGTTACGAAAAGAAACTGATTCCGGCCAAATAACCATCCTGGATCGTCGGTTGTTAACCAAAAATTATGGCAAACAATTACTGTCTCATTTACCGGATTACCAGGTAATAACCGAATAAAAAAAGCCCGGCGAGACCGGGCTTTCAGGGTGTATCAACAAACTTATTCAGTACGGCTGGTAACTTCCAGCAAATGATAGCCAAATTGTGTTTTAACCGGACCCTGAACGGTGTTAACCGGGGCGGAAAAAACAACTTTATCGAATTCCGGCACCATCATGCCTGGGCCAAATTCACCCAGATCACCGCCTTGGCGGCTGGATGGGCAGGAAGAATTTTCTTTGGCGACGGCAGCAAAGTCTGCGCCTTCTTCGATTTCGCGTTTCAATTCCAGACAGATTTCTTCACTGTCCACCAGGATGTGTCGTGCGGTTGCTCTAGCCATAATAGTTCCGTAATTGATTTGTAAATTGCTGACTTATGCCAGCTGTTTTAACAGGGCCTTGGCCGTGGCTTCTGAAGAAGCCGGGTTTTGTCCTGTAATCAGTATGCCATCCGTAATCACGAATGAACTCCAGTCGTCACCTTTCTCGAAATTTGCGCCACGTTGTTTCAGGGCATCTTCAAGTAAAAATGGTACAACATCAGATAAGCCTACCGCATCTTCTTCACTATTTGAAAATGCAGTGAGCTGTTTACCTTTAATCCATGGCTCATCGCCAATGGTTTTGACATGTAACAAAACAGCAGGTGCATGACAAACTGCAGCTACTGGTTTATTGGCGAGCACGAAACTTTCAATCAGTGCAATTGATTTTTTATCTTCGGCTAAATCCCATAACGGACCATGTCCGCCTGGGTAAAACACTGCATCATAATCAGCGGCGTGTACGTCGGCTAATTTAACTGTGTTTGCTAATCGGTTTTTAGCTTCAGCATCATTTTCAAAACGCCGGGTAGCATCCGTTTGAAAGTCAGGCTGATTGCTTTTTGGGTCAAGAGGTGGTTGCCCACCTTTGGGTGAGGCCAGAGTTATTTCTACCCCAGCATCTTTCATTGCGTAATACGGTGCTGCAAGTTCTTCTAACCAAAAACCGGTTTTTTCACCGGTATTGCCAAGCTTATCGTGCGAAGTTAGTACCACTAATATTTTCATGGTTATGTCTCCTGAAATCTGTGGTTTTGAGGAATTATTCAATGTTGCCTACCTGATATGGGGATACGGCGATAAAATTCAAGCAATATTGCATTTCATTCTTATCGTCGTAAACTCGCATAATGCTCTGAAAGATCAGCAAACCCTAAAATAATAACAGCGAGAGAAAACTATGAAAAAAGAAACGATTTGTCTGCATGAAGGTTATGAAACTGATCCCGTTACAAAATCCTGTGCGGTGCCGATTTATCAAACAGTCGCTTATGAATTTGATAATGCCCAGCATGGAGCCGATTTATTCAATCTGGATGTGCCAGGCAATATCTACAGCCGCATTATGAATCCCACCTGGGATGTGTTGGAAAAGCGGGTAGCTGCTCTGGAGGGTGGCATTGCTGCTTTGGCCACGTCAGCCGGTAGTGCTGCGATTCATTATGCCATTATTACTATTGCTGAGGCCGGCGATAATATTGTGACAACACCGCAGCTTTACGGTGGAACCTATACCTTATTCGCCCATATGCTTCCTAAAATGGGGATTGAGGTACGCTTTGCCTCAAGCGATCAGGCCGCTGATTTGGAAAAACTGATTGATGACAAAACCAAAGCGGTTTTCTGTGAATCAATCGGTAATCCGGCCGGTAATATTGTGGATATTGAACCCATTGCCACAATGGCACATAAACATGGTGTTCCAGTGATCGTTGATAACACTGTGGCAACACCGGCGTTACTTAATCCAATTGAATATGGTGCTGATATTGTTGTGCATTCCCTGACCAAATACATGGGCGGTCATGGCACAACCTTAGGCGGTATTATTGTAGATTCTGGCAAGTTTCCCTGGGCTAAACACAAAGAAAGATTTCCGGTATTGAATCAACCAGAACCGGCCTATCATGGGGTGGTATACACCGAGCAATTTGCTGAAGCAGCTTTTATTGCCAGAGCGCGGACCGTACCTTTACGGAATACCGGTTCGGCATTGTCACCAATGAATGCGTTTCTATTATTACAAGGTATTGAAACGTTACCATTACGTATGGAACGACACTGTGACAATGCCATTGCAGTCGCTAAATATCTGCAACAGCATCCTAAAGTAGAGTGGGTGAACTATGCCGGACTGCAAGGAGATAGATATTTCGATCTGGCACAGAAATATTTCAATGGTAAACCTTCATCAATTCTCACATTCGGTATTAAAGGTGGCTTTGATAATGGCGTGAAATTCTATGATGCACTGAAGCTGGTCAAACGACTGGTGAATATCGGTGATACCAAGTCACTGGCCTGTCATCCCGCTTCGACCACTCATCGTCAGCTGGAAGAAGCCGAACTTAAAGCCGCGGGGGTCACACCGGAAATGCTTCGCTTATGTATTGGCATTGAGCATATCAGTGACATTATTGATGATCTGGAACAGGCCTTTTCAGCAGTTTGACTGGAAGATCCCGGCTCGATTAATTGAGCCGGGATTTTTTATACAAGTTTCCAGTGGATGGTCTCACCGGCACGCATAGGCACCAGTGTTTCATCTGCGAACTCCAGCGTGTCGGGAACCTGCCAGTCCGTTTTTTGCAAGGTGATTTTCTGTTCGTTTCTCGGCAGGCCATAAAAATCCGCACCGTAAAAGCTGGCAAACCCTTCGAGTTTATCCAGACATTCATAGCTGTCGAACACTTCGGCATACAGCTCTATTGCCGCATGGGCGCTGTAGATGCCCGCGCAACCACAAGCATTTTCTTTACTGTCTCGAGTATGTGGTGCACTGTCGGTTCCCAAAAAGAATTTCGGATTACTGCTGGTTGCAGCGGCAATAAGCGCTTTCTGATGGGTATTACGTTTCAGTACTGGCAGGCAGAAATGATGAGGCCGAATTCCCCCCACCAGCATATCGTTACGATTTAGCAGTAAATGATGTGGGGTTATCGTTGCTGCCACAAAGTTGCTGGCCTGAGCGACAAAGTCTGCAGCCTCTTTGGTCGTTATATGTTCAAAAACAATTTTCAGTTCTGGAAAGTCTCTTAACAGTGGAATCAGTTTTTCGTCAATGAATGCCTTTTCACGATCAAAAATATCGGTTTCGTGATGAGTCACTTCACCATGCAACAATAAAGGCATACCTGCCTTTTGCATTGTTTCCAGTGTTTTATAACAGTGAGTAATGTCCGTGACCCCAGCATCTGAATTTGTTGTTGCACCCGCCGGGTAGAGTTTGACGGCTTTAATGAATTCGGCTTGTTTGGCCGCCACAATATCTTGCGGAGTAGTATTATCAGTCAGATACAAGGTCATCAAAGGTTCAAAGCCAGACTGGGCTGGACGCGCATCCAGAATGCGTTGTCGATAAGCAGTGGCTTGTTCAACATTGGTCACTGGAGGGCGCAGGTTAGGCATAATAATTGCGCGTTTGAAACATCTTGCGCTATCTGTAACAGTACGCTTTAAGGCATTATTATCGCGCAAGTGGAGATGCCAATCGTCTGGTTGGCTAATGGTAAGAGAATTTAATGCTGATTTTTTCATAAAGCAGATTATGCCATAGCTGTTTAGCTTTGCAGTTGAAAAGTTGTTTCTGACAAATCAGCGATACTGCATCAGAAGGCGGTTTTTCTTGACCTTGACGGGCATTCACAGTAACTTTACCCGTTTGATATTTTGAAGCAGATCGCGTTAGCGATACGAGAGAGGAAGACGTGGAATTAAGCGGCGCCGAGATTCTGGTCCATTGTCTAAAAGACGAAGGGGTTGAGTATTTGTTTGGCTATCCGGGTGGTGCAGTGCTGCATATTTACGATGCACTGTATAACCAGGAAGAGGTCAAGCACATTCTTGTGCGCCATGAACAGGCGGCAACCCATGCTGCAGATGGTTATGCGCGCGCCACAGGTAATCCTGGTGTGGTATTGGTAACGTCCGGTCCTGGCGCAACCAATGCGGTAACCGGTATTGCTACAGCTTATATGGATTCGATTCCAATGGTGGTTATCACCGGTCAGGTGGCGACGGCCAATATCGGCAGTGATGCATTTCAGGAAGTTGATTCGGTTGGTATTACCCGCCCATGCGTTAAACATAACTTTTTAGTTAAAGATATTAACGATCTGGCAGAAACCATTAAAAAAGCTTTTTATGTAGCAACAACAGGCCGTCCTGGTCCAGTTGTGGTTGATGTACCGAAAGATATTACTGATCCCAATATCAAGATTCCGTACGTTTACCCGCAGAGCGTTCAAATGCGTTCTTACCAGCCTGTTACTAAAGGTCATCCTGGTCAGATAAAGCGTGCAGTTGAGTTGATGCTGAGTGCCAAAAAACCAATGATTTATACCGGTGGTGGTGTCGTGTTAGGTAACGCTGCTGAACCATTACGTAAGTTTGTCAGCACTTTGGGTTATCCGGTGACTTCCACTTTGATGGGACTTGGTTCTATACCTTGGGATGATCAACAGTTTCTCGGCATGCTGGGGATGCACGGCACCTATGAAGCCAATATGGCAATGCATGATTGTGATGTGCTGATTGCGATTGGTGCACGATTCGATGATCGGGTAACCGGAAAAATTGCTGAATTCTGTCCGCATGCCAAGATCGTTCATATTGATATCGATCCGTCATCCATTTCCAAGACAATTTCAGTAGATGTGCCGATTGTTGGTAATGTTGCCGATGTTCTGAATGACATGAATCAATTGCTTTCAGCCAGCAAGACCAAACCTGATCAAACAGCGTTGACTGACTGGTGGAATATCATTAACGGCTGGCGTGCTAAAAAATGTATGTCCTATGATCGCAATAGCGATCAGATAAAACCGCAGGCAGTTGTTGAGATGGTCCATGAAATCACTAACGGTGATGCTTATGTAACCTCAGATGTTGGTCAGCATCAGATGTGGGCGGCACAATACTATGGTTTCAGCAAACCCAACCGCTGGATTAATTCAGGTGGTTTGGGAACGATGGGCTTTGGTTTGCCTGCAGCGATGGGTGTTCAATTGGCATTTCCTGAGGAAACGGTCATCTGTATTACAGGTGAAGGTAGCATCCAGATGTGTATTCAGGAGTTATCTACCTGTCTGCAATACGGTTTGCCGGTGAAAATTGTAGCGTTGAATAATCGTTATCTTGGCATGGTGCGTCAGTGGCAGGAGTTTTTCTATCAGAATCGTTATTCACATTCCTATATGGAATCCTTGCCTGATTTTGTCAAACTGGCAGAAAGTTATGGTCACGTGGGTATTCGTATTGAACGGGTTGAAGATTTGCGTCCCAAACTGGAAGAAGCCTTTGCGATGAAAGATCGCCTGGTGTTTCTGGATATCGTGACTGATCAAACTGAAAACGTGTATCCGATGATCGCTCAGGGTAAAGCGCATAATGAAATGCATATGTCGCCCTATTGCGATCTACCACAAGATCCAGAGCGGGAGCTGTCATAATGCGTCATATCATCTCGATTCTGATTGAAAATGAAGCAGGGGCCTTATCGCGTGTTGCGGGGTTATTTTCTGCACGTGGCTATAACATTGAATCGTTAACTGTTGCGCCAACTGAAGATGCGTCGCTGTCACGGATGACGATTGTCACAACCGGTACTGATCGAATTATTGAGCAGATAACCAAACAGCTTAATAAACTTGTAGATGTTGTGAAGTTGATGGAGTTGTCTGAAGGTCCGCACATTGAGCGGGAAATGATGCTGATTAAGGTCAAGGCTGCGACCATGGATCAACGTGACGACGTCAAACGTCTGTCTGATATTTTCCGTGGACATATTATTGATGTGACTGCTTCGACCTACACGATTGAACTGACGGGGGCTGGCAGTAAGCTTGACTCGTTCATTGAAGCTCTATCTGAACATAAAATACTTGAAACCGTACGCAGTGGCGTCTCGGGCATTGCCCGCGGCGAAAAATGTCTGCAATTGAATTGATTTAAAAACGAAGGAATTGATAATGAGTTTGAATATCTATTACGACAAAGATTGTGACCTGTCGCTGATCCGTGGCATGAAAGTCACAATTATCGGCTATGGTTCACAAGGCCATGCTCACGCCTGTAACCTGAAAGATTCCGGTGTTGATGTAACTGTGGCGCTGCGTGCGGGTTCGTCTTCTATTGCTAAAGCGGAAGGTGCGGGTCTGAAAGTTGCCGATACCGCATCAGCTGTAAAACAAGCTGACTTGGTAATGGTGCTCACACCGGATGAGTTCCAATCTTCTTTGTATAAAGATGAAATTGAACCAAACCTTAAACAAGGTGCTGTTTTGGCTTTCGCTCATGGTTTTGCGATTGTTTATAACCAGATTCTGCCACGTGAAGATCTGGACGTCATCATGGTTGCTCCAAAAGCACCAGGTCATACCGTTCGCAGTGAATTTACCCGTGGTGGTGGTATTCCTGATTTGATCGCTATTGAACAGGATGCCTCAGGTAAAGCCAAAGCAATCGCTTTATCTTATGCCTCAGCTATTGGTGGCGGTCGTACCGGTATTATTGAAACTACTTTCCGTGATGAAACTGAAACGGATCTGTTTGGTGAGCAAGCGGTATTATGTGGTGGTGCAGTAGAATTAGTTAAAGCCGGTTTTGAAACATTGGTGGAAGCAGGATATGAGCCTGAAATGGCTTACTTCGAATGTTTGCATGAACTGAAACTGATTGTTGACTTAATGTATGAAGGCGGTATCGCCAACATGAATTACTCAATTTCTAACAATGCAGAATATGGTGAATACGTTACTGGCCCGAAAGTCATTAACGAAGAAAGCCGTTGGGCGATGCGTGAAGCGTTGAAAAACATTCAGGAAGGCAAATACGCCAAACAGTTTATTCAGGAAGGTCAGTCTGGCTATCCTGAAATGACGGCTATGCGTAGGCTGAATGCAGAGCACCCGATTGAAAAAACCGGTGCCAAATTGCGTGAAATGATGCCTTGGATTCAAAAAATCGTCGATAAAACCAAAAACTAATTAGTTTTTTGAGTTGTCCTCAAACAAGGGCAGGTTGCTTGGCAATCTGCCCTTGTTTTGTTTATGAAGGTACGGATGTCATAATGAAACTACTTCTTCTCTGAATACAGGACATTTATGGATAATCATGAAGAACAACAAAAACGCGGCATTTACCTTTTACCGAATCTATTTACCACAGCCTGCCTGTTCGCTGGTTTCTACGCCATTGTCGCTGCTATAAGAGGCGACTTTACCACTGCAGCAGTCGCAATCTTTGTTGCGATGATTATGGATGGGTTGGATGGACGCATTGCTCGTTTAACCAATACCCAGAGCGCTTTTGGAGCAGAGTATGACAGCCTTGCCGATATGGTTGCTTTTGGTCTGGCGCCTGCTTTGGTCATGTTTGAATGGGCTTTGAATGGTTTGGGTAAGTTTGGTTGGATGGTGGCATTTATTTACGCTGCCTGCGGTGCGTTACGTCTCGCACGCTTTAATACTCAGGTAGGAATTGCTGATAAACGCTATTTTCAAGGATTGCCAAGTCCTGCTGCCGCAGCCTGTATCGCTGGCTGGGTCTGGGTAGGACATAACAATCAACTGGATCCTTCATTGTTATCATTTGTAGGTGTGCCACTGACGTTTGCCACCGCAATCCTTATGGTCAGTACTGTGCGTTACCACAGTTTTAAAGAACTGGATTTGCGTGGAAAAGTACCCTTTATGGTGATGCTGGGCTTGGTGTTGGTTTTTGCACTAATTGCAACAGATCCGCCAATTGTTCTTTTCACCGCATTTTTACTTTATGCGATTTCCGGACCTGTTTTTACACTGATTCAATTACGTAAGCATCGTAACGAACGCGCACAATCAAAATAAACCAACGGATAGTAGTGAGACCAACCATTTCTCACATCAGTGCGAGAAATAGATGTTTATGAGGAAAAATAATCTTGCAATTCTTTCTGCAACCCTCATTTAACCTCATTATAATGACAATAAAAAATGTGCTCAGCGATGAGCAGAATGTTCGGAGCGAGCGAAATGAAAGACCAGTTAATAATATTTGATACCACGTTACGTGATGGGGAGCAGAGTCCTGGCGCATCGATGACCAAAGATGAAAAGGTGAGGATTGCCAAATCTCTGGAACGTATGCGGGTTGATATTATTGAGGCTGGGTTTCCAATTGCCAGTATAGGTGATTTTGAGGCCGTGCAAGCTGTTGCTAAAGCGGTTAAAGACAGTCGTATTTGTGGCCTGGCTCGTGCCCTGGACAAAGATATTGATCGGGCCGGTGAGGCGCTTAAATCAGCCAATGCGTCTCGTATTCATACCTTTATTGCCACCTCACCCATCCATATGCAGATGAAATTGCGGATGCAGCCGGATGAAGTGATTGAGAATGCTGTAAAGGCGGTGAAACGGGCACGACTTTATACTGATGATGTTGAGTTTTCACCGGAAGATGCCGGGCGCAGTGATCTGGACTTTCTCTGTAGGGTGCTGGAAGCTGTTATTGATGCCGGCGCTAAAACCTTGAATATTCCGGATACTGTTGGTTACAACCTGCCGCATCAATTTGGCGAATTAATCAAAAATCTGCGGGAAAGAATTCCAAATTCGGATAAAGCCATTTTCTCGGTGCATTGTCACAACGATTTGGGTCTGGCGGTGGCTAATTCGCTCTCAGCCGTTATGAATGGTGCCCGACAAGTTGAATGTACCATTAATGGGTTGGGTGAAAGAGCCGGCAATGCTTCTTTAGAAGAAGTGGTGATGGCCGTGCGAACACGTCAGGATATGTTTGATTGTGATACCCGCCTGGATACCACACAAATATTGGCAGCTTCACGTCTGGTTTCAGGTGTCACCGGTTTTGTAGTGCAGCCGAACAAAGCGATAGTCGGTGCCAATGCCTTTGCCCATGAGTCCGGTATTCATCAGGATGGTGTACTGAAAAATCGCGAAACGTATGAAATCATGCGAGCTGAAGATGTGGGCTGGAATACCAATCGTATGGTTCTTGGCAAGCATTCCGGACGCAACGCCTTCCGTTCACGATTAAAAGAGTTGGGAATAGAACTGGAGTCCGAAGAAGATTTAAATACAGCATTTATGCGGTTTAAGGAATTGGCAGATAAAAAACATGAAGTTTTTGATGAAGATATTCAAGCACTTGTCAGTGATACCTTGACGGAGGATAACGAGCGGATTCGCTTGATTTCAATGCGAGTATGCAGTGAAACTGGAGAGATTCCGGTAGCCAATGTCACCCTTGCGGTTGACGATAGCGAAGTTAAAACCGAGATGAAAGGCAGTGGACCGGTTGATGCCGCTTTTAAAGCGATTGAATCAATGGTACAGAGCCATACGGAATTGCAGTTGTATTCTGTAAGCAACATTACCAGTGGCACCGATTCTCAGGGAGAGGTCAGCGTCCGGCTGGAAAAAGGTGGTCGTATTGTCAGTGGTCAGGGTACTGACACTGATATTGTTATCGCTTCAGCCAAAGCTTACATCAATGCCCTCAATAAAATGTTATTGCCCTCTGATCGGGCGCATCCGCAAGTCTGATGAGTTTATCTGCTGAACAATATTTTGCACTTGAACAGATGGGTATTCCTGTCTGGGTGCAAAGACAAGATGACGCTGTTCAACCTGATTTAACCACTTCGGAAAGTGAAATTGTTAATCATCTTGACTATACAAATTCGTGGTTAGTTATTTCTGAAAATGCACTTACACCAGTGGAAAACCGACTGTTACGAGCCATTTTTGTTAGTATTGGTATTAGTCTGGACGATGTGACAGTGATGGATAAGCAGTATGTAAACGTTCTAAAGATGTTTTCGGCTGATAAAACCGTAGCATTGGTATTAGGTTCAGAATTGGCAGCGAAACTGAACGTAAAGCCCCATGAAGCATTATCCTGCCAGCAACTCGAAAATAATCTGCAAACGTTGGTCGGGCCAAGTCTGCGAACAATGCTGGAGCAACCACTGCTTAAGTTCGAGATGTGGCAAACTATCCAGAGACTTCGGAACTTAAGAGCATACCCGAGTGACTGAGTTAGCAATTAGTCATATGCAACTGGCAGATATAGAAAAAGTCTGGCAGATTGAAAAACAGTCAAATCGTTTTCCCTGGTCCAAAGGTAATTTTGAAGACTGTCTGAAAAGCGGTTATCGAACATTTCTCTACGCAATAGATAATGAGATAATTGGCTACAGCGTTGTACAATCTGTACTGGACGAAGTTCATTTACTGAATATTTGCGTCAAACCCGGTCATCAGGGTAAAGGCTTTGGTAGACAGATTCTGAATCATGTTATTGAGATTGCACTGGAGCAATCTGCTGCAATTATTGTATTAGAAGTTCGAGCCAGTAACTTCAGGGCTCAACAGCTTTATTTATCAACCGGTTTTAATGAAATGTCAGTACGTCGAGGTTATTATCCTGCTGAACAGGGCAGGGAAGATGGCGTTTTGATGGGACTGGAACTTGGCATGTTCGCGCAGCTTGGTCAAAACTTGCTATAAGACATGCCCTCACTTAGACTAACGTGTTTACGTTGGTTATTTTCAATCAAGGAGATTTTTTTATGGCTTTTGAATTGCCACCACTTCCTTATGCAAAAGATGCTTTGGAACCACACATCTCTGCAGAGACTCTTGAATACCATTACGGTAAACATCACCAAACATATGTAAATAACCTGAACAATCTGGTTCCTGGAACCGAATTTGAAGGTCAACCGCTGGAAACCATTATCACTAAATCCAGTGGTGGTGTTTTCAATAATGCTGCACAGGTTTGGAATCACACTTTCTACTGGAACTGCCTGACACCGAATGGCAAAGATGCTGTTTCTGGTGATCTGGCTGCTGCAATTGATGCCAAGTTTGGTTCATTTGCAGAATTTAAAGATCAATTTACCAAGTCGGCGACCACTAACTTCGGTTCAGGTTGGACATGGCTGGTAAAAAATGCTGATGGCAGCATTGAGATTGTGAATACCAGCAATGCTGGTTGCCCGCTTACAGCAGGCCAAACACCATTACTAACCTGTGATGTTTGGGAACATGCTTACTACATTGATTACCGAAATGCCCGTCCTAAATATCTGGAATCATTCTGGACACTGGTAAATTGGGATTTTGTTGCGGCTAATTTCGCAGCATAAACGTTAAGATTAGTCAGTAGTCTTATGACTGCTGACTGATTCGTTATATAATTTATGGTTTTTGGAATATGGCAGTTTTCTTTTGAAACTGCCATTTTTCGTTTCAATCCAGCAGAAATATCTGCTGATATGTCGCCTTGAAAAACAGGCAGGGAGATAAATGCCATGACCGAATCTGTCATGCCTACTTATGGACGTTTGGATATTACTTTTGCTAAAGGGGAAGGTGCTTGGCTGACTGATACCCGTGGCGAGCGATATCTTGATGCATTAAGTGGTATTGCGGTTTGCAATCTTGGGCATTGCCACCCTGCGGTGACGCGAGCGATTTCTGAGCAGGCTTCAACATTAATACATACCTCGAATATGTACCACATCGAAAAACAGCAGCTATTGGCAGATAAGCTGACACAAGTGTCTGGTATGGAACAGGTTTTTTTCTGTAATTCCGGTGCTGAGGCAAATGAAGCGGCCATTAAAATTGCCCGTAAATACGGTCACAGCAAAGGCATTGATAAACCGGTCATTATTGTTATGGATGGCAGCTTCCATGGTCGGACGATGGCGACCTTGACCGCAACCGGTAATGCAAAGGTTCAGGCTGGTTTTGAGCCATTGCTCCCTGGCTTTGTGAGGGTTCCTTACAATGACATCGATGCGGTACGCATGGCGGTCAGCCACTGGCCTGAAGCGGTAGCGGTCTTAGTTGAACCGGTTCAGGGTGAGGGCGGTATCAAGGTTCCCGACAGTGAATATTTGTCTGCTATTCGGGATCTCTGTACGCAGCGCAAATTATTGATGATGCTCGATGAAGTACAGACAGGTGTGGGTCGGACTGGAAAATGGTTTGCCTATCAACATAAAGCGGATTTATTGCCGGATGTCATGACGTTGGCAAAAGGTTTGGGCAATGGTATGCCTGTAGGCGCCTGTCTGGTTGCTGGTTTGGCTAAAGGCGTATTACAGGCCGGTAATCATGGTTCAACATTTGGTGGTAACCCGTTAGCCTGTAGTGCTGCTCTAGCCGTTTTGGAGACGATTGAAAAAGAACAGTTATTGGGTCATGTCAGCAGACTGGGTGAGCAGATGTTTCAGCAATTTAAACAACAGCTGGGCAAGACTGAAGGCGTGAAAGAAGTACGTCATCTGGGCTTTATGTTTGGTATTGAGCTCACCACGCCATGTGCAGAACTGGTTAAATTGGCTTTGCAGGAAAATATTTTGATCAACGTAACATCTGAAAAAGTTATTCGTTTATTGCCGCCAATGATTATTAATGCTGAGGAAGCGGTGTTGATCGTCAATAAGGTAAGTCAATTGATCAAAACCTTTCTTGCGACACGGCCTGTAGAGAGCGTAGCCTGATATGAGACATTTTCTTACGCTTAAGGATTTATCGCCAGCCGAACTGGGGCTGTTGATTGCACGGGCCACAGAACTGAAAAAGATGCACAAGGCGGGCGAAATCTACCAGCCATTGAAAAATAAAGTCCTGGCAATGATTTTTGAAAAATCTTCAACTCGTACCCGCGTATCGTTTGAATCAGCGATGGTGCAGTTTGGTGGTGGTTCAATCTTTTTATCACCCGATGATACCCAACTGGGCAGAGGCGAGCCGATTGAGGACTCCGCCAGAGTCATTTCCAGCATGGTTGATGCCGTCATGATCCGAACCTTTGAGCATAGCAAGATTGAAACCTTCGCTAAATATTCATCGGTACCGGTGATCAACGCCTTGACTGATGATTTTCATCCCTGTCAATTGCTGGCTGATATGCAAACCTATCAGGAACATCGTGGTGATATTCGTGGAAAAACGGTTGTGTGGATTGGTGATGGCAATAATATGTGTCATTCCTATATTAATGCTGCTCAACAGTTTGGTTTTAATTTAAATATTGCCACCCCTGAAGGCTATGAGCCCAAAACAGAGGTTATCGATGCGGTAGATGCACAGGTTCGCCTGTTTAATGACCCTATACAGGCTGCTGAGCATGCTGATTTAGTGGTAACCGATGTTTGGGCCAGCATGGGGCAGGAAGAGGAACAGCGAAAACGAGAAGCCGCATTTGCTGCGTTTCAGGTGGATAAAAAGGTCATGCAACATGCCGCTACCGATGCATTATTTATGCATTGTCTGCCAGCACATCGTGGTGAAGAAGTCACAGCAGATGTCATTGATGGCCAGCAAAGTGTCGTTTGGGATGAAGCTGAAAATCGACTTCATGCGCAAAAAGCCTTATTGGAGTTTCTCTGCGCCTGAAGGCCGTTAAATGTCGAGTTGCTTGGCCAGTAAAGTTAAGCGCTCGACCGTTCCAATATCAGACCACTGACCCTGATAATGTTGCCCAGTCGCTTTTTTCTGCTTCATAACCTCAACAAAAAATGGCTTTAAGGCACGTTTGGCAACCGGATGCTCTGCAAACATTTCCGGACGGTAAATTCCAATACCACTGAATGTCAGTTTTGGCTCACCTTCAAGTGATAGCAAACCTTCTGATTCAAGATAAAAGTCTCCGGCAGGGTTGTGCGCAGGATTATTCACCATAACCAGGTGACATAGTTGCTCAGTAGATAACTCAATCTTGGCGAGATCAGCAAACGGAAAATCTGTCCAGATATCGCCATTTACCACCAGAAAAGGTTCATTGCCTAGTATTGGTAATGCCTGAATTATTCCACCAGCGGTTTCCAGCCCGCCAGCGACTTCAGCTGAATATTCAAAATGAGCATGATAGCGTTCACCACTGCCCAATATTGGCTCAAATTGCTCACCAAGATGAGCATGATTAATCACAATATCATTAAGCCCTGCATCGACCAGTTTCTCAATCAGATATTCAATCAAGCGTTTTGGACCAGCATGCAGCAAAGGTTTAGGAGTGTGATCGGTAAGCGGTCTGAGCCGTTCACCGCGACCTGCTGCGAGAATCATTACTTTCATATTATGGCCGCAATTTTAGGTTGTTCAATAAGATATTGATAGAGATTTTGTAGCTCTGGATAGCGCTCACAAACTTGATAGACATAATTTAAAGTCAATGCTAAATCATTCATATAATTAGGTTTATTGTCGCGATAATTCAGGCGACAGAAGATCCCAAGTATTTTAAGGTGGCGTTGTAAGCCCATTAAATCAAACCAACGAGGAAATTTTTCTGCTTGCTCGGTTGTTAACAATCCATGTTGTTGTGCCTGTTCAATATAATATCCAACCCACTGCTGTTGTTCAGCCGAAGACCATTGGATATACACATCACGCAACAATGAAACTAAGTCATAACTAATGGCGCCAATCACGGCATCCTGAAAATCAATTATTCCCGGTTTTTGTCCCTGCAGGTACATCAGATTTCGTGAATGAAAATCCCGATGCACAATAACCTGAGGTTGCTCTAAAGCGTTTTGCGTTAAAAATTCGAATGTTGCAGCTAACCATTCGGGCGGATGTAATCCCAAATGGCGCTGCAAAAACCAGTCATCAAACAGTAGTATTTCACGTTGTAGTAATGCGGCATCATATTGAGGTAATGAATGGTTTTCGCAGGGAATCAGCTGCAGGGTTATCAGACTGTCAATGGCTTTTTTATAAAGCTCATCAGCCGTTTCAATGGATAGCTGTGAAAGGTAAGGGGTTTTACCCAGATCGCTCAGTATTAGAAACCCCTGCTGTAGATCCTGCTCGTAAATATGGGGTACATTCAGCCCGTATTGCTCCAGCAATGTCGCCACGTGAATGAATGCATGATTATTTTCATGCTCCGGAGGCGAATCCATAACAATAAAACTGGCATCCATTTGCTGTAATCGAAAATAACGTCGAAAACTGGCATCGCTGGAGGCAGGTGTTAACGAATAGTTTTTATCGGTCACAAAGTCTTGCAACCATTGTTGCAATTGTTGAAAGCGTATATCTTGTTTATGGTTCATCTGGGATGTGCGTTATTAAGTTTAAGAAATTATCCCAACAAGTGAGATAACTGCATTGAATTGGATGGCAGATTGTAGCGTATTCGCACTCAATGGGATAATTTGACCTATAAGCGCGGTCTCAGCATGGCAACAAAAAAACTATAAATATCTGGAGAGGATGTAATGATTAAGCACTATCTGGCTGCTGGTTCACTGGCAATTTTCAGTACTCTTGCAATAGCAGAAGAATCGATTCTGACCCCTTGGGATATGCCCCAGGAAGCCATTAATGAAATGACAAGTAATATCACCGCTTACAACAAGTGCATGATGGAGTCACGGTTAAATGCCAGTAAAACCGGCAACTCAGCTACACAAAATGCTGATGATATTCTGCAATCATGTGAGCCTAAACTCGACGAACTGAAAGAATTGTTGACGGCTAATAATGTGAATCCCGGTCTTACCGAAGGAATGGCAAGAAGTTTACGTTCAAAAGCAGCCCGTCAGTTGATGGGACAGACGATGAACAATTTGGCAGCTCAGGCTGCAGCAATGGAAAATGTTGAAAAAAGTAAAAAGCAATAAACGTGGTTTAATTGCACTGCTGTGCCAACACATCCACACCTTCGTTGGCCAGCAGTTCTATCAAGCGAATCAGTGGTAAACCAATCAAACTATTTGGATCCTGTCCGCGCAACTCCTTAAACAGGCTGATGCCAAATCCTTCCGATTTAAAACTTCCTGCGCATTGATAGGGCTGTTCAGTCGTTAGATAAAACTCAATCTGTTCGGCAGAAAGTGCTCTGAAAACTACTTCAAAATAATCGACTACAGATTGCATATTTCCCGTGGCAGCATTAAACAACGCCAGTCCGGTCATAAACGTTACGGTATTACCGGAAGCTGCAGAAAGCTGTTCAATCGCTTTGAGATGATTTCCTGGTTTACCCATCACTTGACCATTCAATACGGCGACCTGATCAGAGCCAATGATAAGGCTGTCAGGATACTGTTCAGCAATTTTACGGGCTTTGCTTTCTGCCAGTCGTCTTACCAAGTGGTCTGGTGTTTCATTGGGTTTTGGGCTTTCATCAATATCTGGTGAAGCTGTCAGAAAGCTCAAATGTAATTTAGCAAGCAGTTCCGCACGGAAAGGGGAGCTGGAACCTAAAATTAATGTTTGCATGCGTGGTAGTTAACCTAGGTAATGACAGTTGGAACATTGCGACCAGTAAGCGATTTGATTTTGGCAAGACTATCAGCAAGCTCAATCAAATCCTTCAGTCGTGTTTGGGTGTCCTCAAATAATTTATCCGGATTATCCTCGATAGCTTCGATATAAACCCTTAGAGTTGCCCCTTGGGTGCCGGTGCCGGATAGTCTGAAAATAATACGGCAACCATCAGTAAAGCCAATACGAATACCCTGGTTTTCAGCAATGCTTTTGTCGACTGGATCGTGATAACTGAAATTATCCGCATAATCGACGATATAACCATTCAGAGACTGACCCGCTAAGTCAGGCAATTTCTGCTGTAACCCTTCCATCAACTGATTGGCTATCTCGATTGGAATTTCTTCATAATCATGGCGAGTGTAATAATTTCGACCATACTTCTGCCAGTGCTGACGTACAATTTCACTGACAGATTGCTGTCTGATTGCCAGAATATTCAGCCAGAATAATACTGCCCATAAACCATCTTTTTCCCGGATATGATTAGAGCCGGTGCCAAAACTTTCTTCACCGCAAATAGTTGCCATATCAGCATCAAGAAGGTTGCCAAAAAACTTCCAGCCAGTCGGTGTTTCATGCATGGGGATATTTAAAGCATGAGCGACACGATCAGCGGCCTGACTGGTCGGCATGGAACGGGCGATACCTTTAAGTCCTTTTTGATAAGCCGGAATTAATTCTGCATTCGCTGCCAGTATCGCCAGACTGTCGGAAGGAGTGACAAATATACCGTGACCCAGAATCATATTGCGATCGCCATCGCCATCCGAAGCCGCACCAAAATCCGGACCAATATCGGCAAACAATTCTTCCACCAATTCTGCGGCGTAGGTTAGGTTGGGGTCAGGATGTCCGCCGGCAAAATCGGGTTGTGGAACACCATTAATGACCGTACCAGCTTCTGCACCCAGACGTTTTTCAAGGATTTCTTTTGCATAAGGGCCAGTTATGGCATGCATGGCATCAAAACGCATTTGGAAACGACCATTGCATAGCAGGGCTCTGATGGCCGGGAAATCAAAAATATCAGACATCAATTCAGCATAATCGGCAACCGGATCAATAATATCAATCTGCATATCCTGTAAATATTGTGTACCAATTTCTGTCAACGAAATATCTGCACATTCCAATATCTGGTAAGAAGAAATATGTTGACTGTTTTTGTAGATAGCTTCAGTAATACTCTCGGGAGCCGGTCCACCATTACGGATATTGAACTTGATACCAAAATCACCCTCCTGACCAGCAGGATTGTGGCTGGCTGAGAGTATCACGCCACCAAAGGCATGGTATTTACGAATGACACAGGAAGCTGCTGGCGTTGACAGCAGCCCATGCTGGCCGATAATCAGTCTTTTAAAACCATTGACTGCTGCCATTTTGACAATTGTCTGGATGGCTGTTTGGTTATAAAATCGCCCATCTCCGCCAATAACTAATGTCTGATCTTGAGTGTCACCAACAGAGTCAAACATTGCCTGTACAAAGTTTTCCAGATAATGTTTTTGCTGAAAAACCCGGACTCGTTTACGCAGTCCAGAGGTGCCAGGACGTTGATCATTAAACGGCTGACTATTGATGGTGGTCGACATGATATTTCCTGAAAATGGCGAATAATTTCTGATTGGTTAATACAATGTAATTTTGCTTTCCACTGTGATTGTGTCTCACTATACTGAGAACATGTTACGGTCTCAACACTTCAGTAATGCCGCTTTAATGCGAATAGCAAGTTATGCGTCGGTCATTACTGCATTAGCGCTTATTACTGCCAAGTTAACCGCCTGGTATATTTCTGATTCCATGAGTATTCTGGCTAGTCTTATTGATTCCAGTCTGGATTTGCTGGCGTCACTGGTGAATTTGCTCGCCATTCGGCATGCCCTTCAGCCCGCGGATAAAGAACACCGTTTTGGTCATGGTAAGGCCGAGCCTCTTGCTGCATTAGGTCAGTCCATGTTTATCACTGGTTCTGCGATAATGCTGTTGTTTCAGGCCAGTGGTCGACTGATAACTCCTCAACCCTTAACAACCGGTATTGAATTGGGAATAGCGGTGATGCTGTTTTCCATGCTTGCCACTATCGGTTTATTGTTTGTGCAACGCTTTGTCATCATTAAAACTAATTCGTCTGCCATTCGGGCCGACTCTCTGCATTATCGATCTGATTTATTAATCAATTTCAGTGTCATTATCGCGCTGTTTTTATCCCATTTTGGGTTAATTTGGCTGGATCCGCTCATGGCGATTTTCATCGCAATTTATGTTTTGTTCAGTGCCTGGAGAATATTAAGAGATGCTGTTGATCTACTAATGGATCATGAAATTACTGATAAAGAGAGACAACAGATAATCCAAACAGCCTTAACGCATTCTCAAGCAAAAGGTGTACATGATTTACGCACCAGACGCTCGGGTACCACTACCTTTATACAATTACATCTGGAACTGGATCCCGAACTGAGTCTGCAACAGGCCCATGATGTCAGTGTGGCAGTAAGTCAGGATATTCGGGGGTTATTTGATGAGTCAGAAGTTATAATTCATCAGGATCCAATCAACGATCAGTCAATTGAACAAAGCCCGGCTTAATCGCCGTATAATATAAATTTCGGGAGTACCATTCATTTGCTTGAAGAATTTTCTGTAGAGTTGGCCGTCGGGCTAAGCATTGTTGCAGTAATTATTATCTGTTTACTCTATCGGCTTTTTTTTCGTAGAAGTCCTTCACAGCTCCAAATCGAGCAAGTGTTAAAACCCTACAAACAGGATGAACTTAACAATGTCATTCTTCCAGACGGGGTCGGCGGTATACTGGAAATTGAAAAGCTTTTTCTGCTGGAACAAGGTATTTTGATTTTGCGGGACTATCCAATTAGTGGTCATTTATTCGGTGCAGAACAAATTGAACAATGGACGCAAATTGTGGATGGGCGGAGTTATAAATTTACTAACCCCCTGCATCATCTTGAAAATGCGCGGCAGGCCATCCGCTCTTTGATTCCTAAAATGCCGGTATTCTGTCATGTGGTTTTTACTGCAGAGAGTAATTTTCCCAAAGGTAAGCCCGCATCCGTTTCAGTATTGACGAGTTTTGAACAGGATATGCAGAGGTTGTTTAATAGCCCGAAACTGCCAAAAGAGAGCCGAGAACAAATGTGGAACGTGATTAAACAAAATATACGCAACGATGCTCAATCATTGATCAGGGAGTAAACGTGGAGACGGGGACAAAACCATTGGTAGTGGCTATTTCATCACGTGCTTTGTTTGATTTGGATGAAAGCCACCGTATCTACGAAGAGCAGGGCACAGAGGCCTATTGCCGCTTTCAGATAGAAAATGAAGATGTGCCTTTGGAACCAGGTGGGGCATTCAATCTGGTCAAAAAGTTACTTGCCTTAAACGACAATAACCCTAAAACACCGCGGGTTGAAATTATATTACTGTCACGTAACAGTGCAGATACCGGATTACGGGTTTTCAATTCAATTCAATATCATAATTTAGGCATCATTCGCGCCGTGTTTACCTCCGGCAGCAGTCCTTATCGGTACGTTGCACCATTTAGCGCCAACCTGTTTTTGTCTACCAGCCCGGAAGATGTTCGTATGGCCCTTGAGGCAGGTATTGCCGCTGCGACTATCCTGCCATCAAATCTGGGGCATAACTCTGAATCAGAACAATTACGCATCGCCTTTGATGGGGACGCTGTCATCTTTTCGGATGAATCTGAAAGAATATTTAAAGAACGCGGTCTTGAAGCCTTCACCGAAAATGAGCAGCAAACAGCCAGACAGGCGCTATCGGGTGGTCCCTTTAAAGACTTTTTAATGGCCCTGAATAAAATTCAAACTGAATATCCAGAAAACAGTTCACCGATTCGTACCGCCTTGGTTACTGCACGTTCTGCTCCCGCTCATGAACGGGTTATCCGCACCTTGAGAGAGTGGGGCATTCGTATTGATGAAGCCATTTTTCTGGGTGGGATGGAAAAAGGGCCTTTCCTTAAATCGTTTGGTGCTGATATCTTTTTTGATGATCAGGAACGACATTGCATTTCTGCAAGAGATCACGTGGCAACAGGCCATGTTCCGCATGGCATTGCCAATCAGCTTATATTGAAAGATAACAACGAATGACACCAATTCCTGTTGCCGCACAACGGTTTATCCATCAGCTGACCAATAAACACATGCCGGTATTTCCAAATACCATGTTGGAGATTAACCAGATTCTCGAGCAGGAAGATAGCGCGGCAGTTGATGTTGCGCAGGTCATTCTTCGTGATGCAGCATTAACCAGTCGTTTGCTGAAAATGGCCAACAGTGTTTACTACAATCCTCAGGGTCACCATATTAATACTGTATCGCGGGCATTGATGTTGTTGGGGTTTGAACAAGTCAAAGTTCTCGCGCTGACACTGGTGTTGATTGACTCTCTAAAGGCCACCAAACGCCACGACAAAGTACTTAAGGAAATGGCTGTTTCCCTGCATGCCGCTGTTCAGGCACAAAATATGGCAATCCTCTGTCATTCCGAAACGCCTGAGGATATTTTTATCGCTGCATTGTTATCACGTTTAGGACATTTAACTTTTTGGGCGTTTGCTGATGACAAAACCGTAACCGCGTTTGAAAACCAGGATTGCAGTGCTGCTGCCGAGAGTGACGTATTGGGTTTTACGCTTCAGCAACTGACTCAAGGCCTGGCAGAAGCCTGGTCGTTAAATGATTTATTAATCGATAGTTTTCGGCCGAATGTGAAATCCGAATCCGTTCTGATCATTAGATATGCTGGACAGTTGGCGATTGAAACCAGTAAAGGCTGGAATGCGGACAAACTTAACCCATGGTTTGAGAAAGTTGTCTCGTTGACACACCAAAAACTGGAAACCTTGAAACCCTCTGTATATGACAGTGCATTGTCGGCACAAAAGTTACTTAACCTCACCGGTAGTGAGCGGGTGAGAGGTTTGATACCGCTTCCTCCAGAATTAAAAGCTGAAGGAGAGCAGCAGGATTTTGTGAGTGATTTTGAAGAAACCTCAGATTATCCGGCACCCGACCAATCGATGCAGCTACGCATTCTGCAAGACATTTCACAAGCCATCCAGGAGCATTGTGGTATCAATTTGATACTGGAAATGGTGATGGAGGGTATTTATCGCGGCGCGGGAATGGATAGAGTGATTTTTGCCGTATTATCCGCAGATAAAAAGCAACTGAATTGTCGTTACGTACTAGGCAATCAAAACGAGCAGTTTTGCGAGTTGTTTCAGGTATCAATGGAGAGCAATGCTCAAACCCTTTTTAAAGATTTACTCGCTGCTGAAGATGCCGTATTGATCGACGACTCACAACCTGCGCTGTTAAAAAAACTGCACAGGGAAAGTAATCAACTAATGGCGGGCAAACCGATGCTGGCTATGCCGTTAAAAAAATCCAACAAACCGGTGGGGTTATTTCTGGCTGACAGACATGCTTCTGAGCGAGGATTAAATCGTCAGGATCTGATCGCTTTTCGTCAATTTTGCCAGCAGGCATCATTGGCATTCACCTTTTTGACAATACAAGGCTAGTTTTGGTTAGTTTATCTGGCTATAATGGCCGACTTGATTTGATATGAATGCATATTAATAACGATTTGCGAGAGTGGCGGAATTGGTAGACGCGCTGGATTTAGGTTCCAGTAGGGTAACCTGTGAGAGTTCGAGTCTCTCCTCTCGTACCATTTACAATTGTCGGCGCATAGACGCCAGCAATGCGCTTAATCCCCGTGTTTGAGGTTTAAAGAATGCAAGTAACTGTAGAAAATGTCAGCGAACTCGGTCGTAAAATGACCATCACCGTGGAAGATGCAAATATTGAACAGGCTGTTGAAAAACGCTTGGTTTCTATCCGCCCGACTGTTCGAATGGCTGGTTTCCGTCCCGGTAAAGTTCCGATGAAGATGCTGGTTAAAACGCATGGTCCCTCAGCACGCCGTGATGTGATTGATCAGATTGTTCAAGACAGTATGCGCGAAGCGTTCACTCAAGAAAATGTTAATCCTGCAAGCCCTCCTCATATCGATAGCATGAAAGAAGAAGATTCAACATTAATATATACGTTGAATTATGAGATCTTTCCTGAAATCGATGCAGTAAAGGTAGACGATATCAAGCTGGAAAAAACCGTTGCAGAAGTCAGTGACGAAGATGTCGACAAAATGCTTGAAACCTTGCGTGAGCAACGCATGACATGGGAACCATTAAAACGTGCCGCTAAAGAAGAAGATGGTGTCACCATCGATTTCGTCGGCAGTATTGATGGCGAAGAATTTCAGGGCGGTAAAGGTCAGGATGTTCTCGTTGTCATTGGTAATAACAGTATGCTGCCTGAATTTGAACAGCAACTGGTTGGCGTCAAACCCAACCAGGAACTGACTATTTCAATGACCTTCCCGGAAGATTATCGCGCTGAGCACCTGCGAGGTAAAAAAGCCGATTTTGCTGTCACTGTTAAACAGGTGGCCAAAAAGAAATTGCCAAAACTGGACAAAGAGTTTGCTGAAATGTGTGGCGTTGAAGGTGGCTTAGCCGCTTTGAAAAAAGAAGTCCGTTCAAATATGGAACGTGAACTTGCAGCGGCACTTAAAAATGTGAACAAGCGCAAAGCAATGGATAGTGTTGCAGCCAATAATGAAATTGCTTTACCTGAAGCACCGGTTGAGCGTGAAGCTAATTACTTGATGGAACAGGCTAAGAATAACCTGCGCAATCAAGGTGTTAACGTTGAAGGCTTACCTTTTGAATTAAGTAATTTCAAGGAAAATGCAGAAAAACGTGTCAAACTGAGTCTGCTTATCGGTAAGATTATTTCTGATAACAACATTCAACCTGAAGAAAAACGGGTTCGTGAAGCCATTGAAGCTATTGCTGCCAGTTATGAAGATCCTGAAGACGTTATGAACTATTACATGACCAATCAGGATAAATTATCTGAAATCCAAATGATGGTTGTCGAAGATACTGTTGTTGAATGGATCTACGATAATGTTAAAGTTGAAGAAAAAGCATCTTCATTTTCTGAAGTGATGAATGCTGTAGCCTAAAGGCACTAGCAAGTTTTTTTACAAAGACAGCCCGTGCTCAAACTTTTGGGCACGGGTTATTTTTTATTTGGCATTAAAACAGGACCGCTATGAGCACTAAATTTTCTGAGCAACTCAATCCAGTTCAAAATGCATTGGTTCCAATCGTAGTTGAACAAACTTCACGTGGTGAACGTTCTTACGATATCTATTCCCGTCTGCTAAAAGAACGTATTATCTTTTTAGTGGGTCAGGTTGAAGACCATATGGCGAACTTGATTGTCGCCCAGATGTTGTTTCTTGAATCTGAAAATCCGGACAAAGATATTCATCTTTATATCAATTCGCCGGGTGGTGCTGTGACCGCCGGTCTGGCAATCTATGACACAATGCAATTTATCAAACCCCAAGTCAGCACTTTGTGTATTGGTCAGGCCGCCAGCATGGGCGCATTATTGCTCACTGCGGGTGCTAAGGGAAAACGTTTCGCCTTGCCAAACTCACGCATTATGGTGCATCAACCTTTAGGCGGATTTCAGGGGCAGGCATCGGATATCGATATTCATGCAAAAGAAATTTTAAGCATTCGTGATCGATTAAATGGAATTATGGCCCATCACACTGGTCAGGATATTAAGAAAATTGAACGTGATACTGACCGTGATAATTTCATGAATGGTGAACAAGCAGCAGAATATGGTTTAATTGATTCTGTTATGAAAAGCCGACCTGAAGAAAAGTCTTGAGCAATCACAAACGTTAGGAAAGTAGTGCGATGAGCGATGACAAAAAAAACGACGACAAATTACTTTACTGTTCATTCTGCGGTAAAAGCCAACATGAAGTTAAAAAACTGATCGCTGGACCTTCAGTATTTGTCTGCGATGAATGCGTTGAACTTTGCAATGATATTATTCGTGAAGAGCTACAAGAAAAAACCGATGAGGCCGCTGATTCGAGATTGCCATCACCCCATGAGATTGATTCAGCGCTAA
Organism: Methylophaga sp. UBA3613; assembly: GCF_002375415.1. NCBI lineage: Bacteria > Pseudomonadati > Pseudomonadota > Gammaproteobacteria > Thiotrichales > Piscirickettsiaceae > Methylophaga > Methylophaga sp. UBA3613. The sequence goes on along the minus strand of NZ_DFLS01000006.1, from coordinate 187,772 downwards.
ACAATTACGTTATCGGTCAGGCAAAAGCTAAACGGGTGTTATCGGTAGCGGTATACAACCATTACAAACGACTTCGTCACGGCACCAAAAACGATGATGTTGAGTTATCCAAAAGTAATATCCTGCTAATTGGACCTACAGGTAGTGGTAAAACGCTTCTTGCTGAAACCCTGGCAAGACAGCTTAATGTTCCATTCACTATGGCTGATGCCACTACATTAACCGAGGCCGGTTATGTGGGTGAAGACGTTGAGAACATCATTCAAAAGCTGCTGCAGAAATGTGAATACGATGTCGAAAAGGCTGAAACCGGTATTGTCTACATCGACGAAATTGACAAGATTTCTAAAAAGTCTGATAACCCTTCCATTACACGTGATGTGTCAGGTGAAGGTGTTCAGCAGGCTTTATTGAAGTTGATTGAAGGCACCATCGCTTCTGTACCACCTCAAGGTGGCAGAAAACATCCGCAACAGGAGTTTTTGCAGGTTGACACCAGCAAGATCCTGTTTATCTGTGGCGGTGCATTTGCCGGATTGGATAAAGTTATCCGTAACCGTACCCATAAAGGTGGCATTGGCTTTTCTGCTGATGTTAAGAGTGTCGATTCCAACTCACCGACAAGTGAAGCATTACGCGGCGTTGAGCCAGAAGATTTAATCCAATATGGTTTGATTCCTGAATTTGTAGGTCGTTTGCCGGTAGTTGCAACGCTTGAGGAGCTTGATGAGGCTGCTTTGGTGCAGATTTTAACTGAGCCGAAAAATGCGCTGACCAAACAATATGAAAAACTGTTTGAACTGGAAAACTGTGAGCTGGAATTCAGAGCAGATGCGCTAAGAGCGATTGCCCGCAAAGCAATGGAGCGTAAAACAGGTGCTCGCGGTTTGCGTTCCATTATTGAAAATGTCCTGTTGGACACCATGTTTGACCTGCCGTCTTTGGATAATGTGACCAAAGTGGTTGTTGATGAGAGTGTTATCAACGGTGAAAACACGCCTATTTTGATTTACGAAGATCATCCTGCTGATCTCGCTTCAGGTGATAAATAATTTCCCACCTGTTGGATCTTTAAATTTTTGGCTGATATCGACGCGTCCGGTTTCTCCGGACGCTTGATTTCTTGATTCCTGTCCCCATATTGTTTTCACGAACACAATTACTGTGTCAGTTGACTCCCTTAAGAGGTCCGCATTGATGGAAAAAGAATTTGAAACTACATTAACTGATGGCAATGCACTGCAAAAAGTGCCTGTGCTGCCTCTTCGTGATGTTGTTGTATATCCTCACATGGTTATTCCTTTGTTTGTTGGACGTGAAAAATCCATCAAAGCACTTGAACATGCTACCGATGAAAACAAGCAAATCCTGCTGGTCGCTCAAAAAGATTCCGGTGAAGATTCACCTGCGCCCGAAAATCTGTATGAAACCGGAACGCTTGCCAATATTCTGCAATTGTTAAAATTACCTGATGGTACCGTGAAGGTATTGGTTGAGGGAACGCAACGTGCCAAAGTTGCTTTGTATGATAATAGCAACGCATTTTGCGAGGCAGAAGTTGCCAGTTTTATCGATGAACATCCTGATCAGCGTGAAGCTGACGTTTTAATGCGCACGTTGCTAAGTCAATTTGAGCAGTACGTCAAACTCAACAAAAAAATTCCACCTGAAGTTATTGCTTCTTTATCGAGCATTGAAGACCTCGCGCGCATGGCGGATACCGTTGCTGCGCATATGACGTTAAAACTTGAAGATAAGCAGCTGTTATTGGAAATGGCGGATGTAAAAGACCGCATTGAAAAATTAATGGCTTTTCTGGAATCGGAAATCGATATTCAGCAGATTGAAAAACGCATTCGTAATCGCGTCAAAAAACAGATGGAAAAAAGTCAGCGCGAATATTATCTGAACGAGCAGCTTAAAGCCGTGCAGAAAGAGCTTGGCGAGTTGGATGACACTGGTAATGAAGTCGAAGAATTAGCGGAAAAAATTGCCAATGCGGGCATGAGCCCTGAAGCACGTGACAAAGCTGAATCTGAGCTGAAAAAATTAAAAATGATGTCGCCGATGTCTGCTGAAGCCACAGTGGTTCGCAACTATATCGAATATCTACTCGAAGTGCCGTGGAAAAAACGTTCACGTGTCACTCTGGATCTGGATCACGCTCAGAAAGTGCTGGATGAAGATCATTATGGTCTGGAAAAAGTTAAAGAACGCATTATTGAATATCTCGCTGTCCAGAAACGGGTAAAAAAACTGAAAGGCCCGATTCTTTGTTTGGTTGGACCGCCTGGTGTTGGTAAAACATCGATTGCTCAATCAATTGCGCGTGCGACTAATCGTAAATTTAGCCGAATGGCGCTGGGTGGGGTACGTGATGAAGCTGAAATCCGTGGTCATCGTCGTACATACATTGGTTCAATGCCGGGTAAAGTGATTCAGAATATCTCCAAAACTGGTGTGCGGAACCCATTGTTTTTGCTAGATGAAATAGACAAGATGGCTCAGGATTTCCGAGGCGACCCCGCTTCGGCATTGCTGGAAGTCCTTGATCCTGAACAGAATTCAACATTTGCCGATCATTACCTGGAAGTTGAATATGATTTGTCTGATGTGATGTTTGTTTGTACTGCAAATACACTTAATATTCCGGATGCATTGCGTGACCGGATGGAAATCATTCGACTGGCGGGTTACACCGAAGATGAAAAACTGAATATTGCCTTACAGTACCTGCTTCCAAAAGTTATTAAAGACAATGGTTTAAAGGCCGGAGAAATTGAGATTACCGAAGCTGCAGTGATGGAAATCATTCGCCGTTATACACGCGAAGCGGGTGTTCGTAATCTGCAACGCGAAATCTCGAAAATCTGTCGCAAACTGGTTAAACAGATTCTTCGTGAATCACCTAAAGAGACAGTGGTTGTAACAGCGGATAACCTGGAAGATTATCTTGGTGTTTACCACTATCAATATGGTGTTGCCGAGGAAGATGATCGCATCGGTCAGGTCACTGGTCTGGCCTGGACTGAAGTCGGTGGCGAATTACTGACTATTGAATCTGCGGTGATGCCAGGTAAAGGTAAAGCGAGTTATACCGGTAAACTGGGTGATGTGATGCAGGAATCTATTCAGGCAGCAACCACTGTTGTTCGTTCAAGAGCAGTAGAGTGGGGTATTGCTGAGGATTATCTTCAAAGTCACGATTTGCATATCCATGTTCCTGAAGGTGCTACACCAAAAGATGGTCCTAGCGCGGGTATCGGTATGTGTACGGCGCTGGTATCTGCGATTACCGGAATTCCGGTTAAATCCAATGTGGCGATGACTGGTGAAATCACGTTGCGTGGTGAGGTCCTGGCAATCGGTGGTTTGAAAGAAAAATTGCTTGCTGCACATCGCGGTGGTATTGATACGGTTTTAATTCCCAAAGATAACGTCAAAGACTTACGGGAAATTCCAGATAATGTAAAATCCGGTTTGGAAATTATTCCGGTACGCTGGATTAATGAAGTTCTGGAAAAAGCCTTGCAACATATGCCAACAAAAGTGTTACCGACTCCGGATACTGCAACTGTTCTGCCGCCAGAACAGGCCAGTTTTCACGAAGTTAATACACAAAACCGGCACTAATCTGATAAAAGCGAGTAGCGGAGATTTATGATGACCCAAAAACAACAACAGCGTTTAATCGGGACGCTATTGCTTGTCTTTTTCATCGCCGTGCTCGCTTATATCGTTTTATCCAAAGTTAGTCAGACAGAATCCGGCAGACAGGAAGTCGAAGAAGAACCCATTCAGTTTTCATCGGTGATTGAGCCTTTACAGGAAAAGGTAGATGATGACTCAGAGTTGGAAACAGCTATGTCTTCCTCCGAAGCTTTTGTCGATATTGATCCTAAAGTTAAAGACAATACTGCTCCGCAGCTACCTGACGCTTTTGTGTCAGAACCTGTCACACCTGAAACTGTAGCACCAGCTCCTGTAACACCTGAACCTGAAACTGTAGCACCAGCTCCGGTACCTGAGGCTCCCAAACCTGCTCCCGCGCCAAAAGCTCCCGAACCTGAACCGGTAGTAGAAGCTCCAGCTCCCAAGATAAGTCAACCCGAGCCTAAAACAGAATCGACTCCTGCTCCGGCAGAAGCAAATTCGCGCTGGATTCTTCAGTTAGGCAGTTTTTCAATGGAAGCGAATGCAATCAGTCGGAAAAAGCAGTTGGAAGAGCTGGGTTATAAACCTACGATTGAGCAAACCCGTTCAGGTGGAAACGTTATTTATCGAGTGAGATTGCAACCGAGTGCAGATCGATCTGCTCTGGAAAAAACTGCTGAGTCAATACGTAACCAATTGAATATAAATACCCAGGTTTTCCCATATCAGTAATGCATCACAAACAACTCAATTAACTAGTTATTTAAAGTAAATATATTGGGTTCGTTTGTGCAATTCTGATAAAATTCTCCTTTTAACACGCTCGCTCGACGCGGAGTCATAATGAACTGGGTAGATTATTTAATAATCGGCATTATTTTGATTTCGTCGGGCATCAGTATCGTTCGCGGTTTTATAAAAGAAGTACTTTCGTTAATTAGCTGGATAGTGGCGATTTGGGTTGCATTCATGTTTTTTGCAAACTTCGCCAGTTTGTTAACGCCCTATATTGATACAGCTACACTACGTCTATTTATTGCATTCTTTGTCTTATTTGTTGTCACATTAATACTCGGGGCACTGGTTAATCATTTGATTTCACAATTGGTTGAAAAAACAGGTCTCAGCGGCACTGACCGTGCTCTGGGAGTGATTTTTGGTATTCTTAGAGGTGCAGCAATTGTCACTATATTAGTGTTGGCTGCCGGAGTAACACCCATGCCATCTGACAGTTGGTGGCAAAATTCTTTATTGTTACAACACTTTGAAGATCTGGCGATTTGGGTCAAACAGTTTTTACCAGCTGATGTCGCCGAACACGTTAACTTCAACTAATCCTGACAGGGTCTTAATATATGTGTGGAATTATCGGAATCGTAGGTCATTCAGAAGTCAACCAGGCACTTTATGACGGACTGACCGTTCAACAACATCGTGGTCAGGATGCCGCGGGAATCATGACGTGTGACCAGAACGGACGGTTTTATCTTCGCAAAGATAATGGACTGGTAAAAGATGTTTTTCATACCCGTCATATGATTCGTCTGAAAGGTTCAATGGGCATTGGCCATATACGCTATCCTACCGCGGGGTGTTCCAACTCAGCTGAATCCCAGCCATTTTATGTCAACTCGCCTTTCGGTATTGCACTGGCCCACAATGGTAACCTGACCAACACACAGCTGTTATCAGATCAATTGTTTAAAAGTGATCGTCGTCACCTTAATACCGGTTCAGATTCCGAAGTGTTATTAAATGTACTTGCTCACGAATTGCAGACTTCCGGAAAGCTCAAACCACAACCCGAAGATATTTTCAAAGCGGTTTCAGAAGTACATAAACGTTGTAAAGGTGCATATGCTGCAGTAGCGATGATTGCTGGCGTGGGTATGTTGGCTTTCCGTGATCCCTATGGTATCCGTCCTGCCGTTATTGGCAAGCGCGACTCAGAGCAGGGTACCGAGTATGTTGTGGCTTCTGAAAGTGTCGTGATGGACACGCTGGATTTCGAATTTATGCGTGATGTCCAGCCGGGAGAATGTATCTTTATTGACATGGAAGGCAGTTTCCACAGCCAGCAATGTGCAGAGAACCCTGTTAAATCACCCTGTATCTTTGAATACGTTTATTTTGCCCGTCCTGATTCAATGATGGACGGTATCTCTGTTCACAAAAGCCGTATGCGAATGGGCACTAAACTGGCAGAGAAAATCAAGCGCGAATTTCCTGATCATGACATTGATGTGGTCATTCCAATTCCCGATACCAGTCGCAGCGCTGCATTACAACTTTCATATGATTTAGGTGTGGTTTACCGCGAAGGCTTTATTAAAAACAGATATATCGGCCGGACGTTCATTATGCCCGGACAACAGCAACGTAAAAAATCAGTGAGACAAAAGCTCAATGCTATTGACCTGGAGTTTCGTGATAAAAATGTGTTGCTGGTCGATGATTCAATCGTCCGTGGTACAACTTCCCAGCAAATCGTGCAAATGGCTCGAGATGCTGGCGCGAAAAAAGTCTATCTTGCTTCCGCCGCACCACCAGTTCGTTTCCCTAATGTGTATGGTATTGATATGCCTTCACCCTCTGAATTTGTTGCGCATAATCGCAATGTTAAGCAAATTGCAGAAGAGCTGGGTGTAGACTGGTTGATTTATCAGGATTTAAACGATCTGGTTGAAGCCATTAACAAGAAAAGTGATGTTAAACGCTTTGATACGTCCTGTTTCGATGGTGATTACATTACCGGCGATATTGATGAAACCTATTTGTATTACATTGATGCGCTGCGTAATGACATGTCCAAACAGACTGAAGAAGAAGGTAACGTTACTATTGAGCTACATAATGACGTTTAAATTGCACAGTCATCGTACTAATTTCAAACGTTTGATTCCTGCTGAAATCAGCAGGAATCAACAGCTTTTTGCTGTTTGATACCAATTCTTATATAATCCCGTCGATTATGCATCAGCAATTGCCAAAAGAGATTGATCCGTTTCGTTTTGCTCACAGCGGTTTACAGATAGCGGGGGAAATCCCGGTCAGTAAAATGTCGCGGTTGAGCGAAATGTTGCACGACAATTCAGGAACAGTGTCGGTCGATATGCAGTTTGATATTGATACAACCGGCACGCCCTATATGCGTGGACAGTTTGCTGTAACGGTTAATCTGTTATGTGAACGTTGTATGGAGCCGATGGCTCATTCAATGAACATTACAACGATATTGGCACTGGTTCGGCACGAAGGGAAAATTGAAGGTCTTGCCGAACAATACGAGCCATGGATCTTGAATGATGCAAAACAAGTTGATCCGGCACAGATTGTGGAAGATGAGTTAATACTTGCCTTACCAATAGTGCCAAAACATGATTATCCATGTTTGCCAGAAGAATTATGGCAAGCAGGAGATGAAGAAATTGAGCCTGAAAAACCAGTCTCACCGTTTGCCGTTTTATCTTCGTTGAAATCGAAGAAATAATTTATTTGTCGTTTTGGGTTTAGGAGTTTAAGCCATGGCTGTTCAAAAGAGTAAAAAGAGTCCTTCACGTCGCGGTATGCGTCGTTCACATGATGCATTAACCGAGTCAACATTAGCAGTTGATTCGACTTCAGGTGAATTACACCGTCGTCATCATGTTACTGCTGACGGTTACTATCGTGGCCGTAAAGTCATTGCTGATAAGAGTGAATAAGGCTTAACAGAAATTGACTTTAACAATTTCGATTGATGCTATGGGCGGGGATCACGGACCTCAAGTCGTGAT
>NZ_DFLS01000006.1:0-180245 GCF_002375415.1 Methylophaga sp. UBA3613 | reverse complement strand
ATCACGGACCTCAAGTCGTGATCCCCGCTGCTATATCAACACTGCAAAGGCATTCTGATGTAGAGCTGATTTTAGTTGGCGATGAAGCCATTATTTCAGCAGAAATAGCTAAACATCAGTTCAGTGATAAACACCGGATGAAAATTCAGCATGCCTCCCAAACAGTTGGTATGGATGAACCTCCTTCTTCGGCTCTTCGCGGCAAAAAAGATTCTTCCATGCGGGTAGCTATTAACCTGGTGAAAGAGGGGCAAGCGGCTGCTTGTGTCAGTGCCGGTAATACCGGTGCCTTGATGGCCACTGCGCGGTTTGTGCTGAAGACGCTGCCGGGAATTGAGCGTCCTGCAATCATTACTGCCTTACCCACTATGCGTGGTCATACTTATGTTCTCGATCTGGGGGCTAACGTAGACTCAACTGCAGAACATCTGGTGCAGTTCGCATTAATGGGGTCTGTGTTAGCCGAGTTGATTGATGGTAAGCCTAATCCCACTGTTGGCCTGCTAAATGTTGGTGCAGAGGAAATCAAAGGTAATGAGAGGGTTAAAGAAGCTGCTCGTTTATTAGCCAAGACTGATCTCAACTACTACGGCTATGTCGAGGGCGATGGTCTTTATCATGGCGAGGTCGACGTATTGGTCTGTGATGGCTTTGTGGGGAATGTTGCGCTGAAAGCCAGTGAAGGTGTGGCGCATATGATCCGACATTATTTGCGTCAGGCGTTTCATCGTAACTGGTTAACTAAAATTGCCGGATTAATCGCTTCTCCTGTGTTGAAAAGCTTTAGCAAAGAGCTTGATCCTCGTGCATTTAATGGCGCAAACCTGATTGGTTTACAAGGTATTGTGATTAAAAGTCATGGTGGCGCAGATACATTTGCTTTCAGCAATGCAATTAATATCGCCATTCTTGAAGCCCGAAAAGACGTTCCAAAGAATATTACTAAACATCTTGAAACTCTTTTAGAGGAACAGATGTTGTGATTTATTCCAGAATTGCCGGAACGGGCAGCTATTTGCCGGAAAAATTTCTGACCAATATTGAACTCGAGTCAATGGTTGAAACCAGTGATGAATGGATTACCGATCGTACTGGAATTAAAAAACGACATATTGCCGGTGATGACGAAACGACAACAGATTTAGCTTATTTTGCCGCCAAAAATGCTATTTCTGCAGCGGGTATAAAGCCGCGTGATATAGACATGATAATTGTTGCCACAACGACGCCAACTCGGATTTTTCCAAGTACAGCCGCACTGGTCCAGCAAAAACTGGGAATTCATGGTTGCCCAGCATTTGATATTCAGGCGGTTTGTACTGGTTTTGTCTACGCACTGACCGTTGCGGATAAATTTATTAAGTCTGGCAGTGCAAAAAATGTTCTGGTCATTGGTGCGGAAACCTTATCTCGGATTGTTGACTGGACTGACCGCAATACCTGTGTTTTATTCGGTGATGGCGCCGGGGCAGTCGTGTTACAGGCATCTGCCGAACCCGGTATCATGTCGACTCATATTCATTGCGACGGTAGTTTCAATGAACTGTTACATGTCCCAACAGGACCTGGAAGTACTATTACCGAAGATCCTGCCTATATTGAAATGCAGGGTAATGACGTTTTCAAAATTGCTGTAAAAACCCTGAGTAAAATTGTTGACGAAACACTGGCGGCTAACCAGCTAAAGAAACATGATATTGACTGGCTCATCCCACATCAGGCGAATATTCGTATTATCGCTGCGACAGCCAAAAAGTTGAGCATGTCGATGGAAAGTGTTGTTGTCACGGTTCAGGACCATGGTAATACCTCTGCGGCATCTATTCCACTGGCACTGGATGTTGCCGTGCGTGATGGTCGTATCAAGCGTGGAGAAACATTATTGTTTGAAGCGTTTGGTGGTGGTTTTACCTGGGGCTCAGCGCTCATCAAATTCTAATCTGAGGTATTTTTACCAATGCATTCAGCTTTTGTCTTTCCCGGCCAGGGTTCACAATCTGTTTCCATGTTAGCCGAGTTATCTGAATCCTTTCCGCAAGTGCAGCAGACATTTGCAGAAGCCAGTGACGCCCTTGGCTATGATTTATGGGCACTTGTGCAAAATGGACCTGAAGCCGAACTCAATCAGACCGATAAAACTCAACCTGCCATGCTGGCAGCAGGCATTGCTGTCTGGCGTTGCTGGGAATCAGTAAGTGACGATAAACCAGCGTATCTGGCCGGCCATAGCCTGGGCGAATATACTGCATTGGTTGCCGCTGGCGCTTTGGATTTTAAAACAGCCATCAAACTGGTGGAAAAACGTGGCCAGTTCATGCAACAGGCCGTTCCTGCGGGTGAAGGGGCTATGGCCGCCATCCTTGGTCTTGATGATGACACTGTAAAAGCTGTCTGTGAGCAGGCGAGTGATGCCGGAATCGTTGAAGCAGTGAATTTTAATTCACCTGGTCAAGTAGTTATTGCCGGCAGTAAATCAGCAGTTGATAAAGCCGTAATGATGGCTTCGGAAAAAGGCGCCAAACGCGCCTTGTTATTGCCGGTGAGCGTTCCTTCGCATTGTGCGTTGATGCGACCAGCCGCTGAGAAATTATCAGCTGAGCTTGAGTCTGTCTCTATTCAAACGCCGAACATCCCAGTGATTCATAATACCAGTGTCACCTCTACATCTGATCCAGACCAGATTCGCCAATTACTGGCACAACAGTTATACAATCCTGTGCGTTGGGTAGAAACTGTTGAGTGGTTTGCTGCCCAGGGCGTTGAGATTCTGGTTGAATGTGGACCGGGTAAAGTTCTGGCTGGTTTAACCAAACGTATTGATAAAACCTTACATGCCTTACCGGTATTTGATTCGGCTACATTGCAAAAAACTCAAGAAGTATTAGGAGAACCATCATGAGCCTACAAGGTAAAGTTGCTTTGGTAACTGGTGCAACTCGCGGTATCGGCCGTGCTATTGCATTAAGTCTCGGTGAACAGGGTGCCACCGTGATTGGTACTGCCACCTCAGAAAAGGGGGCTGCTACCATCAGTGAATACCTGCAGGCAGCCGGTATTAAGGGAAAAGGTCTGGTGTTGAACGTGACGCAGGAAAATGCCATTGATGAGACTGTTACGGCGATTGAAGCCGAATTCGCCGCGCCGGATATTCTGGTCAACAATGCTGGTATCACCCGTGACAATTTACTGATGCGGATGAAGGATGAAGAATGGGACGATATTATCAACACTAATCTCACACCAATCTTCAAATTAAGCAAACGTTGCATACGTGCTATGACCAAAGCCCGTTGGGGTCGCATTATCAATATCACATCAGTTGTTGGTGTAATGGGTAATGCCGGTCAGACCAACTATGCTGCTGCTAAAGCCGGTGTAATTGGTTTCAGCAAGTCATTAGCCCGTGAAGTCGGTGCTCGTGGGATTACGGTAAACAGTGTTGCTCCCGGTTTTATAGACACTGATATGACCAGTGGGCTGCCTGAAGCACATAAAACCGCATTACTGGAACAAGTTCCGGTTAAACGCCTCGGAGAAGCAGAAGAAATTGCCGCTGCTGTCAGCTTTTTGGCCAGTCCTTTAGCAGGATATATTACTGGCGAAACGCTGCACGTAAATGGCGGCATGTATATGAATTAAGGGCCTGAATCTATTTAGACTCAGGTTTTTTATTGTGGAGATATTTTTAGGACAAGGCTTCCAGCTTGTCTCCGCAGTGCTCGCACTATAAAATGCGAGCACGTTGTTTGTACTTAACCACCAAAGGAAACAGATGTTATGAGTGATATTGAAGCTCGTGTTAAAGAAATTGTTGTTGAACAATTAGGTGTAAATGCCGATGAAGTAACTGCAGATGCTTCATTTATTGATGATCTGGGTGCTGACTCGCTGGACACTGTAGAGCTGGTTATGGCACTGGAAGAAGCATTTGAATGTGAAATTCCTGACGAAGAAGCTGAAAAGATCACCACTGTTAAAGAAGCTGTCGCTTATATTAATTCTGTTCAGTCTTAATATTACAGATTGCTTCAGATGTAGCCGTCTAGCGTGCAGGTCATGCTAGACGGCTATGTCGTATCTATAGAGAAGATTTGCATGAGGAAAACTGATGTCTAAAAGACGCGTTGTGGTTACCGGGCTGGGCGCGGTAACACCGGTCGGTTTATCGGTAGCAGAAAGCTGGGAGAATATCCTGGCTGGCAAAAGTGGTGTGGCTCCGATTACATCATTTGATGTAACTGATTTCCCAGTTCGTTTTGGTGCTAGCGTCAAAGACTTTGATGTTGAGACAGTTATTTCTCGTAAAGACGCTAAAAAAATGGATACTTTTATCCATTACGGAATTGCGGCAGCGGTTGAAGCTATTAAAGATGCCGGATTGGAAGTGACCGATGCCAATGCTGAACGTATTGGTGTGGCTATTGGCTCCGGAATTGGTGGCTTACCAGGTATTGAAGCTGGCTATGACAGCTTTTTAAATGGCGGGCCACGTAAAATTTCACCATTTTTTGTGCCCAGTAACATCATTAATATGATATCCGGTAATTTATCGATTATGTATGGTATGAAAGGGCCAAATACTGCCATTGTCACGGCATGTTCTACCGGAACACACTGTATTTCGGCTGCCGGTCGCATGATTCAATATGGCGATGCCGATGTGATGATCGCCGGCGGTGCTGAGATGGCGACATCCAAAACTGGTTTAGGTGGTTTTGCTGCGGCACGTGCTCTGTCGACACGTAATGATGATCCACTTGCTGCAAGCCGTCCGTGGGATAAAGATCGTGATGGCTTTGTATTGGGAGATGGTGCTGGTGTCATTGTCCTGGAAGAATATGAACACGCCAAAAAACGTGGCGCTACCATTTATGCCGAATTAATTGGCTCTGGAATGAGTAGTGATGCTTATCATATGACCATGCCATCACAAGGTGGCGAGGGTGCAGCCCGTTGTATGGTCAATGCAATGAATGATGCTGGCATTAATCCAGAAGATATTCATTATATTAATGCTCACGGTACTTCTACCCCTGCAGGTGACGTTGCAGAAACGCAGGCGATTAAAACCGCTCTTGGCAATGCCTCAGAGCAGGTCGCAGTCAGTTCAACCAAATCAATGATTGGTCACTTGTTAGGTGCTGCAGGTGGTGTTGAAGCGGTATTCAGTATTCTAGCCATTCGTGATCAGGTTGCACCACCCACCATCAATCTGGATAACCCGGATGAAGCATGTGATCTTGATTATGTTCCACATACTGCTCGACAAATGCCTATCGATATTTCCATGTCGAATTCATTTGGCTTTGGTGGCACCAACGGTACTGTTATTTTCAAAAAACTCGATTAGTCGGTGACGGATGATTCTGATTAACGGCCAACCCGAAAACAGAATCGAAGTTACAGATCGAGGTTTGCAATATGGCGATGGTTTGTTTGAAACCATCGCCTATCGTAATGGGCAACTCGAATATTTCGCCCAGCATCTCTCCAGATTGCTTGAAGGCTGTCATCGGCTGAAAATTGCCTTTCCTGTTGAACAACAGCAATCTCTCGCGGGAGAAGTCCGTACTGTTTGTCGTCAATTGAATAATGATGCAGTTATTAAAATCATGGTTACTCGTGGTTCCGGTGGACGAGGGTATCGTTATCAAACTGATATGCAAACCAGCCGAATTATCAGCACGCATGCTATGCCAAAATATCCCGAATCCCACCAGTCCGGCATTACTGTGCGCCTCTGTCAACAGCGTTTGGCGATCAACCCCGCATTGGCTGGAATCAAACATCTTAATCGTCTGGAACAGGTGCTTGCACGAAATGAATGGCAGGACGACAGTATCGTAGAGGGTTTAATGCTTGATTATCAGAATCAATTGATAGAGGGAACAATGTCGAATGTGTTTCTGGTACATAACAACCAATTATCGACGGCCGAGCTTTCAGACTCAGGAATCGCTGGTATTATGCGTCAACAGCTGATTAAAATTGCTGACAGACTGTCGATACCCCTGCATATCACATCGCTGACCATTGATGATCTCAAGTCAGCGGACGAAGTGTTTGTGTGCAACAGTTTGATTGGCATATGGCCAGTGACTCGTATTACTGATCTTGATATGCATTACAGTCATGGTCCAATTACTCAAACGTTGCAGCACACTTTAAATTCACTGAACAGAAACGAATGAAAATACCTTTATATATTAAACTGCTTTTTTTAGTCGTAGTAGCTGCGATTATCGCGTTAGTTGCCTGGAGCGAATATCAGCGATTCCTGCATCAGCCGGTTAATTTAATAGAAGATGAAACGATTTTTACTATTTATCCAGGTGATAACATCAGTAAAGTCAGCCAGCGTCTATACGATAGTGGTTTGAGCCCGGTCCCCAGTGTTTATCTGGATATTTATGCTCGAATGCAAGGCAATGCGCAGCAGATAAAGGCCGGTGAATATCGGGTTGAATCTGACGCCACTTTACCGGATTTATTAAATCTCTTTATCAGTGGCAAAGTTGTCCAATACTCCATAACCATCGTGGAAGGCATGACAGCCAAGCAGCTATTTGAAAAAGTGCTGGGGCACCCAAAAATTAAAAAGACATTGCCCGAATTGAACAATGAAACAGTTCGTGAAGCGTTATCTATAGAAAATGAACGGGTTGAAGGTTTATTTTTACCTGAGACATACCATTTTCCTGCCAATACAACTGATGTCCAGTTTTTAAGGCGTGCCTACCAGAATATGCAGGTTCAGCTGGAGAATGCCTGGCAGCTGATGACAGAAGAGCTACCTTATGACTCTGCATATGAAGTACTGATCATGGCGTCCATTATCGAAAAAGAGAGTGCCGTACCCGAAGAGCGCCCTGAAATTGCCGGTGTCTTCGTTCGCCGTCTGGATAAAGGCATGCGTTTGCAGACTGATCCGACTGTTATTTATGGCATGGGTGACAGTTACGATGGCAATATCCGTAAAAAAGATCTGCAAACGGATACGCCTTACAATACCTATACCCGATTTGGTTTGCCTCCAACACCAATCTGTTTGCCCAGTAAAGAATCCATTGAGGCTGCAATAAATCCAGCTGAAGGCAGCAGCCTGTATTTTGTTGCCGGTGCGGAAAACGGTGGTCATGTTTTCTCGGACAATCTGGAGGACCATAATCGAGCTGTTAGAAAATATTGGAAAAACAAGCAGATAACACAATGAATGGAAAATTTATCAGTATCGAAGGCATTGAAGGTGCCGGTAAATCGACCCAACTGCAGTTTATTGCTGATTATATTCGCTCACACGGTAAACAGGTTGTAGTGACCCGCGAGCCAGGTGGCACCCCTTTGGGCGAAGAAATCCGTGAGGTGTTACTCAAGCCAACTGATCAGGCGATGGCTGAAGATACTGAGTTGTTGTTGATGTTTGCTGCTCGTGCTGAGCATATCCAACAGGTTATTTTGCCAGCATTAAAACGTGGTGATTGGGTTGTTTCTGATCGTTTTGTTGATGCTACTTTTGCCTATCAAGGTGGCGGGCGAGGAATTAATGAACAACGCATAAAACAGCTCGCTGAATGGACCTTGCAAGGCTGTAATACGGATGTCACATTTTTATTTGATTTGCCCGTGGCTTTAGGTCAAACCCGGGTAGAACAACGACAACAGCAAAAAGATCGGTTTGAGCAGGAAAAACAGGAGTTTTTTGAACGCGTCAGGAATTGTTATCTTGCCCGTGCTGAGGCAGAACCGAAGCGGATCAAGCGAATTGATGCCAGCCAGAACATTGAAGCGATTCAGCAACAACTCAAACATCAGCTGTTACCACTACTGGAATCAACACGTTGATGACAGCGCTTTTCCCATGGCAACAGACGGTCTGGCAACATGTTGTTGACAGAGTAGAGCAACAGCGTATGCCGCATGCTGTCTTGTTGACAGGTGTCTCCGGACTGGGGAAAAAGCAGTTAGCCAGCAAAATGGCTGAGAGTTTATTGTGTCTTGCAGCTGACAAACAGTTTAACGCCTGTGGTGTGTGTCACAGCTGTCAGATAATGCAGGCAGGGAATCATCCGGATCATCTGACTATTCGTTCGGAGGAGGCCGGTAAATCGATCAAAATCGACCAGATTCGTGCACTAAAAGAAAAACAATCACTTACCCCAAGCGTTGCCAATTGGAAAACAGTGGTAATTGAGTCAGCAGATTTAATGACCAACAGTGCTGCAAACAGTTTATTGAAACTGCTTGAAGAACCACAGAACAATACTATTTTAATCTTAACCACCAATGCAGTACATCGACTGCCAGTGACTATTCGCAGTCGTTGCCAGCAGATGCATCTGTCAACTCCCGATTATTCGATGACATTAAAATGGCTGGATTCTCAGGGCGTTGCTACTGATGCTGATCAGTTACGAAAAATTTCCTCATTAACGCTGGATGCGCCTTTTGCTATCGTCAATGCGCTCGAGACCAATGAGTGGCAGTCATATCAACAGATTCAGCAGGATTTTGATCAATTGATACAACAGCAGGCAAATCCCGTGCAACTTGCCAGCCAATGGCAACAACTGGATCTGGTTAAAGTGATGCATCAATTGTTATCGACTGTTAAAGCCCGACTTCAGCAGCAGTATTTGGAGTATGCTGATGCCAGTCTAACGCAGCATTACTGGCATATCGCTGATTGCATAGTGAGTACAATAAAGCTAATATCATCTTCAAATAACTACAACAAGACGTTGTTAATTGAAGACTTTATGGTTTCAGTGATGCGTATTACCCAAACCAAAGCAACAAATCATTAATCTCGTTACCGGCAAATAATTAAAGAGTTTTTATATGAGCATGAATCCACGTAAAGGCATCCTCTCACTGAAAATAAGTGATCAGAACATGCTGTATCACTCTTTCATGCCTTTTTTGAAGAATGGTGGCTTATTTATCCCCACCAATAAACCCTATCAAATGGGCGAAGAAGTCTTTATTTTGCTGACCTTACTGGATGAGCCGGAAAAAATACCGGTTGCCGGCACTATTGCCTGGATTACCCCTAGAGGCGCGCAGGGCAATCAGGCTGCGGGCATAGGCGTGCACTTTAGTGAAGGTGACGGCGGTGCCAATGTGGTCCGCGGCAAAATCGAAAACCATCTGGTCGATAAATTGAAATCAGATAAAGCCACCTATACGATGTAAGAAAAATGGCGGTGCTCATGCCGTCAGCAACCGGGTTATTTATGTATATTGATTCACACTGCCATCTGAATTTACTGGCTGATCAACCTGGCGGTATTGCCGCAATGGTTGCCGAGGCCAGGGAAAACCAAATTGAACATATCCTTTGTATTGCCATTGATAACGACAGTATTGCTGAAGTTCGTCAACTTGCTGAGCAGTATCCACAGCTCACAGCCAGTGTAGGAATTCACCCCAATGTGGATCAAGCTGGCACACTCAGCACGGAACAATTGATTGAACTGGCTAACCATCCAAAAGTAATAGCTATTGGCGAAACTGGTTTGGATTATTTTCGTAGCGAAGGTGATTTGGGCTGGCAACGGGATCGTTTCAGTTACCATATTGAAGCCGCCCGACAGACTAAAAAACCATTGATCATTCATACCCGTGAAGCACGTGAAGATACCATGACAATGCTGGAAAATGAGAATGCCAAAGATGCAGGCGGCATTATTCATTGTTTTACTGAAAACTGGGAAACGGCAAAACGTGCTTTGGATATTGGTTTTTATATCTCGTTATCGGGTATCGTGACATTTAAAAGTGCCCGTGAGTTACAGGAGGTTGCCCAAAAACTGCCTTTGGATCGTATTCTGATTGAAACCGATGCTCCTTATCTGGCACCGGTTCCTCATCGTGGTAAAACCAATCAGCCAGCATATGTTAAACATGTCGCCGCTTTCCTGGCTGAATTAAGGGGTGAGTCACTAGAAGAGATTGCTGCAGTGACCACCGAAAATTTTTACCGTTTGTTTCCCTCTGCCAGACTGGCTGCTTGATGAATAGAAATTTCGTCGCTGCGTTTAAATATTTTTTAATTGTTTGTATTGGAATTTCTACACTTTCAGGTTGTGATCAGCCTTCTGCCAAACTAAAACCGCTTAGCCAGGATGCCGTGATCCTGGCTTTTGGTGACAGTCTGACCTTTGGAACCGGTGCTGCGCCAGAACAGAGTTATCCCGCCTTGCTTGCTGAAATGACTAACCGCAAAGTGATCAATGCAGGTGTACCCGGTGAAGTCAGCAGTGATGGTAAAAAGCGTTTAGCAAAACTTCTTGAAGAAACCAAACCTGATCTGGTTGTGTTGTGCCATGGTGGTAATGATCTATTGCGTAAGCAGAGTCGAACGCAACTACAAGCAAACCTTCAAACGATGGTGGATGAGATAATCGCTTCAGGTTCGCAGGTAATATTAATTGCCGTACCCGCGTTGGGTCTCAATTTAGCACCATTACCACTTTATCTTGATATTGCTGAATCAAAAGGTATACCCGTCGAGCCGACTATTCTCAGTGAGGTGTTAATTGATTCATCATTAAAGGCTGATCATGTGCACCCGAATGCGCTTGGCTATCAACAATTCGCGCAATCAATACATCGTTTACTCATTGATTCTGGTGCAATTAGTCGCTAGGGTCTGTTGATCTTTCAAAGCCACAACAGAGGCGGCTATGAATGTTCAACAGACACTGGTTCAATTTGCTGCTTTTTTTAATGTGATTTTTTAAAGTTTTACCACGGGAAGACGATACAGGAATTATTAGGAAATAATCCCGTCAGCCCCTGGAGCCAGCATGTTGAAGTCATTATCCGTCAAAGCAAAAATGTTGCTTTTAAGTAGCCTTATGGTTGTCGGGATTATCATCCTGGCAGTAATACTTAGCCTTGGCATGCATTCACTTGTACAAATTGGACAGTTAGCCGCATTGAGTCTTCAGGCTGAAACCGCAATGCGAAACTTACGAATAAATGAAAAAGACTTCCTGGAACGACGGGATCTGAAATATCAAACTGTTTTTAATGACAATATCAGCTTATTAACACAGCAACTCTCTCAGTTGAATGCTGAACTGCAATCTGAAAATATTCAGATTAAACAGATTCCACAACTGCTTACCTTAATCGAACAATATCATACGGCATTTAACGAGATAGTCGCTTTACGGCAGACTATCGGACTCAGTCATAAAGATGGACTTTACGGCAATCTCCGTAGCTCAGTTCAGGAAGCTGAAAAGATGCTTGGCAATTTTCAAAATGATGCTTTATTGAAAGATATGCTGATGTTACGCCGTAATGAAAAAGATTTTATGTTGCGTAGAGATGTGAGCTACTTCGAAACCTTTAATAATAACCTCAGCGTTTTTTATCAAAATTTGCAGCAAAGCTATTTAAGTGACTTTGAGCAACGGCAGATATCAGATTTGATGATGAAGTACAGCGATGACTTTACTCAGCTGGTCAATGCTGAACAACAATTTGGTTTTAACGAAGATTTAGGTCGGATGGGTGAAATGCGATCGATTGTCTATCAAATACAGGACTTACTTCATACCACATCGGAACAAATAACTGATGAAGTTCTGGCACACGAAAGATCCATTTTTATTACGGCTATTATTTCAATTGTGTTGATTTTAGCCATCTTGGTTCTATTATCCAGATTCATCAGTCGTAGTGTAGTGAATCCCATCAATTTGCTGGCTGAAGTGATGAAACGGGCACAACAAAATAAAGATCTCACAGAGCGCGCAGATATAGAGGGTAAAGATGAAATAGTGCAGATGGCACATGTTTTTAATCAGATGATGGGCGTTTTCAGTAACCTGATTCAAGAAGTCTTTGATTCGTCCAGACAGCTCAACGTGGCTGCTGAAGAGTTAACCGTCATTACTGGGCAAACAAGTCGTGGTGTAATGAGCCAGTAAAGCGATAGTGAACAGGTTGCCACCGCAATGAATGAAATGGCGGCCACAGTTCAGGAAGTAGCACGTTATGCTTCGCAGGCTGCTGATGCTTCGCGTACAGCAGATAACGAAACCAAAGCCGGAAAACAAGTGGTGATGGATGCAATTGACGGAATCAAGCAACTGGCGAAACAGGTGGAAATGGGGGCAGTATCGATCAAGGATTTACAAAAAGAAAGCGAAAATATTGGTAGCGTACTTACTGTCATTCAAGGGATTGCCGAACAAACCAATTTATTGGCTTTAAATGCCGCGATTGAAGCCGCCAGAGCGGGTGAGTCAGGTAGAGGTTTTGCTGTGGTGGCCGATGAAGTCAGAACACTCGCTAAACGTAGCCACGACTCAACAGAAGAAATTAAAAAAATAATCGAACGACTGCAAAAAGAAGCCGAAAAATCGGTTCAGGTAATGGATGAAGAGCTTGAGCAGGCTAACCGTAGTGTTGAAAAAGCAGAGAAAGCGGGCCAATCTTTGGATGTTATAGCCGAATCAGTGGCCTCGATTCGTGATATGAATACCCATATTGCCAGTGCGGCAGAGGAACAGTCAGCCGTTGCTGAAGAGATAAACCGAAATATTGTCAGTATCGCTCAAGTGGCTGAGGAAAATGCTGAAAGTACCAATCAAACCACGTTAACCAGTCAGGAATTGGCCAGACTGGCGAATGGACTGGAAACACAAATCAGTCAGTTCAAAATTTAATATTTCACTAGCCGGTCAGGCCAACTCTGGTATATCTTGGTAAACAGAGTTGGCCTTAACTATTAGAAGTGGGTGAAAAATTGAGTAATAACTCTGGGGCTCATGATTATCTGTTAACCGTGCTAATGAACCAGCACAACCAAGCTGTCTTTATTTTTCGCGAGAACTTACTGTTAACCGCAAACTCAGAGGCTTTGCGGTTAATCGAAGCTTCTGATGAAAACGATATTATTGGCTTGCCATTTGAAGCATTTTTTGCTGAAGAACTAGATAGAAATACATTCAATCCACGATCTCCATTTCATTCCCCATTAACCCTTATTGGTAGAAGCGAGGCTCAGCGCTACCCAGCAACATTAGTTTTGGATGATGATGACAACAAATTGCTGGTTATCTTATCCAGCGAAATTCTTCCAGGTCCGGTACAACAATGGATGGCTACAGACCTCGGTGCTTCTCCAACGCTTATAGGTCACTGGGTCTATACCCCTGAAACATCAAATTTGTGGTGGGGGGAACAGACATTTGAAATATTTGCAAAATCATTAGAAGAGTTTTCTCCCACACTGGGAGGTCACTTACAGCAGGTACATCCGGATGATAAAGCTGACGTTACACGGGCTTTCAATCGTGCGATTGAACAGCAGGACAGTCTTGATGTGTGTCACCGGATATTAACGGCTGATAATGAATTAAGGTTTATCCGACAACGTGCCACCTGGCAGCCTGATAAAAATGAATTATTTGGCACAGTGCTGGATTTGACAGATATTCGTCAACATATGGGTCATATAGATCATATGTTACGTTTGATGGATGAAAGTCAACGTATAGGTCATATGGGAAGTTGGGAAATCAACTTGCTCAATGACAAAGTAACCTGGTCTGAACAGACGGCTGAACTCTTTGGCATAACGCTTGAAGAATTTGATGGAACAATAGAGAGTTTTCAGCAATTTATTCTGCCAGAAGATATAAAAACTCTGGAATCAGCACGGGCAAAACCCAATAACAGCGGTATAGTAGAGGCTGAATATCGAATTACCCGTAAAGACGACGCAAGCATTCGCTGGTTATTTGAATGTGGCAAATCAGTATTTAATGCCAGTGGTCAGGAAGTTCGTCGTTTAGGCATGATTATCGATATCACTGAACGTAAACGCCTGGAGATGATACAAAAACTGGAATCCAGCATGGTTGAAGCCGTGGCTTCCTCTCTGGATTTACAACAGATTATGGAGCAAATTGTACTGGGGATCGAAGAAATTCTGCCCAATACCATCGCTTCCATTTTACTGATTGATGAAGAGGGTAAACGCCTGCTGCATGGTTCTGCACCCAATTTACCGGTCAGTTATAACGATGCCATTCATGGCGAGCCTATAGGCCCGCTTGCGGGCTCATGTGGAACAGCAGCATTTCTTAAAAGGCCAGTCATTGTATGTGATATTGAAAATGATCCTCTGTGGGAAAATTATCGCAACTTTGCATTGGCTTATGATTTAAGGGCTTGCTGGTCTCATCCTATATTTGATGAAAAACTTAACGTTATCGCGACTTTTGCCATTTATCACAACACGGTAAAAACCCCGGAACCCGAGCAGCTTGATACTATCGAGCGTATATCAAAAATTATTTCTATTGCCATTGCCAAGCACCGCAATGAAGAACGAATTCGTCGTAGCGAAAGCCGGTTTCGTCAAGCATTTCAGGATGCGGCTACCGGTGTGGCCATTGCCTCAACAGACGGCCGTTTTCTGGAATGCAATCAAGCTTATTGTGAAATGCTGGGGTATTCAGCTGAAGAACTGACGCAACTGGATTTTCATCAGCTTACCCATCCTGATGATAAAGAACAGAACCAGCAGGAAATCAGCGATATTCTGCTTGGTATCCTTGATAGCCGTATTCTGGAAAAACGCTACATCCATAAAACCGGCGAAACGGTCTGGGCAAGATTAAGTATCACCTTGCAACGTGATGACAGTGGCAATCCGTTGCATCTTATTGCCATCACCGAAAATATTACCAATACCAAGCTTGCCGAGGCTCAGCGTTCTGAGGCCGAACGATCATTAATGCAGTTACTGCGTAATCTGCCGGGAGTTGCTTATCGTAGTCTATCTGATGAGCAATGGACTATGCTCTATGTAAGCGAAGCATTCGAACGTTTAACCGGCTATAACGCTGAAGATGTTATCGGCAACCAGAGGATTGAATTTGCCAGCCTTATCCATCCAGATGATCGCGAGAAGATGTATGTTGAAACAATAAAAGCAATTGAGCAAAACCAGCCGTTTCAGGTCGAGTATCGAATAATTCATAAAGATAGTGGTATCCGCTGGTTTTGGGAGCAAGGTAGCGGTGTAAGAGATAAAGATGGCAACATAGTAGCGATTGAAGGCTACATGACCGATATTACGCTGCAAAAAGAAGCAGACGCCAATATTAGGGAGAGTGAGCAACGCTTTCAATTATTATCCAAAGCAACCAACGATGCGATCTGGGACTGGGATCTCCTGACAAACGAACTTTGGTGGAGCGATAGTTTTGCAACCTTGTTTGGCATTGATACCCAATCAAAAAAACCTTCTATTAAAGGCTGGGAAAAACGCATTCATCCTGATGAGCGTAATCGAGTCCTAAACAACCTTAAGCGAGCAATTGAAACCCAACAGCAGAGCTGGTCAGAGAACTATAAGTTTCAACGTCAGGATGGGGACTATGCAGATGTTATTGACCGGGGTTATGTTATTTACAATAGCGCTAACGAAGCAATCCGAATGGTTGGCGGTATTACGGATATAACCGATCGTCTTGAAATAGAAGAAAAATTACGGCAATCCCAACGATTGGAAGCCGTTGGCCAGTTAACCGGTGGCGTCGCTCATGACTTTAATAATTTGTTGACAGTCATTGTCGGCAATGCCGAAATTATTACTGAGTCACTTGCCAGCGATTCCAAACTACGTGGCCTGTCTGAAATGATCCAGGAGGCAGCAGACCGCGGAGCAGAATTAATTCGCAGTTTGCTGGCCTTTTCCAGAAAGCAGGCACTGGATCCAAAACATATTGATGCCAATCAATTATTAAATAATTTTCAGGGGTTACTAAGCCGATCAATTGGCGAGGCGATTCAGCTTGAGCTGGCGTTGGAACCAGATCTCTGGTTGGCGCAGGTAGATCCGGGACAATTGGAAAATGCGCTGTTGAATCTGGCCATCAATGCGCGTGATGCGATGCCATCAGGTGGCAGGTTATTAATTGAAACCCTCAATGTTTCACTCTCCGAAGACTATGGTTCACAACACGATGTTACCCCGGGTGATTATGTCATCATTGGGGTGTCAGATACCGGGGTAGGTATTGCTCCAGAGAATCTGGATAAAGTGTTTGAACCGTTCTACACCACAAAAAGCAAAGATAAGGGTACTGGTCTTGGTTTGGCGATGGTCTATGGATTTGCCCGACAGAGTTATGGTCACATAAACGTTTATTCGGAAGTCGGTCAGGGAACGACCATCAGACTTTATTTACCCCGCTCACCTGAGGAGGTTGCGACGGCAGAAAACGCTTCTGTACTGCATAATCAACCGCAAATCGGCAATGAAAGCATACTTGTTGTTGAAGATGATGAATTGGTTCGCAATTATGTTATTTCGCAATTAGAGTTTATGGGATATAAGGTAATAAGTGCATCAAATGGAAGCGAAGCAATGGAAATCATTCAAAGTGATGCAGATTTTGACTTATTATTCACCGATGTGGTGATGCCAGGTGGTATGAGTGGAAGAGAGCTGTCTGATAAGGCGCAGCGAATCCGACCACAATTAAAAGTTTTGTTCACTTCAGGATATACCGAAAACTCTATCGTCCATCATGGTCGGTTGGACCCTGGAGTCATGTTACTGAGTAAACCATATAGTCGAGATGAACTCACCACGAAAATCCGAAAGTCTTTGCAGAACGAGTCATAAATGTCAAAGTGTCTACAGAGTTTATTTTTATTGGATAACCAAGAGTAATCTGGGGCGATGACCGAATTAAAAGTACTCATTCTGGATGACAACAATCTCACTGCAAGAGCAATTGCTAATGTCGCTGAATTTATCGGTCTGTCAGCCAAAATAACCTCTGACTTTCAAAGTTTTCTGGAGATCATCAATGACTGGAGCCCACAATATCTGATTATTGATTTGATTATGCCGGATATGGATGGGGTGGAAGTACTTGGCGAATTGGGCCGTATGCAAATCGATGCCCAGTTAATCATCACAAGTGGCGCCGGGCAGCAACTATTACATGCTGCAGCACGTTCGGCCGGTGCGCATGGTCTTAATGTTCTGGGGATTCTTCCCAAGCCCTTTAATCCCAAAGCTTTCCGGGATTTGATTAACGCTGAATCCATCAACACAGCTGACAACACCTTTGGTCAGCAACTCCGCGCTGAAAACCAGACCAATACCCTTACCGTCAATGAGCTGGAACAAGCGATTAACGCGCATGACATTTATCTGGTATATCAACCAAAAGTATCCTGTGTCAGTGGCACGCTAACTGGCCTTGAAGCGCTTGCACGCTGGCAGCACGCAGAAAAGGGCTTCATTTCACCGGAAAAATTTATTCCCTTAGCCGAACAGAATGATCTTATCGACAAATTAACCTTACAGGTATTTGAACAGGCATTACCTTTTCTAAATCAGCTTCAGGAAGCCGATCCGTCGCTAAAAGTCCAGAACAGGGGCTTATTGCTTTCGGTCAATATTTCTGCGGCATCACTCAGTAACCTCGAGCTATTCAAACAAATTGAAATGCTTTGTGAAGCCCATAATATCAAACCGGATCAACTGATCCTGGAGTTGACGGAAACAGCCGCAATGGATGACCCTGTGATATCTCTGGATATTCTGACCAGACTGCGACTGCGAGGATTTCGTTTATCCATAGATGATTTTGGGACCGGTTTTTCGTCGATGTTGGCCTTGGTTCGTATGCCGTTTTCAGAAGTCAAAGTGGATAAAACCTTTGTCATGACTTCTGCGGATTCACGCGAATCAAGACTGGTTATTAAGGCGATTATTGAACTTGCCCACAGTCTGAACATGCAGGTGGCTGCAGAAGGAATTGAAGATAATGCTGCACTGGAGCTGCTACGTAAAATGGGCTGTGATCAGGCTCAAGGATATTTTATTGGTCGTCCCATGTTACCTGAGGCTTTTATTGACTGGTCGAAAAACACGTCAGAACATATTGATTTACAAAGGCTAAAACGCCTACATGGTCTGGGACTTCTGGATAGTGAACCGGAACATCGCTATGACCGGTTAACCAAACTTTGTACACGTTTATTTGATGTGGAGATTAGCCTGATTTCGCTGATAGACGAAGATCGACAATGGATAAAATCGTCACAGGGATTCAGTCAACGGCAAACCGAACGTTCAGTGGCATTTTGTAATCAGACGATTGCTCAGGAAGATATTTTTGTTATTTCCGATACGCTGAATGATAAACACTATGCAGAAAACATCATGGTTACGTCAGCACCCCACATAAGGTTTTATGCTGGTTGTCCAATTCGGGCAAGATCGGGGGAGAAGTTGGGGGCTTTATGTTTAAAACACTCTATTCCCAGAACTTTTACAGATAAAGATAAACAATTATTAAAACAACTGACCGAAATGGTCGAAGAAGAAATCGACTATAACCCACTGTTAGATGAAGATAAGTTGACCGGCTTACTGAATCGTGAGGCTTTCGAACGCAGAGCACAAAAATTACTGAATATTTTTGTACCGTACCAAGCCAGTATTACCATGTATTACTTTGATGTGAATAATTACAAGCGCATCTCCCATGCTCACGGGATTTCTGCAGGTGATGAAGCCCTTATTCATTTTTCCCGAATATTGACAGAAATCTTTACCGATACAGAGTTAATATCTCGACTGGTCGATGACGAGTTTGTCGTTTTGAGTGTATGTGAGCAATCAGAAAACAAACTGGAACAACTGGCTGACGCAGTAAAAAACTATAATGCTAATGTCAGCCCACATCTAAATGTAGAATATACTGTTGGTACGGCTTCCAGTCGCTCGATGGACAACATCGATTTGCAATCTCTATATATGTACGCAGATACCGATCTATACGAGCATAAAAGTCACTAGGGCTTGTTGATCTTTCATAGCCGTCTCTGAAAGTTCAACACAGCTTAAAGCGGTTGAAATATAAAGCGATGGACCAATATTAAAGGTAGTTCATTAATTTTTACTGCTTCACACCAAAACATTCACAATATTTTGCATTAATTCTTCTAACATAATGATTGTTAGAATCGAAGTATATTTATTTTAATTATATGGAAATCCAAACATATAGTTTCTATTTATATATAGTTTTTGTTATTTTGTGCAGACTCAAAGCTCAACTTTTAAGAGATAAGCCAACAACATGAATATCAGGTTGCCCAACGCTCCATTAACCGATGAACAATTGCAACAGCTTAATAATTTACTGCAAGGCCTGGAAGGCTGGCAGGTAGATTGGCTGTCAGGCTATTTGTCAGGTTATCGTGCGGCTCAGGGTGGAACAGCTGCTACGGAAGCTGCACCTTCTCTGCCGGACCAAACGATCAAACTGACCGTGCTTTATGGTTCACAAACCGGTAATACCGAAACGGTTGCCGGCCAACTAGCTGAGAAAGCAAAATCCAGTGGTATTGAAGTCAAATTATGGGATATGGCGGAATACAAACCACGAGAACTGAAGAACGAGCAATATCTGGCAGTCTTAACTTCGACACATGGTGAGGGTGAGCCGCCTGATAACGCAATGGATTTATATGAGTTTCTGGGAAGCCGTAAAGCACCTGGTTTAAAGGGTTTGAAATACAGTGTGCTGTCACTGGGTGATTCCAGCTATGAATATTTCTGCCAGACCGGCAAAGACTTTGATGAACGTCTGCAAAAACTTGGTGCAACCACAGTAATTCCTCGAGTTGATTGTGATGTGGATTATGATGATTTGGCGGAAAAATGGATCGCTGAATTTGTTGAGTCACTGACCAGCTCCATGCAGGCCAGTGCCGCACCACCGTCAGCCTCTGCTGCAATGAGTCAGCTTGAAACCTCCGTTCAATATGATCGCAAACATCCATTTTCTGCACCTTTGCTGGAAAACCAGATCCTCAGTGGTCGCGGTTCCAGCAAGGAAGTGCGGCATATTGAAATTTCACTTGAAGGTTCGGGATTGCACTACCAGCCGGGTGATGCATTAGGTGTATATCCACAGAATGATCCCGTTTTGGTCTCCATGCTGATTGATGCGCTGGGATTCGATGCTGATACTCCAGTAGAGCTTGAAGAACAAACCGAAACTTTAACCAATGCATTGATGCATCATCGTGAAATTACCGTGCTGACCCGCCCATTGGTCGAAAAATGGGCTGAATTGGCGCAATCCGATGAACTGAATAAGCTGATGGAAAGCAAAGCTGCTGTCACTGAATGGATCCGAGGCCGTGATGTTCTGGATTTAGTTCAAAGCTATCCATTAGCCGATATAGATGCCAACGGTTTTATCAAGTTGCTGCGTAAATTGCCGCCACGATTGTATTCGATTGCATCCAGTCAGGCCGCAGTTGATGAAGAAGTACATATCACCGTGGCAACGGTTCGGTATAACGCCCATAACCGTGAACGGGGCGGTGTAGCCTCAACCTGGTTAGCCGATCGCTTGGCCGAAGATGCCACTATTCCGGTGTACATCGATCCCAATAAAAACTTCAAATTGCCTGCCGATGACGATGCGCCAATTATTATGATTGGTCCTGGCACCGGCGTGGCCCCATTCAGAAGCTTTATGCAGGAGCGTGAAGAGCGAGGAGCTCGGGGACGTAACTGGCTGTTCTTTGGTGATCAGCATTTCCTGACTGATTTTCTCTATCAGACCGAGTGGCTGGCCTGGCGTAAATCTGGATTATTAACCCATCTGGATGTGGCATTTTCTCGTGATCAGACCGAGAAAATCTACGTACAGCACCGTATTCGTGAAAAATCCATTGAAATATGGAACTGGTTGCAGGAAGGAGCCTATCTATATGTATGTGGTGATGCGGACAATATGGCACCGGATGTTAATGAAGCCCTGATTGATATTATCAGTCAGCAAGGCAATAAAAGCCGCGAAGATGCCACTGAATATCTGCGTCAGCTGACGCGTGATAAACGCTACCAACGTGATGTGTACTAATGAATACAAAATTACCTGAAGCCGAACAACTCAAACTCGACAGTCGTTACCTGCGTGGCACCATTGCCGAAGGGCTTGAAGATGCCGTTACCGGTGCGATCTCGGAAGATGACAACAAACTGACCAAATTCCATGGCAGCTATATGCAGGATCATCGCGATCTGCGTGATGAACGCCGTCGTCAAAAGCTGGAACCGTTATATTCATTTATGGTTCGACTGCGTATTGCCGGTGGAGTGGTGACTCCACAGCAATGGCTCGGACTCGATGCGATAGCTGATGATTGCGCCAATGGCACGTTACGTATTACTACCCGGCAGACGTTTCAATATCACGAGGTTTTGAAAAAAGATCTGCGTTCATTAATGCAGCAAGTCAATGCATTAGGGTTGGATACAAAAGGCGCATGCGGTGATGTGAATCGAAATGTGGTGACAAATGTCAATCCGCATCAGTCTTCGGTGCATGCCGAAGTTCATCAGATTTCACAAGCTATAAGTGATCATTTGTGCTGGCAGTCGGGTGCCTATGCCGAGATCTGGCTGGGCGAAAAATGTGTCTATCAACCGGGTAAATCTGAAGAACCGTTTTATGGGGATCGCTATTTACCACGTAAATTTAAAATCGGTATCGCCATTCCACCTGAAAACGACAGTGATGTACTGGCCAATGATATTGCGCTAATTGCCATTATTGAAAACAACGAATTAGTTGGATTCAATGTTGCCGTCGGCGGCGGTATGGGTATGACCTATGGTGAGACCGCAACTTTTCCGCGGTTAGCCACCATGGCCGGTTTTGTGCCAAAAGACCAGATTGTCAAAGCCTGCGAAACCATTGCTGCCATTCAACGTGACTTTGGTGATCGCAGTGTCCGGGCGCATGCTCGTTTTAAATACACCATTGATGATCATGGTATTGACTGGTTTAACGAAAAATTTACCGAATACCATGGTGAGGCGATGACGGCTGCCAGAACCTTTGAGTTATTACGCAATGGTGATCGATTTGGCTGGATCCAGGGTGAAGATGGTCAATGGCATCTGACCTTATATATTTACAGTGGGCGGGTTAAAGATACTGAAACGCTTCAATTGCGCACAGCATTGCGTGAAATCGCCAAAATCCATACCGGCGAATTTCGCATGACCTGTAATCAGAACCTGATTATTGCCAATATCAGCCCTGAACAAAAACCGGTTATTGAAGCATTGGTTGAGCAGTACCAACTGGATATCGGTGAACGCCGTCCGGCCTTGCGTTTAAATGCGATGGCCTGTGTAGCATTGCCTACTTGTGCTTTGGCGATGGCTGAATCAGAACGATATTTACCCACGTTTCTCAGTAAGCTGGAACAAATAATGAGTGATGTGGGCCTGCCGGAAGAGCTGATTAATATCCGCATCACCGGCTGTCCGAATGGCTGTGCCAGACCTTATCTGGGTGAAATTGCGTTAACCGGTAAAGCGATCGGACGCTATAACCTGAATCTGGGGGCTGATTTCAGTGGTCAGCGACTAAATCGTCTGTATCTTGAAAATGTGGACGAAGCCACCATCCTGAATACGCTAAAACCAATGATTGAACAGTTTGCTGCTGAACGTGAGAAAGACGAGCATTTTGGCGACTTTCTAATCCGTGTCGGTATCCTCGGCGCCGAACGCACACCGGAAATGATGCATAAGCCTTTGAAAGATTGACATAAAACACAGAGACACAGAGGTTTAAAAGAAATCTATCCGCAGATTTCGCTGATTGACGCAGATTTTTGTTAAACGAAATATTTAATTTGTCTCGGGTTACGCTACGCTAACCCGACCTACAAATTTCATTTTTTTATTAATCTGCGAAAATCTGCGTAATCTGCGGATATTTCAAAACCTAATTCATTCGGCGGTATTTGATACGTTCCGGCTGATGATCTTTGCCATAACGCTTGAGGTAATCTTCGGCATATTCACTATAGTTACCTTCAAAAAACACCACGCTGGAATCGCCTTCATAGGCAATCATATGGGTACAGACACGATCCAGGAACCAGCGATCATGCGAAATGACTACTGCTGAACCCGGGAAGGCCAATATGGCTTCTTCCAATGCACGTAATGTTTCCACGTCCAGGTCGTTGGTCGGTTCGTCGAGTAATAAAACGTTGCCACCTTCTTTAAGCAGTTTGGCCATATGCAGGCGGTTACGCTCACCACCGGAGAGATCCTTCACATATTTCTGCTGATCTGAGCCCTTAAAATTAAACCGTCCACAATAGGCACGAGAAGGGGTCTGATAATTTCCGACAGTAATCATATCGGCACCATCAGCTATTTCTTCAAATACCGTTTTCTTGCCATCCAGTTCACGTGCCTGGTTTACATAAGCCAGCTGCACGGTACTGCCGATTTCGATTTCACCGGAATCGGGTTTTTCTTCACCGGTAATCATGCGGAACAAGGTAGATTTACCGGCACCGTTAGGGCCGATGATGCCGACAATTGCACCGGGGGGAATCGTCAGACTGAGATCTTCGAATAACAGTTTGTCGCCGTAGGATTTAGTGACGTTATGCAGTTCAATCACTTTGTCACCTAAACGCGGGCCAGGTGGAATATAGATTTCCTGGGTTTCATTACGTTTTTGAAATTCTTTTGAATTCATTTCTTCAAACTGTTTCAAGCGCGCTTTTGATTTTGCCTGACGACCTTTGGCTCCCTGGCGTACCCACTCAAGCTCAGCTTGAATGGCTTTATTGTGTGAGGCTTCCTGTTTCGATTCCTGTGCCAGACGTTGATCTTTCTGTTCCAGCCATGAAGAGTAATTGCCTTCATAAGGAATACCACGACCACGATCAAGCTCAAGTATCCAGCCCGCGGCATTATCCAGGAAATAGCGATCATGGGTAATGGCAACTACGGTACCGGGGTATTCCTGCAGGAAGCGTTCAATCCAGGCAATCGATTCAGCATCAAGATGGTTAGTCGGCTCATCAAGCAATAACATGTCCGGGTGATCGAGTAATAACCGGCATAATGCAACACGACGACGCTCGCCACCGGATAACACCGCTACTTTGGCATCCCAGGGCGGCAGGCGTAACGCATCTGCTGCACGTTCCAGAGCATTGTCCAGATTATGACCATCTTTGGCGGTGATCAGATTTTCCAGTTCACCCTGTTTTTTAGCGAGTGCATCAAAGTCGGCATCCGGTTCGGCATAAGCTGCATAAATCGCATCCAGTTCATCCAAAGCGGCTTTGACATCTGAGACTGATTCTTCAACGATTTCCCGAACGGTTTTGCTGTCATCCAGCTCAGGCTCCTGAGGCAGATACCCGACCTTCATATTCGGCATCGGTCTGGCTTCGCCAATATAATCTTTATCCTCACCGGCCATGATGCGGAGCAGGGTAGACTTACCAGAGCCATTTAAACCTAATACACCGATTTTGGCACCAGGGAAAAATGACAGGGAAATATCTTTTAAAATTTCGCGTTTTGGCGGCACGATTTTGCCAACGCGGTTCATGCTATATACGTATTGAGCCATTTTAAAATCCAATAAAACAGGAGTTCAGTAGAAGCGGTGATTCTACCTGAAATTACTTTTGGATTCGCGGGCTGAGCGAAAATCTTTTAATGAAAAAATTAGTCATCAATTAAAATCAGCTTACCGGTTTGTGGATCTCGATATACCTGACCAACAGCTTCGTAACCACTACCATCCTGCACCTGCTGCTGCATAGTATCTGGCATTGTTGGCAGTTCCTTACCGAGAGTGATTTCCTGCGGCTGTACTTCAAAATGATCCTGTAAGTCCGAACTGAACGCGACCAGTGCAGCGATTAACCCACAGGCAAATACCAGCACAATATCAATCAAATTGGCCAATGGACCTAACGGATCTTCATCGGTATCGAGAAATGAACTGCGACGCCATTTATCCATTTTGCTGTTCCAATTCAGTTAAAGCAGCGTCATACCAACGCCGACGCATCCGACCAATGACAAAGCCGATCATGCCAGCCAATAAGCCAATAACCGTGGTATCAAACGCCACTGTCATCGCCGTAGTCAGAATTTTTAGTTGTCCTTCGCCTAATGCGGCGAGGCCTGGGCCCAAGGGAATCAAGGTGCCCATCAACCCGAGCATGGGTGCCAGTCTGGTAATAAAATCGGCCCGTTCAATTCGGCGTTTGCCCAGAGCAATCAATGCTTGGCTATCAGAATGCTGTGATAAACGGGCGATTCCCCAGAAGCGCTCGCCAATGGCAATACCGGTTTCATATACGGCCAAACCGACAAAAAACAATAACGCCCAGACGACCGGGGTTAATAACAGTCCGGTCAGCTGGTGCATTAATTCCAGTGAAAAATGTGGATACATTACATAGCTCCTTTACGACCGCGCCATAATCCTGCGGCAACGATTACTGATAATGCCAGCAACGTCCACAGCCAAAGCATTTTGCTATCGGTGGAGCTGGTTTCTGTAGTGTCCTCAGCAGCTTGATTGCTATTCTCGATTTGCTGGCTATCCTGCTGATTCAATTGTAATTCCTGTATATGAGTTGGAGGGGAGGCTGTTTCTGAAGTCTGTATTCGGCTTCGTGCCAATACGGCTTCCAAAGCTTTAGCCTGATCCGCATCGAGATGTGATTTCACAAAATCATACATTGGATGATTCGCATGGGTATGACCACTTCCGGGAATGCCTTTTTCAATAATATTGGCAGCAAACTGCTCGGCCAATTGTTTTTGAGTATTCAAATCAGCATCCCAGAATTCTTTATCTATGGCGACCAGCATCACTGCCAGGATATTGGTTTGCACATGTTGTTGATGACTATCACTTAAAAACTCATCCAATCCTAATTGCAGGCTGTCATCAACATAAACGGCTTTTACCTCTTCCCACACATGGTCAGTAATGATTTCCGGACTGGTCACCTGCCACCCCCAAAGATATTCGATAAATTCACTGCCCATGGTGCGCGCACCGGCATAACCTTCATTCATTAACGGCTTAATCCATTGTGGATTCAGATAACGGGCACGCAGCTCTCCCAGCAGGACTTGTGGCAAGTCATCGATTCGCAGATTATCGTTGTTACTGTGATTAATCACCGCGCTGCCTGGTTGCTGACCACTAACTGTTTCCACCGCCAGATTAAAACCACCCAGATAATCAAATGCATCATTGTTATCCATCAGGCCATACAGATTACTGGCACGACCCAAAAAGGTTTGTGACACTCCGGCAAGTTGCTGTTTGAACAAGTCCGGTTGCGATTCACCCTGCAAACCACTGCCATAAGCATGTGCCATACGTTTGATAAATACGTCAGCCAGTTCACTGCGATCTTCCCAGGCAGCTGAACGTTCAACCAGACGATTAATGCCAGCACCATAAGCCCCCGGGGCAATACCAAATACACGAAGGCTTGTTTCACGACCTAATTGTGCCGGATCGATATCCGGTTGTTGGGCCAGCCGTTGTATGGCCTCATTTACCCAATTGGCGGCCACCAAGTTTTTATCCAACGCTTCATCGCCGCCTTGTTGCCATTCACCTAAAGCTTCCAAAGCAGCGTTAAGGGCGACAGCCAAAGCAGGATAATCACGGATAATCAGATCCCGACTGGCATCCAAGGCCAATAAGCTGGCTTTATCCAGCAATACCAGATGTTCGCCATATAAATCCCGGAATAAACCTGAAGTGGTAAACAACACATCCAGCCGCTGTGGTTGTTCCTCATTTAATGGCAGACGTTCGAGACCTTTGATAATGCCACGGCTATTCCATATCGGGCGGACACCCAGCAGCTTCATACCAAACGCAATCATGGCACCTTCATCCCGCACTGAATCAGAGGCCCATAAAATCACCCCTTGTTTATTGCGATCGCCTACTTCATGACCTTCAATATTGCCCTTTTCGCCGGCCAAGACCGGTGCGGCCAGTTGTTGACCGATATCAAAACCCACACGGGTTGGCAGCAGGCTGCCATCCAACGCATAAAAATTACGGCCAGTGGGCAGAGCATCCGGCGTGCGAATGGGATCATTGCCTTTCCCCGGAGAGATAAAACGACCATTCAAACCATTCAAAAGCGCTTCAATCTCAGCCGCTGGAGACATTTGCAATTTTTGATAGATAGCTTGACGTTGAGCCTCGCTGGAATCGGTGTTGTCCAGAATTGAGTTCATCATGGTATCGAGTCCATCCGCGGACCAATCCCGGCCAAATACATGCAGACCCAGTGGCATAAAGGTCTCTTGAAAATTTGTCAGATAATGACCGACTTCATGCAGTAGAAAATCATCATCAATTTCATCGAAACCGGCACCACGCACTTGCAGCTCTTCATCCATGCTGGCGATCAATTCATTACGCAGACCCATAGTTTCGATTTGTTCACGCAGGCTGCGAATAGCCCGATCCCGTGTGGCTTTATCTGAAGCAGCTTCGGCGCTTTCAATCAACTGACGTAGTTGTAGCAGATCGTCATAAAGTTCAGTGACGGCGAGCGGGGGAGTCAAATGATCGATGATAACTGCCTGTCCACGGCGTTTGGCCTGTATGCCTTCACCGACGCCATCGACTATATATGGATAAAGACCCGGAACCTCACCGGCAATAATAGCGGGGTAATCATCTTCACCCAGACCTACACTGCGTTTGGGTAAAAACTCATAGGTTGAATGTCGACCAACATGCACCATAGCATCAGCGTTAAATTGCGACTGAATATAGTGATAAAACGCCAGATATTGATGTGGCGGAGGGAAAGACATATTGGCATGCAACAGTTCTTCGTGAATCTCCCAACCACGCGGTGGTTGCGGGCCGATAAACACATTGCCAAATTGCACGCCGGGAATCAGTAATCGATTATCCCAGACCATCACTTTGCCGGGTACTTCACCCCAACCGCGAATACCTTCAATCTGCATTTCCAATAATGCATCATGTAAGGATTCGCTATGCTGCCAGTCGGGCTGATGGCCTTGAGCAGCTGCATCGATGATCTGCTGATAATCCTGTTCCAGCTGATTTAATAAATCCAATGCTCGACTGCGGCCGGGATGACGTAAACCATCCAGTGCATGATGCAGATCCGTGGATGTTTGCTGCATAAATGCCGTTAGCAAATTGAGTTGAGATTGGCGAGTTGTCACACTGTCCAATGCCAGTGCCTGCTCAATAGCATCACGCATCCGCTGCTGTAATGCTGCCAAAGGACCATCAATCATTTCAGCCTGAACAGTTGCCGGTAACTGTTTGAACCAGCGTTGATATTCATCCGCTGTCATGGTGTTGGCGACCTTGGACATCGCTGATAATGCTTGTGCGTCTTCAGGTAAATTCACCCCTTTAAGTTGCAGCATATCCAGCAAAGATTCCGCATCTTTTGGCAGCTCACCAGTCTGATAACCTGCATTTTTCAGGCTATTCAATATTTCCAGCAGACTTTCAGGCACATTCAGATTATCAGCACCGATATTATGTCTACCGGGGGGATGGTTGTAATACACAATGGCGACACGCTTATCGGCATTGTCTTTTTGTTGTAGAGCCAGCCAGCCTTGCATGCGCAGTGCCTGACGGTTTATATGTTCTTTAATTGGTAGACTTTGCGTCAGCTGGGCCCCGGTTTGTGGGTCCATCTTTGCAGGCTCGGTCAATGCCAGAATCTGTGGCTGACTGACACCTTGCAACTCCGGCATGGCAATCCGATAATGAATCGAATCGCGAGGAATACCCTGTGAAGATAAGGCATAATCCGCCTCACTTAATTTATTAAGACGAATACCTTTTAAAACCGGAACATTAAGCTCAGTAAATAATTGTTCAACCTGCTCACGACCATCACCACCACCAATCACAAAGTCCTGAAAAGAAACGATTCCCCATGGTGTGTTTGGCAAAGATTTGTTCATCACCTTTTTGATCGTCTCAATAGCCTCAACACTGGGTTCGCCCCAGGCGGCCAATACGGAAACACATTGACTGTTCAGCGCCTGACAATACTGCTGATGCA
Source organism: Methylophaga sp. UBA3613 (assembly GCF_002375415.1). Classification (NCBI taxonomy): domain Bacteria; kingdom Pseudomonadati; phylum Pseudomonadota; class Gammaproteobacteria; order Thiotrichales; family Piscirickettsiaceae; genus Methylophaga; species Methylophaga sp. UBA3613. Next base: position 151,274 of record NZ_DFLS01000006.1, on the reverse strand, counting down.
GTTTCCATTCACCTGTTAAATCGCCGGTATCATGATCGACCAACCAGACAACAGGATTTGTTGTATCAAGTTGTTTGGCTAGTTCAGTTGGGCTTAACCATTGAGTTTTATCGTCTTTATGCAAAGCAAAGCGTAAAGCCCCAACAGGTTGTAATTCGGCTTTTTTACTGCCTTCTGTGAGCAACATGTCCAGCAGACTGCGTGAATTCTCTGTCGAACGGTTAACCCAGTAAGCACGAGCCTGTAACCAGTTAGCATACTCGGGATATTGAACCTGTTTGGCCTCTAACAGAGTTGTTGTGCTTAATGAGGCTTTATCACTCAAGATATGATTAGGAATAGATTGTGTAACCGGATCGCTATTTAATTCGATAAGCCGCTGGTCACTATGTAAAACATAGCGTTTTTGATCATTGTTATATTGCCGAACGAGTAATCGTTCCACAGGATCGCCAAATACACCAACCACTAATATGCTTGCACTGTTATCAATTAATTGCTGTAAGTCAGCATCAGTCAAAGCATTAAGCTGACTGACCGTGCGGATTTGAATGTCTGCATCAGGCTGTTGTTGTAATAATTGATGTGCTCCAGAGACCAAAGTCGGGGCAGAGCGATCTGACACAATAACCATTACATGATGCTCACTGGCATACGCACTTGAAGTTATCAGAGAAAACAACAGGGCAAATAGAAAAATGGGTCGGTGAAAACACAAGCGATATTTAACAATATAAGACATCAGACATCCTGCCGTAGCAAAAGCAGCTACCAGTTAGGTAAATAGCGGGCAGGGGACAGTATGGGTGTAATCTCGGAACGTTCAGGCACCCCGCCACGACTCCTTAGTTAGCTTCGGGCCGGTCTCCGGACTTACAGCTTAGCCATATTGGGGGCTGATTTTCTTTACTGGCCATTACGAATGTTGGCGATGAAAGATAAAAACAGACCCTCGGCATCATGTCTCGTCTTCCCATACTGTTAAGTACAGTGACTGTCGATCTATCAGGCAGATAGCGACCAGAGCAATGAAATAACTGTTTACCGTTGCGGGGGCAGTACAGGAATAACCAAATAAGAGGCGCACCTGTTTCCCGTTTAACCTTAATCACATGTAGCAATAAAGGCACCTGAAACTGCCTGCGATAATACAGACAAATGGTAATCAGTCAAACTATGCGATATTGGCAGTAATACGTTAATAAGACTGATCGTGATTTTGAGATAGTATTTGGCTGAACGTTAATAGCCCTTAGCTTTCATAGTCAGTAAGCTGTTTAATACTATGGGTAACTAATCCATAATCAATCACGACATTAAATTCAATAGAAGGAGAGTAAATATGGAATGGATATTACTAGGGATTGTCGGCCTGCTGATTTTATATGTGATTATTGAATACAATAAATTGGTTCGGCATCGCAATATCTTCCAGAATGCATTCAAACAGATAGACGTTACACTTAAGCAACGTCACGACATGATTCCGCAGCTGGTCAGCACCGTTAAAGGCTATGCCAAGCATGAACAGGAAACGCTTAATGGGGTAATTGAAGCCCGCAATCAAGCAGAAAAAATGCGTGATCAAACCGACTCGGGCGATGCAAAGTCAATGCTGGCGCTTGGACAGGCTGAAGGTGTGTTAGGTAAAGCAATGGGCGGCATCTTCGCTTTATCAGAAGCTTATCCGGATCTGAAAGCGGATGGTGCTTTCCGTGATCTGATGGAACAGCTGACCAGCATTGAAAACAAAGTGGCAGCCTCGCGCCGCGGCTACAACAATACGGTGCTTGAATATAACAATGTTCTGGAAACTTTTCCGACCAATATCCTAGCCAATATGTTCAGCTTTACTCGCGCCTCAGAGCTGGAGTTTGATGACCGTGAAGCGATTCAAGACGCGCCCAAGGTTGAGTTTTAAAAATGGCTGCAATGAGCAGCTATCAACTGGGTGCAAATGCCCGAAAACAAAGTCGATTGATGATGACTTTGTTTATTTTTTCTGTGGCGTTGATTGCAGCCGTGATTGCCTCGCTGGCTTCTGTCAGGATGAGCGGCGACAGTATTAATCAGACTGAACAATTAATGGTTAACTGGCAACTATTTGGGTTGGTTGCTGCCGGCGTTGCTATGGTGATTGTTCTGACCTCTGTTTGGAAAATAGTCACCATGGGCGGTGACGGTGCAAAGGTTGCTCAGGCTTTGGGAGCGACTGATATTAACGAGATAACCGGTGATCCCTTGGTTACACGTTATCAAAACATCGTTGAGGAAGTGGCGCTGGGAGCCAGCATTCAGACACCGCAGGTTTTTATCATTGAAAACGAACCCGGAATTAATGCTTTCGCTGCGGGTAGCTCTCCCGATAATGCGGCTATTGCCGTGACTCGTGGCGCATTAACGTTATTGAATCGTGATGAGCTGACAGCAGTAGTCGCCCATGAATTTGCTCATATTCGTAACCTCGATATGCGGCTCAACCTTCGTGTAATCGGTTTGATTCACGGCTTGATGGCACTTTATGTTGTCGGACGGATTCTGATGCATTCAGGTGGGCGCGGCAGAAAAGGTGGTGCTCAAATACTGTTAATCGGAATTGCTCTGATTCTACTGGGATTACTAGGGGCTTTTATGGGAAAAATCATGCAGGCAGCGATATCTCGTCAACGTGAATATCTTGCTGATGCGGATGCCACACGTTATACCGGTGATCCTATTGCGTTAGCGGGCGCGTTAAAAAAAATAGGGGCCCTCAGTCAACAAGGTGCCAATAAAGTCAGACATGATGAACTGGAAGAGGCTAGGCACATGTTGTTTGCCGAGCTTTCAAATAAAATGTCTGGAATGCTGTCTACACATCCACCTTTGGTAAAACGAATACAGGCGCTGGAACCCGGGTTTGACCCGGAGATTAACGGCTGGCCTGAGATAGAAAATGCTCCATAAAATAATTATCCCTCACCCCAAATAATACCTATTTGAAGTGAGAGATAATGGTTAACACTAATTATAGCGTCTGCGTAATAAATCGTTTACCAGGCAAAGTAACACGTAAAAGCCAACCAGTGGAGCCAATCCATAGACTAGTCCGGCTTGCAGTTGTGGGAGGTACGGTAAAGACAAGGCCATTGCAATGGTAAACCAGACATAGGCGACATATAACACCAGGAATAAGAAGCCTTCAAATCGATTTAACGTGCTTCCCAAAAAGAATAAGGGTAAACATAAAATCGCCACAGCCAACATAACAGGTACATCAATCTGCATCAGCTGTTCGCTTGCCAGTAATGGAGTAGGGGAAAACAAACCCGACAAACCCAATACCGCCAGAATATTAAAGATATTGCTTCCTACCACATTACCAATAGCAATATCCCGTTCACCTTTGATGGTCGCAACAACAGAGGTCATGACTTCTGGAAGTGACGTGCCAGCGGCGATAATGGTTAAGCCAATAACGGCTTCACTGACACCAAACGATGAGGCAATCGTCACCGCACTTTGAACCAACCAGCGCGCACCCAAAACCAGCAAGGCTAATCCGACGATAATTAGTAATATATTTAGCCAGGTCGGTGCCGGTTTCTCATCAACCTCTACTGTTGCATCAATGCCCGTTTTTTTGCCCTGATAAAACAGAAACACCGTGTATAAAATAACACCAGCTAACAAAATGGCTGCTTCAAGTTTGCCAATGGTGCCATCCTGAATCATCCACAACGCGACAAAACTGATGCCAATCATTATCGGTACGTCTTGACGGATCAATTGTTGTGAAACCATCAACGGCATGATTAAAGCCGCGAGACCGAGAATAAACAGAATATTGAAAATATTACTGCCCACCACATTGGCGATGGCCAGTTCAGCCTGACCGGAAAAAGCCGCTTTGACACTGACAGCCATTTCAGGAGCACTGGTGCCAAATGCCACCACCGTTAAACCAACCACTAAAGCGGGAATTCCGAAACTGGTTGCTAAACGCGAGGCGCCTTTCACCAGTAATTCAGCTCCTATAATCAGTAGAATTAATCCTGCAACCAACATCAACCACGTCATCTTTTTATCCTTGATAAATGCTTTACAGTGAGATCTTGTTCACCATAAAGCATTAATTATTAATTACTTAGCGTTTAAATTTAAATCTGAATTTATCTACATAATGGCGTCCAGTTTCTTTTGCATTTCTTCAGCAGAAAGTCGTAATTGTGGCAGACCTTTGCGTAAGCGTTGCTGGCCCATCCAAAACACAATCGGTGCAGCGATAAACACCGATGAACTTGTACCAATCACGATACCGAATAACATCGGTAGAGCAAAACTAGCTACTGCGCTGCCACCGGCAACTGCCATCGGTATTAATGCCAGAAATGTGGTGACTGACGTAAAGACCGTTCTAGTCAGCGTTGAAGTGATACTTTCATTAAGTAATTCCAGCATCGGTTTGTCAGGCGTTAAGCGTAGATTTTCCCTAACCCTGTCAAACACTACCACTTTGTCATTCACCGAATAACCAATCAATGCCAATAACGCAGCAACCGCCGTAAGATTGAACTCTACCCCGGCCAGTACAAAAAAACCGATGGTTTTGGTTAAATCTAACGCAATGGTTAATGTAGCGGCTAAAGCAAAGTGGTACTCAAAACGGATCCACAGATACGCCAGCATGCCGAATCCGGCAAATACAATGGCCAGAATAGTGGCATCGCGGAAATCACCACTGACTTTTGGTCCAACCATTTCAACACGCGGAAAACTGGCATCAGCCGATATTTCCGTTACCGTGGTTTTGATGGTTTCAACCACCTTACCACTCGCTACTTGTTCGGCTCCTTCCATAGGTAACCGTACAAGATAATAGTCATTATCTCCAAACTCCTGGATTGCTGCCTGGGTAAAACCTTTATCCTGCAGGGCTTTACGCAGTTGTTCAACATTGGTATCTGGCGCCTGCACTTCCATCACCGTGCCGCCGCTAAAATCGATGCCATATTTCAAACCGGGTTGAAAGAATAAACCAATTGCTGCCAGTGACAGGATGGCAGAAACGGTAATACCTACAAACCGTCCCCGCATAAAATCAATCTTGCTATTGCTGAGACGATCCAGCGACTTTATACCCGAAATACTTAGTAATGCCTGTTTTGGCATCCGCTTTACCCGCCATTCCATCAATAACCGGGTAAAAGAAATCGAAGTAAACATTGACGTAATCAGACCAATCGCCATTGCCACTGCAAAACCTCGCACTGGACCACTGCCAAACATAAACAGCAGACTGATCGCGATCAATGAGGTGATATTGGAATCCAGGATCGTACTATAAGCGCGTCTGAAACCGGCATCCAAAGCAATTAGTGCACGTTTGCCACGACGGGTTTCTTCGCGGATCCGTTCATTTATCAGGATATTGGCATCAACTGCCATACCAATGCTCAGAATAATTCCGGCAATTCCAGGCAGTGTCAGTGTCGCACCTAATACACTCAACACACCAAAAATCAGACCTATATTGAGCGTCAGACTCAAACTGGCAATAAAACCCCAGCTGCCGTAAATAGCCAGCATAAAGACCAATACCAATATGGCACCAATCACCCCTGTAGTAATACCCATCGAAATGGAATCACTGCCTAAATCCGGTCCCACCGTACGTTCTTCTATAACGTTTAGTGGTGCGGGTAATGCACCGGCACGTAACAGCAAAGCTAGTTCATTGGCTTCTGCCACCGTAAAGGAACCGCTGATTTCTCCACGACCACCAGCAATGACACTGCGGATAACCGGAGCGGTAATAACTTTATCGTCCAATACAATCGCCAAAGAGCGGCCAATATTGTTCTTGGTCATTTCACCAAACAACCGGGCACCTTCTTTATCCAGCTCAAAACTGACCACTGGCTGGCCATTTTCCTGACTGAATACCAGATTGGCGTCCTTAATATGCTGACCTTCAAGCGCCACCCGCTCTTCCAGAGTATAGACTTCACCTTCAGTCATACCCTGAGCTTTGATTACACCCGATGTTTCTGCATTAGCCGCCCAGTGAAAGGTCATTTTGGCGGTGGTTCCAAGCAGGGTGCGGATATAACCTGGATCATCCACCCCAGGTAATTGCACCAGAATGCCATCACTACCTTGTTTAGTAATAGTCGGGTCAACCAGACCGCTTTCGTTCAGACGCTGCCGAACAACTTTCAAGCTATGTTCAACGGCATCTTTCGTAAGATTTTCGCTATGCGCTTTAGTGGGGGTAATGGTTAAGCGATTATGGTCATCCTCTATTGAAAACAAGGCCAAACCACCTTTTGGATCTTTTATATAGGAACGAGCGATTTGCTTGATTTCAGTCAGGCGGTTGGAATCTTTTGGGATGATAATCAGCTGGTTTTTATTGACTGAAACTGGCTGAATAAAGATTCTTGCCTCACGTAAAGCATCTGTGATCTGTTCAGCTAATTGCTGATGATCATTTAGTCGTAAATCATCGATATCCACCTGCATCAGCAAATGGGAACCACCACTAAGATCCAATCCTAATTTAAAGGTATTGTCGGTAAACCAGGAAGGTAAATGTTGTGTCGTAGACTGCGGCAACACATTAGGCAATGCACTAAGCAAGCCCACAATAATAATCAGACTGAATAAAACAGCCCGTGAATAGAATGAACGCATACATAATCCTCGAAGAAAGCTTCGTTAAACAAAAAAGTTTTTAAAAGGATTATTGGAGTGGAGGTGCGCGATTTAACGGTAAATGATATTTGCCGTCACTGATAATCAGTAACGTCAAATAATACAGATCCTCAGCAAGCAATAGTGCCGCAGCAGGAAGTATCAGAACAGATGAATAAACCAGCCAGTGTTGTTCGTTATCACCATCATCTACACTTGGTGTAGCCAGATTTTCAATATCTAACAGGGACCGGAAATGATCACGTTGATTAGCTAAGGTAAGCTGATCGAACTCGGCGACAAAACCGGAGTGGGCTGAAACCGTTACCTGACGGAAATCTACCCAGCCAGCAAAGGCCAGGCTATTAAGCAAAAATAGCAATACAAACAGTTGCCAGAAATTGGCAGGGTGCTGGTCAAGCTGCTGTGTGTGGAGATGTTTCATGAACTTATTCGCTATCAAGTGCACAAATTGTGAGCTTCGCCAATAAAACAGTCAATGAAAATTACAGCAAACATCTAACTATTTTAAGGAAGGTATTTTATGGGTTTATTAATGGAAGGCCAGTGGGTCGATCGCTGGTATGACACAGATTCCAATCAGGGAAAATTTATTCGCAGCAAATCACAGTTCCGCAATTGGGTGACTGCTGATGGAAGTGCCGGTCCAAGTGGAGAGGGTGGTTTTAAAGCTGAAGCGGGTCGTTATCATTTATATGTTTCTTTAGCCTGTCCATGGGCACATAGAACGCTTATCTTTCGCAAACTTAAAAATCTGCAAGATATGATTTCCCTTTCGGTAGTCAATCCATTGATGCTGGAACATGGCTGGACCTTTGATTACGCGGAAGGGGTGATTGAAGATCCGCTGCATCAGGCGAAATTTCTGCATCAGATTTATACCACTGCCGATCCAGATTACAGTGGACGGGTAACGGTACCGGTGTTGTGGGACAAAAAGCAGAACACGATGGTCAGCAATGAATCTGCTGAAATTATCCGTATGTTCAACAGTGCATTTGATTCAATCGGTGCCAAGGCCGGTGACTATTATCCCCAGGCGTTAAGACAAGAAATTGATGCCATTAATGATGATGTCTACGACAACATTAATAATGGTGTGTATAAAGCGGGTTTTGCCACCACACAACAGGCTTATGAAGAGGCTGTTTTTCCATTATTTAATGCATTGGATGAGGTTGAAGAGCGTCTGAGCAAAAATCGCTATTTAGTCGGTAATGATATTACCGAAGCAGACTGGCGATTGTTTACCACATTGATTCGTTTTGATGCCGTGTATCACGGCCATTTCAAATGCAACCTGAAATGCATTGAAGATTATCCGAATATTTCTGAATACGTTCGTGAGTTATATCAATGGCCCGGCGTGGCTGAAACCGTCAACATGCAACACATCAAAAATCATTATTATCGTAGTCATAAAACGATTAATCCAACGGGTGTGGTTCCTGCCGGGCCAATCTTAAATCTGGATCGTCCACATACCCGACGCTGATATCAATGCATGGTGGCAAGATAAAACATCACCGCAGCATCAATAAAACCAAAGGCAATAATCCCCATAACAAGATAGTGCCAGAAAGTTAGTTTGGATCTCATAAAGTCTCCCGTTAATTGATGCTATTAACTTCTAGACAAGATTTAAAACAAAAAGACTGACTAATCAAACAAAATTCAATTCCGTAAGGTTTAGTTAAGTATTGGTGTCGTAGCATTAGCCTCATTTTGAGTAATGGGGCAATTTTGTGGAAAAACATACTGGATGCAAACGGCTGCTTTATGCTTTTGGTTATTCCATACAGGGGCTTTTCGCTGCACTGCGTTATGAAACCGCTTTTCGACAAGCCTTTCTGCTGTTATTAATTGCAGGCATTGGCAGTTTCTTTCTCGAGGTATCATCCGTTGAACGACTAGCCATGATCACGGTTTTATTGCTTGTGGTAATGGTTGAAGCACTGAACTCAGCATTTGAATGCGTTGTTGATCGTATTAGCACCGAACCTCATCTGCTATCGGGACGAGCCAAAGACTATGGTTCTCTGGCGGTGCTTATTGCCCTCATTATCGCTCTGGCTACCTGGCTGACCATCTTGTGGCCATTAATAGTGCGAGGCTGATGATGACTAAATTACAGTCTTTTTTTGGCCCTTATCTGATATTGATAAAGCTGCTTCTCACCGGCTTGGTTATTCTGAGTTTATCGCGTATAGGCTTAGTCGTGTGGCAGTGGGATAGGGTGGTTGCTGCGACATCACTGCCCACTATTTTCTGGCAAGGAATTCGTGCAGATTTGATTATGATGGGTATGCTGCTTGTGCCATTGGCGCTGGGCTTGCCATTACTGGCAAATCAATTAGGATGGAAGATTTGGCAAAAACTGGTGCTGATTTGGGGCGTGCTGGTTATTGTCCTTATCAGTTTTATGGAAGCTTCTACCCCCGCGTTTATCAGTCAGTATGATCTGCGTCCTAACCGCTTATTTGTGGAATATCTACGTTATCCAAAAGAAGTCTTTGCCACACTTTGGCAGGGTTTTCGTTGGCCGTTATTGATTGGAGTGACCCTCACCATTATTTCCGGCAGCGTGGCAGTAAAACTATTGCAGTGCTGGTTGAACAATAATCAGAAACCCTGGCCAGTATGGAAGATTTGGCTTGCCTGGCCACTGTTGCTGCTGATACTTGCTTTAATGATTCGATCGTCTATTGGTCATCGACCTGCCAATCCGTCCAGCTTTGCTCTGACACCGGATGCCATGGTCAATAGTCTTATGCTGAACTCAGCCTGGTCAGTATATTTTGCGATTTACAATATGCAGCACGAATCCAATGCTGCTGAAGTGTATGGCACGATGACTGATGAAGCGATCCTGTCGGAACTACATAAAAATTATCCATGGATTGATGAAGATACTCAGCGTAAATTTCCCACCTTGAATACCCGTCAGGCCTCTGTACAGCGAGATAAGCCACTCAATCTGGTGATTATTCTGCAAGAAAGTATGGGAGCTACGTTTGTGGAATCGCTTGGCGGCGAATATTCTGTCACTCCTGAACTTGAACGCCTAAAGAAAAAAGGCTGGTGGTTTGAACAGCTTTATGCCACCGGCACCCGATCAGTGAGAGGTATCGAGGCGGTAATCAGTGGCTATTTGCCGACGCCTGCACGAAGTGTGGTGAAGTTATCGCTCTCTCAACAAAACTTTTTCACCATTGCCGACCTATTAAAGCAACAAGGTTATTTCACTGAGTTTATCTATGGTGGAGAGTCACACTTTGACAATATGGCGAGCTTTTTTATTGGCAATGGCTTCGAGTCGGTGATTGATCAGCATGATTATGACAATCCGGTCTTTACCGGAAGTTGGGGTGTATCCGATGAAGATTTATTGAATAAAGCGCACCAGCAACTGCAACAAAAACATGCTGAAGGACAACCCTATTTCAGCTTGGTATTCACTTCCAGTAATCATTCACCTTATGAATTTCCCGATGGCCGCATTGAATTAGACAATCCTGTTAAACACAGTAATACCAATACAGTGAAATATGCTGATTATGCGTTGGGCCAGTTTTTTGATAAGGCTATGCAAAGCGATTACTGGAAAGATACCCTATTTCTGGTGATTGCCGATCATGACTTGAATGTGTTTGGTGATGCTTTAGTGCCGATAGAGCGCTTTCAGATCCCAGGGCTAATTTTAGGCGCGGATATCCAGCCACGGAGCATACCCACAGTTGCCAGTCAGATTGATATGCCGCCTACCTTGTTATCCTTAATGGGAATAAGTGCGGAAACCCCGATGATTGGCCGTGATTTAAGTCTGGAAAGAGAGCAGCAGTCGAGCGGCCGGGCTTTGATGCAATTTGCCGACTATTACGCCTTGATGCAGGGTGAGAAAGTCACTGTTCTCAGGCCGCAAAATACGGCGCTTGAAGGATATTATTCACCGAGTACCCGGCAATTGAAAATCATCGGGCCTGCCGCTGCAGAAGATGAACGAAAAGCGTTGGCACATGTGCTATTACCCTCATGGCTGTATCGGGAACAACGTTACGATATGCCCAATTTAATACAGTAAAAACAGTCTGGAAATAAATAACCGACCTGAAATTATCTGTCAGATAGTTTCAGGCTTTTTTTTATCACTGTTAGATTTAAAAGCAGCTTAAGCTTTTCTTAAGTATCCGGCTTTATGCTAGGCAACCATAAACATCTGGAGATGATTTATGGAAGCAACCATATTAAATAATACGACACTGAAGACTGCAAAGCATTGGCAACAACGTTTGTTGTTTCCACATAAATCACTTTCGTTCATAGATAATCAATCAATTGATAAACCGGCTGTTCAGTCATTTATCAGTGAGCGGTTTAATGATGCTTTCGGAGCGGAAATCTGCCATTTTTTGCCGTACTTTCTCGCCAGTCATATGGAGGGTGAGATTGACTCTGCCATTGGTTTTCAACCGGTTCAGCAGCACCCATTATTTCTGGAACAATATCTTTCGCAGCCAGTTGAACACACCCTGAAGTTGTATGGTGTCCACACCCAACGGTCGGACATGGTCGAAATAGGTAATTTGGCAGCCAGTTTTAATAGTGGTAGTCCATTATTATTTATTTTACTGGCCGCCGTATTGGATAAGGCTAACTATCAGTGGGTGGTATTCACTGCAACCCGCCAGGTCAGGCATCTGATTTCTCGACTCCAGCTCTCAACCATCATGTTAGGTGAAGCTGATCCCCAGCGTTTGATTGATAAAACTCAACAGTGGGGCAGTTATTACCAACATCAACCGATGGTATTGGCTGGTCATCTTGCGACAGCTATTGCACACCTGCGCCAACATCAGGTGATTCAATCGTTACTGGAAACCCATCAGGATTTTGTGGAAAGCACGGCGAGGATAATTCGTCAATGAACAGCAAAATTTTACAATCCTTTGAAAAACTAGCCATTGAACAGCCAGACAACATTTGTGTGCTAGATGACGTTCAGCAACGAACACGTCAACAGGTGATGCAGCAGGTTGAAGCGGTCGCAACCGAATTAATGGAATATCAACATCAGGTTATTGGTTTACTGGCTGATAACAGCGTGCAATGGTTGATTATGGATCTGGCAGCACAGCGCGCCGGAATCATTTTATTGCCATTGCCATTATTTTTTACCCCAGATCAACTGCAACATGCACTACAGAGTGCGGGGGCTATTGGGCTGATTCATGATCGTCCATTAATGATTGATGATGAGTTTCTGGGTGAAAGTCACTTTGTAAAAAGTTTGATGTTGACCTTTACAGCCTGCCGAAATATCTCAGTCATCGCATTGCCTCCTGGCACGGCAAAAATTACATTTACTTCAGGATCAACAGCCGACCCAAAAGGGGTGTGCCTGAGTAACGACAATCAATACCAAGTCAGTCAGAGTTTATTAAGCGTGCTGAAAATGGAAAATGTTCGGCATCTGGCCTTACTTCCATTAAGCACATTACTGGAAAATATTGCTGGGCTTTACACACCTTTATTAAGTGGTGGAGAGATTATATTACTTGGCATGGAGAAAACCGGTTTTTCCGGCAGTCTGTCAGGCAACATTTTTCAGTTATTAACCACCATTTCGCATTATCAACCAGAAAGTCTGATTCTGGTTCCAGAATTATTGTCGGCTTTACTAATCGCCGCTGAACAGGGATGGCAGCCACCTGAATCCTTGCAATTTATTGCGGTAGGGGGAAGTCGCGTCGCCAGCGAAATGATTGAACGTGCTCGTCAGATTGGTCTCCCAGTATATGAAGGATATGGCTTGTCTGAATGTAGTTCAGTGGTCAGTCTCAATACGCCAGTACAAGACAATCCTGGAACAGCCGGAAAGGTATTACCCCATGTAGATATCCAAATTGAAAAGGGTGAAATCATGGTGTCGGGTAATACTTTTCTGGGCTATATCGGCACGGACCTATCACATCAAAATACTGTTTCCACCGGCGATATGGGCTATCTGGATCAGGATGGATTCTTAGTCATCCAGGGACGTGAAAAACAGCTGCTCATTTCGAGTTACGGTAGAAATATAAATCCCGAATGGGTAGAAAGCGAAGTACTTGCTCATCCTGGGATTTTGCAATGTATTTTGTTTGGTGATGCTAAACCGTATTGCACCGCATTAATTTATACCCATTTAAACGATGCCGCATTGGAAAACTGGCTATCACACGTTAATAAAAAGCTTCCAGTCTACGCACAAATTACCAAATGGCAGCGTCTTGAACAGCCGTTAACAGCAAAAGCTGGACTACTCACAGCCAATGGTCGACCAAAACGCGATCGAATTTTTACTTTTTTTCAGCATGATTTGGAAGCTATCTATCAGGAGTCACAGTATGGGATTTTTTGACACACTCTGCCAGCAGACAGACGTTGAGCGACAACACTTATTTTCTGCCCCAATTATTAATCAGGCGATGCGGGGTGAAGTGACGCTGGATCTTTATATAGCTTTTCTAACGCAGGCTTATCATCACGTTAAACATACCGTTCCATTGCTGATGGCCGTTGGCTCACAATTGCCAGAACAGTATGAGTGGTTACGGGAAGCTGTTGCGGAATATATCGAAGAAGAGCTGGGGCATCAAGAGTGGATTCTGAATGATATCGCTGCATGCGGTCATGATAAAGAATTGGTGCGAAACAGTCGTCCAAATTCTGCCACCGAGCTGATGGTGGCCTATGCCTACGATACGGTTTTCCGCATCAATCCACTGGGTTTTTTTGGCATGGTTCATGTACTTGAGGGCACCAGTATTGCCACTGCAGATAATGCCGCGACAGCGATTCAAAATGCGTTGTTTTTGCCTGATAAAGCCTTTAGTTATCTACGTTCACATGGCGCTTTGGATCAGGATCATGTGAAATTTTTTGAAGCTTTGATGAACCGGATTGACGATCCAGAGGCACAACAACTGATCATTCACAGTAGCAAAATGTTCTATCGTTTGTATGGCGATATTTTTCGGAGCCTTACAGTATGAATACGCCCCTGAATTCATCGTCCAACACTATCGTTTTAACCGGTGCCACCGGTGGACTGGGATCTGCACTGGCTAAAGTCTTGTCTGCTCAAGGTTTTTTATTGGTGTTGTGTGGTCGGAATCATGTTCAACTGGAACAGCTTAATCGTACATTAGGTGGTCAACATCACTGCATTGCCAGTGATTTAACGACAAGTGAAGGCCGTCAGGCAGTGCTTTCGTATTGCCAACAGTTTCCCAGAGGTATTAATGCATTAATTAATAATGCGGCCAGCAATCATTTCGGTCCACTCAAAGAGATGAATGAAAGCAGCATTCAGAAGATGCTCATCACCAACTTAATGGTACCTATCGAATTAACACGCTTACTACTCCCATTACTGGGAAAAGCAGATAAAGCCCAGATCATCAATATCGGTTCGGCATTCAGCCGACTCGGGTTTCCGGGATTCAGTGTTTATAGTGCCTGCAAATTTGGTCTGCGAGGCTTTACGGAAGCAATGCGTCGAGAGTTAGCCGATACGCCTATCACTGTACGTTTATTTGCGCCCCGCACCATTACTACAGCAATGAACGATGACAACGTGACTGCAATGAATAAAGCACTTGGAAATCATAGTGATAGTGTTGAAAACGTGGCAAGTCAGTTCGTCGATTTTTATCAGAAAACACAACGTAGTGAACAGTTCTTAGGCTGGCCCGAACGTTTATTCGGTTGGTTGAATTCAATCAATAGTCGCTGGGTGGATCAAGGCCTAGCCAAAAAACTTCCGCTGATTCAGCGTTATTGGACAGGAGCAGCAAAATGAAAAAAGTATTTGTTTTATTCTATAGTCTGGGATTATTTGTTTTCAGTCTATCGGCTCAGGCAATATCGCCTGAAGCATTGCAATTGCAATCCGCCTGGGAACATGCCAATTATGAGTTAACTGACAAACAACAGATAGAGGCGTTTGAATCATTAACTGCAAAGGCGGATGAGATAAAAAAACTCTCACCTGATCAACCGGATGTATTAATCTGGCGGGGAATTATTTATGCCAGTTATGCCGGTATTAAAGGCGGCCTTGGTGCATTATCCATGGCAAAAACAGCCAAAGCGGATCTGGAAAAAGCCATTGAAATTGATGATCAGGCATTGAATGGTTCAGCCTATACTACATTAGGGACACTGTATTATAAGGTCCCAGGTTGGCCATTGGGGTTCGGTGATAAGGCTACCGCAGAAAAGCTATTAAAAAATGCATTGAGATTAAATCCACAAGGCATTGATAGTAATTATTTTTATGCTTTGTTTTTAGTAGATAAAAAACAATATAAAAAAGCGGAGTCTTATCTGTTATTCGCGAAAAAGGCGGCACCCAGAGCAGATAGACCACTGGCTGATAAAGGCCGTTTAATGGAAATTGATAAGGCATTGGCAGAAGTCAACAAACATATGAATAACCAAACGCATGCAAATACTGTTAATTGAAGATGATCTGTCATTGGCGCAAGGTCTTATGCGGTCGCTGCGGCATGACCGGTTTACGGTAAATCATTTAAGTCTTGGTCGTCAGGCGATTAACAGCATCAAAACTACACCGCCTGATATGGTAATTCTGGATCTGGGACTGCCCGATATGGATGGCACCGACGTGCTGGCAGAGATCCGAAAGCACAATGCTACAGTACCTATATTAGTATTAACGGCTCGTGGCAGTATTAATGATCGCGTCATCGGACTGGATGCCGGTGCCGACGATTATCTGGCTAAACCGTTTGATATTGATGAACTGCTGGCCAGATTAAGAGTGTTCGAACGCCGATTGAGCAGTCAGCAACACGCTGCATTACAAATCGGTTCCGTCAGTCTGGACAGCAAAGCCATGCAGTTAAAAGTGGATGATGTGTTGGTGGAATTACCACGACGTGAATTTATGTTGCTGAAAATCTTAATGGAGAATGTTGGTCGTGTGCAGACCCGGGATAGTCTGGAATCAAAGCTGTACAGCTGGGGTGAAGAGGTCGCCAGTAATGCCATCGAAGTACATGTTCATCATTTACGTAAAAAACTTCCAGAAGGCTTTATTAAAACCATCCGCGGCGTAGGGTATCAAATCAGTAATCCATGAAATCAATCCGACTGTATCTCCTACTGATATTAGTAGCTACTCTGGTACTGGTGATGTTTGTGTCGTTACTGAAAGGGTATCAGTCCAGTATTGAAACGGCACAACAATTGTTTGATGAACGTTTAATCAACACCGCTGAACTGATTGCCTCCGCTCACATTGGTCAAAATACAGTCGATTCGACGCAAAGTCCCACCAGTGATTATCTGTTTTTTCAAATCTGGGATGCCAACGGCCAATTATTAACTCGCTCTAAAACTGCTCCCCATATTGCGCTAAGTCAATTTGAACAAGGATTTTATGACGTTAATTTCAAAGGCTTTCGCTGGCATAACTATGTACATCCTGATCCGCAATTTGAACGATGGATTATCGTCGGAGAACGCAGTGATGTTCGCAGTTCTATGGCGGAAGATATTGTTTTGGCCACCATATTACCGGCGTTTTTCGGCATCGTAGTGGCCGCCATAGTAATCTGGTGGTTAATTGGTACCGGGTTAAAGCCCTTGAAAACGCTTTCTGCGCAACTTTCCAGCAAACAGGCTGATGATTTAAGACCGATTGAATTGGCCCCATTGCCCATTGAAATGAGTCAGTTGGTGAAAATTATTAACCAACTATTCTGGCGTCTTGACCAAAGTTTTCAACGTGAACAGCGTTTTGCGGCTGATGCGGCACATGAATTACGTACCCCTATCAGTGCCTTGCAGATACATTTACATAATCTTCGACAAACCTACGGAGATAACACAGAAGATTGGCAACTCATGCAGGCTGCTGTTGACCGGATGGGCCATCTGGTCAACCAGATCCTGATGCTGTATCGGACAGCGCCTGAGCAAATTGCAGCGAAAGCCGAAGCCATTGATCTGTACAAATTGGCCAGCGAGGTTATTGCACGAGATTATCAACAGTTTGAGAAGCGTCAGCAATATATTGAATTGATTGGTGAATCCGCCCAGGTGTATGGTCATTTATTTGCCCTGGAAACACTGTTACAGAACCTGCTAAACAATGCCAACAAATATGCACCGTCAAAGGGGCATATTGTCATTCATGTTCATCCCACTGAGAAAGGTGTGCGATTAACCGTTGAGGATGATGGTCCCGGTATTCCGCCAGACCAGTATGAGCGTATTTTTGACCGGTTTTATCGATACCAGAACGAAAACAGTGATCTCCAATTACCGGGATGTGGTCTAGGTCTCGCTATCGTTCAACATATTATTGAAATGCATCATGCTGAGATCAAACTGACCAAATCAGCATTTGAAACGGGCCTTAAGGTCATTATAGATTTTCCTGCAGTGATGAATAAATGATGAAGTATTTTTTTATATGCATGGCTATCCTATTGATTCCAATAAAGAGTTACGCTGCGCCACCCGTATTTGAAATCCTCATCAAAGATCATCTATTTTATCCGGATGAACTAGTGATTCCCGCTGATACCAAGGTGAAATTACTGGTCAAAAATCAAGATGCTACTCCTGAAGAATTTGAAAGTTATGAGCTTAACCGTGAAAAAGTCATCCCCGGCAATACTCAGGCGATCATTTTTGTCGGCCCATTAAAGCCAGGGACGTATCCATTTTTTGGTGAGTTTTTTCCTAAAACGGCCCAAGGCAGAATAATTGTCAAAGAGAGCGGTAAATAATCATGTTGCTGAATAGCGTTATTCTGGTGTTACGTGAAGTACTGGAAGCCGCCATGGTCGTAAGCCTGTTCATGGCATTTACCACTGTGAGTCAGCAAGCACGTAGCTTTCTGCTCAAGGCAATTCTGCTGGGATTGATTGCCGGTGGCGCTTATGCGTATTTTTTACCCGAGATATCAAACTGGCTGGAGGGCGTTGGTCAGGAAATAACCAATACCATTATTCATATAGGTATTTATGTATTTCTGATGGGGTTTTTATGGCTTATTTCCAGAGATATTGTCCTCCCCAATCGGCTGGTAAAAGGCATGATGATGGCAGCCATTATCCTGGCAATTAGTCGGGAAAGTGCCGAAATCATGTTATATATTTCCGGCTTTCGCAGTGATCATTTTTTGCTGCAATCCGTCGTGTCAGGCAGTTTAATTGGCTTAAGCATCGGGGTTAGCTGCGGTATTTTTTTATATCACCTGATGATTGCTTTAAAACCTGCAGCCGCAGCCAAATTCATCTGTGTGCTGGTTGTGATTGTAGGGAGCAGCATGATGTCCCAGGCCACTCAGTTTCTTATTCAAGCAGATTGGTTAGCCTCAACAGAACCCGTATGGGACAGCTCTCATATTATCAGTGAACATTCGTTACCCGGTCAGTTACTTTATGCATTGATGGCGTATGAAGCGACGCCTACCTGGAGTCAGATAATAATTTATCTGACAAGCTTGTTACTGATGTTGATCGTGATTCTTTCGGGACGATTTTCAAGGGCTATTTCACATGTTTAATTTTCAACGCCTCAGTTTTTTATTTTTTATTGTTACGCTCCCGGCGCTCAGTCATGCCGATGGTAATCCGGTCGATAAAGTCTATGCGCCTTATGTACAGCCATTGGAGCGTGAAATTGAATGGAGAATGACCGATTCAGATGGGCAGCAGGTTCAACGATTAGGGGTGGGCAAAAGTCTTACCGACCGGCTGTTTATTGAAGGCTATTTGATTGGTGAAGATAATCAAAATAATGATTTTCGCTTACAGGCATATGAAATCGAAGCGCTTTGGCAACTGACCGAGCAAGGTGAATACGGTATTGACTGGGGGCTTATAACCGAACTTGAACGACAACGTGATGATAATAACTGGGAAGCAGCTGCAGGATTAATCGCTTTGAAAGAGTGGGGGAGATGGGTTGCAACCAGTAATTTCTGGCTTAAATATGAATGGGGCGAATCGCAGGAAAGTGAATTTGAAACCGCTTTATCGTTACAAACCCGTTATCGACTTTCTCGCTATTTTGAGCCGGCGGTTGAATTTTATGCTGGCGAAGATACTCGTGCATTAGGTCCAGTGTTTTTGGGCGATATCAGTCTTTCTCCCGGTAAAAAACTGCATTGGGAAATTGGCGTTCTGACCGGCTTATCTGCCAAAACCGCCGATACCAACTGGCGTGCATTATTGGAATATGAGTTTTAACGCTGTTGCATTTGTGAAATGCATTCCTCAAGCGTTTTGTTTTTAAAATCATCAATAGCTTGCTGCTTACCTTCATTGGTTTCAGCAACCGGTTGTTGATAGGCACTCAGAAGCAAGCCCCGCGTAACATTACCCATGGCGTTTTCCATTGCCTCGTGAATCGGTGTATTCATTTGTCGAAACAGCATATATGAGCCGGCTTTGCTGGCCCATTCCTCACAAACTTGTGCCTGCTCAGCCTGAACGGAAATGGCATTTGTCAGCAAAAAGCCACCAAAGAAGAAACTCAACACGATTTGTTTCATTTATAAAATCCTAAATTTTTATACGATAACTTTACTGATAGCGAGATGAAGATTTTGTCAAAGGATTGAGCGAACAACTTTTTTGATGATTTAGGTTATTGTGAATTGGCTTAGAGTCACGCCATGATGCTCTGTAGAATTCATAAGACAATAAAGTGATCGCGATGAAAAATAAATTTCTGGAAAGTGGCGAAGCAGGCTATCACCCACTGAAAAAATTTCGCACCATTATTAAAGGACTGCGTTATGCAGTATTAAGTGACTTCAGTGTACTTTACAAAGTAGTTGTCTCAGTCATCGTTGTACTGGTTTCGTTGTGGTTTCACAAATGGGTGGATGCCGCATTAATCATTATGGCAACTGGCTTTGCCCTGAGTGCAGAATTGTTTAATACTGCCATTGAAGCCATGTGTGATTTCGTGGAAGAACGTCATAACCATAAAATCGGCATCATTAAAGATATCGCTGCTGCAGCTGCCGGTGTGGCGATATTTGTTTGGGCTGTAGTGATTCTATCCAGCTTTCTGGGCGTTTGGCAACGCTTGGTTTGAGTAAGTCAATTCAAAAAGTGGAGAGCAATGATTCGCTCTCCATGCATTTGTCAGATATCGCTATGAGGACCAAAAACTTCGTAATGAATTCGATCTGCAGCCACGTTTAAATCCAACAATTGTTGTTTGATGAAGCGCATAAATCCAACGGGCCCACAAATATAAAAGTGACCATCTGTCAGGGGCAGCTCAAATTGCAGGCGGTCTAATTGCATCAGACCAGTTAGCGCCTGATTATCATCAGCATCATCCTGCTTATACCAATAGTAATAATGCAGCTTATCCAGCTGATTTGCCACGTTTTTAAGCTGATCGGCATAAGTGTGCTGATTCTTATTTTCACAGGCATGCAAAAACCAGGTTGGTTGCTCGGTTTGGTTCTCCAACAGGGTTCCAAGCATCGCCATCATCGGTGTGATACCGACACCGGCAGATATCAGCACCGTCGGTTTGTCTAAATGTGCCAAATAGAAATCCCCAGTGGGTGGCATTAACTCAACATGATCACCAACCTGCACTGTGTCGTGCAAATGATTGGAAACCAAACCTGCTCTTGGCTGGGTTTCACGTTTGACACTAATCCGGTAACTTTCGCCATTGAATTTATCAGAAATAGAATACTGACGGATTTCAATATTTTCTGCCTGCTCAGGTTTTACTTTAACGGCCAGATATTGACCGGGTTGGTAATTGGCAATTTCAGCACCATCAACCGGAACAAAGGTAAAGCTGGTAACCAGTTCTGATTCCGGTTTTTTATCTTTCACTTTAAATAAACGTGAACCGGTCCAGCCGCCGCTTTTGTTTTGGTATTCGCTATAGATATCCTGTTCTCGGCCAATTAACACTTTGGCTAATAGCCCATAAGCCTGCACCCAGGCGTCGGCTACTTCATCGGTAAATTCTTCTGGTGCCATTTCTCTCAACGTTTCAATCAAATGATGACCGACAATCTGATATTGATCAGGCTGAATATCAAAACTGACATGTTTATGGGCCACTCTTTCGACCAGTTCACCTAAAGCGCCCAGATCATCAATATGCTTGGCGTACATTGCTACGGCGCTGAACAAGGCAAACTGCTGTCTTCCGGTTGCCTGATTAGCAAGGTTAAAAATATCTTTTAATTCAGGATTGTGACTGAACATGCGTTTGTAAAAATGGTCTGTGACCTCAACCCCGGCATTTTCCAGCAATGGCAGGGTACTTTTTACGATTTCAATGGTTCTGTTATCTAACATAAATAACCTCTTAACTAATTCAAACAACGGATTCTTTTTAGAGGTTGCAGAGGTTGTGCCATTTATAAAAAAGCATATAAATCAATTAAATACATAAATACGCATCAGTAGATGTGTCATATTGACATGGAAAAAACGTGTCTTTTTGACTTTTTAGTGATAGATTGACCTTAATTGAATAATTGAGTTGGCTATGCAAGATTTTGATTCAACATTATTACTTGAAGTCGCGCTGGATCTGGCGAACAGTATTAATAACGATGATCGTTTTGATCGCCTGTTGGCATCCATTCGCAAAGCCATTAAATGCGATGCCGTTGCATTATTGGGCTTGCATGAAAACCTGCTAACGCCTTTGGCCATTCAAGGCTTGTCCTCCGAAGTATTGGGTCGACGTTTTTATCTAACTGAGCACCCGAGACTTGAGCAGCTATGCAATGCCACTAAACCACTTATTTTCCCCGATAACTGTGATTTACCCGATCCCTATGATGGTTTGCTATTAGCCAGAACCGGCGATCTTCCGGTGCATTCTTGTATGGGGTTGCCATTGTATTCTGAC
Source organism: Methylophaga sp. UBA3613 (assembly GCF_002375415.1). Classification (NCBI taxonomy): domain Bacteria; kingdom Pseudomonadati; phylum Pseudomonadota; class Gammaproteobacteria; order Thiotrichales; family Piscirickettsiaceae; genus Methylophaga; species Methylophaga sp. UBA3613. The sequence continues at coordinate 129,647 of NZ_DFLS01000006.1, read as the reverse complement.
CAAAAAGTCATTGGTCTGGTCACCATCGATAGTCTGCAGTCTGGGAGTTTTAATGCAATCAGTCCCAAAACGCTGGAACTGATAGCCGCATTGTCTGCAGCCACATTGAAAACAGCCCTCGAGTTTAAAAAGCTCGAAATTAGCGCCCAGCATGCGCAGCAACTGGTGCAGGAACTGACTCAGGAAGCCTTGTTAAAAGATGGGGGAGAACTGATTGGGCAAAGTACTGCCATGCAGACGCTGAAAAACGAAATCCAGCTGGTCGCCGGTTCGGATTATACCGTGCTGATAACCGGTGAAACCGGCGTGGGAAAAGAGCTGGTTGCACGCACTGTGCATCAATTGTCATTGCGAAAATATAAACCCTTAGTTCATATCAACTGTGCGTCTTTGCCGGAAACATTGGCTGAGGCCGAATTATTTGGTCATACCAAAGGTGCATTTACCGGAGCCGATCGTGAAAGAGCCGGTAAATTTCAATTAGCCCATGGTGGCACTCTGTTTCTTGATGAAATCGGAGAGTTGCCGTTAGCTGTACAAAGTAAGCTTTTACGGGTATTACAAAGTGGTGAAATACAACCGGTGGGTAAAGATAATGTCGAACAGGTTAATGTTCGTGTTATTGCTGCCACCAACCGGAATCTTGAAGAAGAGGTTAGCGAGGGACGTTTCAGAGCCGATCTCTATCACCGTTTGTCGGTCTATCCAATCAAGGTTCCACCATTAAAAGATAGAGATCAGGATGTTTTATTACTGGCAGGTTACTTTCTGGAAAAAACCAGTCGTAAATTAGGTATCAGGCAATTACGTCTCGCTCAGGATGCTGAACTGGCATTAAGAAGCTATCACTGGCCGGGCAATGTTCGTGAACTGGAACATGTGATCAGCCGTGCTTCGTTAAAAGCCAAGGCAAAACCGACAACGACCGGTATTATTTCATTAAATAGAGCGTTTCTTGAGTTGCCAGCAACAACTATTGCTGAGAATTCAGTTGCAAAAACGGCTGAAATTAAACCCATGCTATCGCTCGACATGGATCTCAAAACCGCTACCAATGAATTTCAAAAACATTGCATTTTAACGGCCGTTACACAAGCTGATGGAAACTGGAGTGAAGCGGCCCGATCACTGAAAATCGATCGGGCCAATTTGGTCAGAATGGCAAAACGCCTAGGCATTTCGATTAAAAAATCTGTTGTAAATCATTAATTAAGTTATGCGCTTAATGAAGCCATATCAATCACAAAACGATAACGGACATCGGATTTTTCCATACGATCAAATGCCTCATTAATCTCATCCATTTTGATCATTTCGCATTCCGGCAAGATGTTCATACGTCCACAAAAATCCAGCATTTCCTGCGTTTCAGCAATCCCGCCAATTAACGAGCCTGCAATCCGACGTCGTCCGAAAATCATAGGTGCCGTATTTGGCCCTTCAACCGGGCCGATCTGCCCAACCAATACCAGTGTGGCATCATTATCCAGCAATGGAATGTAGGGATTCAGATCATGATTGACTGGAACGGTATCGATAATTAAATCAAAGCTCGAACCTGCGCCTTCCATCGCTGCCTCGTCTTTAGAGACCAGGAAAGCATGGGCACCAAGATCCATGGCATCTTGTTCTTTTTTCGGTGATGTACTGATAACTGTTACGTGAGCACCTAAACCCACCGCCAGTTTAATTGCCATATGACCCAAACCGCCCATACCGACAACACCTACGCGGCTACCTGGACCGACGTTCCATTCTCTGAGTGGGGAATACGTGGTGATACCGGCACAAAGGAGTGGGGCGGCAAGTGCCAAATCCAGATTTTCCGGGATACGTAATACAAACTCTTCACGCACTACCAGATGTTTGGAATAACCACCATGAGTTATATCACCGGTGATTCTATCGGGAGAGCCATAGGTCAAGGTAAATCCATTTCGGCAGTATTGCTCATGGTCATTATGGCATTCATCACAATCCTGACAGCTATCCACCATACAACCCACCGCAACGTTTTCACCTGGTTTGAATTTGGTCACCGCAGATCCCACTTCGATTACTCGGCCAACGATTTCATGGCCAGGAACCACAGGATAGGTCGAGCTCCCCCAATCATTTCGCGCCACATGCAAATCAGAATGACAGACACCGCAATACAAAATTTCCAAGGCAATATCATTGGCACGTAATGCACGTCTTTCAAAAGATAACGGTGCTAGGGGAGAATCAGAAGATTGAGCTGCATAACCGATAGTTTTCATGAGAACTCCTAATTGAATTAAAGGTGAAATAGCGGCGGACGCCATATGCTGACACTAATAATGAGTTTAACAATAGACTAATATCATTAACGCTTTATTAATTTTGAAGATTAACCTTATTCATCATACCTTCATAAAAGGTATTGCACCGTTTCAATACACCTCGGTTTTAAGATGATTACAACCATGGTTCAGTTGTTTTGATAATTTGTAGTTTGTAAACCGTCTTTATATTAGTACGCACACTCTTTTTTGTTAATCACTGATTGGCCGGCATTAACACTCATGTGATAATATTAATGATATTTATTCGTATTTATTAATTGGGGTCGTGAATGTCATTAATTTCAAAAAGAAAAAAACTCTGTGCTCTAATATCAATGTATTTAGTCACAGGATATGCATCTGCCGATGGCGCTTCAAAATTGGACGCCATGATTGTCAACTCGGACTGGTTAGGTGAAACCTCTGAAGAGAGAGTTAAAACTTATGCAGGGTCAAGGGAAGTACTCACAAATCAAGAACTGCATGAAAGAGGAGCATTAAACCTTGAAGATGCTTTGCGTGGTGTAAACGGCATTCAAGTACTTGATGAGACTGGCACAGGTATTTTGCCCAATATTGGTATTCGCGGTTTGAATCCGTTACGCAGTGAAAGATTACAAATACTAGTGGATGGTTACCCCATAGCTATAGGCCCTTATACAAATGTTGGTGTGTCTTTGTTCCCTGTCACATTACCGAGTATTGAAGCAGTAGATATTGTCCGGGGTGGCGCGGCTGTGCATTATGGACCCAATAATGTCGGCGGGGTGCTGAACTTGGTAACCAAACCGATTTCGCGAGAGTTTAAACAATCCATCCGTGAGCGAATTACCATTGCAGAAGATACGGGAAATGCTTATTACGATACCTATTATCGGGTTGCGGGTTTTGTGGGTAACGACCTCGGTGTGCAGCTTCAGGTAAATCTTCAAAATGGGGAAGGTTTCCGGGATCATTCAGAGACCGATGTACAAAATATCATTCTGGATGCCCAATACTTTCTTGATGATAAAAATGAGCTAGATATGCAATTACAATATTACAATGTCAATGCAGAGTTACCAGGCTCGCTTTCCCCTTCAGCTTACCGTGCAGATAGAACAGATTCACAACGTCCACATGATGCATATGATGCTGACATGTTGAGAGGAAATCTGACATGGACCTATAACCCAAACAGTAATGTAGAATTTCAATGGCGAAACTTTGCTCATAAGGCAGATCGAACCTTTGATTTCGGGCAAGGTGCAGCATTTTCTTTTGATCCGTCACTTGAAGCCGAATACGTTGCTGACTCACCTAGAATTTTTCATGTTTATGGTACTGAGCCCCGGATTACATTCAATCACGGCAATCATACTTTTATGGCAGGCGCACGCTTTGTTAAAGAGCAAGTTAGTTTTGATGTTAATCGTCTAACTCTTACTACTAATGAATACAGCCAAGTACGTAACTGGAATTTTGATACAGAAGCGGTTGCATTATATTTTAGTGACACTATTGCTCTGTTTGAGGATAAATTGAGCATTACTCCAGGTATACGTTACGAAGACGTCAGTACGGATTTTGAAGATAGAATTAACGGTACGACTAATAAAAACGAAACGGATAAATTTCTGCCTGGATTAACTGTTGGTTTTCAGGCCACCGATTCACTCTTTTTATTCACTAATGCACAACGCTCTTTGGTACCTGTTCAAACGGCTCAGGTAACTCGTGAAGGGGCTGTAGCTAATGAACTTGCTTGGAATTATGAAATAGGAGCCCGATCACAGCTATCCGAAAATGTAAGTGTCAGTGGTACTTTGTTTAGGATAGATTACGATGATCAAATTCAGTTTAATCGTACTGACAGCATATTTGAAAACCTCGGTGAAACACGCCATGAAGGTGTAGAACTTACCGCAGATTGGCAGGCAACAACCCGATTGGCGCTTGGCATCGGTTATACCTATCTGGACACAGAACAACTTAATGGTGCAAACAAAGGCAACGAATTGCCAAATGCTCCCGAGCATCATTTCAGTGCCCATGTTAATTATCGTGTGGGGCCATGGAAAACCACTCTAACGGGCCTGCATGTTAGCGAAAGTTATAGTGATGCGAATAGTACAGATGAAGAAACGGTTAATGGTAGCGCCGGAAAACTCCCAGCATATACTTTAGTTAATTCGCGATTGAGCCGAGAATTTGTTGTCGGTGGAAATAATATTGAAATAGCCGTGGCTGTTAATAATTTGCTCGATGAAGAATATTATTTTAGGGGAGTAGATGTCAGTCCTGTTGGCAGACTTCCTGCGCCCGGACGCTCTTTAATTCTTGAAGGCAGTTTAGATTTTTAACATACACTTCGAACATTAACCCGGTTACGCTTATTGATAACCGGGTTATTTTTTTTGGCTTATCTCCAGACTTTCATGAAAATATAAAATAACTTTGGGCAAATCATTGAATGTAATGAATGGCTTAGTTTTGAGGAAGAAAGGGGATTGAGATTTAAAGCTCAATGCCAAATGACCTCAATACAACCAACATAGCGTAGTAACAAATAACTGTGGCACCGATGGCAATCAAAAGGCTCCAGTAAAAATTTACGCCCATGTTCAGCAAAATAGGCAAGGTGATAAACAAAGCCAAAGAGGGAAGAACCAACCAGAAAATATTGGATGCCAAGATACTGATTTTTGTTACATCACCCGTTTCTTGATACAACCAAATGATGGCAATAACTGAAATCAAAGGTACTGAGGCCATAATGGCACCAAAGACGGAACTTCGTTTAGCTAGTTCAGAAATTACGACAATAACAACAGCGCTAACGACAACTTTAGTTATGTAGTACCACATAGGTCACCTGCATTAGTTGATAAAAATTTCGCTAGCCCCCTATAAGACTTTTTATTCTTAAATTATCGTTATTCAACAATATCACAACCATGGTTCAGATATTTTCCCCGCCTTAAATAATGCATTAAGCACTTTTTGAAAGAGCGCATTTTTGGTCTGCTTTTTATGCATCATATACACAGGAAAAGTAAATTCAGGGTAATTATCAACCTTGATCAAATCTCCTGAATGTAAATATTTTTGGACAACGCGCGTTCGAAAATAACCGCTGCCACCATTTTCCAGGATGTGCTGGAGCGCGAGCTGGCCAAGATTGATAGTCAGCTTGGGTCTTGCCAGATGTGGCAGAGCGATATCATGTTGTTTACGGAAATATTCTCCCCAATCTACATAGATATAAGGTTGTGCTTGGTTTTTAGCGGAGACATAGATCAGTTTTTCTTCCAGAACTTGTTCAACCTGAATTCCGGGACCGTATTCAGGTTGATGCACGACAATGACATCGAGTAAACCTTGCTGAAGTTTTTGATGCAACGAGGTTCGTTCACCAATTTCTGCATTAATCGCCGTTTCGGAAATATCCTGACTCAGATTGTTTAACCATTGGAGCATTAACGGACTCCAAAGACTGATTTCGCCAGCAATATTGAAAATGGTTTCGGTACCTGTCGGTAACGGTAAATTTCGCTTGGCACCTTCCCATGCCTGCACCATCGCTACCGCATGTTCAATAAACTTTTCCCCATCAAGCGTCGCGGTAGCACCGGAGCGATTCCTGATAAATAACCTGCAACCAAGCTGATTTTCGAGATTATGTACACGAGCAGTAACGGTCGTTTGAGTGACATTTAGTGCTTCTGCCGCAGCCCCGAAACTACCCAAGCGAATGATTTCCAGAAAAGTACGTGCCTGATTAATATCCATCAATAATTTTGATAATAAATAAAGATATTATTCATTATACATATCTATGATGAGCGTCCAAACTATTCACAACAAAGGTAATAGAAGAGTTTGGATATTCGTATGAATGCAAAAGAACATCAACATTACAATTATGATGTGGTGAAGTATTTCAGTGTCAGTGCGTGTATTTATTTAGTACTTGGCACGGCAGTCGGCGTATGGATTGCCTCGGAGCTCGCCTGGCCATTTCTTAACTTTGATATCCCCTATATTACCTTTGGTCGCTTACGTCCTGTCCACACCAATATCGTTGTATATGGCTTTGGTGGATCGGTATTGATGGCGACAGCCTATTATGTGATTCAGCGAACTTGTGGCGTGCGACTCTGGAGTGATCCCATGGCTTGGTTCACTTTCTGGGGATGGAATTTATATGTCATTGGCGCCATGATCACTTTGCCATTAGGCATTACCCAAGGTAAGGAATATGCAGAACTGGAATGGCCGCTGGATATTCTGCTCGCCGTGGTTTGGATTGCATACACTATTAATTTCATCATGACGCTGAGTCATCGTAAAAGCAGTCACATCTACGTTGCCAACTGGTTTTTCCTGGCCATGATGATCATGTTTACTTATCTGCATGTGATTAACAGTCTGTCGATACCCGTGAGTATGTGGAAGTCCTATTCTATCTTTGCCGGCGTTCAGGATGCGATGGTTCAATGGTGGTGGGGTCACAATGCCATTGGGTTTTATCTGACGGCTGGCTTTTTGGGGATCATGTACTACTTTGTGCCCAAACAAGCTGAGCGGCCAATCTATTCGTATCGATTATCGGTCATTCACTTTTGGGCATTGATTTTTGGCTATGTCTGGCTCGGTGCTCATCATCTCCAATACACCGCGTTACCTGACTGGACAGGCTCTCTGGGTGCAGCCATTTCATTGGCCATGATCATTCCATCATGGGGCGGGGCGTTAAATGGGATGTTTACACTCAGTGGGGCGTGGGACAAACTTCGAACAGACTATATTCTACGTTTTTTAATTGTGTCTCTCGCCTTCTACGCCATGTCCACTTTTGAAGGGCCGGTGATGGCATCCAAAACGGTCAATGCGTTATCGCATTACACAGACTGGACAATTGGGCATGTGCACTCTGGCGCTTTAGGGTGGGTCGCCATGGTTTCAATTGGCGCGCTTTATCATATGGTTGAACGGATGTGGAATACCACTATGTTTTCCGTCAGTTTAGTCAATGTGCATTTTTGGTTGGCCACCATAGGCACAGCAATTTATATCACCTCAATGTGGGTTGCTGGAATCATGCAAGGTTTAATGTGGCGTGCCTATGACGAGTATGGGAATTTGTCTTATACCTTTGTAGAGTCCGTGGCACAGATGCATCCTTATTACATTATGCGAGCCATGGGAGGATTTATATTCTTTTGCGGCGCCGTAGTGATGTTAATTAATGTACTCACAACGATTTATCTTGCTAATAAAAAAGCGTCAGAAGCAAAAGTGTCATTACAGCCAGGTTAATATGATGGATATTTTGTGGTTGTTTGCAAATATTATCGTCGCATTTTTAATGTCACATTGGCTGGTTGTTGTGACGTCTTTTATTGGTCTGTGTTGCATGCGGGTAATAGCGCTATGGGTATTTCACCCGGATAACAAAAAGCTATATGACTCACATGCCCATATTCCCTTAGAGGATTTGCTGGAAGGTGAAAAACATCAACCTTTAAAATCCAAATCATACGTTTCTATATTTTTATAAATGCGTATTACCGGGCTTATATTATTGTTTTTTGTTATATTCCTGATAAGTAATCTTTGGCTTTAATCGCGAAAGTCTACGTTTTCATCTAGGAACGATAATGAATCTTTACCGGCTTTCAAATATATTGGCCATTACGGTCGCTGCAGCATTATTACTGAGTTTAATGGTGATATTGGCCCTTGGTGGTTTTTCGCTTTTGGCTTATCTCAAAACCAGTTTGATCCAGATGTTTGGTTTTGTCATTGCCGCAACGGCTTCGCTATTTTTCTTTCTGCGACTGATTCATCAAATGCACTCCCGTGCTTATGTCATTTCCATGCTGGTTTTTATAATAGGTATCGCCGCGTTTCTGTCCGTTTCAATTGGCAAAATGTATATGTTTCAGTATCCAGTGTATGTTGAATCATATGGCCCGGGCAAAGGCCCTGGGCTTCCTCTTAACAATGTGCTGACATTCTTTCGGCATATCGGACAATTTGAGTGGATTTATGATATTGCCCATGATCCTAATAATGTGCCTGATCAGGTTTCTTCCCATAATAGCGGTTCAGAAAATGTCACCAAAATCACCTTGGAAACCAAGGAGGTTCTTGCAGAACTGGCTCCGGGTATCACCTTTAATTACTGGACTTTTAACGGCACCGTTCCCGGACCGATGATTCGGGTGAAACAGGGTGATACCGTTGAACTAACACTACACAACCACGCGACCAGTTTGCATCAGCACAATATTGATCTGCATGCCGTTACCGGTCCAGGTGGTGGGGGCGAAGCCACTGTAGTTGAGCCAGGCGAAAGTAAAACCATACGTTTCAAAACACTTAATCCAGGTCTGTTTGTTTACCACTGCGCCGTACCAAATATGGCAGTACATATGACGCATGGTATGTATGGCCTCATTCTGGTTGAACCTGAAGCAGGTTTGCCTGAGGTAGATAAAGAGTTTTATCTGATGCAAGGTGAGCTTTACACCACAGGTGCGGTTGGTCGAAAAGGCTTGCAAGTTTTTGATGCAAAAAAAATGCTCGATTCTGAACCAGAATATGTGGTGTTTAACGGTCGAACCGGCGCTGTTGTCGACAATATGCAGGTGAATGTCGGTGATACCGTCAGACTGTATATCGGTAATGGCGGAGTGGCGATGAACTCTTCATTTCATCTGGTCGGCGAGATCTTTGACACCGTGTATCCAGAAGCCTCGATGAATGGTGCGCAATTCAAGAATGTACAAACCACAAATATCCCGGCCGGTGGCGCCACTATTGTGGAATTTAATGTGGATTATCCTGGGCATTATGTGCTGGTTGATCATGCCTTGATGAGAACAGATAAAGGTGCCTGGGGCGTCATTGAGGCTATCGGAGAAAAAGATCCGAACATTTTTAAGAAATTAGAAACCAATCCTTAACAAAATTTTCAAGCTGAACCAGCATTGATCTGGTTTTCAGTTATCTAAAATTGATTTGGAGGAAGCTTTATGTCTCACAAGTTCAAGGTCGGGGACCATGTCACCTGGAATTCCGAAGCGGGTAAAGTTGGAGGCACGATCAGCAAAGTTCACACACAGGATTTTGATTACAAAGGTCACACACATCGCGCATCCAAAGATGACCCTCAATACGAAATCAAAAGCGATAAAACCGATCATATCGCCGCGCACAAAGAGTCAGCACTAACAAAAACATCGAGCAAACAGAAGTCATAATGCTGCCGTTTTATACCGTCGGCCACTCGACTCGTACGGTGAATGAGTTTATCCAATTGTTAAGTCCAGCAGATATAACGCTTGTGGTAGATATTCGTTCATTTCCGCGTTCACGAACAAATCCTCAATATAACGAGGATGTTTTGCCACTCACTTTGGCCAAGCACCATATTAATTACCTCCATCTGACTGAACTTGGTGGACGTCGCAGCAAGATAAAAGCGATTTCAAATGAGGCGAATGGCTTTTGGAAAAATCGTAGTTTCCAAAATTATGCCGACTACGCGATGACGCCTGATTTTCAAGACGGTTTAGAAAAACTCATAAATTTAGGACGAAAAGAATGCTGCGCATTAATGTGCTCTGAGGCTGTATGGTGGCGATGTCATCGCAGAATAGTGGCTGATCATCTTATTGCACGCGGGGAGAGGGTATTTCATTTAATAAACACCGACAAAATCGAACCAGCAAGGTTGACTAAAGGTGCGATTGTGCAAGACGACAACTTAGTCACCTACCCCTATGAAGAGGTAAAAATCACTAAGAGTACGACGTGATTTTCGCACTCACTGTAACTCCAGGAAACTAAATTATGACGAAAGAAAGTCAATTATCTGACCAGGAAAAAGCCATCATTCCCTTATTTCGTCAGGCATTCAGACCGTTATTTTTGTTTGGCGCAAGCTTCAGTGTGATTGCCATGTTGTTGTGGGGCTTGGTTATTTCCGGGCAACTTAACATCGAGTTTGTTGGCAACCAGTTGTTCTGGCATAGCCATGAAATGATCTTCGGCTTTGTTGCTGCAATTGTCATTGGATTTTTGTTAACCGCAGTTCAGAGTTGGACAGGGCAGCGAGCACCGCACGGCAACACGTTAATAATTATCGTACTGTTATGGCTGGCCGGAAGACTGGCATTATTATTTGGTGCAGGTTTGCCACTATGGTTAGTAATAGCGATTGATCTCAGTTTTTTACCGGTAAGCGCCTGGTTATTGGCGAAACCTATTTTACGAGCCAAACAAAACAAAAACCTGTTTTTCATTCCGGTGCTGTTATTACTGACTATCTGCAATACGTTTATGTACGCAGGCCTTGTGATGGAGCGCCCGGATATTCAGCAGGCAGGCAGTCTCAATGCCGTTTTACTTATCACACTATTAATGACGGTGATTGGTGGTCGTGTAATTCCCATGTTTACCGCCAACGGTACTCAAACGGCCAAAGTGAACAATATTGCCTGGCTGGATAAAACGGCACTAATGAGTATTTGGCTGCTGTTTGCCTTACATTTTTTAATGCTGACGAAATTCATTCCATCCATTGTATTAAGCGTGTTGTTTGCTATTGCAGCAGTGCTGGTATTTATTCGTGGGTTTCGTTGGAAGATCTGGATTACGTTTCACATCCCATTGCTCTGGTCGTTACATATCGGTTACTGGTTCATATCGTTGGGGCTGTTAATGTTTTCAGCCTATTATGCCGGTCTCGCCATACCGTATAGTGTGGCTTTACATGCTTTGACTGCTGGTGCCATGGGGACAATGATTCTTAGTATGATGTCTCGGGTCTCATTGGGACATAGTGGAAGATCCTTAACACCAAAACGATTGATGTCACTGGCCTTTATGTTGATTATTTCTGTCGGCTTGACTCGAACACTGTTGATTTGGTTATTCCCAGCACAAATATCTTTTTGGTTATGGTTTAGCGTCCTTGCCTGGGCAACGGCTTACACTCTTTATGTCATTATTTATTTACCAATATTAACGACACCCAGACCTGATGGAAAGCCGGGTTAGCCCGATAACCATTTCACAAGTTAACAAAGCAGTTTTTTATTCACGCCAATAATCGTTGGCAATAGCTATTGTTTTGAATTCAATTGCCACTAGCTCAGCGGCATCCATTAATAGGGCAGGATCTTCAGCATATTTTGCTCTTACACGATGTTTGGCAGCAGCGTCAGTCTGAATGGTTCCAATGGTTTTTCGTACGATTTTAATGGCCAGCTGCCTGCCTTCATAAGGCGTTTCGGTAATTAATGTTGGTACATAATTATCTTCTGCTGCCATCTCGTTGGCAGAGAGGTTAATTGGGAGTAACAACGGCAAAGTCATTAACAATATTGAATAGTACTGTTTCATTTGAGTTATCCTATGTTTGTTGGCGAAATGTTCGTACACAAACAATATAACCCGAAAACAAGTAAGTCAAGTACCTATTTAAAATTACAGGATATCCATGGGACCGTTACTACAAGATCAAGTGTGTTTTGCGTTGTACTCAACAAGTGGGGAGGTCACCAAGGCATATGGAAAGCTGTTAAAACAACATGGGCTCACCTATCCGCAGTTTGTTGTCATGATGGCGTTATGGCAAAACGATGGTGCATCACCCACGCAGCTTGCAAAAGCAGTTGGCTTGAGCAAAGCGACCTTGTCACCCATTTTAAGAAAGCTGGAATCTAACGGATATCTTGTTAGAGAAAGTGTGCCAGATAACGATAAAACTAAATCCATGGTCTTGACTGCAAAGGGCTGTGAGTTTGCTGATGAGGGTGAAAATATTGCCAAATTGGCATTGTGTGCAACGGGTTTGAATGAGACTGAGGTTAATCAGTTAATAGCAATGTGCAATAAAATCAAAAACAATCTATAAATAAACCAGTCACAGTGTGTACCAGGTCTGTTCTTCTTTCTTCGTCAAGATAATGAGATTGAAAATGCACTAATCAAGACTCGATGAGATTTCACATTGCTTAGTTGATCACTTTTTTTAATATGTCGTTCATTACCTAAGGGTGTTTATCCGATAATTTTTCACTCAGTCACTTGACTTTAAAGACGACTGGTCGTATTTTTTATGCTATGGCAAATCTAAAAGAATTTAAAAGAGAACAAATCCTCAATCAGGGTATTCAACTGATGATGATGCACGGTTATCATGGCACCGGGGTCAAGCTGCTGCTGGATACTGTGAATGTGCCCAAAGGTTCTTTTTATAGTTATTTTGAGAGTAAAGAGAATTTTACGGCAGAAGCGATCACGCATTATATTGAGCCGTTTATAACTCGGTTACAGTCTTACCTGAACAATTCTGAGCTTGATGGCTTAGCCGCGATCAAAACTTATTTTGAGTCTTTGACCCAAGAGCTGGAAAACTCCGATTTCAAAGGTGGTTGTTTACTGGGTGATTTGATGGGGGAGATCGGTGGTGTCAGTGATGTTTGTCGTCAGGCCTTAAAAACAGCGATTAACCAATATTGCACATTATTGGAACAAGGGCTGTTATCAGCACAGCAACAAGGAATTGTGCGTACCGATATTTCGCCTGCAACGATGGCAAGGTTACTTTTCGATGCCTGGCAGGGCGCATTACTGCATATGAAAATTGAACAATCCATTATCCCTTTGCAACGCTTTACTGCAGAACTTCTGGATAACTACATCACTAATTAATCACGCAAAGCCAAAAGGCTTTTTTTTAGGCTCGAATAAAAGACGACCGGTCGCTTTTAAAAGGAGATTAACAATGAAAAAGTTTGTAATAGAAAGAGAGATTGCGGGTGCAGGTAACTTGACACAAGCAGAGTTTGACCAGATTACCGAGACATCCTGCTGTGTATTAAAAGATATGGGCCCACGAATCGAGTGGGTTGAGAGCTATGTAACCGACGATAAAATTTACTGTATTTATCGTGCACCCGATGCCGATACGATTAGAGAACATGCCGAAAAGGGTGGTTTTCCCACTAATAGTATCTCTGAGGTCAAACAAATGCTGAAGCCAACACTTTAAGTGTTTTAACGCCTGATAACGAAGGAGGGTGACGATGCCTTACCTAACTAAAAATTCTGTCAAATTTTTAATGAAATGCTGCTTATTGATGGCGAGTGTGACGGCTCAAATATCACATGCTGATAATGGTTATGTGGTGAATGAGGTGTCAGAAGGCATTTTTTTCCATGAAGGCGTACATGAAGATGCCAATGAGGAAAATCAAGGCAAAATTGCCAATGTCGGTTTTATTATAGGTAATGATTGCATTGCAGTAATCGACACCGGTGGCAGTTATCTCGAAGGAAAATCATTACTTGCATCCATCAGAAAACAAAGTGATTTACCGATTTGCTATGTCATCAACACGCATGTCCATCCTGATCATATTCTGGGCAATGCGGCATTTAAAGAACCCCAAACCACTTTTGTCGGCAGTGCCAAATTACCCGCCGCAATGGCCGCAAGGAGTAGCTTCTATGAAACCAGGTTCAAGGAAATTCTGGGTGATGCATACGGCAATGCTGAATTTATTGCACCTACCCGCTTAGTCAGTATAGGCGAGCCACAAAATATCGATTTAGGCGACCGAAAATTGACACTTATGGCTTTCCCCACAGCCCATACCGATAACGATTTGGTGGTGCTCGACAACAATACCAAAACTATGTGGACTGGAGATTTGCTTTTTGTTGAGCGTATTCCCGCACTGGATGGAAGTATTAATGGCTGGCTGGATGCAATAGAGCAATTAAAGGATATGGATATTGCCACTGTAATCCCTGGACACGGCCCGGTCCTCCATCAAGACTGGAAAGCAGCGCTTGAAAAGGAAAAGAATTACTTCATTCTGATTCGGCAACAAGTTCGGGAGATTATCAATGATATGGGCACCATCAATCAGGCAACTGAAAATGTTGGCGTGAGTGAAGAAAATAAGTGGCTGTTGTTTGAGGAATATCACAAACGTAATGTCACATCTGCATTTACCGAGTTGGAATGGGAGTAAGGGGAATTAACATGTTTAACAATATCTTACGTCACACACTTTGGGCAGTATCTATTAGTTTTATGCTATTAAACACCGCGTACGCTAAAACAGAAAAAGAACCGATGTGGCCTGTTCTAAAAGAGATATATTTTGATAATAAAACAATTTTAACCGATGCCGATGACTGGCTGGTTTTAGAAGCTCCATCACGTGCTGAAGATGCTGCCATCGTGCCGCTGACGCTTAAATCACTCAAACCTCAGACAGCGGAAAGTTATATTAAAAATATCCACATCATAATTGATGACAATCCAGATCCTTATTCCGCCAATTTTCATCTAACTCCAGCTATGGAACAGGTGGATTTGACGTTTCGCATGCGCTTTCAGCAATATTCGAATGTCCGGGCTATTGTTGAAATGAATGACGGTACGTTACATATGGTATCGCGTTTTGTGAAAGCGTCAGGTGGCTGTAGTGCACCGGTGCAGAAAGATCCAGAGGCTGTAAAATCACGTCTGGGTAAAATGCTGATCAGGATGCGTAAGCCCGAATTAGGTAATGATGTTACGGCCCAGGTAATGATAAGTCATCCAAACTATAATGGCTTGCAGTTCGACCAGGAAACCAGACGTTATATTCCTGCTCATTATGTAAAAACAATGTCGGTAAATTATGCTGATCAGCCTTTATTCAATGTTGATATGGGCATTTCTTTCAGTGAAGATCCCAGTGTGCATTTCACCTTCAAACCAACTAAATCAGGCGTTTTGAAAGCGACCGTTATTGACAGTAAAGAGACGACTTACACTGCTGACAAAACTATCTGAATCAAAGCCCGATACGGGTAGGGTCCAATATCCATTTTAATTATTAAAAGATTCAGCGATCTACTCCAGGATATCGGGAGTAGGTCGTTTTGTTTTAATGGTTGCAGCTGATAGGGTGGCTTATTTGAATAACGTACAGTCATAGGTTTAAATGGCAGGCAAAATAAACAATTCGCTATAAAATTATTTTAATTACAGGAAATTATCGTGCTGATTGGCAACTCCATCTATTTAGATTATCAAGCTACAACGCCTTTGGAACCTGAAGTTCGTGAAGCGATGGCGATTTATAGTGATGATCTGTTTGCCAATCCACATTCAGCACATTTTCTTGGGCGCCAGTCTGCTGAGGCTGCCGAAATGGCCAGATCCACAGTTGAGTCGTGTATAAATGCATCCGCAGAAGAGATTATTTTCACTTCGGGGGCTACCGAATCAAATAATCAGGTGATTGCAAGCGTCCTGTTTGCCAATACTACAAAGCGTAACAAGATACTAATCAGTTCAATTGAACATAAATGTATTAAAAATGCGGCGTATTTTTTTGCCCATAAACTTGGCTATCAGGTAAGCGAAATTCCGGTTGATTCAAGCGGGTTAGTGGATATTGATGTATATCAATCCATGCTCAATGATCAGGTCTTGTTTGTTTCAATGATGGCGGTCAATAATGAAATTGGTGTGATTCAGCCCATCCAGAAACTTGCTGAATTAGCCCATAACGTTGGTGCAATTTTTCACTGTGATGCGGCACAAGCGCCTGAAGCCATTGATATTGATGTCAAACAATGGAATGTCGACATGCTGAGTTTATCGGCACACAAAGTATACGGCCCGAAAGGTATTGGGGCGCTTTATATCAAAAATTCGCTGCAAGCATCACTGCCACCGTTTATACATGGTGGCGGTCAGCAGTTCGGTCAACGTTCAGGTACGCTGCCTACCGGCTTATCAGTGGGGTTTGCCAAAGCGATGGAATTAAGCAGGGAAGGGGCAGAGCACAACAGAACCTGGCTGTCTTCCATGAAACAACGGTTTCTGGCTGGTCTCAGAAACAATGATATTGATTTCACTATTAATGGCACAACGGATAACACCCACCCAGGTTGCCTGAATATCAGGTTTGCAAATGTTGATGCCACAAATTTATTGGCAGGGATGCAACCCGAAATCTGTGCTTCCACGGGTTCAGCCTGTAATAGCGAATATCCCCAAGCATCGCATGTTTTGTCTGCCATAGGTCTTACAGAAGCAGAAGCTACCTCATCACTCAGATTCAGTTTCGGCCGTTACAACGATGCAGCACAAATTGATCGCGCTATAGAAATTATTCACCAGCAACTTACACAAGCGTATTCATAGGCTTTGATTAGTCATTCAGAAAACTACATAAAACATCTGAGAAAATCTGAATTTAGTGTTTAACGGCTTAAGTGATAATTCAGAATTGAAAATCTTAAATTGTATCGCTAAGGCTTAATAATATGTAATGTTGGATTGCGAACAGAGTGAATAGATTCCCAAGAATAAAATCTTATTAACATTCTCTTAGGAATTTACGATATGAAAGCACTCTGCTGGCACGGCAAGGAGGACGTCCGGGTTGATACCGTTGACGATCCCGTTTTGCAGGATCCCCATGACGCGATTATCAGGGTTACGGCTACCGCGATCTGTGGGTCCGACCTTCATCTGTATGGCGCGCTCGTGCCAACGCTCGAAAAAGGCGACATCCTCGGCCATGAGTTTATGGGCGAAGTCGTTGAAATCGGTTCGGCGGTGACAAGATTGAAAGTCGGAGACCGGGTAGTGGTTCCTTTCACAATAGCATGTGGGGAATGCTTTTTCTGCAAAAAACAGATGTACTCTCTCTGCGATAACTCCAATCCCAAGTCGCATTTGGCTGAAGCGCAGATGGGACATGCAACCTGCGGAATGTTCGGCTACAGCCACATGACCGGCGGGTTTTCTGGAGGCCAGGCAGAACTGGTGCGAGTGCCTCACGCGGATGTCGGTCCAATCAAAGTGCCGGACGGTCTACCGGATGAAAAAGTATTGTTCTTGTCCGACATATTTCCGACCGGTTACATGGCCGCTGAGAATGCGAATATTGTAAAAGGAGATACCGTCGCAATCTGGGGCTGCGGTCCAGTCGGCCAGTTTGCGATCCGCAGTGCTTGGATGCTTGGTGCTGCAAGAGTTATCGCCATCGATCACATTCCCGAACGCCTCGCGATGGCGAAGTCGTTTGGCGGCGCAGAAATCATCGACAGCTTCGATCCAGATGAAGTGTACGAACGATTGATGGAAATGACCGGTGGTCGTGGCCCGGACGGCTGCATTGATGCGGTTGGAGCGGAAGCACATGGACATGGTGCTGTAAATTCGATAATGGACACGGCGAAGGACCTGGCCCACGTCAAAGGGGTTCCAAATCCATATGTGCTGCAACAAATCGCCAAGTGCTGTAGGAAGGGCGGTTCGCTATCGATACCGGGGGTGTATGTCGGATTCGTGAATATGTTTCCGATGGGCGCAGTGATGAACAAAGGGCTCACTATCAAGACTGGGCAGACCCACATGCAACGTTACCTAGAGCCATTATTAAAGCATGTAGAAGAGGGTGGGAGCGATCTTTCACAGATTATTACCCACCGTTTAGCACTTGCCGATGCGCCTCGCGGCTATGAATTATTTCAGAAACATGAGGAAGGCTGTATCAAGGTCGTTCTGACCCCTTGACTGCCAAGCTATCTGCTAAATTGTTACTAAAATAGGTGCTTCATTTTCATAAGCAGTTTCTGCCGATTTAAATTGCTGTATCGTATTGAATGAAGTAGCTCTCAAGCCATTTAATTAGGGAAAATATGTCACGTTTTTCTCTATTCAAATCAAAATTTCGAATAATAAAGTCCCTTTAGGGACTTTATCCTATAAATGGCTGGAATGAGTCCTGTAAGCGACTTATCTGGGCTGACCCCATTCCCGAAAGGAGACATACTCATGCGGAAAGGTACTGCACTAGTCGTTGGCGCCACCGGGATAACCGGCGGTAATCTGGCTTCATATTTGGTTGCCAGCGGATGGACGGTATTTGGTCTTTCACGGCACGCGACTGAACAGAGCGGCGTGATTCCGGTAACTGTAGATCTGCTGGATGATTCGGCTACCCGAGAGGCATTAGCCGGTCTGCCGATCACTCATGTTTTCTACTGCACATGGATACGTCGCGATAATGAGAAGGCTAACATTGAGGCCAACAGTGGCATGATGCGTAATCTTTTCTCAGCGCTTGAAGATGCCGACCTACAACACGCATCACTAGTAACCGGGACCAAACAATATCTCGGTTCATTCGAAGCATATGGTAGCGGTCGCACTGAGACACCGTTTCGCGAATCCGAACCACGAGTCCCCGGCGACAACTTTTACTATGCGCTTGAAGATGTGTTGTTCGAAACCGCCCGGCGTCAAGGCTTTTCCTGGAATGTGCATCGTCCACACACAGTGATCGGCTACGCCCGAGGTAACGCTATGAACATGGGGACAACGCTTGCAGTCTATGCCACGATCTGCAGGGCAAAAGACAAACCATTCGTATTTCCAGGTTCGCAAATTCAGTGGAATGCGCTAACCGATATGACCGATGCATTAGTTCTGGCACGCCAGATGGAGTGGACCGCAACAACTCCAGGCGCAGCAAATCAGGCTTTTAATACGGTTAACGGCGATGTTTTTCGCTGGAGACGCATGTGGCGTGAAATCGGCGAGTATTTTGGTCTTGAAGTCGCGGATTGCCCTGAAACACCACAGCCACTAGAAACTCAGATGAATGGGGCCGATACAACCTGGCGCGAAATTGCTAAAAAGCATGATTTGGTTGAGTCGGACATTAGCAAACTGGCTTCCTGGTGGCATACCGATGCAGACCTGGGGCGGGATCAAGAGTGCGTCAACGATACGACTAAGACACGCGATTTCGGTTTCGATCATTTCCGCGAAACAAAAGCTGCTTTTTTTGACCTGTTTGATCGTTTACGTGCTGAAAAGATTATTCCATGATTTCAATGGTAGGTAGCAATATATATTTTGTAATGTGAAAAAAGATTCCATTTAGACAATCTGAATATCTGGAGTCAATGAATTACAAGCCGTGCAGAATTTAAAATCTTGTGGGGTTTGTTGTCATTCTCAGTAAAAGCATGTCCACTTGCACCGACTTAATCTATTGATTTAATTAAATACATATTTTTTATGGTAGTAAATATCAGTCTGATTATTGGCTGTGAATGTCGAGCTTATGCCGAGATTTGTATTAAAAGTATGTCTTATGCTGCAACAATACAAAGGTGGTTTTTAAAAGTCATCTTTAAATTGATGTGTGATCTACTAGAGATGTGCTCATATGAATCTCTAAAAATACGGATACAACTTCCTGTCTAGGTGAAGTTTTGTAAAGTATTTCATCTTAAAATGTAAATTTAATAAGCCACTAAGGCTGATACGCCTATGCTACGGTAAATCGTAAAGTTGAATAGGAGTTTCATATGAGCAATGTTATTAATATAGAAAAAGCAGCTGAAAATTTAAAACGGCTAAGAGAAAGGCATAAGGAATTCATGCTAGAACTCAGGAAGCACCATGGACAAGAGGAAAATCCAGTTGGCTCTTTGAGATTTGATGATGATCAGCTATCCATAATAGTGTTGGGAGTTTCTCTTGATATTAAACATCGTCCCGTAGTCGTGGAAACCATGATGCCCGAGCTTATTGAATATGTAGTATTTACCGAGCATGAAAGCGAGCATGTCGTTGTTTTTAAATTCTACCTTCATCTGAATTCCTGTCTGAGCAGAAATCCGGACTCAGAGTCGAAGCTTTGTGATTATGACAACCATAAAATAGAAAAGATCTTGGTTTATGAGGTTTCGGAACAACTTCTTAAATCTCCTATTTTTAGGATTGAAAACAAATCAAAGTCTGACCCATTATCTGAAAAGAAGGATAGTGCTCAAAGTGAAATGCAATGACCCAAGCAAATTCTCTATTCTCGGCCCGTCATCGTGGCTCGCATTTGCAAAAAGTTAGAAATAGTTATTGAGTTGCGACTACAAGCTTTAATGTTGTTTTGGCATGGGAAATATATTCCTTCTAAAGGACTATATTGCCTGCATTGTTAAAAAAGACTTATTTCGAGGCTCGGTATCGCTGAGCTGATTCGTCGTTTTGGTTATTCACCAATTTTATTCCCTAAAGATAGTAAATCATTACCTTATAAAATAATCGAACCAGAATTGACATCACATAATGTTGATGTCTTTGCTTTTAATGGATCAATGCGACCCGTGCATGAGATAAAGAGGGGCGCAATCAAGATCGCCTCATCTATTGGTTTTTGTTTACTTCCCATATCGATTGCCAGTAGGCCACATCACACATATTGTCAATGTTGGGAAATAATTGAAATTACAAGCATTTTATCCAAAGTGCTAATGGTTATCGGTGAGGAAATAGTTATCACTAGTAATCTGCAACATAGAGATATTTTCCTGAGGTAGGATTATGTTGCCCATTCAATAGTGTTGATCGACAGGAACAGATAGAAAACGTACTGCAATCATATTGTTGATTACGAAAATCTATGAGAGTAATTATGGGGTATAACTATTATTAGTGGGCATATTTGTATTTTTTTAAAAATGACCATCAGCAATTGGATTAATGGTGGATGGAGGAACCCACTATGAAATTACATAACTATAAATTCATACTGGCTGCGGCTCTGACAATCCTCATAATTGGTGGCGTTGTTACGCTTCTTGTACTAATGTCGCCAGAGCTTCTCAAGATAGCTTCTGGGGGCTTACCAGCAATGAATGACGGAAATAGATCATGGTCTTTGAGTTTGATGGGGTATTTTAAAGGGCTCTGTTTCTGGTCAATATTTATAGGTTTGGCTGTTTGGCTATTCAACCAAATTTATTATCATCTTTGATGGCCTTCTAAGAAACCATTCTCACTGAATCAAGGGAATAAATCATGCATCGGTACGTACCCATGGATCGTTTGCAGGGCATATTAAGTAACAATCAAGGTTTATCAAAGGCAGAGGCGGCGCTTCGGTTCAAGAAATACGGGCCTAATGACATAATCGACACATCGGCTTCGCCATTACTGATAGCACTGCAAGACACACTACGTGATCCGATGCTTTGGTTTCTGGTAGCAACTTCAATTCTATTCTTGTCATTGGGCGAATTTGTCGAATCTTTCGTACTCTTTGCAGCAATAATCCCCTTGATTGGAATGGATTTTTACTTACATCGACGAACACAAACCTCCTCTCAAGGCCTCAAAAATCGACTAGCTGCAACTGCACATGTGATACGTGATGGCTCCAGTATGCAGATAACAACGGCTGAGATCGTACCCGGCGATCTCGTTTTGTTAACAGCTGGAGACTATATTCCTGCGGATGGGGTTCTACTAAGCGCTGAAGTTTCACAATTTGATGAATCAGTAATTACCGGCGAATCGTTTCCTTTACGCAAGCAGCCCATACCAAGATTAGATCCAGAAACGACGCAAAATTCGGTAGATTCAGTTCATTGGGTCTATGCTGGAACCAGGCTACTGACAGGAAGCGCCAAAGTACGTGTTATTTTTACTGGCTGCGAAACACTTTATGGCGAAATTGTCAGGTCGGTTGTACAAAGCCGTAATGAAAGGACCCAGCTACAGAAAGCCATAGCCCATCTTGTAGGCATATTGATTATTGCCGCGACACTTCTTTGCCTTCTTCTTGCTTTGGTAAGACTATATCAAGGCTTTGGTTACCTGGATGCGCTTATGAGTGCACTGGTTTTAGCAGTGGCAGCACTCCCTGAGGAGTTCCCCGTTGTTTTTACTTTTTTTCTTGGAGTGGGTATTTATCGCTTGGCTCAACGTGGCGCGCTAGTACGGCGTGCTGTAGCGGTGGAGAATATTGGACGCATCACCTATATTTGCTCAGACAAGACCGGTACGCTAACAGAAGGCAAGCTCAAACTTGTTCACTGTTTCCCGGCTAAAGAGGCCAGTGAAACAGACCTGCTCAAAACTGCTGCAGGTGCGTCACGAAGTGAAACCCATGACCCACTGGATTTTGAGATATTACAGCGCAGTCCGTCCGAGCAAGATTTTGGCTCCGCTATGGCTACCTTTCCCTTCACGGAGGATCGCAAACGAGAAACCGCCATCTACAAATGGGATAGCGAAACTCTAAAAGTATGCGTAAAAGGTGCCCCTGAGACGATTCTCAAGATGTGTACTCTCAGCGAACAGGAGCTTGCAGATTGGAATAATCAGGTTAGTGAACTTGCCATGACTGGACATAAGGTCATTGGTTGTGCAAGCCTGATTATGAGTTTGTCATCCTGGCACGATGCTGAGCCTGAAATAAATTATGAATTTGCCGGCTTGTTGGCTTTTGAAGACCCAGTTCGCAAAGGCGTTTCTGATGCCATCCAAGAATGCTTACACAGTCATATTCATGTATTGATGATTACAGGAGATCACCAACTAACAGCCAGAGCCGTTGCCAACGAAATTGGCTTAGGGGGAGGGAAGACACTTACTATTATCAATGCTGATGAACTGAAAAGTATTTTGAAATCTCATCCTGAGCAGCTCAAAGACATTGACGTTGTTGCTCGCGCAGTACCATCGGAGAAGCTTGAGATCGTGACAATGCTCAAGTCGATGGGAGAGACAGTGGCTGTCACCGGTGATGGGGTTAATGATGTTCCTGCACTTCAAGCTGCAGACATTGGCATCGCCATGGGAGAGCGAGGAACTCGAAGTGCTCGTGAGTCGGCGTCAGTAGTTCTGCTGGATGACAATTTTCGAACTATCACCCATGCAATTCTCGCTGGTCGTCAACTGTTCAAAAATCTTCAGCTCAGTTTTGCTTACCTCCTAATCATTCATATCCCATTGGTTATAACAGCAGCAATCATTCCGCTTTTCGGTTTCCCTCTTCTCTATTTACCTTTACACATAGTCTGGTTAGAGCTGATTATTCATCCAACTGCCTTGTTGGTATTTCAGGAAATGCCCCTTGGGAAAAAACTGTCCGAGACTCATCGTGTTGAAAATGAAACATTCTTTGCTAAAAGGCACTGGGTCACTATTTTCAGTGCTGGTCTAGTTACGACATTGATGCTATTTGTTGCCTATTTATTCAGCCTTGGGAGTAATAATGACGTCAACCATGCGAGAGCAATGGCAATGGTCATGCTCATAGCTACTAGCGTTGCAGTAACAATCACTTTGAGTGAATTGTCCAGCATGGCTTCAAAAATTATTGTTGCAACAACAATATTCGTCAGCATAGTGATAGTACAAATACCATCAGTCTCAGCGGTATTTCACATGTCACCTCTGCATATAACTGATTTGTTGATTTGTATTTCTGCAGCTGCATTTATATCGCTGATAGTGTGGCGAGGAAAGTTCAATTGAGGATAGTTGTTGAGCAAGTGATAATCATTTCAATTATCTATATTTTTCGGCCATGAAGGACACACTTAAAACGAGAAAAGCTGTATGACGATATTAAGAATCTGAGAACATCTAAATTTCTTGACTAACCAAATTACCAACCATGCAGAATTTAAAATCTTGTGGGGTTTGTATCGTGAAAACGCTCAGATTTTAAATTTTGAACGATCTTAGAAAACCAATCTTTAGTCATAACACATATTATCTGAAGTTAACTGGAAACTGTTTTTTGAGCATGGCTTATCTCGAATTCTTGTCATTTCATAAGTTCGTATAATGTATATTATGTTAAATTGCATATCGATTAACAAGTTCAATAACGAATGTGAGTACTTAGCAACTTAATTTCGGTAACCCTATCCGATTTGGCTTACCTCGTACATTTTCAGACCAAAAAGCGATGTTTCTATGTTGGTCCTAACCTAGATTAAGCACCATCCAAACAATTCTGTAGTGAGTGTGAAACTTAATATTGCTTTACACTGACTCTCTTATTAGTTGGTTTATAAAATAATGAGGAAATTAATATGAGCTGGAGAGAAACTGAAAACGAGAAAACCTATTCCGATGCTGAAGTCGAACAACGGCTCAAGGCTGAGTTACCTAACTGGTATCTCGAGAATGGCTGGATCCGCCGTAAATATAAAACCAGCGGTTGGAAATCCACTTTAATGGTCGTTAATACAGTCGGACACTTGGCAGAAGCCGCCTTCCACCACCCTGACCTCACTGTTTCCTATGCTTTCGTTATCGTTAAGCTCACCAATCATGCTGCCAAAGGCATTACTGATAAAGATTTTGAGCTAGCGAGAAAAATCGAAGAAGTCGTTATGTGGCAGCCAGGCCTGATTGAAGGTGGTGCTCTTGTTGGTACGCCCGATGATGCCCGTTTTAAATATATTAAATACGATTAATTATGGAACTGGAAATCAACCCTGCATTAAATGTTCTTGGTGAACCGTTACAAAGTTGCAGTCATGATCCGCTCACTGGCTTTTTCCGCGATGGATGTTGTAATACCAATGATCAGGATTTTGGCTCACATACGGTTTGTGTTGAAGTAACTCAGGCGTTTCTTGAGTTTTCAAGGTTTCGTGGCAATGATTTAAGCACCCCTGTTTCGGATTTTGATTTTCCCGGGTTAAAGCCAGGTAATCGGTGGTGTCTGTGTGCTCAGCGCTGGCTGGAGGCAGAACAACATGATGTAGCGCCCAAAGTCGTGCTTGCCAGTACTCATCAGCGGGCAACAGAGATTGTTCCATTAGCCTTATTAAAGAAATATGCGTTAGATTTGATGTGAGATTTACACTTTTAGTGATTGATTTAAAATGACTAAATGGCAGCTTTAACTTGTCGTTGTACAAAGAAATCTTCGACCTGATTGATATCCTGTGTGATCGGCATGGCGGGCAAACTCCGCATAAACACTTTGCCGTATGGTTTATTTAACAGCCGTGGATCACACAGGATCAACACCCCATGATCCTGTTCATCACGAATTAATCGACCTATTCCCTGCTTTAACTGAATGACTGCAGAAGGGATCTGAATACTTCGAAACGGATTACCGCCCCGCTCCCGCAGGTTATTGATGCGTGCTTCCAATACCGGATCGCCAGGTGAGGCAAATGGAATTTTATCGATTAATACACAAGATAAAGCTTCACCGCGAACATCTACACCTTCCCAGAAACTGTTGGTGCCGAGTAATACGGCATTACCATGCTGTCGAAACTCCTCCAATAAAGTGGCTTTCGCTCCACTCCCCTGCACCATCAATGGATAATCCAGATCGGCCAGTAATTCTGCTACTTCATGCATTGCCCTATAACTGGTAAACAATAAGAAGATGCGACCCTGACTGTGCAAAATAACTTCTTTAGCAATATCAGCAACATATTGATTGTATTGCCGATTTGATGGTTCAACTGGAATATTGGGTAAATACAAAAGACTTTGTTTTGCGTAGTCAAACGGGCTTTCCCAACTGGCATATTCAGCGTTTTCTATGCCCAGATGCTGACAGAAGTGATTAAACTTGCCGGCAACGGTTAAGGTTGCTGAGGTGAAAACCCATGCTGCCGGTTTTTCTTCCAGCCATTGTTGAAAATGCTGACTAATTTCAAACGGGGTAGCATGTAAAACAAATCCGGTTGGTCGATTATCTAGCCACAGCACCAGGTTATCGTCATTTTGCTCAGAAAATAACTGAATAATATTGACTAACTCTTTAGCTCGAACATGGCATTGCGATAGCCCTGGACTTTGTACTGCCAGGGGTTCCAGCTCTGATTCAAACACTTCAAGATAATCAACTAACTCATTGAAATTATTTTTAATTTCGTCATTAAATAACTGGGTTAACCAGGGTGTGCGTTGTTCGACATTACCAATATGCAAACGTAACGATTGTAATTTTGCCTGGAGTTTTTCTGCGTGCAATCCCAGGGTTTTACTGTCGGCTGCGTGTTCTTGAACCTCCTGCACGGTATCACGACATAATTCAACGATTTGATTACTGCTGATTCGATTACCGAGAAACTGGCCTGCAATCGCTGGGAGCTGATGTGCTTCATCGATTATAAATGCATCCGCTGTTGGTAATACTTCACCCTGCCCTGCAGATTTCAAAGCAAAATCCGACATAAGCAAGTGATGATTAATCACCACAATATCAGCTTCCTGTGCCCGTCGACGGGCTTCCACAATAAAACACTGCTGATATTCAGGACATTGCTGTCCCAGACAGTTATCTACAGTTGAGGTTACTCTGGGCCATAGGTGTGATTGGTTTTCCAGCAAATCTGATTCACTTAAATCGCCATTTTTGGAGCTTTGTGACCAATCACGTAATGACCTTAATGTGTCACTTTGTGAAAGCAATAACGGATCCTGCTCGGCAAGAGTCAGTCGATGATGACATAGATAATTACCACGGCCTTTGAGGATAGCCGCCTGAAACGGTACGGCCAACGCTTTACGCAATGTGGGTAAGTCACTTCTGAATAATTGATCCTGAAGATTTTTGGTGCCGGTGGAAATAAAGACTTTTTGACCCGATAAAATGGCCGGTGCCAGATAAGCGAAGGTTTTACCGGTTCCAGTTCCGGCTTCAGCGACTAAAACTGTAGCAGAGGCCAGAGTATCGGCAATACGCTGAGCCATTTCCTGTTGTGCCTGACGCGGATGATATCCCTTGATTTGCCTGGCCAGAATGCCGCCATCAGCAAAAATCTGTTGTAAATCATCCTGCATAACAACGTCCGTACGACTCCATTAACCAGCCTGGGTAAATCACGTAGCCTGATTATCCCAAATTTCAGGTTCTGCACCATTTTCAGCCGTCCAGATCCGTTCACCGATAATTTTGAATTGGGCGATAGACATGGCGCCGCGTTTTTTACGATTACTCTCACGATCATTCAGTGCTTCCTTAATAACCTGCTTGGAAGCATAAAATATTTCTACCGGCTGATATTCATCATCAAACAATACCAGTAACACCCCATCCCATTCCTGGGCGGGGTTCAATTGACCAATTCGTGGGGTGGATTTACTGGTATCAAAAATGGCGCGACCTTTAATCACCAATTTTTGATCGGCTAATGCGCCACTTTTACCTACGGCGTCATAACTGGAATTTAAATTATCCAGTAACTGCAGATCCAAAGATTTTGCGGCATCAAAACGGGCAATTTCCCCAGTAACTGGCAAAGTGCTGCCAGTTGCCTGACGATAACGTGCGGCCAGTTGTCGCGTTTCATGCATTAATGTATCGATGGAATATAAATCCATTTGTCTCTCTGACCGCCTTTATTCACATTCAAGCATTATACATGGCAAAAAAAAACGGTCTGCCTGCTTTCGCAGACAAACCGTAAATTTTGTCGAGGCTGTGAATAACCTACATACCTACGACCGTCATTTTTGCAAAAAATTCAATTAAGATTTTTTCGCATCCAGTTCTTTCTGATAATACTTATGAACCAGCTTATCCTGATTTTCCAACAGGTAATCGATGCTTGGTTCATGATTCATCGCTTTCTCGATAGCACGCGTTGTAGCACGACGATGTACATCAAATAACGCTTCATGATCCAGGTTTTCAACCGTGGTGATGCCAGGGTTTAACCAGACAGAAACGATGATGCCTAAATCATTGGCTTTTTCTTTAGGGATAGTACCGTTACGAACAGCATCCAAAACACCATTGGCAATTGCACCTTGAACCGTACCCATCAGAATATTGGTGTAGGCGGTATTTTTAACAGTCACTTTACTGACCATAATTGTCGCAGGACGAACCTGAACATCGGTATTCATCAGCGCTAATACGCGCGAGTGACCTTTAACCTGATCACCCATTAAATTGGCAAATGCGGTTCCTACTGGTCCATCCAGTTCGCCGATAACGACTTCTGGTTCCGCGGCAGTTAATGGTGGACCATCAGCGATCAGTGCTTCACCTGTTCGCATCACAATTCTTTCACTCATAAGCTATAGCTCCTTTAATTAGTGAGAGGGTTAGATAGAACAGTTCATTATCCGTGTCTGAACCTGATGTCGCAACCTTATAACCCTTTATGAGTACATAGATGCAGAGTAAACTGCACTGATTTGAGCATGGATTCAGCATGGCCGATATTGCAACACCTTATGAACGCATTGGCGGTGAACCTGCCGTTCGCAAACTTTGTCACACCTTCTACAATATTATGTGTGAGACGCCGCAAACCGAAGTAATCCGTGGCTTACATCCGCAAAACATTCAAATCAGTGAAGATAAACTCTTTATGTTTTTGAGCGGATGGCTCGGCGGCCCCTCACTCTACATAGAAAAATATGGACACCCACGATTAAGAGCCAGACATCTTCCCTTTTCAATCGGTATTGAAGAGCGCGATCAATGGTTGTATTGCATGGCTCAAGCCCTGAAAACCATGGATCTGGATCCATTATTTGCTGAACAGTTAATGAGTTCTTTTGCCCAGACCGCAGATTTTATGCGTAATCGACAGGAAACGGAGTAAACATGCATATTGGCGCGGTCATAATTGGCGATGAAATTCTCAGCGGTAAACGTCAGGACAAGCATTTCAATCAATTGCAAATCATGCTGGCCAAACGCGGTCTTGAACTAAGCTGGACCTTGATTGTTGGGGATGATCCACAACAACTTGAACGAGCTTTGCGTTACAGCATGAGCAGTAACGATCTGGTGTTCAGTTTCGGTGGCATCGGCGCAACACCCGATGACAGAACGCGCCAGACTGTTGCCAAAATTGCCGATGTGCCATTAATCCCTCACCCCGAAGCAACTGCTGAAATCGAAGCGCGGTTTGGCGAGGATGCTTACCCCAATCGTATATTGATGGGCTACCTTCCAGAAGGCTCGAGAATAATCCCCAATACAATCAATCGTATACCAGGTTTTTCTTATGCAAACCATCACTTCACTCCGGGCTTTCCAGAGATGGCCTGGCCGATGGTCGAATGGGTTCTGGATAACCTGTATGCGCATTTAAAAAACCAGCGCCCAGCAACAGAGCAGACTATTTTTGTCCAACGTGGACGTGAGTCGGATTTGTTACCGGTAATGAATCAGATTGTTAACGATTATCCACTTCTGAAATTATCCAGTCTGCCTCATTTGGGTGATCCTCCCCATATCGAATTCAGTCTGCGTGGCGATTTGGATCAGGTTGAACAAGCCATGCAATTGATTAAACAGGCGGTGGATCAAGCGGGTTTTGTCTGGTCCGATCAATTAATCCAGTAAAACCACAGCGGTAAACTCGCCATGCAGAGCACAGTCGTTAATGTTACCGCTGCCGCGTAAAGCGATGTATCCAAACCGTATCGTTCACAAATCACAATACCAAATACCATCGTCGGCATAGCAGCCGATAAAATCACCGTGGTCATAATATCGGTCGGCAAATTCAGAACCTGAGTCACCAGCCAAACACCCGCTGGCGCCATAAATAAGGTAATTGCTGCAACCGGTAATAATAGTGGTAACAGGTTCAATCGCAGGCTCTGCCAGCGAATACTCATGCCCAGTGCTATCAGCATTAATGGCACCACGCCACCAGATAGCGTTTGCAAGGCAGAATGAATAAAATCAGGGCGTTCCACATTGAGCAGATTTAATAGCACTGCAATGGTCACTGCCCATAATGGTGGTATTTTTATCAGGCTTTTTAATGGATGTGAGGACTGATCGTGGCTGCCATAATATCCCGCCATTAACATGCCCACCGTCATCAGTATGGGGGTACAAGCAAATAAATCGTATTGCAAAATAATGGCATTTGACCAGCTGCCAAGCACTTGATCCAATACTGGCAAGCCAAGATAGGTGACGTTGGGAAAAGTTGCCGCCAGGATCAACGCACCTTTTTGAGCATTGGTGACCGGTATCACTTTTAATACCAGCCATATAGACAAGGCTGCTGTCGCCAGACCACTCATTGCCAACAACGATATCTTCATTGAAGTGATATCAAGCGGCGCTTGCCAGATCACATCAATCACCATGGCTGGCAACAGAATATAAAAAACCAGATCGGTCAGAGCCCGGCGATGTGCCAGCGCCGGAATATGCCTGGGAGCCAAGGCCTGCCAAAGCGCACCACAGGCAATTAACACGGCCATTTGCGCCAAAACCATAAACATCGGAAGACTACCTTGAATAGAGGACGGTTGATCGTATCAACCGGTCACTGAAAACAAAAGCCAAAAGTGTATTGTTTTGCCCAATAACACTGGATTTAGCTTGCCTGACGGCAGTTGCACAGGTAATGTTAGCCCGATTACTGGATGATGTTGTAAAACAGCTGTCTCATGCTGACTCCAGCCTGATGATACCTTTAATAATGAGGTTGTTTCTTATGTCTTTATCAAAACAATTACTTATCTTGCTAACACTGATTTTTCTGATTGTGTTCTCAGTAAATTTTGTCATGAGCATGGACAATATCCGTAGTTATCTGCAGGGCGAATCGGAAGTGCATGTACAGGACACGGCAACCTCACTCGGTTTATCACTCAGTCCCCATATGGCTGATGAAACTGATCCGATTTTGCGAACCATGATGAACGCCATTTTTGATACCGGTTATTACAAGGAAATGCGTTTATTGGATGTGGATGGCAATGAATTAATTCGGCTGACAAATCCCGATGAAGTTCGTGGTGTCCCCAGCTGGCTTCCCCGGTTTTTTCCCATCGAAACTGCCACCGCTGTCAGTGAAATAAGTACCGGCTGGAATATTGCTGGCACCCTGCAAGTCACCAGTAATCCCGGTTATGGTTACCTCAAGCTATACGAACAATTTAAATCCACGCTCAAATTTTCATTGTTCATTCTGCTAGGTGCGATTTTGCTGTTGTTGGTGGTGCTGAGAATGACCTTACGTCCGTTAAAAGCCATAACCGAACAGGCAAACGATATTTCTGCTGGGAAATTTACCGTTATTGAAAATTTACCCTGGACCAGAGAAGTACGGTCAGTCGCCAAATCCATGAACAGTATGTCAACCAAAATTGGCAAAACCATTCATCACCTGAATTTGCGACTTGATAAGCTCAATGACAATTTGAATCGTGATCCACTTACAAATTTATTAAATCAGCAAACGTTCAATGTCGATATAAAACAGGCACTCTCCATTGGCGAATTCGGCCATGTTATCTACATCAAATTCGATGACTTGAGTGCAGTGGTGAAAAATCAGGGTAAAAATGCAGTAGATGCACTACTGAAGGATTTTGCCAGCCAGTTGCAACAACTACCCTTTGCCAATCTGCGCAGTTATCGCTGGTACGGATCAGAATTTGCTGTTTTGACAACCGATAGCAATATGCAAGACATAACCCGGATTGCCGAAGAGATTCAGGCTCTGGCCAACGAACTGGGGCAACAATATGAGCATAGCGACTTACTGCATATGGGGATTGTTTCTTATGAACGTAGCAGTGAAGTTGAGCGACTCATGCCAGCATTGATTGAGGCCTATGAGCAAGCACGTTTGATTGAAGCCAATGCCTTTTACATCAAGGAAAACACCTTAAGTTCAATGTCTGAAATGAGCTGGAAAGCTACTATTGAACAGGTAATTAATACAGATTCGGCAATGATTACCTTTACCAACCAGGCTTACAATTACAGTGACACCGCAAAACCCCATCTGGTGATGCGTGAAGCCTTTACCGAAGTTCGTGATGCAAATGGTGATTTACTGCCTATTGGTACCTTCTTTTCAATGGCTGAAGCTTTTGATCTGGTTGAAACACTGGATAAACACATTGTGCAAAAGGTGTTGGACTTGATGGGCGAAGAATCCAATCCGGCTCCTGTGACAATCAACCTGTCTCTGGCATCAATTGCTTCAGCAGACTTCCGCCAATGGCTTGGCAAAGCAGTCATTCAATCAGGCTTATCCCCTGCCCTGTTAGCGTTTAGTGTGACCGCTTATGCTGCGGCCAAAGATCTGGATACATTCACCAATTTCAGCATCTTTGTCAGACAGTTAGGAGCTCACAGTCTATTAAAACGTTATAGCAGCGATGTGATTCCGGTGAATCTGCTGAAAGATCTGCATATTGATTACATTCGACTGGCACGCGATCTGACCACAGATATCCGTAGTAATACCAATAAACCGGACTTGCTCGATATCATTCAGGAAATTGCCCGCTTACTGGAAGTAAGAGTATTGGCAGAAAGTGCAAAAGACGAACAAGACTTTCTCTGGTTACAACAGGCTGGCTTGTTCGGGATCAGTCGTTAATCAATGTTGCTTCGGCTAAAACCTATTGTATTGACCTTACTGCTGGTTTGGTGGCTGCCGTTTTCTGTTCCATTGCTGGCAGAATTACTGATTTCAGAAGCGTTATTGCAACGCATTGAAAATGAATACGATAGTGAGGCCAGACAACGCGTTGAAGCCTGGCAAATATTGATGCAGGAAAATCAGGATTTATCAGAGCGGGAAAAACTCGCGGTAGTAAACGATTTTTTTAACAGTAATGTCCTGTTTGTCGATGATATTTTTTTATGGAATAAAGAAGATTACTGGGCTACGCCGATTGAAATGCTGTCACTGGGAGCTGGCGATTGCGAGGACTACTCCATTGCTAAATATTTCACCCTGAAACAGCTTGGCGTTGATGAAGATAAACTGCGTATCACTTATGTTAAAGCCATTGATCTGAATCAGGCACATATGGTTTTAACTTATTTTGAAAATAAACGCGCCATTCCCCTGGTGCTGGATAACCTGATTAATGAGATACAACCGGCCAGTCGTCGTCAGGATCTGACACCTGTTTACAGTTTTAATGGCACGGGGTTATGGCTGGCCAAATCCCGTGGCGAAGGACAACGGGTGGGTGATGCCTCGCGCTTATCATTGTGGGAAGATTTAGCTGCCAGAATGCGAGCCGAAACAGTTGCGGATTGAAAACAACGTTTGTCGCTACAGCGTCCGGCCAGCAATCTGATTAATCTGTGCAATCTGTTGTTGAATTTCGATTTCCAGTTGCAAAAGTTGGTGGCGATGTTTGTCGGCTATTTCCTGACTACGTAAAAAGCTTGTTAAATCCACCCCACCCATATCAAAACTACGTTGTTGCATATCAACATATTGCTGACTGACCGCATATTGTTCTTTCAATAGCGTTTGTCTCTGTTGCAACGTTTTAAGCGTATCCATCGCGGCAAGCAAGTCAGCTTCAAGCTGACGTTTCTGTTGCTGCTGGGCAATCTGTAAATCGGCTAACTGCCGGCTGGCCTGTGCAATAGCCGGTTGCTGATATTGTTCATCGTTCAGGGCAAAGCTGATGCCCACACCTACGCTGTTGTTATAGGGATCGGCGTGTTCATCCCGTTCACGTTTAACGCCTACAGACAGACTGGGATGTTGAACATTGTCATAACGGGCGTTGGCGATTTCACTGCGTTGTCGGGCAATTTGTTGCTCCAGCTCAGCTAATAATGGATGGGCTTTATCTATTTCAGTCGACAACGGTAAATTTTCTTCAATCACATCCGGTAAGACCTGCTGCCCGGTCAGGTATTGGTATTGATTTAAGCTTTGTTGCAAATCCATCTTTGCCGAAGCCAATTGGGACTGCATTTCCAGATGATGACTTTTTGCCAGCAAAGCTTCTGAACTGGCTAAATCCCCCCCCTCTACCCGATTTTCAACATTGTTAAGCAAGTTCCGGGCATTGTCCCGTAATGTTTCGGCATGGCGAACTTTGGCTGCAGAAAGCATCACTAGCCAAACATGACGTCTTACCTGTGCCGAGGCATCAAGGCGAATTCGTTGTTGATAGTAAGGCAGCTCTGCGGCCAAATGACGTGACAGATTCTGCTGATGACGTTTTTCACCGGGTAGCCAAATCGGCATTTCTACTGAAGATTCCCATTCCTGCAGACCCTCACCACTACCGATTACATCATTGAAATGATTCACCGATAAACTTAAAGGCTCAGCAAATAACTTTCCAGCAAGATCTGAACGGCTTTTTGCCAGCGCATCCATGCTGGATTCAGCTTGTCTGGCAGGGTGCTGGCTGTAAACGTAATCCGTCAGTGTTTTCAGCGTGATAGGATCCGTTTCTTCAGCATTAACGGAGTAACTGACTAAAATTGAGCTTAGTCCGAATAATAAACACAGCATACGCAGTTTCATCTTCTACCCCTTATTCGGTGGTTTGTGTCTTGGCATTACGAAGTTTGGCAAAATTTTCGGAAATGCTTTCGTGGAACGACAATAATGCCGGAATGACAAGTAACACTAAAATCGTGGCAAACATCAAACCAAACGAAATCGATACAGCCATTGGAATCAAAAACTGCGCCTGAGGCGATGTTTCAAATAGTAATGGTGTGAGCCCGCCGATAGTAGTTAATGAGGTTAATAATACTGCCCTTAACCGTAAAACCGAGGCTTCAATAATGGCATTTTGGGTCTCCAGGCCTTTTTCACGTAAGTTCTTGAAAAAGGTCACCAGAATAATCGCATTATTGACCACGATGCCCGACAGCCCAAAGATGCCGAATAACGACAGAATTGTCAGGTCGATATTAAGTAACCAATGGCCGACCAGCGCCCCAATCAAGCCAAATGGAATGGCTGTCATAACCACTAGCGGCCAGCCATATGATGCGAATACCCAGGCCAGAATAATATAGATTAACGCAAAGGCCAGCAGTGTGCCCTGCTTCATATCCCCAATAGTATCGGCCTGTTCTTCTGCCCTGCCCTCAAAAACCACCTGAATACCATAACGCGCCATCAAATCAGGAAGAAATTCTTGCTGTAAATCCGCCAGAATAGTGTTGTTATTGGTCACCTGGCTGTCTACAGTCGCAGTGACATGTACCGCCAGCCGGGTATCGGTATGGCGCAATACATCAAACCCTCGGCGTGCATCAAAGTGCACCACTGAATCCAGCGGCACACTACCGCCATCTGGCAGGCGAATCATAAAATCGTCCAGTGAGGCCTGAGTATTTCGCTGGCTATCTGGAAACATTACCCGAACTTCAACCTCGTCATCACCATCCTGAAAAATCTGTACCAGACGTCCGTCATAAGCCGAGCGTAGTTGTCTGCCAACGTTCTCAACCGTTAACCCCAACACCTCGCCCTGCTCCTTTAGGCGATAAATCAACTGCGACTGACCATAGGGTAAATCATCCTCAATTGCACTCACACCGGGATAACGTTGTAATGCTTCAATAACTTCCCTGGCAGCCGCCTTGAGGTTATCGGTGGTGCCGCCGGTGAGCCGAATATCAATATCACTGCCAGGGGGGCCTCCTCGACGTTCCGATATGGTGAAGGTTTCAATACCTGCAGGCATAACGATTTTCTCGCGCCAGGCATTAATAAATGTCTGATTACGCACATCGCGTTGGTCCGGCGAGGTCAATTCAACCTGCATTGAGGCAAAACGGTCATCCACCTGAGCATCAGACATGCCTCCGGCAGTACCCGCCGCGCCCAACTTACTGGTGGCGACATCAACCAATGGCTGATCCCATTGCTGATCAGTTTGCTGCAATGTCGCCGTGAGATGTTGCAGAAATTTATCAGCCTCGCTGCGCGGTGTTCCGGCAACAAAGCGTGCATTGGCTAATACCGTGGTGCCTTCAGGTGATGGGAAAAAGTTAAAACTGATGCGACCACCTGCCAGTAAACCAAAACTGATGATCAATAACGCCATGGCAATGCTCACCGTTAAGCCACGATTTTTTACTGCATTAGTGACCAATGGACGGAAAAGATCATCACGCAGATAATTGAAAGCATTATCCAGACGCGCACGTATTGCCGAAGGCTTAGCATGATGAATATTTTGAAAGCTATGGCGCAGATGGCCCGGCAGAATCAGAAAACACTCAATTAACGAGGCGATAATCACGCAAATCACCACAAAAGGAATATCGAACAGAATATTGCCAATCACACCACTGATAAGCATTAATGGAATAAACGACGAAATGGTGGTCAGCGAAGAAGATAAAATCGGTGCCAGCATACGTCTTGCACCACCTTCTGATGCTGTCAGTGATGGTTCACCACTCTGATAATGGGCAAATGCATCTTCTCCCACGACGATGGCATCATCAACAATAATCCCCAGCGACATGATCAGACCAAACAGGCTGATCATATTAATACTGCCACCCAGTGCATATAACACGGCCAAAGCTGCCATAAACGATACCGGAATACCTACCGCTACCCAGAAAGCAACGCGCCCATGCAGGAACAGAAACAAAATGCCCAATACCAGTAATAATCCACCCAGGCCGTTTTTTAACAGCAGATTGATCCGTTCTTTAATCAGTTGCCAGCTGGCGTCATAGACTTTGAGCTCAACGCCCTCAGGCAGTGTTGAGGATTTTTCATCCAGCCACTGTTCAAGCACCCGCGCACTTTCCAATGAATCGGCGTTTTCCGTACGTTGTAATTCCAGTTCGATGGCTGGTTGCCCCTGATAAAACAGATTCATCTGTTTACGTAAGGGTCGCCTTTCAATAGTAGCCACATCTTCAAGTTTCACTAATCCATTGGCAAAATCGGACTGCAAAGCAAATTCAGCAAATGCTTGCACATCACGACCTTGATCCAGACTGCGGATCTGCCTTGTGCTTTCATCGTTGCCAATTTCACCAGCGGGTAAATCCTGACTCAGCTGGGCAATACGATCAGCAACCTCATCCAGATCCAGTCCCAATGCTTCCAATTTGGTTTTATCCAGCTGAATGGCTATTTCTTCAAGCGGTAATCCACTGATATTGATCCGCGAGATACCGCGATCCAGCAGCTCATGCTCAATATCATGTGCAAGATAACGTAGGGACGCCAGGTCGCCGGTTTCACTGGTGATCAGAATGCGCGCCACACTTTCATAATTGGTGACCAGAGTAACTTCAGGTTCTTCACTATCCGTGGGTAAATTGCGGATCTGAGCAATTCGATCCTTGACCTGATCCAGTGCCTGCCCCATATCGCTTTTTTCAATAAACTCAAGGGTGACCCGTGACATACCGTAAGATGAGGTTGAGGTCATCTTTTTCACATAATCCACACTGCGAAGTTCCTGCTCTACCTGGCGGGTAATCGACTCGGCGACGTCCTCGGCACTGGCACCACGCCATTCAATGCTTACCGTAATAATATCCAGAGCAAAGGTCGGGAAAAACTGAGTATTAATACGATTTAACGACAGAACCCCGGCGAGGATCATCACCATCATCAACAGATTGGCAGCAACCCGATGTTGGGCAAAGAGACCAATAAAGTCGCGTTTCACCGTGCTATTCATCTTTAATACTTACGGATAACCCATTGATGGCATTTGGTAATTGAGTAGTAATAATCTGATCACCCTGTTGCAAAGCTTCGCTTTGAATCAGCAAGCGGCTTTTGCCATCCTGATTGGAGTAATCACCGATTTTGCTGACTTGCACCGCTTCAAGCTGATTATTACGAACCCGATAAACCCGATCCAAACCATATAAAGCACTGTAAGGAATGGCTACAGTATCCTGCCGAACGGGCAAATCAAGTTGAGCGCTGACAAACTGTCCTGCGGCCAAAGGTCCCGGATCACCTTGTAGGCGGAACAGGCCATCCCGTCCTGCGACATTGGCATTCACCTCACCGCTGAGGCGTTGTAATTCAAATTCATATTGCCGACCGGAAACTTCGGCAGTGGCGGTCAATTGCTGTGTTTCAAGCACTGAATAAATATCCGTCAGATAACGCTGCGGAATGGATGCACGCAATTCCAATTGCTGCATATCATAAAGCGTCATTAAGGCATCACCCACCTGCACCCGGTCACCCTTGGCAATTTGCCGATCCGTGATTCGACCTGAAAATGGAGCTTCGATAATGGTACGACTCAAATCCAGTTCTGCGCGATCCAGTTGTGCCTGAGCCTGTTGACGGTTTGCCTGAAGTTGGGCAATTCGAATGGGATGATCCTGAATATCAAACTGCCGCTGTTTAAGCTCCAGGCTTTGTTGCGCCTGTAAAGAGATGGATTCATCCAATAAAGCCTGGGATGACAACTGGCTCTGTTGCAACTTTTCAGCACGATTCACCGCCGCTTTAGCCAAATCGACTAATTGCTGTTGCGTACCTAACAGGGCTTGATTGCGTTTAAGTTGCGACTTTTCTGCCTCGATCTGTGCATCAATCAGCGCCAGTTCGGCAGCAGCCTGTTCTACCGCCAATTGTGCTTCTCGAGGATCCAGCTCAATCAGCACATCTCCCTGTTCAACATATTCGCCATCAAACACATAAACCTCAGCGACATCTGCGGTAACAGCAGCTCGCAAATTAGCCATTTGCGGGGCTTCAAGACGACCATACAACGTTAATGTTGGTGATAATGCGGCAAAATCAATCGTCTGAGTCTCAACCAAAACACCCTTTACCGGACGATCCTGAACCGGAGCCTGAGGACGGGTACTGATCAACGTACCGAATATTACGATGGCCAATGCCACGACCAGCAAAGGGGGTAACAAACGTTTAATCAAAACCCTACTCCATTAAATTTTCATGGGTGACTTTGGCAGATCACTCCGCTTCTGTCACGATGATTAAGCGTAACGCATCCAATTTGAGTTCAGCCTGGTGCAAATACTGCTGCAACTGTTGTTGTTCCAACTGCAGTGCTTCAATTTCTGCTGGCTTAATATGGGTGTTTTGTTCTGCAAGATGCTGCAGACGGTTCAATTCATGGTCCGTCAGCTCGGTCATTTTACTGATAGCTTGTTCAATTAACTGTTTTTGATGTTTGTCTGCCATTTTTTTACTAGCGTCAATTAAATTATCGATTCGGGATCTGGCGACCTGCACCATCTGCTGAGCAGTATGTTTGGGAATGCGGCCAGCTTGCTGATTCATTTCCTGCTCGGGCAACTGTTCTTCAAAACAACGGCCATTCTCGTCGATAACAATTCGCAGGTAAGATTCAGGAATATACCGCGTAATATTAAACTGCTTCGGTGCAGGACAATGCATTACAAAGGCGACTTCCAGTAACAAACTTCCGGCGGGCACCAGATTACTTTTTAACTGACAGAATGCGGTATTACCCAGATCAGAACTGATCACCGCATCCATTGCCGATAACACCAATGGATGTTCCCAACTCAAAAACGCCATATCCTCGCGGGATAAAGCCCTGGCCCGCTGATAAGTGGCCGTTAAACCGTCTTCTGGCAGGTCAATTTCATCACTTCGTAACTCATCACCACGCTGCAATATAATACTGTCAGCACTGTGTGCCTGTTGCTCCACACCGTAAGCATCAAAGAAATCATCCATAAAAGCAGCCAGTTCCAATGGGCTGCTGGCATCGTCTACCTGCATCAGGATTTCTTTTGCAGCGGCTTCATCATAGGAATTCAATGTGAGCAGTCGGTCCCGTCCCTGACTGAGACTTTCGCGTAATTGCTGCTCTGCCTTTTGGGTTTCTTTAAGCAATTTGGCAAAAGCTTTTTTGTCTTCGGGATGTCTTAGACATTGTTCCAGCTGATCAGCAAATTGTTCACGTAATGCGGCACCGGTTTTACAAACAGATTCAAACGCATTTAAACCCTGCTGATACCAGTCCAGCAACAATTGCTGAGCAGTATCCTGATAAAACGGCAGCACGATGTTGACGGTATTACGCTGGCCGATACGATCCAGTCGACCAATGCGTTGTTCCAGCAAATCGGGATTGAGCGGTAAATCAAATAACACCAGATATGAACAGAACTGGAAGTTACGGCCTTCACTGCCAATTTCCGAGCAGATCAGAATTTGTGCGCCCTCTTCATCATCAGCAAAAAAAGCCGCAGCACGATCGCGGGTAATTAATGTCATCTGTTCATGAAATACGGCGCTACGCACACCATGTTGTAGACGCAGATGTAATTCCAGCTCTTTTGCCGTTTCAGCATTGGCGGTAATTAATAAGGTTTTTTCTCCACGGTGCTGTTTCAGCCAGCTCACCAACCATTCAACCCGCGGATCCAGCTCCAGCCAGTCTTCACCTAAAAGTGTTTCTGGTTGTACCAATTGAGTAAGTTCGCTGTTGGTTTCGGGCAAAAACTGCTCTGGAAAATCCAGCGGATAAGTTGTCAACTGCCGCTCAGGAAACCCTTTAACGGTATCGCGGGTATTACGGAATAAAATCCGCCCGGTGCCGAATTGGTCTAGAAACTGCTGTTTAGCCTGTTCACGTGCTGCTTCAAATTCATCACTGTCAGCCAACGCAGATAACAACTCATCATCCAGATAAGGTTTTAATTGCGCTTTTAAACGCTTGTTTTTATCGAAATCACTGGCTGATTCAACCGCCATCAATTGCTCGAGTAACAGACTGATTTGTTGATAGTGCTGTTGTTCTTCACGAAATTGCGCTAAGTCATAATAGCGATCGGGATCCAGTAACTTCAAACGGGCAAAGTGACTGTCCATACCCAGCTGTTCAGGTGTAGCAGTTAACAATAAGACTGAAGCAATCTGCTCTGCCAGTTTTTCAACCAGTTGATAACCTTCACTGCTCTGATCTTCATGCCACTGTAGATGATGCGCCTCGTCCACTACCAACATATCCCAGCTTGCCTGCAATACATCTGTTTGCATTTCAGGATGATTTTCCAGCGTCTGTAAATCAGTTAATACTAATTGAGCGCTATCAAAGGCATTGCCCTCGTCTAATTCAACCAACGCTTCATAGCGTTCGGCATCAATCACCGTAAAAGCCAGATTAAAACGTCTTAGCATTTCAACTAACCACTGATGCAC
This sequence comes from Methylophaga sp. UBA3613, assembly GCF_002375415.1. Taxonomy (NCBI): domain Bacteria; kingdom Pseudomonadati; phylum Pseudomonadota; class Gammaproteobacteria; order Thiotrichales; family Piscirickettsiaceae; genus Methylophaga; species Methylophaga sp. UBA3613. Next base: position 88,611 of record NZ_DFLS01000006.1, on the reverse strand, counting down.
CAATGCTGAAGGTACAATCACCAGTACACTACTGGCCCGACCCTGCATGATTTGCTGATGCATAATCAAGCCAGCTTCAATGGTTTTCCCCAAGCCGACTTCATCGGCCAGTAAAACTCTGGCAGAAATACGGTTGGCCATTTGTGAGGCAATATAAAACTGATGCGGCAGACATTGGACCCGAGCGCCCAATAGTCCAAATACCGGTGACTGATGTAAACGATGAAAATATTGATGGGTTCGGAGTCGTAATTGGAACTGGCGGTTTTTATCTATCTGACCAGCAAATAAACGGTCTGAGGCCTGACTAAACTGTACAAAGCTATCCAGATCCATCTCATGAATACTGACAGCTTCACCCTCAGCGGTTTCCCCCTGATAAATCACACAGCCATTTAATGGATGTTTTTCACTGATGGTAAAAATCTGTCCCTTACGGGTTTTTACCTTTTCACCCAGCGGATAATCCACCCGGCTCAATGGTGCATTATTAGCGGCGTAACTGCGCTGCTCTTCGGCAGCCGGAAAGGAAATTTCAATTCGTCTTCCAGTGACTTCAATGATGATACCCAGACCTAACTCGGCCTCGCTGTTACTGACCCAACGTTGGCCAACTGCAAAACTTAATTCTGACAAACTGTGCTACCTGATTAATTGCGATGAATTTAGACATTGCCCTACCTGACAGGCGAGCAAAATATGCTGATATGGTAAATTGTCAGGCTGTATTTTCCTATAGTAAATAAGATGTCCAGCCAGTTTTTTATACTTCGCACTCCTTCAATCAGCGAATCGGAAATCAAAAAATCGCGGTTTATTGGCGTAGCTATGCACTGTGACAGTGAACAATCTGCTTTAAAACAGCTTCGACAATTGGCTGCACAGCATGCCTCTGCCAATCATCTGGCCTTTGCCTGGCGGATCCGCGCCGCGGAAGGGTTTATCACCGAACGTTTTTTTGATGCCGGCGAACCATCCGGCACTGCAGGTCGGCCCATTCTGTCACCGTTACAGGGTGAAGATCTGATTAATACGGTGGTAGCGGTCATTCGTTATTTTGGCGGGGTTAAATTAGGCACTGGAGGTCTGACCCGAGCTTATGGAAATGCCGCTAAACAAGCCATCGATGCGGCCGGCAAGCTTCCCTGGGTAGAAATGGCACAACTCAGCTTAAAGATTGATTATAGCCAGTTACAAATGCTGGAATATCAGCTTAAACAGATCAAAGGACGAATTATCGATCAGCAATTTACCGATATGGTCAGCGTGGTAATCGAATTACCCGCTGAGCATCTTATCGCAATTCGCGAACAATTCAGTTCGTAAACGTTATCAAACGCTGGTTGATTTCAACTGTACTGAAAGAAAATTGTTGCTGAATGAACTTCAGGCTATCGCGATGATAGAAAAACACATGAGTAATATCGTTTTTGTAGTGCCACTTGGCAAAATCAATACCCTCATCAAACAGCTGGGTCATACAAAACAGTTTCCCATCCGCCTTAAGCAATGATTTGAGGCGGGCAAATTCAATTGCTGGCTGATGAAAATGTTCAATAACTTCGCAACAGATAATAAAATCATATTGCTGTATTAACACGCTGTTATCCGGATAAAAAACCGGATCATACAACTTTGTCTGATAGCCTTTTTCAGTAATGATTTTACTGATAACAGGTCCAGGCCCCGCCCCAAAATCCAGACCGATTTTGTCAGAGGTAATCTGGCTTAGAATAGCCTCGGTAATTGGTGAGACAAACTGCTGATATCGTGGATCATCAACATCATTTTCATGGGTCAGATATAACGCTGTTTCGCTTTCCCGATCTGGCAGATGCTGTTTGCCCATCTGCAACGCATGACATTCATCACACTGCCAGTAATCGCGACCACGCCAATGATGATAAAAGGCTACGGGCGCGGCGCATAAGCGACAACTATTCTCGATCCACGGGTTCACAACGGTAAAAAGCTGGTCAGCAGTCCTATCAAGCCACCAAATACCCCGCCCCAGACGACCAGCCAGCCCAAATGCTGACGAATCAGGTCCTGAATCATCTGCTTGACCATTAATGGTGTCAGTTCTTCCAGTCGACTGTGAACGATAGCGTAAATCTGCCGATATAAATCATCGCTGACCGGCCCACTGCTAAGCTTTTCCCGCAGGTGCTGCTGAAAGTGTTCGCTATGGGCAATGTCATTCAACGAATGCTGCATTTTACGAACAAAAGGTTCTTTCAATGGATTAAGCGCCTTGGCTCCGCCGACCATTGATAACATGCTGCCAAATGATGACTCCATAATGGTTGCCACCAGATTATCAAACACCGGATTCAGGTCAGTTTGATCGATGATTTCGGAAAAATCGAGTTGATGATCGCGCTTATCATCGAGCATCTCGCTGACAAAGCGATCCAGACTTTGCTGATTAAAAAACTGTTCCATTACCAGTTTTTCAATCGCTGTGCGAAACTCACTGAAGCGTGCTGTAATGACACCGGATCCATACAATCCAGGTACTTTCTCAAACAGCATATGAATGGCCAGCCAGTTCGTTATCCCTCCGGCCAAGGCAAACATTCCCATTGATAAAACCGGTTCACGCCAGGGAGTGTCCAACAATAAACCTACGCCAATCACTGCGGCCGCGCAGAGATTGGTTAATAAACTCTTATTCATCGTCAGTTAATTCTATTCAGTCTTTAGTCCAGCGGGTTAATGCTTCAATGATCTGTTGCGCCTGATCGCGGCTGGAGATATTGAATTTTGAACGTTGGCCATACTCACCATTACGTTTTTGATAGCGACGGATCGTATATTTATCAGGACCAAACTCGCCGGTTTTGCGATCCAGATCCTGATAACGGAACATCACTGTTGCCCAGGCACCTTTGGTAAGAACAACCTTATCGAGTTCCTTGACGGTGGTCACATCGCCTTCCTGATAGGTCACCGTTAACTCATCAACTGTTTCTGACATAGTGTTTATATTCCTTTGATTTAATTAAAAAACTGTTTAAGCGCAGTGTATAAATGCGAAGTGTCCTGGCTGCCGGCAAGCTCTCGAATCGAATGCATGGCAAAAGTTGGTACACCGATATCCAATGTGTGAACGCCAAGGTTACTGGCAGTTAACGGCCCGATTGTACTGCCACAGCCCATATCCGTTCGCACCACAAAATCCTGCACCGGCACATCAGCCAGTTCACAAAGCTGCCGGAAACGTGCACTGCTTTGACTGTTAGTAGCATAACGTTGATTGGCATTACTTTTAATCACCGGTCCTTTATTCAGGATGGGGCCATGTTGTTCATCATGCCGATCAGCATAGTTGGGGTGAATGCCATGCGCATTATCAGCAGAAATTAATAAGGAGTGCTGGATAATTCGTTGATAGCTTTCATTATCCTGGGCCAGACGCTGCAGAACGGCGGGCAAAAAGGTTCCTTGTGCGCCACTGGTCGACACACTGCCGACCTCTTCATGATCTGTGCATACCAGTAAATTGGCCTTATTTTTCGATCCAGCCAATAACGCCTGCAGACCAATATAACAGCTCAGCAGATTGTCCAGTCGCGCCGCACTGATAAAGTCTTCATTGATACCAACCAGTGCCGATGGTTGCGTATCGTAAAAACAGATTTCGTAATCCAGCACTTTACCCACATTCAGTTCACCCTGCTCGGATCTGAGCTGTTGCTCGAGTAAGGCACGGAAATCCGGTTTATCGCCCTCTTCGGTCTGCAGCACTATCGGTGGCAGATGCAGCTGCGGATTAATACTGCGATTCTGATTGACGTCCCTATCCAGGTGGATGGCCAGACTGGGAATAGTTGCCACAGGCTTTTTGAAATTAACCAACGCATGGCTTAATTGACCATCGGCATCAACAAAGCTTACGCGTCCGGCCATCGATAAATCCCGATCAAACCAGGGGTTTAACAGGGCTCCACCATATACTTCAACACCCAGCTGCCAGAATGAATTTTTTACCGTGCCCGGTTGTGGTTTGACTTTTAAACAGGGACTATCGGTATGCGCTCCCACCATTTGAAAACCGGCTTCTGCCAGATTGATATCGGGCAGGTTAAACGCAATTATGGAGGAGTCATTGCGGGTTACATAATATCCACCGGTCGATAATGTTCCCCAACTTTCTTTTTCATTGAGCTGTTTGTATCCAGCAGCCTCCAAAGCCGCTTTCATATTGGCTACCGCATGAAACGGTGTGGGTGAGGCATCAATAAAATCAAGTAAACCACGATTGAGGTTTTGGGGAGACATGCTGCTCATGATGAATTCCGGAGTATGAAACTGGACGATATGTTAACGATTTTGTCGCATCAATGTGACAAATTCAGCCGATTGTTTCAATCTTCTATGATTTGGCCACGATAAATCCGTTTACTTTTAGGCTTTGCAGAAGGTTGTTTGTCAACCGGTTGGGAGGGACTCTTAACCCTATCTGATGTTGAGTCTGTCTGCCCTTTTTCAACAACCAGATGACCACGATACATACGTGGAGTTTTAGAGTGACTGGAAGAGTCAACATTTTCAGATCTCGCCTGGCGTCGTAATCCCAGCGCGGCGAAAATATCTGCTTGATCTTCAATGCTGGCACGTCCACTTAATGGCATTTTCAGCGTACTGTTAAAACTGGTTCGTTCAATGAGTAGTCTTGGCAGTAATCTGGCAACCTCAATACCTTTTACTGAACCAAATGCCATCGCTTCAATTTGACCCTGTTCGAAAATAATATGGCAGGCTTTGTTATCGGCAGTCGTTAAAAATAACGTGCCGCTTTTTTGCTCGTTACATAACGTCAGAAGCAGCTTCAGAATTTCCGTTGTCTCAAGCATAAATCCCTCATTCTGTATCGTCCTGTTTTTTAGCTCGGATAATGCGCCGGGCATTACCGCCATGTAAACGACAACGATCAGCTAAAGCGCCCAGCGACCATGCTTCAGGCTGACGGATCGCCACTGATCGTTTGCACTTCTTACCGCCTGGTAATCGTGCACCACATGGTGGACGATAACGTTTGATCTTTTCCCATCCTTCCAGGGTTTGGGTGGCTTTACGAATGACTTTTACTTCCCGGGGTGACAGGCTGTTTTGGTCGACTGGACGTGTTTTTTCATCAGTGTGTCGCCACCAGTAACGCACCACTGGCAATGGCAGTCCAAAACGACGAGCCAAATCATCTGGTTTTCGGTAAATTTCCATCTCAAGCAGCGTCAATGCAGCTTGTTCCAGACGGGCAGTAAATTCGCGACTTTCTTCAGGTGTCATGCGGGTAAACAGGTGGCTGCAACGCAATAACCTCTTCGGTTAGATCTATATCTTCTGATTCGCTAATAGCCACATTGCGAACAGAAACTCCTGCATCAATCACACTTTGCGGATCACCGGTAATCAATGGATGCCATTCTGGTAACGTTTCGCCTTCAGCAAGTAAACGGTAGGCGCAGGTATCGGGCAACCAGTCAAAAAAGTGTGCCTGCTCGACGCTAAGTTGAATACAATCTGGCACAGTCTTTTGCCGATTAGCATAATCCTTACAGCGACACGTTGAAATATCCAGTAATTCACACGCCACACGTGTGTAATACATCCGGTCATCGGCATCATCTTCAAGCTTATGCAGACAGCAGCGCCCACAGCCATCGCAAAGGCTTTCCCATTCGGTATGTGTCATCTGTCCAAGACGTTTGTGTTTCCAGAACTCGGTAGATGTTTTATGCTGGTCAGTCATGAATCAATCAGTCTTATTGTCTTCGCTGCTCAGTACGCTGATACAGCAATTTGATCCGCAATCTGTATTGGTTGCGGGAGAGTCGGCCAAGCTATGCCTGAACGACTGTCAAGATACCAGATCAGAGACGCTGGCGACACCATTTGAACAAGCACAACTGAAGCAAATTCACAGTGTCGATCTGGCGGTCATCAGCGACTTGACGGAAACTTTACCGTTACAGGCCGGGCAACAATGGCTGGGCTATTTACGCAATTTACATGCACCGCATATTATTCTGATTACCAATCCTGCGCTGGCGCAAAAACAGGGATGGCAATTTCGCGATTATCTGGCCATGGGCCTGCATCATATTGCCGGAACCAGTGATGGATTACAGGTGTTCAGTTATGCTATTGAAAATTACCAGCCCAAACGTGACTGGCTGAACAGTCGTTTCTGGGCAAATCCGGAAAACTATGACAAATATCGTTGGTAGGCTGTCATCAGATTGTCATCAAATCCCTCTAGTTTGCTTGGGGGTGTCGGGTTACAGAAACACTAAACAAGCTTATCGTTAATTAACCTTCAAACAAGCCATCAAAATGGAAAACATGGAAACACAAATTGATCTGAACAGCTCCGACCTTTACCTGAATCGTGAGTTGAGTCTGCTGGAGTTCAATTGGCGCGTATTACAACAGGCCCTTGACCCCACTGTGCCATTGCTGGAAAGACTAAATTATCTGTGTATTTCCAGTACCAATCTGGATGAATTTTTTGAAGTACGCGTTGCCGGTCTGATCCAACAAATCGAAATTGGGGATCCCTACCTGGAAGCTGATCAAATCAGCGCTCAGGAAGCATTAAGGTTGATCAGCATACGTGCCCATGAATTGGTTGACGAGCAATATTCGGTACTTAATGATGAGTTATTACCATTATTGGAGCAGGAAGGCATTAAGGTCTTGCCAAGACCAATGTGGACAAGTGAACACAGTGCCTGGCTGGAACAGTATTTTCGCGATGAAATTCAGCCTATCCTTAGTCCTATTGGGCTCGACTCCTCCCATCCATTTCCCCGATTACTCAATAAAAGTTTAAATTTTATTGTATCGATGGATGGCAAAGATGCTTTTGGTCGCAATATTGGTTTTGCCATTTTACAGGCCCCCAGAGCGCTACCACGGGTGATTCAGCTACCTCCGGAATTATGTGAACCTGGGCAATATCACTTTGTATTTTTATCATCGATTATTCATGCGTTTGCCGATGATCTGTTTTTTGGGATGAAGATCAAGGGCTGTTATCAATTTCGTGTTACCCGAAACAGTGATTTGGCCATTGATACTGAAGAAACCAGTGATTTGCTGGCAACCATAGCGGATGAATTGACACATCGTAATTACGGTGACGAAGTTCGACTTGAGATTGCCCATAACTGCCCTGAAGAAATGGTTAATTTCCTGCGTGATCAGTGTGCGATGCACCAGGATAACGTTTATCTGGTCAATGGCCCGGTCAATTTAAGCCGTTTACAGGCTTTGCATTCCATGGTTGAGCGTTCGGATTTAAAATTCAAACCCTTTACTCAGGGAAGACCCAATGGTCTGACATCAGAGGTGGAAATTTTTGGGCTGTTAAAACAGAAGGATGTGCTTTTACATCATCCCTATCAATCGTTTACCCCCGTTATTGATTTGATAAAACAGGCTGCTTCCGATTCCAGCGTGCTGGCTATCAAACAAACCTTATATCGTACAGGTGCTGTTTCACCGATTGTGGATGCGTTGGTCGCCGCTGCACATGGCGGCAAAGAAGTCACCGTGGTGATTGAGCTGCGGGCGCGTTTTGATGAAGAGGCTAACGTTGCGTTGGCATCCAAGTTACAGCAGGCGGGTGCCCATGTCGTCTATGGTATTGTTGGTTATAAAACTCATGCCAAAATGTTACTCATCCTGCGTCGTGAAAATAATAAATTGCGTCGTTATGTGCATCTGGGCACCGGAAACTACCATCGTAGTACTTCTCGTATCTATACCGATTATGGGTTATTGACCTCAGACAAGCAGATTGGTGAAGACGTTAATAACCTGTTTATTCAGCTGACCAGTCTTGGCAAAATTCCCAAAATGCATAAATTGATGCATGCGCCTTTCAATCTGCATCAAGGTTTACTGGATAAAATTGATCGCGAAATTGCGCATGCCGAAGCAGGCAAAAATGCTCGCATTATCGTCAAGGTCAATGCGTTGGTCGAGCCGGAAATGATTAATGCCTTCTATCGTGCTTCTATTGCCGGCGTTAAAGTTGATTTGATTGTTCGCGGCATTTGTACCTTAAAACCCGGGGTTCCAGGCGTCTCGGACAATATCCAGGTGCGTGGCATCATTGGACGGTTTCTCGAGCATACCCGGGTATTTTATTTCGAAAACGATGGACAGGTTGAAATCTGGGCTGGTAGTGCCGATTTGATGAAACGTAACCTGTTGCGTCGAGTGGAAACTTGTTTCCCGATTGAATCCAAACGGCTGCAAAAACGCATAATTGCCGATTTGAATTTGTATCTTGCTGATAATACACAGGCATGGATCCTATCCGCTGATGGTCGTTACCAACGTGCAGCCCGTAACGAAGGAGATGAAATGATCAGTGCGCAGAACACCCTTTTGGAAGAATTAGCGAAAGTCAATTAATCATGCAAATCATCGCATTCTTTAATCTGAAAGGCGGCGTCGGTAAAACCACGTCTGCCGTTAATATCGCCTGGCAGGCTGCTAATGAGGGTATTCCTACTCTGTTGTGGGATTTGGATCCTCAGGGTGCTGCCAGCTGGTTGTTACAACGCAAAAGCAAGTCCAAAGCGGAAGCCAAAAAACTGTTATCTGGCAAAACACCCATCGGTGAATTAGTCAAAAGTACCGATTTTCCATCGCTGGATATTATTCCTGCAGATTTTTCATTCCGGCAAATGGATTTGGATCTGGCTAAAGCCGGAGATAAAAAAAATCAACTCGCCAAACTGTTAGCCCCGTTTGGCGAAAGCTACTCGCTAATCGTGCTGGATTGTCCGCCGAGTTTTTCCGAACTGACTGAGCAGATGTTCGCTGCGGCTGATGTGATCTATGTACCGATTATTCCCAGTCATTTGTCGATGCGAACATTTGAACAGACACGTGACTTTTTTAAAGAAAATAATCTTAAGCCCAAACGTCTGCATCCTTTTTTCACCATGGCAGATCGCCGTCGCAGTCTGCATCGCGTCATGCTGGCACATCCACCCAAGATGCTGAAACATGGTTTGCAAACAGCCATTCCCTACGCCGCCGTAGTCGAAAAAATGGGAGATGTCAGAGCACCTTTAGCTGCTTTTGCTGCCAATTCGACTGTGAATAAAGCCTACGAAGCACTATGGCAGGAAATTAAAGCCACCCTCGACAGTTCAAGCTGATTTTTGTATGCGCCAGCAATAATGGATTTTTGAATTTCTTTCAAAATCAGCTGGTAAGGTTGCCTTGCTAATGTCTTTTATCTCCAATCCTTTCAACGCTGAGGTATCCAGTTTGAAATCACGCCGGTTGGTGGAGAAGAAAATTTCGCCCCCCGGATTTAATAAGCCAGCAACTTTGTGCAGCATATCGCTATAGTCACGCTGAATATCAAATACCCCTTCCATTTTGTTGGAGTTGGAAAAGGTAGGAGGATCAACAAAAATCAAATCAAAGCGTAGATCCTGTGTTGCGGGTTCATTTAACCAGGCCAATACATCAGCACGAATAAATTGATGCTGCTCACCAACAAAGTTATTCAATTGCATATTATCCCTGGCCCAGCCAAGGTAAGTATTTGACATATCTACGGTGGTAGTGGATTTAGCTCCACCTGCAGCAGCATAAACCGTCGCACTGCCGGTATAGGCAAACAGATTCAGAAATGCTTTGCCTCTGCTGTTTTCAGCCAGCATTTGTCGGGTGATTCGGTGATCCAGAAATAATCCGGTATCCAGATAATCCGTCAGATTAATCCAGAATCGCAAATCATTTTCCCGTACTTCAAAACGCTGGCGTAAAGCCGCCTGCGACTCATACTGGTTTGACCCACGTTGTTTCTGGCGTAACTTCAGCGCAACTTTATCGTCCTTTACACCCAACACAGCCGGAATGATTTGCATGACTTCATCGAGACGTTCACTGGCTTTTAACGGATCGATATCCGCTGGCGGTGCATATTCCTGCACATGTACGTAGTCTCCATAGACATCAATAGCCACAGCATAATCTGGTAAATCAGCATCATAAACCCGGTAACAATCCAGCTGGTTTTTGCGTGCCCATTTGGCTAAATGCCGAACATTCTTTTTCAATCGATTAGCGAACATCTCCGCTTGTGGAGAAACATTTTCCACCACCGATGAATTAACAGCAGGCTTTGCTTGGGTTTTCGGCGTTTTATCCCACGGTGAGGGTGATGCCGCCATTTCCTGCTGCACCGGTTTGGCATCGCGGCGTAATGGTTTGGGAGCACGATATGACAAGCCTTCACAGGCAATCGGGCCATTGTCAAAAGGCTTACTGTCAAATAGAGTGAGACCGGTCAATTTACCCAGCTGGGCGTTGTCAGTAATAATAGTAGTTCGCCATGCCGGTAGATAGTGATTTACTAAATCACCAAGCTCTTCGTAAACATTATGTAACGAAGTAGCATCCCCAATACGTTGCCCGTATGGTGGGTTTGAAACCACTAGCCCAACATCAGGTAAGGTTTGAGCTACCGTTGCCCAGTTCTGCAGATCACGATGGATAACCTGAATACGATCACTCAGTCCGGCGGCTTCTATATTGGCCTGGGCTGCAGCAACGGCAGATTTATCCTGATCGCCGCCCATTATCATTGGCAAACGCGCCAGTCCACTGAGGCGTCTTCTTTCAGCATCCGCCTTTAATTGCTGCCAGGCAGCTTTATCATGCTGCTTCCAGTAGAGAAAACCAAAATAATCTCGCTGTAAACCCGGCGCAATATCGGCCGCCATCAATGCTGCTTCTATCAAAAAGGTACCACTACCACACATCGGATCCAGCAATGCCCAACCTTCACGGGCAAGCTTTGGCCACTCAGCAGAAAGTAATATGGCTGCCGCCAGATGTTCTTTTATTGGAGCATTCGTCTGACTGACGCGGTAGCCGCGTTTATGTAAACTTTCGCCGGATAAATCAATACTGACAATCGCCTGGTTATGTTTAAGGTAGACATTCACCCGCAGATCCGGTTGATGCAAATCAACGGAAGGTCTTTTACCCGATAATTCGCGCAGTCGATCTACGATGGCATCTTTCACTTTCTGCGCACCAAATTGGGTATGATGAATTTTCGAACGAAAACTATTGAAATCAATTGCCAGAGTGGTGTCTTCAGCATCGATATGCTCTTCCCAGGCGAATTCTTTAATCCCGTTATAAAGCTGATCAGTCGTTTCGGCGGTAAAGTGTGCGATTGGCATTAGCACTCTGACCGCGACGCGTGACCATAAACAGACCTGATAGGCTTCCTTTAGACTTCCGGTGAAACGAATGCTACCTGCCTCTGTTTTGTACTGTTTGATACCGATTTGTTTGAGTTCGGTTTCCAGCAACGGCAACATGCCCCGTGCTGCGGTGACGGTGAACTTGTGTTTAGTCATGAAACTATCCTGATATAATCACAGCATTTTAATACAGGTAGCTCTCCACATGGCAGTCAATGATAAACAACGCCGATATCTGAAAGGATTGGCTCACCCGCTAAAGCCAGTCGTAATGATTGGTAACGCGGGTCTTACTGAAAACGTACTGGCTGAAATTGAAAATGCTTTGGCCTATCACGAGCTGATTAAAGTCCGAGTCAGCGGCCAGGAAAAAGCTGATCGTAAGCAAATGCTCGATGAGATTGCGGAAAAAACCGGTGCAGATTTAGTCATGGTAATCGGTCATATTGGTGGTTTATATCGCCCGGCTGATAAACCTGTCATCCAGTTGCCGGGTTAATTACAAGGACAATTCATCTTGATACAAAAACCCGCTGAAACTGAACAGAAACTTGCCTCCATTATTGCCGAGCGATGGAGTGGCAAGGCTTATGATGCAACACAGGCCGTCAGTGATGACGTCATCATGGCTCTTTGTGAAGCAGCTTTATGGGCGCCCTCCTGCTATGGCGAAGCACCATGGCGTTACGTTATCTGTAATAAATTCAAAGACGAAATAAGCTGGCAAAAAACCTTGGATTGTCTTGCTCCGGGCAATCAGGAATGGGCGGTAAATGCACCGTTATTAATCGTGACGGCATCCCTGCCCCATTTCACTCACAACGGCAGCGAAAACCGTTGGAATGGATATGATACTGGCGCCGCCAGTCTTAATTTATGTTTACAATCAACCGCATTCGGTCTGATGTCTCATCAGATGGGTGGATTTGATGCTGATAAATTACGAGAGGCTTTAGCCATACCAACCACGGTAAACCTTTGGTCGGTAATTGCTATTGGTTATCCTGCTGCGCTGGATACGTTGAGTGCTGAAGTGTTAGAACGGGAACTAAAAGCCAGACAGCGACGTCCTTTAAACGAACATTTTTTTGAAAATCGTTGGACCGATTAAAACTTATAACAATGAAATTGAGGTAAGTAAAATGAAATCAATGGTGATTATCACAGTCCTGAGTTTATTCAGTAGCGCCGCTTATGCATACGATAAAATTTATTTGAAAAGACTGCTGGAACAAAACCAATGTCACCATTGCAATTTAAGTGAAGCACCACTTGCAGATCATGATCTGGAAGGTGCTGATATGAGTGAAGCCAATCTTAAGGGAATTATTCTTACCAATGCCAATGTAAAAGGGGCATGGTTTACTCATTCACGTATGCAGGGGGCACAGCTTGAAGGGGCAGATCTGCGTAATTCCCTAATGGATTACGCCCAGTTGATGGATGCCAATCTGAAAAACGCCAAACTTGATGGTGCGCATTTGATTTTTTCAGACATGAGTGGCGCAGACCTAACCGGAGCATCAATGAAAGGCGTTCATGATCGAGGGATTAAATTCTGCAACACCACGATGCCTGATGGTAGCGTAAATAATGATGGTTGTTAGGTTAGAAAGAAAAGCATAGTTACTGCATTATCTCTTTCAGGATGTCGTAATAAGCCTCAATTAATGTTGCTGATAAAAGATAAATCGAGCCCAGGTTAATAGTCCCGATATTTAGAGAAAAATTCCCGGTAAATTACTCCTGACATTCGTCGCAGTAATCGCTAGTATATGGCGGACAATTCAGCCATAGGAACCTATTTTGTTTTTGAAAAAAATCGTCTTCGTTTGTTTGTTGGTACCTGTTTTATCTCACGCTGCGCCCGTTACGTTGATTCTGACCAACGGTGATCGTTTGCAAGGTGATTTATTAGAACGTAATCAGGAATCCCTTACTATTAAACATCAGCTGCTTGGTGAAATGATCATTAACACCAATACAGTTTCCGAAATCAAAACAGATTATGAAGCTCTGGCTCAGCAGACCCCAACGGATGACACCCCCATTATTGAACCGGCTGACCTTGCTGAGGCTGAACCAGAAGATAATGGCCTGCTGGGGACCGGCTGGTTAACAAACTGGGAAAGACGTTTTGATTTGGGGCTGGCGGGCAGCCGTGGAAAATCTGATAACAGTCAGGTTAATGTTGCATTTAATGCTGACCTGGCAACCGAAAAAACCCGGATTAACAGCCGAACGGCATATTATTATGCTAAGTCTGAAGAGGAAACTTCCGACAACAGCTTTTTTACCTCAATTAACCGCGACTGGTTGAAACCTGAGACACCATGGTTCATGTTTGCTGGTGGGCGATTGGATGTCGATAAATTCAAGGATTATGATTATCGGCTCAATGCCAACGCCGGTTATGGTTATGAATTTGCCAATACTGATGATTGGTTATTCGTTGGACGTTCCGGTGCGGGTTTTAACAGAACGTTTGGTGGTGAACGTGAAGAATTTACCCCTGAAGGCTTGTTAGGTCTCGAAACACGCTGGCGCATTAATACTGCGCAACGTTTAGCTTTAGCCAATACGTTTTATCCTAGTTTCGATTCTTTCGATGCCTACCGGAATGTCACCACATTTGATTGGATTCTTGACTTGGATGAACGTGCTGGCGTAGCGTTAAAAGTCGGCATGACCAATGAGTATGACTCTGAAACCGAAGATGAAATTAGTAAAAACGATTTCAAATATACTTTGTCGCTGTCATGGAGTCTCTAAGGCTACGTTGTTTAGCCTAATACGTCTCCAGTAATGGAAGCAATGAACACAGTTCAACCGTTCTGATTACGCGTTTTCAGATGCTACTCTGTATACTGACGCTGAAAATTATTAAGCTCGAAGCTTCCAAGTAAATTGAAAATTAGTGAACAATCAACAGCAACAACTTAAAACTCAAATAAAAAATACCATGCTCGCCGACCAGCACAAACTGCGTCGGCGATTAGTGCAGTTACAGAATAAATCCGCCAATGAGAGCGAATGGCTGAATCTGCAGCAACAGATTGAACGTTCAAATGAGCGCTTTCAGTTTCGTTTGAACAACCTTCCAAAGCCCTCCCTTAATGCTGATCTTCCCGTTATTGAAAGAAAGGAAGATATCGCAAAAGCCATTCAGCAGCATCAGGTCATTATTCTTTGTGGTGAAACCGGTTCCGGTAAAACCACGCAGTTACCTCAAATATGTCTTGAGCTGGGTCGCGGTGTTGGTGGTCTGATTGGTCATACTCAGCCGCGACGTATTGCCGCCCGGACTGTTGCAACACGTATTGCTGAAGAACTAAAGTCTCAAATCGGTGAAGCGGTTGGTTATAAAGTCCGGTTTCATGATCAGGTAAAAGCCGATAAAAGCTATATCAAACTGATGACAGACGGTATTTTGCTGGCTGAAACGCAAAACGACCCCTACCTGAATCAATATGACACGCTGATTATTGATGAAGCGCATGAACGCAGTCTGAATATTGATTTTCTATTGGGTTATCTCAAACAACTGCTGCCGAAACGCCCGGATCTGAAACTGATCATCACCTCGGCAACTATTGATACTCAACGATTCTCTGAGCATTTTGACAATGCACCGGTGATCGAAGTCAGTGGCCGCACTTATCCTGTTGAAATCCGCTATCGTCCATTATTAAGTCGTGATGATGACAGTGAAGATCTGGATTTTGTTGACGGTATCGTTCAGGCAGTAGATGAATTATGTCGAGTCGGGCCAGGTGATGTACTGATATTCCTCTCGGGTGAACGCGATATCCGTGATGTCTCTGAAGCACTTCGCAAACATCATCCGCCCAATACCGAAATTCTGCCATTATTTGCCCGACAATCAGCCAGCGAGCAGAACCGTGTGTTTAAAACCGGTGGCCCGCGACGTATTATTCTGGCGACCAATGTAGCGGAAACGTCGTTGACCGTACCGGGTATTCGTTATGTCGTTGATCCCGGTCTGGCGCGTATCAGCCGCTACAGTGTACGAAATAAAGTGCAACGTTTACCGATTGAGAAAATATCGCAATCGAGTGCGAATCAGCGTTCCGGTCGTTGTGGTCGTGTTGCCGCCGGGGTTTGTATTCGTTTATACGATGAAGAAGATTTTGCTGCCAGACCGGCATTTACCGATCCGGAAATTCTGCGTACCAATCTGGCCTCAGTTATTTTGCAGATGACCGCATTAAAACTGGGCGACCCGGCTAAATTTCCATTTATCAATCCCCCACCACCGAAGATGATCAACGATGGTTATCGGTTGTTGGAAGAACTCAATGCTGTAAATGGCAAACGCCAAATAACCGAAACAGGTCGTCAGCTTGCCAAATTACCAATTGATCCGCGTATTGCCAGAATGATTCTGGCGGCAAATGATCAAAACAGTCTGAATGAAGTGCTGGTGATAGCCAGTGCCCTGAGTATTCAGGATCCACGAGAACGTCCGATGGATAAACAACAGGCTGCAGATGAAGCACATAGCAAATACAAAGACGACCGATCAGATTTTTTAGCGTTTCTTAAGCTATGGGATTTGTATCATGACCGTCAGAAACACTTAAGTCAGAACAAATTTCGCAAATACTGCAAAGAAAACTTTCTGTCTTTTCTGCGTCTGCGTGAATGGCATGATATTTATCAGCAACTGCATGTGCAAACCACACAGATGGGCTTCAAACCTAATCAGCAACCCGCTGAGTATCAATCCATTCATCAAGCCTTGCTCAGCGGTCTGTTAAGCAATGTGGCCATAAAAGCTGACCAGCATAGTTATGCCGGCACACGTAATCTGAAACTGAAAATTTTTCCTGGCTCAGCATTACATAAAAAAGGTCCTAAATGGATCATGGCGGCCGAGCTGGTGGAAACTGGACAACTCTATGCCCGGATTGTCGCCAAAATTGAACCCGAATGGATTGAACCCATTGCAGGAGATCTGGTTAAACGCCAATACAGCGATCCGCACTGGGAGAAAAAACCGGCTCAAGTAGTCGCTTTTGAAAGTGTCAGTCTCTATGGATTACCCATAGTCAACCGTCGAAAAATTCACTATGGACCATTGGATCGCCCTACTTCCAACGAGATATTTATCCGTGAAGCTCTGGTCAATGGTGATTTCAACTGTCAGGCCAAATTTTTCCAACATAATCGCCAGCTGATTGATGAAATTGAACTGTTGGAGCAAAAATCACGGCGACGTGATGTGCTGGCAGATGAAGACACTCTGTTTGCTTTTTATCATGAACGTATTCCTGACGATATTATCAATGGCCACGGCTTTGAAAAATGGCGTAAACAGGCAGAAAAGAAAGACCCTCAGTGTTTGTTTATGAGCCGTGAAATTCTGATGCAGCACAATGCTGATCAGGTTACGGTCGATAGTTATCCGGATCAGTTGCTGGTGAATCGTGTTCCGTTGCCACTTGAATATCATTTTGAGCCAGGCAAGCAACATGATGGTATTACCCAGACGATTCCGCTGTCACTGCTCAATCAAAGTGATCCGGAACGTTATGAGTGGTTAGTGCCAGGCTTATTACGTGACAAGGTGATTTTTCTGCTAAAAAGCCTGCCTAAATCCTTGCGCCGTCATTTTATTCCTGTGCCGGATTATGCCGATCGGTGCCTGAAAGCATTAACGCCTTATGAAGGAGCATTGTTACCTGCTTTAACTGAGCAATTACGTAAAATGACAGGAGTTGAAATCAAAGCAGATGATTGGCGGCAGGAAGACCTGCCACTGTATCTGAAAATGAATTTTAAGCTGGTTGATGAACAAGGCGAACTGCTGGCAGAAAATCGTGATTTAAATCAGTTAAAGCAGGACTGGTCAAAAGAGGCTGCTGCCAGTTTCCGTCAGTTACCCGATTCTGAATATGAAAAATCCGGGATGACCGGCTGGGACTTTGATGCTTTTCCGGAGCATATTGTGATGCAGCAAAATGGCCTGGAAATGACGGCCTATCCTGCCCTGGTAGATCGTGGTGATCATGTGGATCTGACCCTGATGGATACCTTGCAGCAAGCTAAATCATTCTCAGCTATAGGATTGAGA
This sequence comes from Methylophaga sp. UBA3613, assembly GCF_002375415.1. Taxonomy (NCBI): domain Bacteria; kingdom Pseudomonadati; phylum Pseudomonadota; class Gammaproteobacteria; order Thiotrichales; family Piscirickettsiaceae; genus Methylophaga; species Methylophaga sp. UBA3613. The sequence goes on along the minus strand of NZ_DFLS01000006.1, from coordinate 71,259 downwards.
AGACTATTTATGCTGGCTGAAAAAGATAACGTTAAATATCTGCAAAAAAACCTGCCGGATATACAGAAGATGTGCCTGCATTATGCCAATGTACCAGCTGCGCCATTTGAAGAGAACAAAACCCAGCAGATTTCACCATGCGAGCAGCTGAAACAGGATTTGATAGCCGTTGCCTTTGATCGGTGCTTTCTGAAAGATCAGGACTGGCCACGAGACAAACAACAGTTTGAACAACGCTTACAACAACGTAGAAGTGAACTCATTAATATTGCTAATCAGCTTGCCAGACTGATTGCCGAACCATTAAGTGAATATCATGCGATTGCCAAACGGTTGTCTGGAAATATTCCTCTGGCTGCAATGCATGCGGTTAAAGACATCCGTGAACAATTAAACTATCTGCTGTATCAGGGATTTGTGCATCACACGCCGGATGAGGCTTTACAACGGTTACCCGCCTATTTTCGGGCCATCGGTGCGCGTCTGGATAAACTGAAAACCGATCCAGCCAAAGATCGTCAACGGCAAATGGAAGTCCAGCCCTACTGGCAACGTTATCTGACCAATATCAAACGTGCTGATAATGAAGCAATGCAACAATATCGCTGGATGATTGAAGAATTTCGTATCTCGGTATTTGCCCAGGAAATTGGCACTGCCTATGCCATATCAGCCAAACGTCTCGATAAGCAATGGGCAGAATGTTAAATCTTTAACCTTTCATCACCCATTCAGTCGCAGTTCAGTTAAGTATTGTTACTCTGACTTAAACTTCAGTATGTGGAGTAAGTCATGCACAAATATATTGTTCATCTCGTTGGTATCAACGATACCTATTCTTCTGACATATCTTCACACACTCTACACGGGCAACAGTTCAGATGGATAATGCTTTCTGGAACTCAGCTGATGAAAACCGATGACATGTTAAGCTCAAAAAATCGTGTCCTTTCGATCGGTCGATAATCAGCTATGAATTTACGTTTGGCAGGATTTATCTTTCTTTGCAGTAACAATTTCTGGTTGGGGGGCGTTCAGGCTCAGGTTCCCTACACCGTTACTGAAGGCAATAAACTGGATTCACAAACCTATCAAGGCTATTTGCTTTATCGAAACTGGTGTGCCCGTTGTCATGGCACTTTCGCACAGGGACTGGCTGGCCCCAATTTAGCGAAAAGTCTTAAACAGACCTCAAAAGACGAATTCATGCAGGTATTGGTCAAAGGTAAAAATGGTCGTATCGGCATCATGCCTGGATTTAATGATAATCCCCAGGTCATCAATGGCAGAGAGCAACTTTATAATTATTTACGCGCCCGGGCAGACAATGCTATTGGCCCGGTGCAACCTGAGCAGGGATCAAAATGATACATTCACCCCAAACCTGCAGTTTGCTATTATCCACTTATAACAAGCACACTAAAATTAAGGTTATTACATGAAATTTTCCTGGTATCTGTTACTTCTGATGCTAACGTTACCTTTATCTGGTTACACCGACCATTTGCCGCCTGAAGCAGAGGCGGGAACCAGTATTAACGATATCGCCCTACCGCTGACCAAAAAAACTGCCGCAGAATTAGCTCAGGTTGAAACCGGTGGACGGGTTTTATCGGTAGATCAGGAACAATATCAAAACCATACAATTTTCCGCGTCAAAGTCCTGCATGTTGATGGTAAGGTGAAAACCTACCGCCTGGATCGGCAAACCGGATATCAAATGCAATAGCTATGCGTGTTTTATTAATTGAAGATGAACCTCACCTGCGCGAACAGATCGGTCAGCATTTACGTCAACATCAACTTACTGTAGATATGAGTGCAGACGGTGAAGAAGGCTTATTCCTCGGCTCTGAATATCCGTATGACGTTGCTGTTATTGATTTGGGGCTACCTAAACTTTCCGGAATCGAGGTCATCAAACAGCTTCGCGAACAAAACATCACTTTTCCCATTTTGATCCTGACTGCTCGCGGTCGCTGGCAAGATAAAGTCGAAGGGCTTGAAGCCGGTGCCGATGATTATCTGGTCAAACCCTTTCATTTTGAAGAATTACTGGCGCGTTTAAATGCGCTGGCGCGTCGTGCTGCAGGCTGGTCAAATTCCACTATGTGTTGTGGACCGGTGGAACTCAATCCATCTTCTCAGCAAGTAACGGTCAATCAGTCGGCAATTGAATTAACTGCATTTGAATACCGTCTATTACATTATCTGATGCTGCACGCTGGAGAAGTTATTTCCAAAACTGCACTAACGGATCACATATATGAACAGGATCAGGATCGCGACAGCAATGTCATAGAAGTATTTGTCAAAAGGCTGAGAAATAAACTGGATCCGGATAAATCAATAAATCCGATAGAAACATTACGAGGCCGGGGTTATCGGCTGACGCTGCCTCGTGAATAAACTCAACTTATCACTGACCAATCGACAGCTGATTGCCGTTACGCTGGTATTAAGTGCGTTTCTGGGTATCTCGGCTTTCAGTTTATTTAATGCCTTTGCTGGAAGCGCCGAAACAGCCCAGAAACAACGTTTATTAAATTATGTTTATACCCTGCTGACTGCTGCTGAAATCAGCCATGACGGTAAATTACATATGCAGGAAAGTCTGGCTGAACCAAAATTTTCTATTCCCAATTCAGGTCTTTACGCACAAATTACCAGTGGTAATAAAATTGTCTGGCAATCCCCTTCGGCTATTGGTTTATTTTTGGCTCTTCCCTATCATCCTGGCCCTTCAGAACAGTTATATAGTCAGATTAATCTTGATAATGGCATGAAGTTACAGAATCTCGCATTTGGGATTGTTTGGGAAAATGACGATGGTGAGCATTTTGATTACACCATTAATGTTTCTGAAGATCAGCATATGCTGGAAGCACAGATAGATGAGTTTCAGTTAAACCTCTGGTACTGGCTCGGTGGAACCGGATTGATGTTGTTAATTGCCCAATGGTTAATCTTGCGTTGGAGTTTACAACCGTTACATAAAGCAGCAGCTGATTTACACGCTATTGAAGCGGGAAAACAACAACGTCTGGGTGATGACTATCCCAGCGAGTTACAACAGCTCACCCGAAATATTAATAACCTGTTGGATCACGAACAATCTCGTCGACAACGCTATAAAAATTCACTCGCGGATCTGGCGCATAGCCTGAAAACCCCCTTGGCTTTATTACGTTCTGAACTGGAAAGCTGTGATGATGTAACCGCCTGTAAATTGACTGGTGAGGAACAGTTGGATCGCATTAATGCTCTCGTCGATTATCAATTGCAACGTGCTGCCACTGAAGGCAAAAGTAACTTACTGGCGCCGGTTTCGATTGGAGAAATCATCACTAAATTGATGAATTCACTAAAAAAAGTCTACCAAAGTAAAAATATCCATACGCAATGCGAAATTGAACGAGATGCCATGCTGCATGCTGACGAAGGCGATATGTACGAGTTACTCGGCAATCTATTGGAAAACGCATTCAAATACTGCGACCAACAGGTCAATATCGTTTTACGCCAGCAAAATCGCAGAATTGTCGTGCGTATTGAAGATGATGGTCCTGGCGTTCCAGCACATGCCAGTGCAGATATCATCAAACGTGGCAGACGTATGGATACCCAGATTGAAGGTCAGGGACTGGGCTTGGCAATTGCCAGCGATATCGTCGAAGCTTATCAGGGCAAAATCAGTGTGCAGCAAAGCTATCTGGGTGGTGCATGCTTTTTAATCGAACTTATCGATCACTGATTTTGCTGTAATTGCTGCAGATATTTAAACAATAGTCGGGCAGATTTTGGCGGCTGTTGTTTGGCGGCTTCCTGCTTGGCATTCCGGACCAACTGTCTTACGTGTTGATTATCAAAATCTTCAAAATAACCGCGTAGTTCTGTCACAACAGTATCGTCTTCTGCTAATAAGCGATCCCGCCAGTTTTCCAGTTGATGAAACTGGTCAGTTTGAGCCTGTTTAGGCTGCTTCAGCTGTTCCAGTTTCTGCTGTATTTCTTCATGATCCAGTCGGGCAATAATGCCACCGATATAACCGGTCTGCCGTTTTAAGGCCCCTTTACTCATGGTTTGGGCTTTAAGAACCGCTTCAGTTAAATCTTCGTCCAGCTCCAGTTTTAATAAGTCTTTTTTTGGCAGCTCTATTAAATCCTGACCTAACTTTCTTAACGCATCGAGTTCTCGTTTAATACGCGATTTACTCTTGGGAATCGAAGACCAATCAAATTCTTCATCAAGGTGATCCTGTTCAAATTCTTCATTCATTTTTTATTCACCTTGTACTGTAACGATCACACGACGCTGCTGCCGATGCGTTCTGTGTTCCCATAAATAGATTCCCTGCCAGATCCCCAAAGCACATTTTCCATTACTGACCGGTACCACCAGATCGGGATTAGTCAACACGGTACGGATATGCGCGCTCATATCATCCGGACCTTCATCCTGATGTAAAAACATGGGATCTCCATCGGGGACGATATGTTGCATGTAGGTTTCCAGATCACGTCTGACATCAGGGTCAGCATTTTCACAAATCATCAAAGAAGCACTGGTGTGTTGGACAAACACATGACAGGTTCCGGTAGTGATTCCCGAAGCAGATACAATTTTAGCCACATCATCAGTGATATTGATGGTGCTGCGGCCTTTCAATTCAAATTGTAATTGTTGTTGCAAAATCATTTTGTTCTACCTTTTTCAAAAGCAGCAAAGGCATTACCCGAATCGAGGCTCTTCCTTACTAAATCCCCTGCTCTATTCTGATCTGAAACCAATCCACAGTGCCATAAAGCCATTGCTGCTCCATAAACCAGCAAATCATAAGCCACCCCTTTTTCACCCTGCAATGCCGCAATTCCACGTTGGGCTGACTCTGCTGCTGTCAGTTGATCCAAATCAGGCATAACGCCTCGAGTCTGCTGATCAACACCAAATGCCTGAGGATCCAATGAACAGGGTTTTAATGCACCATCGATCAATAAAAAGTTATCCGAGGTTTCACGTAAGGTTGGCACAATCCCGCCTTCCAGACCACGTACGATCAATGCGCTGTCAAAGCCGCTCTGTTTGGCAAGATAAGCCAACACTGGCGGATAGGCTTTATGTACAAAGCCTATTTGTAGATGCGTTTTCTTAGCCTTAACCGGCATCACCAGCTTTTCCAATGTCGCCAGACTAGGGCGTTTAATCATCAAACGGCGTAAATCCTGTAACGCAAACAAACTGGGTGTGGTAATTGCCTGATCAAGATAGGCCCAGCCGGTATCAGCATGGTTTAGTTGTTCGGCCGCTTCAGCGACCGTCAACTGAATATTCACACCCGCTGCTTCTAACACCTGTGCATGGGTGACACCAAATTTCGGTGCCATTTGGTAAACACCTTGCGATAACGCTGGCAAACCACAAGCTGCCATTACGGCAGGTAAAAATGCCGCTATTGGACAATGGCGGCTAAAGCCATTAAACGGATCGGAAAGTAGCATCACATTATCCACATCAAGTGGATGTTGTCCGGTCTTTTCCTGGATAGCTAACAACAGCCCCAGATTTTCTTCATCGGTTTCCCGTTTCATTCGCAATGCAATCAGCATTACCGCCATTCGCACCGGATCCACTTCACCTGAGAGGATTTCCAGCATCGCTTCACGGCTTTCCTCAAGACTGAGATCTTTACTCAGATGGGGGCCGGTGGCGACTTTTTTGATGGCATCAGCAACTGCACTCATTTAATTAATCCACTGTATTAGGGTCGCTTCATCGACCACGTCAATCCCGAGAGATTGGGCTTTATTCAATTTGGAACCGGCATCTCTGCCCGCCACCACATAATCGGTTTTGGCAGAAACGCTGCCTGCTACTTTGGCACCTAACGCCAATAATTTTTCTTTGGCTTCACTACGAGACAAATTTTCTAAAGTGCCCGTCAGTACAATAGTTTTACCGGCCAACTCTGAATTGGCATACACCGGTTTTTCTTCCGGCCAATTGACCCCGGCTTCTAAAAGCCGCTGAATCACATCCAGATTGTGGGTTTGTCGGAAGAAAGTATAAATATGATGCGCAACTACTGGACCCACATCTTCAATTTCAATTAGCTCGTCTTCTTTAGCTGCCGTTAGTTTATCCAGATCAACAAAGTGTAAAGCGAGTGACCGGGCGGTTGCTTCACCGACTTCTCGAATACCTAATGCATATAAAAATCGTGCAAAACGGGTATTTTTAGCCTGTTCCAATGCATTCACCAGATTTTCGGCAGATTTTTCTCCCATACGTTCCAACGCTGAAAACTGTTCTTTGTTCAGATAAAACAAATCCGCTGGATCTTTAATCAGCTCAGCATCAACCAGTTGCTCAACCAGCTTATCGCCCAGCCCATCAATGTCCAATGCTTTGCGAGAAGCAAAATGTTTTATAGCTTCTTTGCGTTGTGCAGCACAGAATAGACCACCACTGCAACGCGCTACGGCTTCACCTTCTACCCGTTCAACCTCTGCCCCGCAAACTGGACAATGCGTTGGCATTACAAACTCGATTGCATTGGCAGGACGCTTGTCTTTAACAACCTGAACGATTTCCGGAATCACGTCCCCTGCCCGGCGAATAATCACCGTATCGCCAATTCGTACATCCTTACGTCGGACTTCATCCTCATTATGCAGCGTGGCATTACTTACGGTAACACCACCGACAAAAACCGGTTGCAAACGCGCTACCGGGGTTAATGCACCGGTGCGGCCAACCTGAACTTCAATATCGACAACCTGAGTGCTTTCTTCCTGTGCCGGAAATTTATAGGCAATTGCCCATCGCGGTGCTCGTGAGACAAACCCCAAACGTTCCTGCAAACGGCTGTCATCGACTTTGAACACTACGCCATCAATTTCATAGGACAAACTGGCCCGACGCTCCCCAAGCCGATGCAGATACTCAAGGCATTCATCAACACCTTTCAATTGCTGGGTATCAGGAGAAACGGCTCCTCCCCATTCGCTGATGATCTGCATGGCTTCTGTATGGCTGGATGGACGTTCCATGCCTTGAAGTTCTCCAAGACCATAACAGAACAATGCTAGCGGTCGACTCGCCGTTACTGAGGAATCGAGTTGTCTTAATGATCCTGCAGCAGCATTACGTGGGTTTACGAACAGTTTTTCATTGTTGGCCAGGCGCTGTTGATTAAGCTTTTCAAAACCCGCTTTTGGCATATAGATTTCACCACGGATTTCAACTACTTGTGGAATATTCTTACCGTGAAGTTTCAATGGAACATTGCGGATGGTCCGAACATTTTCGGTGACATCTTCACCCACCGCACCATCTCCACGAGTGGCAGCCTGCACCAGTAAACCATTTTCATATCGAATACTGATAGCGAGACCATCCAGCTTGGGTTCAGCAGCATAAGTAATCACATCATCAGTATTAAGACGATCCAGAACACGCTGATTAAACGCTGTTAACTCGGCTTCATCAAACACGTTATCCAACGACAACATGGGCATCGCATGAGTCACTTGGGTAAATTTATCCAACGGAGCCGATCCCACCCGTTGTGTCGGTGAATCCGCAGTGATCAGTTCAGGATAATCGGCTTCGAGTTTTTTTAATTCAGCAAATAACCGATCATATTCGGCATCCGTTACCTCCGGATCATCCGCGCTGTAATACAGGAAGTTATAACGATTAATTAAGTCTCGAAGCTGTGCGGCTCGCTCGCTGATTTCAGGTGAAATCGTCATCAGATTTATTGCCTGCCTGCAAAGATAAATTTAATTCAAAGATTCGGTTACGCGTGGCTTCCAAATGTTTATCGGTAATCGGTTCACGTTTTTCGTCACAAAGGATGCCACCGAGATAGGCGGTCAGTTGCTGCGCGGTATCCAGCATTGAATCAAATACTGTCAGACCATTTACCGGGCCAGGAAGTCTGGCAAACATTAATAAGCCAGGAGTCTTCATTGAAATCAATTGATCAGGAAGCAAAGTACCGGGATCCAGAATATTCGCCACACTGAACAATGTCTGTCGGCGATTATTAACGGTATAACGATGATATATCTGCATATCACCGAAATGCATTTCCTGCTGTTCAAGTGCAGATTTGATTGCCCGTCCGGTAAACATTTGTGATTCGGGGGCCATAATGGTCAATGCCACCACCATTTCCCAATCGGGCGTATCGTCCTCTTCGTCAACATCGGCAAATTCGTCATCCATTTCCGAATCGTCGAATTCGTCGTTAACATCAGCCACATCTGAATCCATACGAACTTTGGGTCCGTCGGATAAATCCACAGTATCTTGCGCAAAAACTGAGTCAAATCGCGCGTGAAAATCACTATTCTCGTCGTTATCAAAACGATCCAGTTCACGCTCGAATTCCTGGGCACGCTGTTGCTGCCGGGAATGGCTATACCAGCCGCCAATAATCAGCGCCACTAAAACAACTACAGACAGGAGAATGATTTCTAACACTTAATTAAATCTGCCAACTCAGGGATAATAACGGTTTTGTTCACACTTAGAGATTACCTATGTCTACGCTACCAAGCAAACAACTGGAAACCTTCGATAACGCAGTACCGGAGCGGGATTATACCATCCACATCGAAACACCTGAATTTACTTGTCTGTGTCCGAAAACTGGTCAGCCGGATTTTGCCACGATTAAGATCGATTATGTACCGGATTTAAAATGCGTTGAACTGAAATCTCTGAAGCTTTACTTCTGGTCTTACCGTGAAGAAGGTGGTTTTCATGAAAAACTGACCAATCAGATTCTGACTGATTTAGTGGCTGCAACTGAACCCCGTTTTATGCGTGTTACCGGCATTTTCAATGTCCGTGGTGGCGTTTATACCAATGTTGTTGCCGAATATCGCAAAGAAGGTTGGGTCGCACCAACGCCTGTCCAGCTTCCATAAATATGCGCGAGAGCGCATGGATAGGCATTGATTTCGGCACCTCCGGGTGCCGGGTCTGCGCCGTAGACCAAAACGGCAATATTATTGCCCAGATTGAACAAAACCTTCCCGCAGCTCCACACCCTTACCCCTCACCCAAACAGCAGTCTCTTTATCTTTTTGAGGCGCTAAAAAGGCTGGTAAAGCAACTTCCCGCAGTTGTCATTGAATCCATTAGCATTGATGCGACTTCCGGCTCGGTAATGTTATCTGACCACCAAGGAAATCCTCTGACCGAGATGTTGATGTATAACGATCAACGTGCTTACATGGCGAGTGAAAAAATAGCGGAAAAAGCACCTATCAATTCAGCAGCAAGTGGTCCCAGCAGCGGTTTGGCAAAATTGCTGTATTTTCAATTAACCCTGGCGTTACCTGAAAAATATTATCTGTTGCACCAGGCCGATTGGCTGGCTATTCAGCTCGGCGCGACACCCGGTATAACGGATTACAATAATGCCTTGAAGTCTGGTTTTGATGTAGTGGCAAATCACTGGCCCAGCTGGCTGGAATTAATAACGCCAATGAGCGTTTTACCAAACGTTGTTGCACCAGGTACGGTGATTGGCAAACTCTCAGAAGCCGTTATGCTAAAACTTGGGATAAACCAGTCAGCACCGCCCCTGATTAAAGCCGGAACCACTGATAGCCTGGCTGCATTTATCGCTACTGGGGCTCGCCGGGTTGGAGAAGGCGTAACATCACTGGGTTCAACGCTGGTCTTGAAACTTATCTGTAAAAATCCGGTATTTGATGCTGAAACAGGTATTTACAGCCACAAATTAGGAAATCGCTGGTTATGTGGTGGCGCGTCTAACAGCGGTGGAGCAGTATTGAGACATTTCTTTACTGACGAGCAATTAATCACGTTAAGCCAGAAAATTGATTTAAACCAGTCTGCACCGGACTATTATCCATTGCTAACGCCGGGAGAGCGTTTTCCAGTTGCTGATCCAAACTATCCAGCAAAATTGTTACCCCGACCAGCGGAAGATCATCTATTTCTGCATGGGTTGCTGGCTGGCATTGCCAGTATAGAAAAAACAGGTTACCAATATCTGCAACAATTAAGTGCTACACCGTTAACGTCGATTCGAAGTGTTGGCGGTGGCGCTAAAAATCCTGTCTGGACAAAGCTGCGTGAGTCTTTATTGCAGGTTCCATTTGAAACAGTGGAACATACTGAAGCAGCATATGGCAGTGCATTACTTGCAAGAGATGGTCTTACATTATTCCAATAAGGTATTGAAAAAATGGGTGATTTTATCCAAGGTTCGCGCTATTTATTAAGCGGTTTCAAACTTATCAATCAACCCGGCGTACGTCGCTTTGCCTATATTCCAATTTTGATAAATACCTTGTTGTTTGCTGGAGCGATCTGGCTAGGTATTAACCAGTTTGATTATTGGATGACACAATTGACACCAACCTGGTTACCGGAATGGTTATCCAATGCATTGATGTGGATTCTTTGGCCGTTGTTTGCGGTACTGATTGTATTAATTGTGTTTTTCACTTTTTCCATTCTCGCCAATATCGTTGCTGCACCATTTAATGGACTGTTGGCAGAAGCTGTAGAAAAACGTTTATCCAATCAGGCTCCACCTGAACAAACTGTCTGGCAATTAATTGCTGACACACCAAGAATGATTTTTAATGAATTACGCAAATTAGGCTATTTGCTGAAATGGATGATTCCACTGTTTATCCTGTCGTGGATACCCGGACTGAATCTCATTGCACCCTTGTTATGGTTATTTTTTTCCAGTTGGACTCTGGCACTTGATTATCATGACTATCCAATGGGAAATCATTTAATGGGATTTAAGCAGCAACGAGAACTGCTCAGAACCAAGCGATCATTGGCGTTAGGCTTTGGCATGACAACTTTGGGTGCAACAATGATTCCGGTAATAAATTTTCTGATTATTCCAGTTGCTGTGGCTGGTGCAACGGCCTTATATGTTGGGAAATTACAAAAGAACAATAAAATTGATCTTAACAATAGCTTTCCAACTAAATAAGCTTAAAAAAAAAACGCCTGAAGTCATTCTTCAGGCGTTTTTTTTCAACAATTATTCAGTCTTAAATCAGACTTACTTTTTTCGCTTGTTTAAAAGTCGATAATTACACCAGCATAAACCGTACGATCAATATTCGGGCGTGCACCAAAAGGTTGGCGAGCCACAATTTCTTGACGGTCAAAGACATTTTCAACTTTCAAAAATACTTCTGGCCCATCCACGAATTGATAACGACTGATCAAATCCATCGTGAATAAACCGTCTGTGCGATCAAAACGACTGTCTGATTTATTACAGCCGACATCCACACAAGTTTCATCTATGTATTTAGCCACTGCGTAATTATTCCAGCCACTGCTATGCTCTAAACCAACTCTCGCACTGAACATATTTTCAGGAATATTTTGCAGTTCTAAACCACTATCAAGTTGATCACCAGATGTGGTTTCGCCGTCAGTATAGGTGTAGGTAATATCCACGGGGATCATAAAGTTACCAGCCGCAAATAATTTACCTGCTTGAAACTCAAGACCTTTAACCTCTGCTCCACCCAGACTAAATGAACCAGAATCAGCACCATTACTGCATTTGGAAGCGATCGAACATTGCTCGACAAAGTTACTAAAGTCAGAGTAGAAAGCGATTGCCTCACTGTAGAATGTGCCTTGATTAAAACGCACACCGAATTCATAGTTATCGCTCAAACCCGGATCAGTACCATCTTCAGCTCCGGCACTAATCGGAACCATACCTTCATGGTAACCCGCTAATACTTGCCAGTTTTCCGTCAAATCATATGTTGCTGAAATACCTGGTAAAAATTCCTGATAATCATTTTCAACTTTGCTGTTAGTCATTACGGTTGATCGGCTTGGGTCTGTATATCGCCGAGCTTTGCTTTCAACATCTTCCATACGCAGAGACAAGTTCACTAATAACTTGTCAGTAACCTGGAAATTATCGGTGATCCACATGCTTAGTGCTTGCGCTTCCTCTAAACGATTATCGCCGCCACTCACAGTATCTGCATCGCTACTTTGAAAAACCAGTTGTCCATTAATCTGATCATAGGTATCGACTGGTTGGAAACGATCCGTTTCATCGAAGTGCTGACGAACACCAAAATTCAGATCGTGTGCACCAACCAGCCAGTTGAAATTCAGCTGTGCGCCATAAGAATCATACTCACGATTATTATTCTTGTACTGAAGACCAGTAACATCTTGTGAACCATCAAGTATTGCCTGGGCGTTAGCGTCTCCAGCATTAGCTTGATCAATTAATTTGATGTTGTTGTTATATTTAAACCAGTTACGCTTGAATTCATTATGGTACAGGGTCACTGTTGAATTAAACGTGTCGCTCCATTTGAAATTATGGGTAAGGTTCAGGCCAGTATGGTCGTTATCCATATTGTCTATTTCTGTCAGTCCGTAACGACGGTTTTCATCATTTCGGAAATCAGCATCAGTTAAACCTGCATAGGTTTCATTAGAATCTTCGAAGGAACGTTGGAATTTAAATAAAACTTTATTGCGTTCATCTTCCCATGACAATTTGCCGACATAATCCTGAATTTCAAACCCACTGTCCTGTCCACTACGGTCAATATCTTTGAAACCTTCATTATTACGTTGAACAGTCTCCAATAAATAACCAAAGCCACCTTCTTTACCACCGTAATAGGCATGGGTATCAAACGAACCTTCATCACTAAGCATAAACATGGCACGGCCACGATTACTCTCCGGGATCGGCGTAGAAACCAGGTTAACGACACCACCAATAGTTTGAGGTCCATAACGTAATAATGGTGCGCCTTTTAACACTTCAATCGAATGCAAACGCATGGCTGTTGGAAAATAGTAGGCTGCTGGATTGGAATAAGGTGCCGGTGCGATCAACACACCATCTTCCATCAGCGTGATATTTTGGCTGCGTTCTGGTGCTGCAGCACGAATACCAATATTGGGACGCAAACCTAAACCATCTTCTTCCAATATATAAATACCAGGAACAGTTTTCAGAACCTGATGAATATCTGTGGTGGCCTCAGTTGTAAGCTGATCATTATCAATATAATAAGCCGATCCTGGTAACTCACGAGCAGCTTGTTCACTACCAATAACAGTTACGGAATCTAAGGATTTGACATCTTCCTCTGCTGCTACCTGTGAACCATATAGTGTTCCAAGTGCCAATGTCACCACTGAAACGATAGGTTTGAACTTGAAATTTCGCGGCTTGCGAATACCATTTGCCATATTATGTACCTTCAAAATTGCCATACGTAAAGAAATGTAAAGGCGAATGGTAATGGTTCTTATTAACCAGTCAAGAATTTTTCACATCTAAACCAGGAATTTTCGGAACAATCAGTGAGAAGATGTAATAACAAATATTACAAAGCTATGAAAAATAGGTATTTAACAACAATTATGAATATTGTTGCTATTTAACAACAAGCTCATCAAGCAGGTTCTCAATATCATAATCACAGGAACCACATCCTGAAATTGCGCCAGTTTTTCGTGAGATAGTATCGGTATCGACGATACCCTGCTCGAACAGACTGATGATCTTCCCACGAGTGGTTCCACTGCAATCACAGATCACTTCATCAGCTCTATCTGGGCCGTTATTGTTGTTACTCATGCAAGTTAGCTACCTGACAATAATAATTTTCAGAACAATTTTTCAGTTTGGTTTAGCATATTAGATAGGCTTAACTCAAGTTATGGTGCCAGTTTACTAGATCTGAAATATTGAATTAACCAGATCTAAACCATATACGACCGAGCCTTCCCGAATTCTATCCCGTTTCATTTATCCCGCAATAAGGATTTAGCCCAATGTTGAGTTATTTATCTCTTCATCAAAAAACTGACTCTTCACTCTACACAAAGACCCTTTCCGGGCTTATTACGGCTTTTTTTCTCATTCTGTTTATCCAAACAGCGCAGGCAGAAACATCTGTTGAAAATGGCGATGCAGGAACAGAATTTTCACGTAACACAGTGGTTGAGATAGCCCGCCAACTTGCCGAAAAGCCTTTTAAAGCTCCGCCAAACGCGCCCGACGAATTAGCAAAACTTGATTATTCAACTTATCGACAAATAAATTTTCAGGAAAATGCAGCGATCTGGGGCAAGACCCCAACCAAGTTTTCGGTTCAATTATTCGCACCTGGCTTTTTGTATAAAGATTTGATTGATATTGATGTAGTCGAAAGTGGCAAGGCTTTTCCACTCGAATTATCTGAAACATCCTTCAAGGTTCCGAATGAGGCAATTGGTAAAAAACTTGTAGAAGTTGGTAAATATGCAGGTTTACGGCTTCACTATCCAATAAACAATGACGACTATCAGGATGAGTTTATTGTATTTCAGGGAGCCAGTTATTTTCGGGTAGTTTCCAAAGGTCAGCTCTATGGTATTTCTGCTCGCGGTCTGGCCATTGACGTCGCACAACCCAAAGGTGAAGAGTTTCCTCTTTTCAAACGTTTCTGGATTGAAAGGCCCTCTTCAAGTCAGAATGCCATTGTGGTGCATGCCTTACTCGATAGTAAAAGTGTTACCGGTGCCTATCGTTTCGGGATTCATCCAGGATCGCCCAGTAAAATTGATGTCGATGCCATCCTCTTCCCACGTGTTGATATTAAGCATGTCGGGCTTGCACCACTAACTTCCATGTTTATGCATGGCGGAATGGATCGCGCTGATCAATTAGATTTTCGACCTGCTGTACATGACTCTGAAGGTTTGCAAATGCGTAATGGCAAGGGTGAGCGTTTATGGCGTCCATTGAACAACCCGCAAACACTCCAAATCAGTGCATTTATAGATGAGAACCCCAAAGGATTTGGTTTGATTCAACGCCACCGTGAGTTTGATTATTATCAGGATCTGGAAGCTAATTACCACAGACGTCCTTCTGCTTGGGTCAAACCTATAGGTGACTGGGGAAAAGGTCAGGTAGAACTTGTTGAAATTCCGTCAGCTTCTGAGGAAAACGATAACGTTGTGGCTTATTGGAGACCAGCCGATGGCTTGAAAAAAGGTGAAGCGTTTGAATATGCCTATACCTTAACCTCGCCTGATGATGTTCCAGAAGACACTAATAAACCGCGCATTGTGAACAGTAGCAGTGGTCTCAAGCTCTTTGATGATAGTAAAGAAATTGTGATTGATTACAGCAATATCGATAGTCAGGATATTGAACAGATTGATGTTGTTGCCAGTATTAGCAATGGCAAAATTCTTGAAAGCCGGATTCAGGAAAACCCGCATATAAAGGGTGCAAGGGTATTTATTACTTTCGATCCTGAAGATGCCGATGTAGCGGAATTTCGGGTACAGTTAAATAAAGATGATAAATATGCTGCACCAACATGGCTTTACAGATGGTTGAGCAGGGATTGGAATAATTCTTTATGAGTGTTGATTTACGGATCGATAATACCGAAAAAGGCATGCAATATGAACGTGCCCTGCCTGCTGAATCGCCCCTGGAAATGCCCCGACATGGAGTCTACGAACAAGGACTTTCCATGCGTCATAGCCAGCGCACCTTCTTCTATATTTTGCGAACGCTTATATCGCGGTTATTCGTACTCGGTGTAATGCTTGGATTGTCCTATTACGGTATTACGGAGATTTACGGGGTATTAAGCACTACTAACGTTGTCACCAACCTGCAGTGGTTATTTTTAATTCTTTTCAGTATCAACTTTCTCTGGGTTTCGTTTGCATTTGCTCAGGCACTGCTGGGCTTTTTATTGCATCTAAAGCCTCGACTTATTAAACAGTCCGAGCAAGAACCTGACTTTACAACGGCCATTCTGCTGCCCATATACAACGAAGACCCCATCCGTATCAAGGCGGCGCTCAAAGTAATGCGTGAGGATTTATTAGTCAAGGCGCCAGGAAAATATGTGTTTTTTATTCTCAGTGATACCAATAAGGCAGATGCATGGATTGCAGAAGAACAGGCTTTTTTGGATTTGATTAACAAAGACGAATCAGGCTGTCCGGTTTACTACCGTCGCCGTCAACAGAATACTGAACGTAAAGCTGGCAATATAGGTGATTGGGTACAACGCTGGGGCGGTGCCTATGAAGCCATGATCGTACTGGATGCTGATAGTGTGATGAGTGCCGAGTGCATGCTCACCCTATCCCGTCGAATGGCTGCCTCGCCTGGGGTCGGGTTAATCCAGACCTTACCAACCATAGTCCGGGCCAATACGCTTTATGGACGCTTACAACAATTTGCCAACCATTGTTTCGGCCCTATTTATGCCGAAGGTTTATCTGCCTGGCATGGCCTGTCATCCAACTTTTGGGGCCACAATGCGATTATCCGAACCCGTGCGTTTGCCGAATCATCGCATCTGCCAATTTTGCCCGGTAAACCTCCGTTTGGTGGCCATGTATTAAGTCATGATTTTATTGAAGCAGCGCTGCTGCGTCGTGCAGGCTGGGGGGTCCGTTTTGATACCGATATTCAATCGACCTATGAAGAGTCTCCTCCTTCGCTGATTGACGTAATGATCCGGGATCGTCGCTGGTGTCAGGGTAACCTGCAACATACCCCTTTTATGTTTGCCCAGGGTTTTGTGTTACCCACTCGTTTACATATATTTTCCGGATTGATGTCATATCTTAGTGCTGTTTTCTGGCTCTCTTTAATTGTGGTCGGTTTGGCCATTGCCGTACAGGCAAGATATGTGCGTCCGGAATATTTCGCCAATCCTTCACTGTTCCCTACCTGGCCAGTATTTGATTCTGAGCGAGCCTTAACGCTTTTTATCGTATCCATGGCCATTGTTATTGCACCTAAGGTGTTTGGCTGGTTTGCGGCGCTGATAAATATTCCACGTTGCATGAAATTCGGCGGCCCTATTCTGCTAACAGTAAGTGTCGTTGTGGAAATGCTTATGTCGGCGCTGTATGCACCGATATTAATGGTGCATCAGTTTGGTGTGGTGGTGGGAATTTTCCGTGGCAAGGACAGTGGCTGGATGCCTCAGTCACGTGATGATGGCGCGTTAAGTTGGGCTGCTGTAGCACGAGCGCATGCTGGACATACATTATTCGGCATCATTCTCGCCATTATTGCTTTGTTACTTAGTATAGAACTGTTTTACTGGCTACTGCCGATCACCGGTGGATTGATGTTGTCGATCCCCTTATCATGGCTGAGCGGTGGATCGCGACGCAGCAAACTGCTTAAATGGCTTGGCATACTGCGGGCTCCAGAAGAAAAAAGTCCCGCTCCCATTCTGGTGGATTTGGAGCATCAGCTTTCAGCCCTTTCTCCACAGCCCAAACAGCATGCCTTTATTCGGTTGCTAAATAATCCACAACTTTGCAACTGGCATATCGCTCAATTGCCTGACAATGCAAATCAAAAACCTGTATTTCATCCACCCAGAATATTAGCGGAATGGAAAGTACGACATGCCGACAATATGCAACAACTTGAGTCATGGCTTGAACCGCAGGAAGAGCTGGCATTTTTGAGTCAAAGAGATTGTCTGCAACAATTAAAAAGTCTGGAAAACAACTTAACCAAACAAGCGGTATAAATTTAAGAAAAACTTGCTCAGCCAGCTAATTTTGCTGGCTGGAAAAGCACAGCTATAGATTGCTAAACTTCAATCTTAGCCAGGGTTGAACAAACTTTTATTACCTCCATATGATTTTACAGACAGCAAAAATACTGGCTGTCATTCCCACTCTTCTGAAACGAGAAAATCAAAGGAGAAATTCGATGATGCGCGTGAAAGATGTGATGACAAAACAACCTTTTTACCTTGATGCAGATGTCAGCATTCAGGAAGTTTCCCAAACTATGCGAGATAAGAATCTAGGGTTCGTTCCGCTCAGTAAAGACAACCGAGTGATTGGCGTGATCACTGACCGGGATATTGCACTCAGAGTAGTTGCAGATTCGAAAGACCCGCATCAGAAAGCACGAAACATTGCGACCGAACGGGTTTTATATACTTATGAAGACAAACCTATTGATGAAGTTGTAAACAATATGGCTGATCAACAGGTGCAACGCCTGTTAGTGCTTAACAACCCGAACAACGAAGAGTTGGTGGGTGTTATCACGCTGGGTGACATTGCCGATAAATGCAATGACGAAGCGATGGCAAAAAAAGTGATTAATGCGGCACGGCATTATCACTAACTTTCACCGCAGCTGATAAACCAGGTTCGACTCAGATTTAACTGGGTCGAACCTTTTTCTGCACTATCAGATAAAGATGTAATTCAGGATATTGATCGTTTTCCAGATGCCGGCAGTTTTATCAATTAATTTGAGTGTCATTCCAGACGTCAGCTATCTGATCATAACTTTCAGCAACTTGTAGTGGTTTCATCAGGGTTACATCGCTCTATAATTTAGTCAAAGCGGCATGAATCCGTTCAACAGCCTGCATTAAACGCGTTTCATTGGTGGTATAAGCAAATCGCACATGCTGATCGGCCAGATGCTGCCCAAAATCATTTCCCGGGGTAATAGCAACTCCGGCTTCCTGTAAAAGATAACGGGATAAATCCATACTGTTGTTAATGGTGTCGGTTAGGAATTTGCTGCAGTCAGCATATAAATAAAACGCACCCTGAGGTTTCACCGGAATGGAAAATCCAATTTCCTGCAGCGCGGGTAACAGAACATCCCGACGTTTCTCAAACACCTCTCTGCGTTGTTCAAGTATATCCAGACTTTCTCGATCAAATGCCACCAGAGCAGCATGCTGAGCATTGGTCGGCGCAGCTAAAAACAGATTCTGAGCCAGACGATCCATCACGGGTTCAAGACTTTCAGGTACAACTACCCAGCCTAATCGCCAACCGGTCATACCAAAGAATTTGGAAAAGCTGTTAATCACTATCGCTTCGTCGTCTACTTCCAGAATGGAGGGTAAATGAACACCATCGTAATTTAACCCATGGTAAATCTCATCGACAACTAACAGACCTTGTTTAGCCTTAACAGCCTCTGAGAGGGCTTTTAAGCCGTCTTTATCAATAATGGTTCCGGTAGGGTTAGAAGGAGTGGCAACCAGGGCCATTTGGGTATCCTGATTCCAGTATTTTTCGATATGTTGTGGAGATAATTGGTAGGCCGTATCGGCACCCACTGGAACGGAAACTGCTGAGGCTTCCACGAAACGGGCAAAATGACGATTACAGGGATATCCCGGATCGGTCATCAATAAATGCTTGCCAGCCTCTAACAATGCCCCCATCACTAAAAGCAATGCCCCTGAGGCGCCAGGTGTAACCACAATCCGCCGGGGTGAGATATCCAGCCCGTATTGCTGCTGATACCATCCGGCAATTTTCTCCCGTAACGCCATTAACCCCAATGAGGGGGTATAAAAGGTATCGCCTTTATTTAATGAAGCAATTGCAGCATTAATAATCGGTTGAGGTGTCAGAAAATCCGGCTCACCAATTTCCAGATGGATAATATCCCTGCCCTGCGCCTGCAATATCTTCCCTTGCGATAATATATCCATCACGTGAAACGGTTTAATTTCCTGAGCGCGCTGTGTAACGTTAATTGGCTTGGGCATGTAAATCCTGAAGAGATTGAGCTGTTATATAGCTTGTATTAATCGGCGAACCATCGATGACTTGGCATGGGGCATCCGGTTCGCCCAGTTGGTCTACAACACAAATTGCCTGCGTGAAGTCATCATCAACAGTATAGGCATTCAGGGTTACCAATGTAGTTATTCCTGCACCAGTTGATGCCAGCAAGCCATTCGCGGAATCCTCAATGGCAAGACAGTCTCCTGCATCCAGTTGCAATTGTTGTAAGCAGTAGTGATAAATATCCGGAGCAGGTTTTTTGGCAGGCACGACATCACCCGCTGCAATACAATCAAACCAACTGAGGGCAGCCTCGCCCAACGTGGCGTTGATTAATGCTGTGACATTTTCTGCAGTAGTGGTTGTGGCGATCGCCAGGCGAATTTCTTGCTCCCTTAATTCGCCAATTAATCTTTTGATACCAGGGCGTAACTCGATCGTCTTTGCTTCCATTATCTGAGCATAATGTCGTGTTTTATCAGCATGCAGGCTGGCAATTATTTCACTATGATCACCAGCAAAACCACATTGTAAATGGAAGTTTTCCAGGTAATATTGAATACGCTCTTTGCCACCGGTTACAGCTAATAATTGTCCGTAAAGCTGTTCATCCCAATGCCAGTCCAGGCCCGCTTCGGCAAATGCGCGATTGAACGCCTGACGGTGCCCATCCCGCTCGGTTTCAGCGAGGGTTCCATCCACGTCGAATATAACGGCTTTTAAATGATTCATTAGTCTCTTTAGTCTTGAAAATGGGGTAAAATAATCTAATTATTTTGCACATGCCGGAAGCATCTGGTATAGATGCGCCCTTGATTTTTAGAAAGTATGAGGTTTGCCAACATGGACCCGACACAAAATGATGTCAAATTCACTCCGTATCAACCGGGTGATGATGAAGAATATATGAGCAAGGATATGGTAAAACATTTTCGGGGTATTCTCGAAAAATGGCGCTCACAACTGATGGAAGAAGTTGATCGTACTGTTCACCATATGCAGGATGAAGCAGCAAACTTCCCTGACCCTAATGATCGTGCCACTCAGGAAGAAGAATTCACACTTGAACTGCGTACCAGAGATCGTGAACGTAAACTGATCAAAAAGATTGAAGAATCATTGATCGACCTTGAGAAAGGTGATTACGGCTTCTGTGAATCATGTGGCGTAGATATCGGCATTCGTCGTTTGGAAGCTCGTCCAACAGCGACACTTTGTATTGATTGCAAAACACTGGATGAAATCCGCGAAAAGAACCGTGCCTGATTTTATCTGAAGACTCACCTCATACGTGACGAAAAGGTAGGTCCTGAAAGCCCTGTGATGGTCATCATCACAGGGCTTTTTTTAGCGTTCGTAGATATACAGTAGATCCACGCCACTCTGTGTGCCGGACTCGGCTTGCAAGGTCCAGATTTTACTTAATGTATAACGTAATTGAACGGTGCTAACCGGCTCAAAAATACCAATGCCATAGCCTAAATAAAGTTTAGGCGACAGATATTTGCCGATTTGCACGGCGGCGTTATCCGGACTTTCTCCAGTGAACTCAACAGTATCCAGCCCAAATGTGCTGGCAATTTTTTCACTGACCGCATTGCCATTGGCAATCCCCAGATTAGTGGCCGCTGAGGCCAGCATCGCTGCATCAGCAGCACTAGCCTGCCCTAATGGTCGTCCCAGCACAATATACGACAGTACATCTTCCTGGCTCATAGTTGGGTTTGAAAATAATGTGGCTTGTGGATTATTCGCTGGCCCGGTGATATGAATCCCAGCTTCATAATCTGTGCCTGTGCGAACGGCTTTAATATCCAGATCAGGATTATCAATGGCCGTTCCAGCAAACCGTACCTTGCCGTTATTGATTTTTAATTCGCGACCATAGGCAGCATAAGTACCATCATGGACAGTAATTTCGCCATCGCCTAATAACAGCTCTCCGGCTTCGCCATAAATGCGTAAATCACCTGCGAGACGACCATTAAAACCCAGGGCACGAATCAAGACGTTTTCACCCAGTTCAACCGTTACATCAACATCAGTTGCTAAACGCATTTTCTCGTCTGTCGTATCCTGCCCAACCACGACAACATCCGGGCTGGCTGAAACAGTGGTATTAAAATCCATGGGTGCAAGATCAGCAGTAGGTATTGTTACTTTACCGCCGATTTTGGCTGTTTCAGGAGTAATTCTCAGCGTTAAATCCGGGGAGGCAATCACATAGGCCTCAGGCAAGTTCATTAATTCTAACTTGTCCCCCTTAATCGTCGCATCCAGCAACCAATCAGAATCGGTCATTGTGAAGTCACCGGCCACTTCCAACTGACCTTCTGCTGACTGAGCCTGTAATAATATTTTCAAGCCGGATAAGGGATCACCATTGATGTCGGCATTAATTTCGGTCAGGGTAATCCCCATATCGACCAGAAATATCTGGCCATCACGCAAACTGATAGCAGTCGTTAATTCAGGCTGATTGAAAGTGCCCTCCATATCAACATTAAGTTCCAGTTTGCCTGCAAGTTCATCAAAGGCCAGCGTTTCCAGATTTAATGAGGCAAGGTCTTCGATAGAGTTCTGCAATTGCAAAGTGACTGGCGTATCCATGGGTGCCGCCATTACCGTTTTGATTGGTGCGGTTTGCAATCTGGCTTCAATAGGCTCTACCCCAGCAATGTCCGGCTCAATAGTGATGGCAACCATACTTTCTTCTGCTGTCAGCTGATAGCGAAGATCAACCGCATTAAATGCAATCGGTTGCTGCTGGCTTATCCCTTCAGACTGCAGTTTTAAGATGCCATCATGCAGCGATAAATTACCCGTCCCGGTAATATCTCCCTCGGTTTGCATTGCTAATTGGACTTTACCGGAAATTTCACCCGATAATGTAGCGTAGTCCTCTATCAAAGGCTTGAAAGTCGCCACCGACAATTGATTTATTTCAATTAATGTTTGTGCACCTTCTGCGGTATTTTCACCCTGTAAACAAAGCTGTGCCTGCTCAGAAGATTGCCAGCAGTGTTGGGAAATAATCTGTTTATCGGCTGATAATTGAATCGCACCCGGCTCACGTAACTGCCAGTTGCCAGCTATATCATTGGTAACGGTCATTGACTGTAACTGTCCAGACCATTGGTCATCTTCATCCAGGCTGCCTTGCAACAGACTGGATAACGTCCCGATTTCAGATTGTATCTCCAGCGCCAATTGATGCTGGTCACGCTTGCCATTCAGGCTCAAATCAATGGAGTCGATATTCTGCTGTGCAATCGTAATTGAGGTGGATTGAATGTTCAGTTTACTTTGCTGATTATCCGTCAGATCCACTTGGGCATCTGCTGAAATCGACCCTACAGTCAGCTCATCTGCCCAACGGATAGCTGAACCTTCCAGATTGGCATTTAATTTTAATTTGGCCAGCTCACCGTAAAGTTGCCCTTCTCCACTCAGAGTGCCAAATAATTCGGGATGAAAATCCTGCAGATTCGGGGATGACAAACTCCAACTCAGGTCCAGTTGTTTTTCTACTTTGCCGTTTAATGACAATTGCGAATCCCCGAGATTTAACTGCAGATTTTCGATATCAATATCGGTATTTACCGCTTGCAGGTTACTGTCCAGTGAGAAATTACGATCACGTAACACACCATTTAAATGTAATTCCTGCACACTGGCATGAAACTCGTTTTCACCTTTATCCTGAAACGTTACCTGCGCCTGACCACTAATCAGCCCGGGCCATTCTGCAACTAAGGCAGCAGGATCGATCTGTCTCAATGTCAGTTTGCCATCAACTGCAAGCTTTTCTTTCCAATTAATGCGACCACTGAATCCTGCCCCGCCATCAGCTATTTTGGTATCGGCCCGTACATCGGTTATGCCTGCTTCCGGACTATTCGCCACCAAATTAAGAATGAGGGGAATCTCATTCACAATGAAATCTGAATCGACTGTTAAATTGAAAAGCTGTTTCTCTCCATCCAGCTTAAATTGCCCGGTATAACTTTCTACCGGCACGCCGGTTAAACTGGCAGGAAGCTGCAGATTTTTCCATTCGCCATCCAGTTGATAGGTTAACTTCGGCTGCCAGCTCACATCGCCACTGACGTCTAGTTGACCTAACGCTGACTTGATTTCAAGAGAATTAATCGAGGCCTTTTGCATATCCCCACGCAGGTAAGAAGTTATATTCCATTCCTGCTCAATGGCCTGCAAAGAACTGCTGAGAATCAAACGATAGTCCTGCAAAGTGCCATCAACGGAAAATTCACCTGAAGCCTGACCAACCAGCAGTTCAGCATCTGTCTGCCAGGGCCATTGTAATTCTGACCAGCTACCATCAATGGAAAAAACACTTTCCGTGGGATCTTCTGTAATGAAGATGTTTCCATGCAATTCGGCAAAACTGTTCTGACTGATGGCGCTCATTAAATCCACTCGCCAACTTTGTAAATCATTGGAATTGACACTTAAACTGGCTGCAACCGGTGGATTTAATGTCTCAGATTCCTGCAACTGAAAGTCGAGTTCTGCCTTGGCACTATCTAATGTACCTTGGGCATTCAGATTTAATGCTGTCAGATCACCAATTTCATTCTTCAGGATCCGTGATAATGGCAGCGTTCCACTCTCAGCCGTAAATCGCCAATCCAAATCATCAAGAATATTACGCACCATCAAGGTTTGCTCGGAAGCGAAAGGTTCGCCTAGCTGCTGACGTAATGTCATTTGCTGCAAATCACCGGTAATCGTCCCGGTAGCAGAAATAAGCCCCAATTCTGGATCATTAAGACGGGCGCCATAGTTCAAATTGGTAGCATGTGGCGAGCTCAGGTTGACGTCGCCAAGCAGTGTAAAAGCCAGAACATCCCGATTCAGTCGCAATGAAGAAATGATTAGCCGATCGTAGTTCACCCGTAATGACGTATCAAAACGATCGAACAATGGTGTTATATCACCTTGAGGACTCACCATTTCTGCATGCGTTATTCGCAAAGAACGCAAATGAATTGCCAATGGAAGACTGATATCCGGCACCGTAAAGTCTTCATCCACGGTAAGGTCTTTATCCAGCCCATCTTTCTGCTTAATTTGCAGCTGGTCGATATGCAACTGATTAATAATCAAACGGGTGGAAAGTAGCGACCATAACTGCCAGCGTGCATCAATACTTTTTATATAAAATGCATCGCCCTCTTCAGGTTCATACGAAACACCTTGCAGATAAATGCCGTCATAAAGTCGGCCACTTGCTTCATCAATTGACAGTGCTGGAAGAGATTGCTGAGTAAAATTGAGTGCGGTGTTAAAACCTGACTTTGTCATCAATAACCAATACATTGCTGCTGGAACAACCAGTAACAATACAATTGCGATTATCCATAATGCGCGTTTTATCACAAATCAGGCCCTATCACGATATGCAAACCGAAAGGCTTGTCTTCATCTGAAATTCCATTGGCTATATCAACCCGAATCAAGCCAACCGGTGAACGCCAGCGAATGCCCACCCCCACACTATACTCTATTGGGTCAGACCAACTATTGAATGCGTTACCAAAATCAGTAAATATTGCCGCACCCCAGTTTTTAACAAACATATGTTCATATTCGACACTCCCTACCGCCAGATAACGGCCCCCAATGACTTCCTCCAGATCATTCTCCGGTCCCAATGATTCATAATCAAAACCACGAATACTGTTATCACCACCGGCAAAGAAACGCAGAGAGCTGGGTAATTTTGAAAAGTCACTGACTTCTGTTGCACCAACTGTCGCGCGAGTGATAATTCGGTTTGACTCACCAAAACCCTGGATATATTTACCACGGATGACTATCTGACTAAAACTGATGTCAGATAAAATACCTTCAGCCGCACCACTTAGTTCCAAACTGACCCGTCCACCCTGTCGGGTATAAAGTGTGTTATCTGCCCAGGTTCTTGCATACGCAATACCGGGAATCAGTAATGATGTGGAAGCAGATTCGTCAGACACATCAAAACTTTCATTTAAAAACTTGATGCTACCTGTTTCTTCCCAGCCCCAACGCATTCGGTTGTAATAACTCCCAACAGCAACTGAGCGACTTTCACTGGTATCGGTATCTTCTTGTTTATATGCCGTATTAAAACCTACCGTATCAATATTTTCACTCCAGAATGGCATCTTGTAATCCGCACCGACCTGAGTGGCAATCTGCGATAGACGACTTTCAACCGAGAGTCTGTGTCCACGATCATTCACGTACCGGTTCTGCCAGCCCAGACTCATTCTGGCGCCTGTATCTGTACCATATCCGATACCTGCACTATAGCGATGCTTGAGATTTTCATTCAGCGAAACGTCTATCGGCACTTCTGCATTTTCCCGAGCTGATGTCATCGCCTGAGCTGAGACAGTGGCGAAGTAACCGCTGTTTTGTAAATTATTTCGAAGTGTGAGTAATTTATTGGCATCGAAAGGTTCACCGGGGTCAATGGGTGACATAGCCTCAAGTAGATCTGCATTGACAACGGTATCGGGAAATTCAATGTCACCGAATCGATAGCGTTGCTTTGAGTCATATTTCAGACAAATATCGGCGGATTCGGCTTCTATATCGACACGGACTTCGCTACAGGTAAACGCACCGTCAAAGTAACCATGCTCAGCTGCAAGTCTCAAAAAAGCTTTTTTGGTATTTTCATAACTTTGATGATCAAAATGGTCCCCAACCTTCAGCGGCAGTTTGTTGAGCATTTTGGTAAATGCTGGATCATTCTTGGCATCTCCCTCCACAGCGGCATCAATTTGGCGAATGATAATTGGCTGACCCAGGTCAATTTTATATTTGGCTAACCAATTATTTTCATCAGTTTCAGTTAACTCGGCTGTAATTTCGGGTGAATAATAACCATAAACGGTAAGCATGTGCTTCAATTCATCAACAGCCTGTTCATGTAAGCGTTGAACACTGCGGGAATCCAATCTTGGGCTGTTTTTTTGCCGATAAATACTTAAACCATTTATCAAGGTTTCACTCCAGTCCTTTTCTATACCCTCAAGCTCGATCTCGATATTTTTTTCGGTGTCAGCCCAAACCATAAAGGATTGAAATAAACACACAAAAAACACAAGGATGATTCTGCTATAGAAAAGTTTCGGGCATAACGGCATAGAGTCTCTGTCATGATTTACGAAGAGTGTAGAAATGAATGCATCTAATTACTGACATTTATTATGACACTTTCAACGCGACAGCGTTCTTAACTCAGGTTATTAGGACTTGCTGATCTTTTATCTCTGCCTCAGTTGTGAGCTGAATAAGCGTCAATCAAGGCACGAGGAGCGCCTTTTGTGAAATACATCCATGTAAGGGGCTGGGATTATTTTTGCCCCCGCAGCGGTGGATATGAAAGATCAACAATCCCTAATCAGTTGGGTCTGGCAGATTTTCTTTTCGAAAAGCACTCGGCGAACAACCAAAAAAATGACTGAAGCGTCGACTGAAGTGACTCAGATCATTAAAACCGTAGTTATAACAAGCCTCAGTGATACTTTGACCACCTCGTATCGCATCAGCGGCTGATTTCAATCGTACCTGCTGATGAAACTCACCTGGCGTACATCCCAGTTGTTTCTTGAACTCTACATACAAACGACTTCGACTCATGCAGGCCTGACGGCAGAGTTGATCAATATCAAGTGGCTGAGTGAGGTTTTGTTCAAGGGTATGCAGTACAGCCGTGATCCCGCTGGTATCGGGAGCTTGTTTACAATAACTCAGTAATACTTCACGTCCCTGCTCGCGAAGCAATCTGATCACCAGCTCTGAAACACCAAGATCAACCATCATTTCTTTATCCGGATCATTTCGGATATAAAAAGACACCATTTTTTCCAGTAAATGCTGCGTATCCTGGGTGTGATGTTTATGAATGATACGTGGTTGATATTCCCAGTTATATTCCGGCACATCCGTTTTGACTAAATCACGCATTCGGCTGGAAATCGCTTCAATGCGTTCACGGGAAATCTCGATAGTCAGACAAGTGGTCGGTTGCTGCTCATTGGCATCAGGAAAATCAATCTCAACATGCTCACCAGGCGGCATAACGTAAGATTCGTGGGGAACAAACAATTCACCTGAAGCATTGTAGTGATCATGCATGACTTTACGACCACTCACCATCCCGCAATACAATAAGTGATCAGCATTAAGCGCTACGCCCGTTGAGCTCCGATAAGTATCGTAAATGCTCAGCTCGGTCTCCGGTCCGTTAAACGTTACTTTATTTTCTATAAGCAACTGACGATTTTCGTGCCGACCACTTGTTGGGAATGTATTCAGGCTCATAGTTTGACCTTCATGAATAATGTTGGATTGTGTGTCTGATGTTTAGGATTAGTCAAGTGATTGGAAAGTATAGCGATGAAATTGATGCCGAACTCTTTTGGGAATTTTTCATAAATAAAAATAGCAAGCTTATTGAACATTGTGGTAATTTTTTTGTCACTTGTGGACTGACAGTCAAGTAATTGGGAATATGAGTCAAGTAGTTTATCCACTACAGGTCTTATGCTGAACATTTGCAAATATCAAAACAACAAGAGAGAGAGAATTATGATTTACGCAAAACCAGGTACACCAGAGTCGGTGATTTCATTTAAATCACGCTATGAAAATTTTATCGGCGGCGAATGGGTAGCCCCTGTTAAAGGCGAATACTTTAATAATATTACTCCCGTCACCGGCGAAGTTATTTGTGAAATACCTCGCTCGGGTGAAGCAGACATTGAATTAGCGCTAGATGCGGCCCATAAAGCACGCGAAGCGTGGGGTAAAACCTCAGTTCAAGATCGCAGCAATATCCTGTTGAAAATTGCTGATCGTATTGAAGCAAACCTTGAAAAACTGGCTGTGGCCGAAACCTGGGATAACGGTAAAGCGGTTCGTGAAACCCTGAATGCCGATATTCCTTTAGCGGCTGACCACTTCCGCTATTTTGCTGGTTGTCTGCGTGCTCAGGAAGGCACCATGGGTGAGATTGATGAAAACACAGTGGCCTATCATTTCCATGAACCTCTCGGTGTTGTCGGTCAAATTATTCCGTGGAACTTCCCACTGTTAATGGCAGCTTGGAAACTGGCTCCAGCACTGGCAGCCGGTAACTGCGTAGTCATGAAACCCGCGGAACAAACACCTGTCTCTATTTTGATTCTTGCAGAATTAATCGCCGATTTACTGCCAGCCGGAACGTTAAATATCGTCAATGGGTTTGGTCGTGAAGCAGGTCAGGCACTCGGTACCAGCAAACGTATCGCCAAAATCGCATTCACAGGTTCAACGCCAGTTGGCTCATTGATCATGAAATACGCTGCTGAAAACATTATTCCTTCAACAGTTGAACTGGGTGGTAAATCACCAAACGTTTTCTTTGAAGACATCATGCAGCAAGAGCAGGATTACATTAATAAATGCGCTGAAGGTCTGGTGCTGGCGTTCTTCAACCAGGGTGAAGTCTGTACCTGCCCTTCCCGTGCGGTTATTCAGGAAAGCATCTACGACGAATTCATTGCCGTGGTCATGGAACGAGCCAAAATGATCAAACGTGGTAATCCCTTAGATACTGAAACTCAGGTAGGCGCCCAGGCATCGCAGGAACAGTTCGATAAAATCCTCAGCTATGTTGAAATTGGTAAACAGGAAGGTGCTCAATTATTAATGGGTGGTGGTATCGCCCAACTTGGTGATGAATTCAATAAAGGTTTCTATATCGAACCAACGTTGATGAAAGGCACTAACAAAATGCGTATTTTCCAGGAAGAAATCTTTGGCCCTGTGGTCTCCGTGACCACCTTTAAAGATGAAGCTGAAGCACTGGAAATTGCCAACGACACCGAATTTGGTCTGGGTGCCGGTTTATGGACCCGTGATATGAACCTGGCTTACCGTATGGGACGTGCCATTCAGGCCGGTCGTGTATGGACCAACTGCTACCATCATTATCCAGCACATGCTGCATTCGGTGGTTACAAGAAATCAGGTGTGGGTCGTGAAACTCATAAAATTGCTCTGGAACATTACCAACAAACTAAAAATCTGTTGGTCAGTTACAGCACCAGCCCTCTCGGTTTCTTCTAAAGCTCACCAGTAATCAAACTAACTCTCCCCTAAGCAGTGCTTTCGGGAGAGTTTTTTATTGGATGATCACTACATTTAACGTTGACAGCGTACTATACTCAAAAAGAGAGAATAATAAGGTAAGGTATTTATGGCTCAGAATAATATTGAATCAACTCTTCATGAAAACCGGCACTTTCCACCGTGCGAAAGTTTTTACAAAGACTCCGCTTTAAACCCTAAAAAGCTTGATGCGCTTTATGCCAAAGCAGCTGAGGATCATGAGTCTTTCTGGGGTGATTTGGCGAAACAGGAACTCGACTGGATCAAACCCTTTACTAAAACGCTGGATGACAGCAACGCTCCTTTTTATAAATGGTTTGCCGATGGTCAATTGAATGTTTCTTATAACTGTCTTGATAGACAGCTAAAAGATAACGCTGAAAAAACCGCCATCATCTTTGAAGGTGAACCTGGTGATGTACAACACATCACCTATCGCATGCTGCATGAGAAAGTCTGCGTATTTGCCAACGCTCTGAAAAAACAAGGCATTAAAAAAGGTGATCGGGTCATTATTTATATGCCGATGATCACCGAAGCGGTTGTGGCCATGCAGGCTTGTGCCCGAATTGGCGCCATCCATTCTGTGGTTTTTGGTGGTTTCTCCGCTGAAGCATTAAAAGATCGTATAGAAGATACCCAGGCAAAACTGCTGATTACCGCTGACGGCGGGCATCGCGGCGGCAAAATCATCCCGCTGAAAAACACAGCAGACCAGGCATTAAGCAAAGGCTGCGAAAGTGTTGAAACAGTCATCGTTTTTCAACGTTGCAAGAATGATATCTCGATGCAGGAGGGTCGTGATATCTGGTGGCATGATGCTGAACAGGATCAAACAGCAGAATGTGAACCCGAACCGATGAATGCCGCGGATCCATTATTTTTACTTTATACCTCAGGCTCAACCGGTAAACCAAAAGGTATTCAACACTCGTCAGCTGGTTACCTGCTGAATGCCATTACCACCATGCGTTGGGTGTTTGATATTCAGGAAAAAGACGTCTTCTGGTGTACTGCAGA
This sequence comes from Methylophaga sp. UBA3613, assembly GCF_002375415.1. Lineage (NCBI taxonomy): Bacteria > Pseudomonadati > Pseudomonadota > Gammaproteobacteria > Thiotrichales > Piscirickettsiaceae > Methylophaga > Methylophaga sp. UBA3613. Next base: position 40,449 of record NZ_DFLS01000006.1, on the reverse strand, counting down.
TGTTGGCTGGATCACCGGTCATACCTATGTTGCATACGGACCGCTGGCCGTGGGTGCCACAATGATCATTTATGAAGGTGTACCTACCGTTCCGGATGCTGGACGTTTCTGGGATGTTTGCGCCCGTCACCATGTCACTATTTTCTATACTGCCCCAACAGCGATTCGCGCTTTGATGAAAGCGGGTGATGAAATTCCACAGCGTTATGATCTTTCCCATTTACGGTTATTAGGTACCGTTGGCGAACCGATCAATCCGGAAGCATGGATGTGGTATCACCGTGTTATTGGTCAGGAACGTTGCCCAATCGTGGATACCTGGTGGCAAACCGAAACCGGTGCTCATATGATTGCCCCAGTTCCATCCGTTACTGTCACAAAACCGGGTTCATGTACTCGTGCACTGCCCGGCATTGATGCAGCAGTGGTCAATGAACAAGGTGAAGCGCTTGGTCCAAATCAAGGTGGTTTCCTGGTGATCCGTAAACCATGGCCTTCCATGATCCAGACTATCTGGGGCGATGACCAACGTTATAAAGACACCTACTGGCCCTATTTCGATGGTAAATATTATCTTGCCGGTGACAGCGCTCGCCAGGATGAAGAAGGTTACTTCTGGATCATGGGGCGGATTGATGATGTGTTAAATGTTTCAGGTCACCGACTTGGCACCATGGAAATTGAATCGGCTCTGGTAGCGCATGAAGCGGTTGCTGAGGCTGCCGTCGTCGGTAAACCACATGATGTTAAAGGTGAATCCGTATTTGCCTATGTCGTGTTAAAAGGTGAACGACCTGAAGGTGGAGAAGACGAAGCAATAACCAATGAATTACGTGCCTGGGTAGCCGAACAAATCGGACCTATCGCCAAGCCGGATGAAATTCGTTATTCAGACAATCTGCCTAAAACCCGCAGCGGTAAAATTATGCGTCGTTTACTCCGTACGATTGCCAAGGGCGAAGAAATCACCCAGGACACATCAACATTGGAAAACGAAGGTATCTTATTACAATTGCAAGGTAAGGCTTGATGGCGAAAGCCGAAACCGAAAGTCAGGAAAATCAACGGCTGGACAAATGGCTTTGGGCTGCGCGGTTTTACAAGACCCGTAGCCTAGCCGTTGAGGCTATTAATGGCGGTAAAGTGCATGCAAATGGTCAACGGGCTAAACCCAGCCGAACCATCCGTCCAGGCGATCAATTAACCATTTCGCAACCACCGTATGAATACGTCATTGATGTCTTAGGCCTGCAAAAACAACGTCGACCGGCCAGTGAAGCCCAATTGCTTTATCAGGAAACAGCTGAAAGTCGGGATAAACGTGAACTGTTGCGTGAACAAATCAAAAATGAGCCGTTAGGTTTCCGTGATCAAAAAGGCCGCCCCAGTAAACGGGATCGTCGCCATATTATTAAATTCACCCGGGGCGACTAATGGATAAGACTTCCCTGCTTAATGCTGCTGACAAACAGCTTCCCGCATTACGTTATGCTGTTGAATTGCAAAAAACGGCTGCGAGTGTTGGCTTTGACTGGCCGCATATTGATGGCGTGATTGCCAAGATTCATGAAGAACTGGATGAGGTTGCTGCTGAACTGGATGATGCCGATCCAAATAAACTACAGGAAGAAATTGGCGATTTATTATTTGCTATTACCAATCTTGCCAGGCATTTGGATGTCGATCCTGAACAAGCTATAGAGCAATGTAATCAGAAATTTCTCCGCCGTTTTCAGTTTATTGAAACGCAGATAATCCAGCAGGGAAAATCATTACAAACGGCTTCATTAGATGAGCTTGACGCCTTATGGGATGAGGCAAAATTATCTGATAAAAAGAATGAAGACTAATCATTAATCTATTGATTTTAAATGTCTAAAGACAATCTAAATGCCAACATGGATGATTCGATAAAACCGTGTTGTTCATAAAAACGATGGGCAGCTTCATTATCGTTATCGGTCAACAAGGTAATGCGTTTACAGCCTTTCTCTCTGGCAAAATCAATCGCATATTTCAATAACGCTGACCCAACGCCAAGGCCACGATTTTGTGGTGCAACCACCATATCTTCCAGAATCGCCACCCGGCTACCCAGCGCTGTCGAAATGGTGTACAACAAATTCACCATGCCTACAATCTGCCCGGCATCTTTTGCGACCAGAATATCACCGATACCGTCGCCTTCAATAATCGCTCCCAATCCTAAAGCTTGCATCTCTGCATCTGGTTTAAATTCGGTTTCCTGACTAAACAAGGTGTCGAGTAACCGGCACAACTCAGGGATATCAGAAGGTACAGCAGTCAGTATTTCCATTTTATCCGGCAGAAGTTAATGATGTGGCGGTTTGAAACTGTTCCTGACCGGTATACACCAGAAAGTGTTTACCTTTGGCGCGAGCGACCATGCCGATACCAATATCCTGTGCAATGCTAAGCCCCATTTCTGTCACACCACTACGTGACAAGAGTAAAGGCACCTGCATCTGTGCGACCTTAATCACCATCTCAGATGTTAAACGCCCGGTGGTATAAAACACCTTGTCATTACCTTTGACATCGTTGAGCCACATCCAGCCGGAAATCGCATCGACAGCATTATGCCGGCCAACATCCTCCACAAAGCTTAATACATCATTTCCCTGGCAAAGCGCACAGCCATGTACTGCACCGGCCTGTTTATACATTTCGTTATATTCGTTCAGGGCATGCAAAACATCGTAAATTGACTGGGCACTGAACTGGGGACATTGCAGTTTCAGTTCAGACAACGAATCCATGACATGACCAAACATGGTGCCCTGCCCGCAACCACTGGTCGCAATTCGTCGGGACATAAGCGAATCAAGATTATTTTTCTGCTGATGGGTCGTCACCGCAACAGCATCAACGTCCCAATCCACCTGAATGGATTTGATATGGCTGAGTTCATCAACCAATCCCTGATTGCGCAAATAACCAAGTGTCAGTAGCTCTGGCTGACCACCAAGCGTCATCAAAGTAACAATCTCGCGATTATCCAGATAAATCGTCAGTGGCCGTTCGCCGGTTAATGACACTTCACGGGCTTCGCCAAATTCATCTAAAACGGTAGTGGTATGCAGGCGGTTAATGCCCTGATTGGTCATTTCCGGCTGATATCTAGCCACCGGTGACACTCATATGACGGAAAATAATCGGTTGTTCTTTGATATTAAAGTCATGGCCTTTTGGCTTGATATCCATTGATTGGATAATGGCCTGTTTGAGTTTATCGAGATCACCAGGATGGCGGCGAATAATATCGCGCAAGTCCATCGAATGTTCCTGCCCCAGACATAATAGTAAACGACCTTCCGTAGTCACCCTGACCCGATTACAGCTTTCACAGAAATTATGACTGTGAGGCGATATAAAGCCTATTTTGCTGTTGCTGCCAGCAACCTGGTAATAACGTGATGGTCCACCGGTATTAGCAATACTGCTTTGCAAATCAAAATGCTTTTGTAATGTGGCCAGCACTTCATCACTACTGCAATAGCTTTCATTACGACTGTGCGTTACCTGCCCCAATGGCATTTCTTCGATATAGGAAATATCCAGATCATTATCGATAGCAAACTGAGCCAAATCGACAATCTCATCATCGTTACGGCCTTTCATGATGACCGCATTCAATTTGATGCGTTTAAAGCCCGCTTGTTTGGCAGCATCAATCCCGTCCAGTACCTGAGTTAATTCGCCAGTACGGGTTAATTCACGGAAACGTTCGGCATTCAATGAGTCCAGACTGATGTTAATGCGATCCATACCGGCTGCAGCGAGCTTTTCAGCGTACTTGGGTAACTGGGAGCCGTTGGTGGTTAAGTTCAGCTCTTTAAGCGATGTGGTGTGCTTTAACGCGCCAATTTGCTCTATTAACCAATCGACGTTGCGACGTACTAAAGGTTCGCCACCGGTGATGCGGACTTTTTCCACCCCGAGTTCACAAAAAGCTTTTACCAGAAAGGCAATCTCTTCCAGCGTCAGCAACTGTTCGCGTGGCATGAAAGTCATCTCTTCATCCATGCAATACACGCAACGGAAATCACAACGATCAGTGATCGATATCCGTACATACGACACGCGCCGTCCGAAGTTATCGATTAATTGTGTTTGGTTATCCGTCATAGTGTCTATTATGCGCTAGCTACGCTCTTTATGAGAAATGTCACAAGAATCTTTTGCAGTGGAAAAGCCAAACAAGGCATAGCCACCACAGCGACCGCTTAATCCGTTAATCAGTAGTCCCAATCCCAGCAAGGCCCACCAACTTTGGTAATACAATGCAACCGCTATTATAAACAGACCGATTATGATACGTAACGTTCTATCAATACTGCCGAGATTCTTTTTCATTGCATTGCTCCAGATACAAACAAGCCCCTTTGCAGGGGCTTGAATGAATCAATCTTATTGATTGCTGAATCAATCGTTACCAGAGAAGGCACCGATTAAATGCAACAGGCTGGTAAACAGGTTGTAGATACTGACATACAAGGTCACAGTCGCCATGATGTAGTTTGTTTCGCCGCCGTGAATGATGTTGCTGGTTTCATACAGAATCAGACCAGACATCAACAGCACGAACATTGCAGAAACCGCCAGCGACAAACCAGGCATGTTAAAGAAGAATGCTGCCAGTCCCGCCAGGAAAGCTACCAGGATACCGACAAACAGGAAGCCACCCATAAAGCTGAAGTCTTTTTCAGATTTAATCGCGTAAGCAGATAAGCCTAAAAAGACAATCCCGGTTGCGCCCAGAGCCTGCATAACAATCTGCGGACCATTGGGTAATCCCAGGTAAGCGTTAACGATTGGTCCCAGTGTCAGGCCCATAAAACCGGTCAGCGCAAATACAGAGGCAATACCCCAAACGCTGTTGCGCAGTTTAGCTGTCAGGAACAACAGACCGAAGTAGCCGATCAAGGTAATAATAATGCCTGGATGCGGCAGGTTAAACACCATTGACACCCCAGCGGTAAGCGCACTGAAGCCAAGCGTCATCGCCAGCAATACATAGGTGTTACGCAATAACTTGTTGGTTTGCAGCGCAGATTCGCGCGAACGCACAACTGTTGATTGAGTATCGTAATTCATCAGTTTATTTCTCCATTACTCAGTAAAGTATTGATGATAGGTAGTTCATCCAATGGACATCATCCTACCGGATAAGTTCTAAATGGCAATAGCTATATAAATTTTGCTTTCACTGTTGTCAGAACAAGTCATTCCTAGTAATATGCCGCGTCTTGGAGGGATGGCAGAGCGGTTGAATGCACCGGTCTTGAAAACCGGCGTGGGTTTATAGCCTACCCAGGGTTCGAATCCCTGTCCCTCCGCCAAACAAACTAACGGACTTCGGTCCGTTTTTTTGTATCTAAGGTTTGGTAATTGCGATTTTAGCTGTTCTGTATTTAGAAATTGTTTCAGGCTACATCCTCGTGTCTATGCAACCCTTTTATACTGACACCTCCAAATTCTGTCTCCGCCACTCCACATCAACATCTCGTTGTTCTAAACAATGTCATTCCTACCACTTTGTTAGAAACTGCTTACAACGGCCCATGTATTTAGATATGTGCCAAGCACTCAAAACGTTCCCTTAATAGCCAAATGCCAAGATAAAGTAATAGCGATGTACGTTGACGCACAGAAGGTCAGCGCATTGCTAGCTAACATCAGCAACGAGATCTCTAGCAGATTAATCCGCATGGCAGTGAACAAGGTATGGCAGGTCTCAGCTCAGCGCGATGAACACAGTGGAGAGCTACTTTTACTTAAGATGCGTAGTGTATTGGCGACCTAATCCCTACCCGCATGCTCCATACAAGACCGGCGAAAATCCTTGTGTCCTATTAGGCTTAATCACAGCGAGATCGTGCCGCTCGGCTACCGTTAGTCCTTACATAAAAGGAAGAATTATGGACAAATCTCTTTTACCATTAATATCTAAAATTGATTCATATATTTCACGGAACACAGAAACCTCTCTAGTCATATTTTTATCCACAGATTTTTATCAACGAATTTTGCATTCGAACAGAACCTCGTTCAATTTAACTTATGATCCCCCCAAATTGTTGGGACATAGTTTTTCCGTACGAGATGATATCGACACTATGGAGAAACAATTTTTTGTTACTAGTGAAACTGCATTATGAGTTGAATCGCCACTACTTTTTGACGCCTTTCAGCCACTTAATGTGGCAACTAGCGAGGCGAAAATAAATCAATGTAGTCACAATCCATTGATTAAGAGCGTTTGAATTCACTGATCTTAAAACCGGCATGGGTTTATAGCCTACCCAGGCTTCGAATCCCCTGCTTCTCTGCCAAACAAAAAAACGGACTTCGGTCCGTTTTTTTGTATATGGGGTTTGGTAATTGAAATTTTAGCTGTTCTGTATTTGCGTTCCCACGCATGAGCGTCGGAACGAGTTGCAATTAAACTTATGTGCATCTCCTTCTGTAACGCAGAACTTGCCTCATAGTCATGTGCATTTCCATCCTGGACTTAATCATCTGAAAATCGATATAAAAGATAATTCCAATCGCAGTTATGCCAAATAAAAAGAAAAAGTCGCCCCACGTTGGTAAGAACAAGCTCAACGAAAACTTATCAATTATTTCGAGCTGAAATACGAGTAAACACGAAACCATAATGATGATTTTGTAAAAGTGCTGAGATAAGCCTACCTTCAGTGCTGAACGTTCTCTTACACCTTTGATGAATATTTTCCGTAATAATCTTTGCATATCCATACCCAAGTTATTAAAGGAAAATCATATTACTCACATCATTTTTACCAGTGCATTAACCTGAAGCAAAGCAGTACTAAAGCGCTTTTTGCTCAAATTCTCGCCCTTATATATTGCCCCTTTTGCAGATAGTGCCATTAGCTATTCCCTGAAGGATTTTCGTAAAATCAGGACGAGCAGCTGTAATACGATAGCCCGCCAACCTCAAAAAACGCGTGTGGCTTCAGCCTGTAAAATTTCTCCTCTTCGTCTTTCGATTGCTCGTCGTATGGATTTGTCATGACTTCTTGCAGCTCTTGAATGAGTGAGTAGTTCCCCTCCTTCGCTTGCTGATAAGCAGGCACAACTAACCACTCCCGCAAACTGTATTTTGGATTGACCTGTTTCATCTTGTTGGAGAGCTCTTCATGAGAAAATGGCTGAGACTCTGTCGTGTTGGCCTTAGTGATAAGCGCTTTCCATTTTGTGAGCCATTCTGCCCAGCGATTATTTATCCGTTCGGGGTCTAGATTATAGGTCGGGTTCTGGTAAAAGCTTTTTTTGAGTGGACCAATATCATCCGGCAGCATAGAAAGTTCGCGGAAGAAAATGGTGTAATCAACGGATGTTTGCATCATCAGTGATACCAGTTCGCTAAACAACTCCTCATTAAAAGTATCAAGCCCAAGTTTGGCTGCCCACATTTTCTCCATTTGCACCTGCATTACTGATGCGAAGCTGCTTTGTATCTCGTCGAGCTGTCGCAGACTGTCCTGATGCGAAGTCAGCAACGGACGCAATGCTGTACAAAACATGTGAAAGTTTTTTTCCGCTGCAACAGGTTGATTCAAAAATGCGAAATGCTGTCCTCCTCCCGTCCATGGCTGGTAGTACGGATCAAACAGTTCGCAAAATCCAAATGGGCCATAGTCGAGTGTGAATCCACCCGCTGCACAATTATCACTATTGAAATTACCCTGGCAATAGCCGACACGGATCCAATTCGCAATAAGAGATGTCAGTCGGTTTCGGAACTCGCGTGCAAGCATCAATACTTTTTTGGGTGTGCTCAGGTTTTGGTCGATGACTTCTCCATACTCACGATCGATGAGATGCAAGACTATCTGCTCCAGCTCTTCCATTGCTTGTGGATGTTCATTTTTACGAGCACGGCGACCGAACAGCTCAATTTGGCCAACCCGAATGAAAGACGGTGCGACCCGCGTCGAGATCGCTGCCGGCTCTGATATAAGTGTATCCGGATCTCTAGAATGTGAGCCTTCTGAATACCACGGACGCTTTACTTTTTCAGTTTTCGACACGTAAAGACTCAGAGACCGTGAGGTTGGAACCCCAAGCGCGTGCATGTGCTCCTGAGCCAGAAACTCTCGTACACTCGACCGCAAAACAGCGCGTCCATCTGCGCCGCGGCAGTATGGCGTCCTGCCCCCACCTTTTAACTGCATTTCCCAATGATTACCATTGATGTCGGTCTCTAACACTGAAATAGCACGACCATCGCCGTATCCATTGCCGGTCTGAAAAGGACATTGCTGGGTGTATTCTGTACCGTAAATGGACAATGCGTAGCCACACGCCCAGCCAACCTTACGCATCGGCTCTGGAACGTATGCGAGATTGCCGGAGAACACACGCATGAAGTCGGTCGACAGAGCCAAACTATCGGCGAAACCCAGTTCGCGAAACAGGTTTTTACTATGCGCCACGTACTCGGGATCTTCGAGTGGCGTTGGACTGACACGAACATAATGGCCTGAGAAGACTTGACGGGGATAGTGGTCGGCTCCGTTTGATATCGCATCAGGATCAGCATTGAGCGTGTCCATAAACGAGTAACTTACACACTTTGCAAGATTGTCGAGATTGGAGATTGTTTCCGTAGAGTCGGTTTGCTGGTGTTGTCGCATTACCATCGGGCTCCTGTTAAGGTGGGGAAAAAGCTGCTTGACCGCTGATTAATCACTTGCATCGGCAGCTTGTCCGATTACAGATCAACACTTTGAGCATAACTTTGGATCACTTTCTGATTGTCACTTGATGGTTTGCATCTCTGACAGCTGTCACTCATGTTAGTGCTCAGCTTTTCTTGCCACTTCTCCACAATAGAAATTATCTCGTGAGCCACTATTTCTTGGATTTATAAGTTAAACCGTAGACAAAATTAGATATTGGTTAGGTGAAAGATTGCTTAGAGCGAAAGATCAGATTTAGAAACAAACTATAGGCTTTAAGACATTTTACGCAGATATTTTCGTAGTTTATAGGTGGAGTATTTTTGCTTGCCATAGATCTTTAATCGTTAGGTGCACGTTTTAAGGATTGCCTTATAAACCTGCCCCCAAAAGTTAGCCTAGAAAGCGACAACAACACAAAGTAAGGTGAAATTACATATGATTCCATTATCCATTCTAGAACTTGGTCGTGTACGCGAAGGTTCTGATCGCCGAACGGCTCTTAATGATGCCCGGACCTATGCGCAGCATGCTGAGCGACTGGGATACAAACGCATATGGGTAGCAGAGCATCATAATATGCCTGGGGTGACAACAGCCGCCACCTCCATCGTCATTGGCCATATCGCTGCTGGGACAAATACCATCCGCGTGGGATCCGGTGGCATCATGCTGCCTAATCATGCGCCATATATAATTGCTGAACAGTTCGGTACATTGGAAGCACTATTTCCCGGTCGTATCGATCTTGGGTTGGGCCGTGCTCCCGGCACCGACCAAATGACCTTACGGGCTCTGCGTCGAAATCCAGCCAATGCTGAAAAATTCCCACAGGATGTGCAGGAATTACAGGCTTTTCTTGCACCCAAAGATGCCGCTCAACAAATAGAGGCAGTACCCGGATCGGGAAGTAATGTGCCTATCTGGATATTGGGCTCCAGCTTATTCGGTGCACAACTGGCGGCGAGTCTGGGATTGCCTTACGGCTTCGCCTCGCATTTTGCCCCACAAGCGCTTTATCAAGCACTTGAGGTATATCGGATGAATTTCAAACCTTCAGCACAACTGGATAAGCCATACGCTATGGTTGGAGTCAATGTGATCGCGGCTGAAACAGATGAGGAAGCTCGCTACCTCGCAACATCACAGCAAATGTCCTTCACTAACCTCTTTCGTGGTACTCGCGGCTTGATGCAGCCACCTATCGAGGATATAGAAAGCTACTGGTCGCCTCAGGAAAAGGCCCAGGCAGGACAAATGCTGGATTGCAGTGTCATTGGAAGCCATGAAACTGTTCAAAACGGTTTGCAAAATCTTATCGAGAAAACGCAAGCCGACGAATTAATGATCGTCTCAGACATATTTGATACCACAAAGCGGCAACGTTCAATCGAAATTACAGCCCAGGCAATGGCTTGAATATATCCGAGATCTTGCCAGGGCAAATTATTCATCCTTAATCACGCTAAACAGGATAGAGACTAAAAAAGCTTATCTTCTGTTGTGTTCGCAGAAGTGACACAAAATAAATCAAGTTGGCTGTCCCTTGATTCTTGCGATGTGCCTCTTGCTTGTGAGTAACGCAGAGCAGCCTAAGGCCAGCTTGGAGTAGTGTCATTTGATGGAGAGGGAAGTTCAAATACCGCGAACGCATGGATGCGTAGGAACCTAAAGGCGAAACCTTAAATCGATACTACCGCACAAGTTAGCAAAAAAACCAAACTCATAAACCACAAAAAACAAAGCCCACGCTGGAATCCTTTCCAAGGTGGGCTTACGCAAATAGCCAACAACACTAAATACAACTAGCGCAGCGGCCTACAACAATGCTCATGAATCGCCTCAACATGCTCCAGATCCGTCCCACAACATCCTCCCAACACAGTAATATTAGGAAATATATCGCGCAATTCACGATACTGTTGACCCAACTCTGTGGGATCTCCTCGATCCAGGCTCTCCGACTCATCTAACTCCGCATGACTTTTACGACTAGCGTTCGCTCGCACCCCGCGAATGCGGTTCATCCATGGCTCACTCTCTTTGAGCTGATCGCGGAAATGCTCCGGATGTGCGCAATTAATCATGTAATACGCGGGCCCCGTATTAGTTTCTGCGTCAACGCGCGTAATGGCTCCCGCTAAGGATTCTCCGGTGGGCAAACAACCATCCGTCTCGGTGGTAAAAGAGATCACCACCGGCATATTAGCTTCCTGCGCTGCGTTAACAATTCCAATGGCCTCTTCGACGTAATTGATCGTCATCGCCGTTACCATGTCAGCCTCGGTTTCTGCAAAGGTACGCACCTGCTCGCGATGGTATTCGTGGGCTTGCTGTGCAGACATTTTATTGTCCGCAACATAGCCATCACCTCGCGGGCCAATGCAGCCGCTGATCACCAGAGGTGTTTCCAGCGTTTCATGCCGATTGCGCAATGAAGCGAGCATGGCAATTGCTTCGCCATTTTTCTCAGCCAACTCATTGCCGCTATAACCAAGTTTAATTCCCCAATCGCGGTTGGCTCGCCAAGTAGGGCTTTCTAAAATGAATCCCCGTTGCGCAAGCTTTGCTAGGCTAATGTAGTCGACATAATAGTCTTGTAAGCGTTGACGACCTGGTTCAATACACAGCTGATCAAAGGCTGCGAAGTATGGCAATTCAACGCCCTGAATAAACACTAGCGTGGTTTCCATACCACCATCGGTTAAGAATATTTGGTCCGCTAATTGCGGTAATGCATGTCGATATTTCATTATAGGGTCTCCTCTTCCTGCTTTGGCTGGCGAACGTCGCTACCAATTAGCATTTCCCACACCCGGCTGCTTGAGCCAAGATAAAAGCGGCTTTCAGAATGCGACTTCGGGTTATGAAAAGTGCCAAATAACATGTCGTACCGGGAAACGTCAGCGTAGTTGTAACGGTGCATGCCTTTGCCATGTTGATGGCTATGGCTTTCCAGGCGCTGGTTCAGATAACCAAGCCATCGCGCCATGCGAATATTGAGATGTTGAAAAATAGCGAAAAAGATTAACATCAACAGGATTAGCGTCGTCGCTTGTGGTGAGACGCCGACCAATAGCACCAAAGCGAAACTGCCTATCAGCGTAAAACCAACTGTATCTACCGGACTCAGCCAAAATGCAACCTTAGTTAGTCGGCGTGAAGGGAACAGTTGCTCCCTGAGAAACAGCAATACGAACATGCCTAAAACAATTAGGCTAAGTGGATCCATTAATATTTCCATTGGACTAGGCAATTCGGAAATTGACATAGTCTGTTCCTCCTTAAAAATGTGTAAGTCGTAGTTTGTATTGATTTATACTCAACTGGCATCCAGTGTATGATTTCCCCCGCAGCGAAACTAGTGAACTATACGTACGAATATTCATTTCTATTTTTTGCCAAATTTTTCAGATAGTTAAGTCCGCTTTTGATGAGCTAGCAGTCAGCATTAATAATTTCATGACGCTTAACTAGACCGGCGGTATAGTTAACTCACGATTGCGTAACTGATAGTAGGGAGGAAGCTGTGGCAACACGCGCAAATAGCAGCCGAGAACGCATTCTTAGCACGGCGGAATCCCTCATTTTGCAGAAGGGATTTGCCGGGACGACTATCGACGAAATACTGGAGAAATCCGCAATAACCAAAGGCGGTTTCTTTTACCACTTCAATGGCAAGATGGATTTGGCGCGAGCCATTGTCGAGCGCTATATCAGTATGGATAACGAGGTGTTCGATGAGCTATCAGCTCAGGCGGACAAGCTCAGCGAAGATCCGTTGCAACAAACGCTTATCTTTCTCAATTTATTCACCGATATGGTCGGCGGCCTAACGTCGGTCCATCCTGGTTGTGTGGTAGCGGTATTTACCTATGAAGCACAAATGCTGGATCAAGATATTCAAGATGCAATGCGCGAAGGTATGTTGGGCTGGCGAGAAATGATGGCTAAGCGTATTGAAAAAATTCAGGAGAAGTACCGACCGCGATTAGAAACGTCAACCGAAGCGTTAGCGGATATGTTTAGCTCTTTATTGGAGGGTGGGATTATTTTGGCGCGTCTGTATGGGGATAATCAGGCGTTGATTAGTCAGGTGCAGGCGTATCGATCGCATTTGAGGTTGTTGTTTGAGCCGGCGTAGTATTTTTTGTTAAAGGTTTCGCCTTGGGGGAGTTACTTCTTTTGGTTGGCCAAAAGTAGTGACCAAAAAAACCGCCCCATCAAGCCGTCCTTCGGCTGCTCTGCGTTACGCAGCAAGCAAGAGAAGCTTCGGCAACTCACTGCGCTCAAACAACCTCAGCTTTTATCTCTTGCTTGCTGCGTCACTCGACGACTTCAAAGGGGATTTATCTGGTAAACCGAAGAACTAAGTTAACGCCTCAAGAAGCCACGCGTTTACGCGTCGGGTTGCTTTATTTGTTAGGTTTCTGTGCCACGACTTGAAAAATATGCCAATTATGTGTCACACCTTGAGGTGTTTTACCTGTAGATCGATGAGTGTTAAAGCGTAGCACCTCTAAGTTATTAAATAACTCCTTAACTTCACCTTCCTCAAAAGCTGTCACCTCCGGCCAGAAAACACTTGGATTATCTCCAGGTATAGCCATAGTATCCTCTTGGCCGAGAAACGAGCCGCAGAAAATACCACCCGGTAGCAGACATTGATATATTTTTGACCACACATCTCTAAACTCAGAGCTAGGGCAGAAAAATAAACTAGCATCTGCTACCACCAAAGATACAGGTGGGTACTCAAAATCGGTAAACGATGACTTAGTCAGAAACACATTATCAAGACCACTGAATCGAGACTGGCATCTTGATATTGATTCTTGCTCTACATCGAAACCATGAACCGTGAAACCAATCTCCGCCAAATAGGCAATATCCGCTCCAGCACCACAGCCACAATCTATAGCACTTTTTGGTTCGCTAACTATGTTTGCAGAAAAAACCAAATCATCGCGTACCTTTCGAGATTCCGTTGCATCAAAATACTTTGTTATTTGTTCACAAGACATTATTGAAACCTAGCGCCGTGTTAATGAGGCCGTTGGCCTCATAGTAAATCAAGTTGGCTGACCCCTTGATTTTCTTTGGATTCACGAATTTCTTTAGGAATTACAATCTGATACTTGGGAGAAACAGTTACTAAAGTCATGGCAACACCTATCGATCTGAATTTGGTATTACGACACCCTTGTCGATAATGGTAGTCAAGAAACATAACAGCGTTTTAATGAAGCCGTTGGCCTCATAATAAATCAAGTTGACTGACCCCTTGATTTTGTTGGCTACGTAATGCTGCGCCTTGTTAAATGGCTCTCGGCACACGATCTGTCTTAGCCACAGATTGATTTAGGTGCCGGAGTTTATTGAGAGAGACCTGAAATTGGCCATTACTCGGTAGCTGTTTACCTATGAACTGATCCCAAACTTGCGCTCCTGGCCCATTGTAGATTTCCTCGAATGTACCGTCAGGCAGTATCTTGATGATGATTGTATGCTGCGGCTGACTTCGGAATGCAACTGAGTTGGATTGCGTAGCCTTTATCTCAACTTCTAAGCCATTTCCGGTGACAGCGTCATAGCCTTTATTGGATGCCGTCATAAGCTCCAGATCATATGCATCAGCCACCAGACACTCACCCAAACTGCCAACCATATGGCCATCCGGGGTAAAACGCCTACCCGGGAACATGGTCTCCAAATCATTGACCGTGGTATACAGTTGCTTGACCAAGTCGCGGAATTTATCGTGATCGATCATAAATATTTAAAGATCTAGCTAAGGGGTGCCACGCTTTTAGCGGCGTCCCAACGAAGTCCATGCTTTTTGGCCAAAGTGAATTTGAGCTTTTTGTTAGAGTTAATAGTTAATTTCCTCAATTAACCTAGTATCTTTTATTTCAAAATTCCCAATTGAAGATTCCACTTCATCCAGTCTAAAATAAACAAGTTCATAAGGGTATTCCAAAGGTTTTCTTCCAGTGTTTGCTTTTATGAAATATGTCTTTCCATTCTCAAATTTGAAAGTCTTTGTACTTTCTTTTCCTTTATCTCCAAAATCAACTTTAATTTGATATTCACCTTCTTGTATGTGAAGAGAGAAGTATCCTCCATTTGAGATCCCTTTAAATCGTTTATTGTTGATGATTAGATCAGGACTAAGTAAGGCATTATCAAATTGTAAAGGCCTGTAAACATAAACAAGAGCGTTATTACTGTCTATAGAGTGAGTCGATGCAACAAACTTTGTTCCCGTGGAACAGCCTGCTATTAAGGTGACAAAAAATATTAAAATAAACTTCTGCATAGATATATTCCCTAAGTGGAACAGAATAAATCGAGTTGGCTGACCCCTTGATTCTCTTGGCTAGATGTAGAAGTCCTGATTATTTTCTCTAGCGCCACAAGCCCTGATAAATGCGCAAGCCACAAAAACATAATGTCTTCCAGAGCTAGGTAATATTTTCCAAACGCTACCTACGTCTGGGTCTATATCGACACCGTGATCAGCTGCATTTCGAATCTGCCCCAAATATTTTCCAGCTTCAGTTATTTTCTTTGGCAATACGTTGTTAGTTCTGAACTTGTCTATCCGGGATGTGAGGCCTGCTGCTCCCTGCAAATCTACCCCCATCCTATTGGCCAATCCAGCTAGAAAAGATTCTAGTGCTGACGCAGCTTCAGCGACAGCTTCTTTGGCATGATCTTCTTTCGCTTTTAACAAAGCTCTTGCAAGTGGAACCACTACTTCTACACGATCTAAACTGTCGGCATAGTCGCCGATTTCAATTCTGATGTTAGCCTCTGCATCAGCTAAATTAGAGGACGCTTCCGCCACATTTTGTAGCTGGTTTAAGCCCTCACCACTTACGGCCTCATATACTCCACCACCTTTTGCATTTATGGCCTTGGTATATGTACCTAGGCTGATCAGAGTGTCTTTTATTTCTTCCCTGTGCGCATTTAAATCTAAATGAACCTTCGTTTGTTGGGCTGCTGTATCTGAGTTTCCAGTTGCGACCAAGCGTTCCCTGAAAAATACAAATGGTTCATAACACTCCAATAGAATCCTCAAAATAGCAGCTTTACTTGATTCATCTGGGGTGCCTAGTAGCCGAACTAATGGCGATTCTGTTTTGTAGGTCTCATTTACTTTGACAATAAGACCTATATCTGTTGCCAAAGCCAGTGCAGCTGTAGCTTGAGCGGCTGACAAATCACAAAACTTCTGAACGAATTGTTGTTCACAGTTTGACCGAATACATACAGCTTCTGCTACCAATACGGTAAGTTCTGCTGTTGCTTGTGAAAAATCGCGGGGCATAGTTATTACTCCGCGCTTATTCGTCTATATCAGTTTCTTCATCTTCGCGGATTTCGCGATTTACATCTTTAATTATTCGGTTTATCTTTTCACCCAATGTATCTAAATCTGCTGTAGAACAATCGACTGTTACATTAATGTTTATTTTAATTTGAGGATTGCCTGAGTTGGACTGTTCAGTTACTACGTTGGAAACCTGCGGGGAAGTAGTAACAAAACCCAAATGGCTGGTTGGTTTAGGAGAATCGAATTCCGTGTTTTTAAACTTATCAGGTTCTATTTCGTCATCTATTTTGGCGAGAATAATTTTCCCATCCTGCTCACGAATTAATTCTGATGCGCGAAGTATATCCATCACTGTCCGTGCCCCAGTCATTACGGCAGGTTTTTTCGGCTGTCCTGCTGAAAATGCAATATGTGATTGCAGCGTCCCTTCATCCATTCCATTACGAATTTTTATTGAGGTGATCAGTTTATTTAAAAATTCGGTTTCCGAAACAATTTCACGCCAGTTCTTCCTGATTTCATCAGGCATTTCATGCTCAAGCGCCTGAGCTAGATATCGACCAACGCTAGTTACAGTTTTTTTCTTCCCGGGTTCAAGGATTGCTAATTCTAATAAGAAGCCAACATTTCTACTAATGACGGTGGAATCCATGCCGATCAGTTTGCTTACCTCACCCAGCTCAGCAGGCGCTGGAAAGTGCCCATAAGCTTTTATAATTTTGGTCAATTCCTCATATGAGGATGAAGGTAACTTAAACTTTTCAGCAGACATTGAATCACTTTCCTTGAGCTAATTATTCAAAATGTATTAACGTAAAGCAATCTAACCATAAAGACACGTTTGTACCCTAGAGCTTATGGGATTGTAGTATCACCTTTATTTACCGATTTCAAACTAAATTTAATATATATTATATTTCAGAGCTTTAGTATTGCCATATCTCATTACGTATAACGCTGAGCGCACCGGTGGCCTTGGCATAGTGAAGCGAAGACAAGGGCATCCGTGTGACGCGTATTGTTAGCCTTCTAATCTTCAACGTGAACAATTTGCCACATAGTCCTTCTTCTTCTCGCTCCAATGAAACCTCAGTTCAGTGACTGCCGATGAATCGTTGGCAAAGATGCTGAAGAGGCTTATAAGGTCCTCGATAAGGAGCTGATAAACCCACTTGTGGCGCATGAAGTCAGAAAAGACAAGCATTCCCTTGAAAGCGGTACCTTCTGACCATGTTTGCATCCAGTAATAATGAATGAGCTGGTTGCAGACATCGAGGACGCCAAGTTCTGACTGCTCAGGACTCTCCATGTCAAATCGGTCCTCCGGGAATCCCGCACCAACATTGGTGAAGGGCTTGCTCCCGATCTTCTTATACCGGATTACAGGAATTCTAGCGCTACGAGCGCTATCATTTACTTTCGGCCGCTCAAGTAGAGAGCGTACCTGGAATGCCACCAACATCAGGCGCCGTTCGTACAGCACAAGCTGTTTTTCCGACCACCTACGGTACTTGCGATTCTTCTTAAGCCACGCCAACTCCACGCGCAACTCTTGGCGCCAATATATCGATTCGATCATCTGCTCAGCTCTTGCACGACGTGCAGCGAAACCTCACCAGACAGCAAACAACGTGTTAATGAGGCCAGTGGCCTCATAATAATAATTATTAGCAAGCGGCCTTTTAATTCGGGGGAATAACAGCCTGAACCATGTAACATTTTAAATATATTGTTATTTTCATGAGAACGTGGGATGTAAAAAATAAAAAAAGGCGTACGGCCCGATAATTCGTGATTAATCGGGCTAATCTGACATGTTTCATTTGTAAGTATCAAGGTTGAGACTACTTCCATGACCCACGCTCCATTTCTTAAATCCATTTTAGATTTTATGATGGTACGAAATTACAGTAGTTGTACCATTTAAATGGATTGAATATTTCATAGTTTTCAATGACAAGCAACATCCTTCACTTTTGGTGATGTTGAGATAGAACGTTTTCTGACACATCTTGCTCTGACTCGCCAAGTTGCAATATTACACAAGCAATAACGATTTTGGAGATCAAGTCTGATCCAGATTGATTTCAAACATTTGCTGATTATCAATTGCTGGAAAAAACGCTGGCCGCTCATGCATTAGTACGATAAGCATTTTATCTTGCCACTGTGGATACAAACGCTGCCAGATGCGTTCTGCCATCTCCACATCAATGCCGTTAAATGGTTCATCCAGCAAGATCAGTTTCGACTCTTTTAATAGTAGTCTTGCCAGACAGATCCTTCTGGCCTGCCCTCCGGAAAGTTGGCTGCCGGTATCGCCAAGCCAGCTGTGTAATCCTTTGGGTAGTTGTTTGGCCCAATCATCCAGCTCGACTAAAGTCAGTGCATCCCAGAGCAGTTGTTCGTCGACTTCATCCAGCCCCAATGTCAGATTGCTATATAACGTCGCGGCGATGATGCTGTTTCGCTGAGTCAGATAGCCAATTTGCTTGTGCCAGGCTTGTGTTTGGTCGATTCGCAATGGAATGCCGTTTATCAACAACTGATAAGGCGTTATAAATGAGTCCGGTATTTCAAGGCCTGCCATTATATTGGCTATTGTCGACTTGCCACTTCCAGAACGGCCACTTATTAACAGACATTCAGATGGATTAAGTTCAAAAGCAAAAGCGGTATCTAAGCTGCTGATAACCTTGGGGTGGTCTGCCACCATCATCGACAGTCGCTCAATCTCTGCCAGCGTCGATTTCTCTGAGGATGCATGCTCTGCCAGGGGTTGCAGCCGTTCAGCGGCATAGCGTGTTCTGCCCCACAGCCCCAGCTGGCCTGGCAGGTTTAACAGTAACTCACCCAATCCAAACACCGCCAGAAACAACATGACGGCGACCGGTCCACTGACAAGCTGATTCTGGTAAGCAAATAACGCTGCAATAGCCACGGCGATGACCAACAGACCATGGCAGATATTTACTATTAACTGTGCGTTGGCAATATGTCGATTCAGTTTTAGCTGTGACTTGCCAATCTCACTCAATGAACTGACCAATCTTGCTTGATCCGCTTGTTGAAGATGTGCTGCCTGCAGTTCCAGTTGCCCCTGAAGATGCTCTATGGTTTGTGAGCGGGCCTGGTTAATCTGCCGAGCATAATCGCTGCTTATCTGCGATGTTTTCCGGGTAAAAAAGCTGAAATAAATACTCCCCAACAGCAGTGTGATAATCCCGAAAGTAACCCCCAGTGTGAACCAGAAAAAACTGATAAACACAGCAAGCAACAGCACGCTGGATAACACAACCATTGGGGGTAACAGTAACTTTAATAACAGGCTGTCGAGATTATCCAGATCCGCAGTTAACCTACTCAGCCATTCACCATCCTGAGTATTTCGCAGTTGCTGAACCGGCAAGTCCATCAGGCCGGTAAACAGGGTTAGTCGAAATCCAGCAATCACTCTTAACACCATATCGTGACTA
Source organism: Methylophaga sp. UBA3613 (assembly GCF_002375415.1). Taxonomy (NCBI): domain Bacteria; kingdom Pseudomonadati; phylum Pseudomonadota; class Gammaproteobacteria; order Thiotrichales; family Piscirickettsiaceae; genus Methylophaga; species Methylophaga sp. UBA3613. The sequence continues at coordinate 20,899 of NZ_DFLS01000006.1, read as the reverse complement.
TGCAACCGTTCAAAATACCGTCCCACAGTTCGACTTAAGGCAAAAAACCGAATGCCACCACCCGGTCGGTAGATATCCAACAAGACGGCAGTGCCAGCGGTAATTGCCAGACCGGTGATGGCCGTAGCGGTAATCAGCCAGCCGGACAACGCTAATAACCCCATGGCGGAAATAGCCGTTAATAAAGCCAGCAGTAAAGAGATGATTAATCGCTTTTTCTGGTTTTGTAGCACTTTGATTAACCAGAACTTCAGTGGCGCAACGCTATTTTGAGAATGGCTAGACATCGTTAGTCACTCTCCCGACGGGCAAACTGTAGCTGGTGATCGGCTAGTGCCAGTACATCAGCATCATGGCTGGAAATCACTAAAATACACTGCGGTTTTAATGCAGCAAGCGCCGCCAGAACGTATTGACGACTTTCAGCATCCAGGCTGGCTGTAGGTTCATCCAGCAAGATCAACGGGGCCGGTGAAAGTAACACTCTAGCCAGTGCCAGACGTTGGAGTTGCCCTCCTGACAGGCCTTCACCATGTTCATTAAGTTGACTGTCTAAATCATTGTTTCTATATGAAATTAAACTTTTCAAACCTAGCTGACTTAATACCTTATGCATTTCCTTTTCGGTTGCATCTGGGGCCAACACGGCAAGGTTATTTGCCCAACTGCCATTAATGATCCACGGTTTTTGAGGCAGATAACGAATCACTTCCTTTCCCATCGGCAGGTTATTTAAAAGCACTTTGCCGGATAAGGGCGATAGATAACCGGCCAAGGTATGCAATAACGTGGTCTTGCCGCAGCCGGATGGACCGTTAATCACCAGACACTGCCCATTGCTCAACTTAAGATTGATAGGGTTCTGAAGAACATCACCAGGCTGATAACCGATACACAGATCGGTGGCAATTAATATTGAAGAGGAATCGTCTGCAGTGAGTTCAAAAACATCCTCTGCTGGAGACTTTGTAGCATCGTCGGGTAAATGTTTCGCAATATGTGAAGCGGCTGCCATTGCCGCGGCACGGTCATGATAGAACTGGGATAGATTTCGTAAGGGCTGAAAAAACTCGGGGGCAAGCAACAGAATAAATAAACCGCTGAATAATGTGATATCTGCGGCCGGGCCCCAGGTGATGGAGCCAAACAGAGCAAAACCGATATAGATGGCAATACTGGCAATGGCGACGCTGGTAAAAAACTCCAGAACGGCAGATGACAGAAAGGCCAGTTTCAGGGTTTTCATCACCACCTGACGATAATCCTGACTCCTCTGTTCGACTTCTGTTAAAGCCTCATTCTCAGCTGCAAACAGTTTTAACGTTGTGAGATGTTTGACGCGATCCAGAAAATGTCCGGCCAGACGCTGGCGTTGGTAAAAAAAGCGTTGATTGACCGCTTCAGCTCCCCAGCCTATCAGCATCATAAATAACGGAATTAACGGTGCCGCCACAAGTAAAAACAGTGCAGCCAGCCAGTTGTAATAAAACACCACGATTAAAATCAACAGCGGTGTCAGCACTGCCAGCAATTGTTGCGGCCAGAATCTGGCGAAATAGCCATCCATCGACTCAACATCTTCAATCAACTGACTGGCCGCTGCACCGGGAGAACGTTGACTATGGATTAATGCACTGGTTTGTCGCCAACCACTGAGGACCTGCTCGCGTAAAAATTCTCGGGCTTGCAGACTGGCCAGTTGAGAGTAATGCTCCTGAGCTCTGATCAGTACTGATCGTAAAATAAGACTCAGCACCATCAGCAAAATCAACATGGATTGCTCAACGAGTGGTTGCTGCTGGATGATTAAATCATAGGTCAGTTGTGCCAGAGCATACCATTGCATAATCATTGCAACGGTCGCCAACACACCCATAAAAACAGCCAGAAGCAATCGGCTTCGCTGCTTTTGGGAAAGCTGTTTTAGTAAGAAACGTCCGGCTTTATTCAGGGCCTGTTGATCTTTCATAGCCGCCTATTCAATAACTGAAAATACGCCTGATAAAGGCGCGTGCGCGTATGTCTTCGAACGCTATGTTACAGACGCATTCCGCAGGGTATTAAGACCAACTGCCTCCAACAACGTTGGTACCTGCTTAGGTAGAGTACCTAAATTTCAGCTTTTGCGTCGTGTTGGAAGCAATTTGTCTGGGCGGTCGTGGCTAGGAATTAGTGATAACCACCTTTCACCTTGCCACGGAAAATATAGTATGACCAAGCGATATAGCCCAGTACAAACGGAATCACAAACAGGAACCCCAGCAATAGGAACAGTTGTGATTCATAGGCCGAGGCGGCATCCCATAGCGTGTAATCGGGTGGCACCAGATAAGGCCATTTACTGGCGAGCAGGCCGAGATAGGTGAATAAAAACAATCCCATGGTCGCCACAAACGGCATGCCTTCCTGTTGTTTTTTTACAGCGCGGAACACCAGAAAAGCACAGTAAAGCGCTAATATTGGCAACAACCAGATGATTGACACGCCATTAAACCATCTGTTGAGTACGCCTTGATCAACAAACGGTGTGTACAAGCTGACAACACCAAACACCGCCAATACCGCTATCAACAAAATTGGGGTAATTTTATACGCCCACTGTTGCAGTTCACCTTCCGTTTTCATAATTAACCAGGTGCTGCCCAATAAGGCATAACCTGCGACCAGACCTAAGCCAGTAATAACAGTAAAGGGTGTTAACCAGTCTAATGCGCCACCGACATACACAAAGTTACTGGTTTCAAACCCCTGAACATAGGCCCCGACCACAGCTCCCTGTGCAAATGCTGCCACAAACGAACCACCGGCAAATGCCCAGTCCCATAAGTATTTGGTGGTATTCGCTTTAAAGCGAAATTCAAACGCAACGCCACGGAAAATCAAGCCTGCCAACATTAAAAACACGCCTATATACAAGGCAGGTAGAAACACCGAATAAACCAGTGGAAAGGCAGCCAGTAATCCCGCACCGCCTAACACCAGCCAGGTTTCATTGCCATCCCATACCGGTGCCACAGAGTTCATCATAATGTCGCGTGAATGATCATCCGGCGCGAAGGGATACAAAATGCCCTGCCCCAGATCAAATCCATCCATCAATACATACATCATTACCGCAAAGCCAATAATTCCGGCCCAGATAACTACTAAATCGAATGGCTGATCCATCACAGACCTCCTTCTAAATTGGCATTGGCAGCAGATATTGGCCGTTGAGCTTTTTCAACATCTGAATCAACATGTTCAGCGTTGGCCGTTTCCAGTCCGCCGCGAAATACTGTCATCAGATAAAACACCCCGGCACTGAACACCATGGCATACACTGCGATATAACCAATCAGCGTAAACAAAGCCATACCTCCGGTTAGAGAAGGCGTTAACCCCTGCGCGTGAGTCATCTGTTCATATATTAACCACGGCGCCCGACCAGTTTCGGTCACGATCCACCCTGATAACACGGCAATAAACGGTGACAGACTCATCACCCGCAAGCCATTGAGGAAGGTTCTGTTTTCCAGGTAGCGCCCGCCTCTGCGTAACCAGAGACCTGCCAGGCCAAACAATACCATCAGCATTCCCATCGCTACCATCACTCTAAAGGCCCAGAACACAATAAATACCGGTGGCTGTTTATCCGGCGCCACTTCATTTAATCCGGGCACTTCACCATCCCAATCATGGGTCAGGATAAAGCTGGCCAGTTTAGGAATCTTAATTTCAAAAAGATTCTGCTGATTCTCCTGATCCGGCAAGGCAAAGAGCAACAAAGGCACACCGGTTCCGGTCTCCCAGTTACCTTCCATTGCTGCGACTTTCATTGGCTGGTGTTTCAAGGTATTCAAGCCATGGAAATCCCCTACCAACACTTGTGCAGGCGCCAGAATCAGAATCAACCACAAGGAAATTGAAAGTGCTTTTTTATTGGCTTCCAACTCCCGTTTTTGCATGATGAACCAGGCAGTTACCCCCGCGACTACAAATGAAGCCGTCAAAAATGACGCCAGTGCCATATGCATAAAGCGGTAACCAAAGGAAGGATTGAAAATTGAGTCGCGCCAGGACGCCACATAATAGAGCCCATCGCGGAGTACCAGTCCATCTGGTGTATGCATTAACGAATTAGCAGCGAGAATCCAGAAAGAAGAGATAAAGGTACCTAAAGCCACCATGATGGCCGCAAATAAATGCACGCCTTGTGGGACTTTATCGCGACCAAACAAAAGCACACCAAGAAAGGCTGCTTCCAGAAAGAACGCTGTCACAACCTCATAACTGAGCACTGGCCCGAGGAAATTGGCGGTTGCGTAGGAAAAGTTACTCCAGTTGGTACCAAACTGGAATGACATCACTATGCCTGAGACCACGCCCATCCCGAATACCACGGCAAATACCTGGATCCAGAACTTCGACAATCGCTGCCAGATTGGATTACCTGTCTTAAATGACAACGCTTCCAATACAGCGATGAAACTTGCCAGGCCAATCGTAAAGACTGGGAATATGGCATGAAAACACACCACGAATGCAAACTGAATTCGTGACAGTATTAGCGGGTCGAGTTCCATGGTGCCTCCGTTTTTTTGGTCAGCTACAAAAGCCAGGAATGGCCTGTTTACTGACTACAAATATCATAGGAAGTGCGACACAAAAATGATTAAGATCAATTTTTTTGGAATTTCGATAAATAACACTACTTAAACATAGGTTAAGCATTGTCAGAAATGAATTGTTTAAGATGAGACTTGTCACTTTTATAGAGTGCTTTATGTAAGCACATGAAGATTTATTGGCATTGGGATACTTTCTTTATCAGGATAACAACGATAGTCTGGTATACGAATTTACCGAATGAAATAACGTTTCATGTATCTCAGGAGGAAAGAATATGGAAGTAGAAATTCAAGATGAAAAACATACTGGTCGAGTTGCTGCAGTTTTTGGAGATAAAGACTCAGCGAATGCTGCGAAGCAAAAACTCGTCAATAATGGTATTTCGCCTACGGTCATCAATATCGTCAAACCTGAAGACAACAATATCAGCAAAAAAATCGAACCAGAAAGTCATGGTATTGCCAAAACCATAGTGAAATCACATGGCTGGTTAGGCCTTATTGGGATGATACTCGGTTTAATCATAGCAACTGCCCTGGTCATCAGTGGCCCCGAAATGACTCAGTCCAGTCCGTTATTCACTTATCTGGTTTTTATCTTTTTTGGTTTGACCTTTGGCATGATGATCGCCGGTGCTGTATCAATACGTCCCGATCATGATCCCCTGATTACCAAAACAGTTGAAGCCAGTCATGAAAATCATTGGACAGTGATTGTGCAAACCGATGATCATGAAGAAATTGATTTGATCAAAGACCTGCTGGAAGGATCAGCCATTTCCATCAGTGAAACATTTTGATTTTTCCGTCCACTTATTCAACCAACGAGTCGGTCCTTTCCGGCTCGTTGGGAATAAATCCCAGCAAATTTTTACCTAACAGCCTTTAAACAAAAAAATATTTTTTTTATTCACCAAATTGGATCTATTTCGGTGATCGCGCATGGCATCTTAGTTACCGCCTGATCATCACAAAGTTATCCACATCTAATGCACAATTTATGTGCAACTTATCCCCTTGCTAAGTCTTTAAAAACACATTATCTTGTGGTTCAATCATGTTGCGACCACAATTTGTTGTGGTTTGCCGTTTTTTAAGTCTTACCACACAATGCAGGGAAAATCACTATGGCGAGCGAAGCAGAACACTACACCCAACCCTCCTCTGAAACCGGTTACAAAGTAATTCGTCGTAACGGCAAAGTCACTGAGTTCAATAGCAGCAAAATTGCTGTTGCGTTGACCAAGGCATTCTTAGCCGTTGAAGGTGAAGCAGCCAAAGATAGCCGACGTATTCATGAAACCGTTGCCGAACTTACCCGTCAGGTAAGTGAAAATCTGCTGCGACGTCTGGATGATGGCGGCACTGTACATATCGAAGATATTCAGGATCAGGTTGAACTTGCTTTGATGCGTGCCGGTGAATATAAAGTCGCCCGCTCCTATGTGGTTTACCGTGAACAGCAATCTCAAAAACGTGCTGAAGAAGAACGTAAACACCCGCAACCAGCCAATGAAAGCAAACTGCATGTCACGTTGAATGACGGCACTCGCCAGCCGTTAGACATCGACCGCCTGCGTAACCTGATTGATGAAGCCTGTGAAGGTCTGGCTCAAGTAGATAACGCAGCCATTCTGCGTGATACCCAACGCAATATCTTCGACGGTGTTTCTGAAAAAGACGTCGAAAAAGCACTGGTCATGTCTGCTCGTACCTTTATCGAAAAAGATCCTGCCTACAGCACCCTGGCTGCTCGCCTGCTGATGGACAGCATCCGTCGTGAAGCTCTGAGCTTTGTTTATCAAAGCCCTCGCCAAGCATCACAAGGCGAAATGGCTGATCAATATAAAGATTACTTCAAGACTTACATTAAAACCGCCATTGAAAACGAACTGATTGATTCAGAACTCAGCCTCTATGATTTGGAACGTCTGGGTAGCGCACTGAAAGCGGAAAACGATTTCAGCTTCACTTACCTGGGTCTGCAAACGCTGTATGACCGTTACTTCATTCACTGCGATGGCACCCGTTTTGAATTACCACAAGCCTTTTATATGCGTGTGGCAATGGGTCTGGCCATTAATGAAATCGATCGTGAAGCCCGCGCCATTGAGTTCTACAACCTGCTGTCGTCTTTCGACTTTATGAGCTCAACTCCGACATTGTTTAATGCCGGTACTTTACGTCCACAATTATCCTCTTGCTACCTGACAACCGTGCCGGATGACCTGAGCGGTATTTACAGCGCGATGCGTGATAATGCTCTGCTGTCTAAATATGCTGGTGGTCTGGGTAATGACTGGACTCGCGTCCGTGGTCTGGGTGCGCATATCAAAGGAACCAACGGTAAATCACAAGGTGTTGTACCGTTCCTGAAAGTGGCCAATGACACTGCCGTCGCAGTAAACCAAGGTGGTAAACGTAAAGGTGCAGTCTGTGCGTACCTTGAAACCTGGCACATCGACGTTGAAGAATTCCTGGATCTGCGTAAAAACACCGGTGATGATCGTCGTCGTACCCACGATATGAACACCGCCAACTGGATTCCTGACTTGTTCATGAAACGTGTGGCTGAAGAAGGTCAATGGACCTTGTTCTCACCAGAAGAAGTGCCGGATCTGCATGATCTGACCGGTCTGGCGTTTGAGAAAGCCTACGCTGAATACGAAGAAAAAGCGGCACGTGGTGAAATCCGTAACTTCAAAACCATGCCTGCCACCGACCTGTGGCGCAAAATGCTCGGCATGTTGTTTGAAACTGGCCATCCTTGGATTACGTTTAAAGATCCTTGTAACCTGCGTAGCCCGCAACAACATATCGGTGTGGTTCACAGCTCAAACCTGTGTACTGAAATCACCCTGAACACATCTGATCAGGAAATCGCGGTATGTAACCTCGGTTCGATCAATATGGTTCAACACATTGATGCCAACGGCAAACTGGATAAAGAAAAACTCAACCGCACCGTGAAAACAGCAATGCGTATGCTGGATAACGTTATTGAGTACAACTATTACAGTGTGCCGCAAGCGCGTCATTCCAACCTGCTGCACCGCCCTGTCGGTCTGGGCATCATGGGCTTCCAGGATGCGTTGTATAAACTGCGTATTCCTTACAGCACCGAAGAAGCGGTGAAATTCGCTGATGAATCAATGGAAGCGGTCAGCTACTACGCGATTGATGCGTCTTCTGATTTGGCTGCAGAACGTGGCAAATACAAATCCTACGAAGGCAGCTTGTGGAGCAAAGGTATTCTGCCGATTGATTCCATCAAGATCCTCAAAGAAGCACGTGGCGAATATCTGCAACAAGACGAAAGCAAAACCATGGATTGGGATGCACTGCGTGACAAGGTTAAACGTCAAGGCATGCGTAACTCCAACACCATGGCGATTGCACCGACTGCAACGATTTCAAACATCTGTGGCGTCAGCCAGTCAATTGAACCGACGTATCAGAACCTGTTCGTGAAATCGAACCTGTCAGGTGAGTTCACTGTTATCAACCCATACATGGTTGAAGATCTGAAAGCACGCGGCTTGTGGGATGACGTCATGATCAATGACCTCAAATACTACGATGGCAGCTTGCTGGCAATTGACCGTGTACCTGATGAACTGAAAGCGCTGTACACCACCGCATTTGAAATGGATGCACGCTGGTTGATTGAAGCCGCATCACGTCGTCAAAAATGGCTGGATCAAGCACAAAGCTTGAACTTGTACATGGCGGAACCATCCGGTAAGAAAATGGACAATCTATACAAACTGGCGTGGGTACGTGGCCTCAAAACCACTTATTACCTGCGTTCAATGGGCGCAACCGGTGCCGAGAAAACCAGCACCGCGCCAACCACAGCAACAACTGCTAAACCGACTGCACCACCCGTGTTAAAGCCGGTTGCCAAACAAGAAGATGACTTTATTTCAGGTGAAGGTATTGATGCACCGAAAGCCTGTTCAATCTTGGAACCAGACTGCGAGGCTTGCCAATAATGTTTAACTGGGATGATCCACTTGCCGAAAAACCGGCAACTGACAAAGTCGACAACGACCTGCTTCCTGTGTCTCAGCAAGCGGCCAATGAACTCGACACACCCGAGCCAACCTCGGCCAGTGTCAGTGAACTGCCGCCATCAAATGCCAAAGCCATTAATGCTGATGACAAACGTGTGGTCAATGGACAAGCTGATATCAATCAGCTTGCTCCATTCAAATATCCGTGGGCGTGGAATTACTTCTTAAACGCCAACAAAAACCACTGGACGCCACTTGATATCAACATGGCACAGGACGTTCACGACTACCGTCATAAACTGACATTAGAAGAACGTCATGTTTATGAAAACGTACTGTCATACCTGACCACCTCCGATATTCTCGCTATGCGTAATATCGGTCTGGCGGTGATGGAAAAAATGACCGCACCGGAACTGCAGATTTATCAGGCACGTCAGGTGTATGAAGAAGCATTGCATACCTGGACCTACCAGCACTGCATCGAAACCATTGGTCTGGATCAAAGTGAAATCTACAACCGCTACCGCGTAGTGCCGGAGATTTACCAAAAGATCAAACTGGCCAATGAACGTCTGGATACCGTTATGCGTAGCGATATCGATCTGCGTGATAAAGACGAACTGGAAAACTTCGTCATGTCCTATGCGTTCTTCGCCGGCATTTTCGAAGGCAGCTGGTTCTATAACGGCTTCTCACCGATCTTTGCTCTGCAACGTCGTGGCCTGATGAAAGGCACTGGCGAACAGCTTCAATACATCATGCGTGATGAAGTCATGCACGCCTCGTTTGGTATTCGTGTTTGCAAACAAATCATCAAAGAAGAAAACGTCAAACTGGATCCAAAGAAAATCCAGGAGATGTTCGAAGAAGCCGACGCGGCAGAAGCAACCTACGGTGGTTATATCTTGCGTGACCCGATCTTGGGTTACTCAAAAGAAGCCCACCACGGCCAATTCCGCTACACCGCGAATCGCCGTGCCAAACAATTAGGCTTTGAAGAACCCTTCCCAGGCGCTGAAGCCACCCTGCCCTGGCTTGATGAACAAGCCAATATGCGGAAGGAGAAAAACTTCTTCGAAACCAAAGTCACCGAGTATCAAACCGGTGGCGGTTTGAAATGGGATTGATTTGTCGCGTCTGCCCTCAAATTCACAAAAAAAGATATTTGTTGCAGATAAGTTGATATTAAGTTTCAGATAAAATGAGATTTTTAATCCTAGATCCTTCAGATGATTCTGAGGGATTCAGGTTAATTAGAGCGAACTTGTATTATGTATTCAGCTATTGTACTTAAAATCCCTCAACTATGCGGTCGTGCCGGTTCGATTCCGGCCCCGGGCACCATCAGAAATATCAAAGCCTCTGAAATCAGTACATGAGGGGACTGCTGGAATGGCGGCGGGTTGATTAAACATTCTAAAGCGGCAGCTAACCGCATCTATGACCGAGTGTAATACGAACACGAAAAAGCCGTTATCACCCATTTCACGATCCAAATCTATTCCACAGGATAATAAGCTTTTGGAGCTTATCCCTGACCCAGCGGTACACGCTTTTTTTGGTCAACTCATTGCCAAACGCAACCGGTACCGCAAAGAGGTGAACTTGCTCAAACAACATGCGAATATCACTATCGATAAGCGCCCTGTAAGTCAGTTTGACGCAAGTACAGGGCTTAATGTTGAAGTGCTGCCTACGCTATCTGGTACCTTGACCGAATCAGAAAAGAAAGCCTTAGCCTATGCTATCTCGAATGAATGTATGGAAAAGCATGACTGGCAAACCACGCAAGCAGGACAAGTGAAGGACATGGAATACAACATAGAAATCTTTCCTAGAGGCTTTGATACAGGACTTCAAAAGTTACTGGGATAGGTTGATGAATATTGACAATTCGGTTAATGATCGCCTGTACCACAACAAAAAATCTGTAATACTCCAATTTAGTTATGTTACTGGTGTGATTAACTAAACTAATAAAAAGGAATTTATTCTGGTAACGTCTTCAAAAATTAAACCATCACAACTAACTCGCGTTGGATACACATACCAAGACCTCATATGTATTCGCACGTTGATAAATTGGTTTCACGACCCGGAAAAGTACCAATGGATGAGCATTGAGGGCAATCAAGGTCTTGGCCATGTTAAGAGTCTTGATGATGTTATTTGCTATACAGCCAGTGGAGAATATGAGCTCTACCAAGTCAAATTCACAATTGACTCTGAACGTGAAGATTTGCGTTTAGATTTTGACTGGCTACTCAAGAAGAAGGGCAATGGCACATCTTTTTTAGAAAAATGGTCAGCCGACATCGAGAAGTTTGGTACTTCCAGCACAATATCCATTGCCAAGCTTATTACAAACAGAATACCTGACCAGATTATTTTAAATTGTCTAAAAGAAGACAAAATAGACTACTCCCTCATACCCGATGATATTAAGTCCAAAATATCTGGCCAGCTAGGAACAGAACAAAAGGCTAGGGATTTTTTCGCAACACTAATTTTTGAACATAGCCAAAAGGAAATTGACGACTTAGAACTTAAACTACATGACTCGCTTGTACCAGACCATGCTAGCAATGAAAGCTGGCTCCAATTATTGAAAGCTATTGAACGCTGGGCTACAAGAAAAAACGAACCATCACCAGATGGCAAAATTTATCTTAGACATATAAACGAAATCTTATCTCTAGGAACTAGAAAAACAATTTCCCAATTTTTTGAAATTCCAGGAGGGTATACACCTCCCACAGGCGATTTTCATACCGAAATATTGAATAGAACAGCCAAGCCAGGTAGTTCAGTTATCTCAGGCCTACCGGGCATGGGCAAGAGCACATATTTGTCATTCTTAACTGACGAACTAATTGAGAAGAAGACACCTGTAATTAGACACCACTACTATTTATCACCCCAATTTATATGGGACAGAATTGCTTTTAATAATGCAGCTCAGTCTTTACAAAGTCAGATAAAAACCCTTTATCCCAACGACTTCGATAGTGACAAATTTGACCCCCAGCAGCTAGAGACTTGGATAAGTAAGGCGGCAGATAATGCTGCGGAAAATAACAAAACTCTAATTATCATTATTGATGGGTTAGATCATGTTTATCGTGAAAGATCGGATATAAGCCAACTCGAACACTTAGTTAATCGGATTATCCCGTTCAAAGATAAGATTTGTTTGCTATTCGGAACGCAGCCGATAAGCGACGCGCATCTTCCCAATTCACTGTTACGCTCAGCACCAAGAGATAAATCCTGGCTAGACATCCCCTCCATGGGGCTTGAAGCCATTAAGTCAAGAATTGACTTCCTAGTATCTAGCGAAGAACTTAATGTAATTGGTGATGATGAGTATCAACGTAGTGAAATTGTAGAAATATCACAAGCGTTGTTGGACATTTCTCATGGATACCCTCTCCATATTCTTTATTCCCTGAACAGCCTGCAGCTAACAAAGGACAAAATTAATAAATATGATGTGGAGAAACTGCCGACCTGCCCAGACGGAGACATACATGCGTACTACGAGTATTTATGGGTAAAGCTTTCTGAGAGCGCAAAAGAAATTCTTCTTCTTATAGCGAATGCCGATTTTTCCTGGCCAGACAAAACCCACCTAGGCTACTGCTTTCAAGATAGCCTTATTTTTCAAAACAGCTTTTCTGAAATTCAACACCTCGTAGAGCAGAGACTAAGTGGCATAAACCCTTTTCATAGCAGTCTCTTCGTATATTTAAAGCGGAAGGATGTTTTCGCTCAATCAAGAGATAGGCTAAATAGAATCTCTCAAACCTGGATCAATACACATGCGCCTGAGTATTGGAAGTGGGGCTGGGGATGGATTATTGAAGCCAATCTAGGGAATGCCGTCCCGTTATTACAAGGAACCACTAGAGACTGGCTAGTACAATCGCTTTGTAAGGGCTACCCCTTAGAGCACATCGAGCACATTTTTAACGTCGCCGAAAGCATCGCTTTTGAAAGAAGTCTATATCCAGAACTATTAAGACTAAGGATATTAAAAATGAGACTGCTGAATGGACCACAGTTTCAGATTCAGGACTTCAGTGATTTTCTCGATTGCTCACTTAGTATCTCGAAAGACAATTTTGGGCTTCTTTGGCGAGCAGACAACCTAAGAATTATTTCAGACAATGAAATCGCAATTGTAGCCAAACATTTCCAAGACAAAGACGAAAGGGTCGTTGATGCCTGCGCCAAGGAAATCTATCGAAGAATTCGTTTTTATGCCCGCCAAGAAGACCCAAATCATTACCAGACTCTAAACACCCTAGTCGATGACTATCTTCATACGCTGACTAGCTATAACAATCCTGATTTAGACCGCATAAACGATTTCTATGGAAGGCTTAATGATAAGGCTTCTTCCTTCCGAAAAATCGTTGAACTACTTGTTCAATATGGGCATAGGCACTTACTCCTTGATTTATCCCGCTTTGAAATTCCAGAAGATATTGCTCCGGCCATCTACGATGAAATAGTTTTAGCGGCAAGTATTGAAGATGCCTCACTCGAAGCCACTAACCCTAAAGTTGGAGACGCGAAGTCCAGCATATATCTGCTTTATCAACATTTAGCTGGAAACGAACCTCCAATAGGCGAACTTGACGAAATTGAATGCCCTGTTGAGTACGAAGACACCCGCCATCTTCCGTTTTATGAGTACTTTTTTAGCACACTCGTATCAAACTTCAATAATTGCCCAGATATTGAAACTCCGAAATTCACCAATCCAACGAATCTTCAGGAATTTCTCAAAAACGCATGGTTAACGTTCCATTTTGCATCATTGAATACTGCTAAAACCCTAAAGCAAGGCAAAGAATTCAAGATATCTGATTTGTATGATTCTTTTGCCATTCTCGAACGCCCAGATAATTTTTTAATGGGCTATCAAATCACCGCAGTCCTATTCAGCATTAGAAAGGCATTAGCCAAAATCTCGATTCATCTAAACATCTTATGCAACTCTGTTGATGAATTCGGAAACCTTAATCAAGATCAGCTAGGCGCCCTGTCCAAAAGTATTTGGTGGGATTCTCGAGTGTTTTTTGATGTTGCCACTCAAAACTCAATCTTCAATTTCCCTAAAGAAGCTGCATCTCTAGAATTCTCCAAATTGTTTGATGCCGAGATACTCCGTAGAGATGATACTGCAACATTGGCAAATGACAGTCTTGATCTGGCCAAGTTGGCAGTTAAACTTGGCCTTTACGATGAAGCCGCGAAATTTCTAGAACGTACCGCGCTCAATACAGTCGGTTATGGTCATAGAAAAGACATTACTTTACATGAGGTATTTGAAGCGATACAGGAATGCTCTGATTCAAACTGCCCCCAAGTTTCTGATTGGTTAGAACGAGTAACAACTTTCACAACTGATGTCTTTGATTTTTCAGAGCGAGAAATTCGACATATTCCCGGATGGTTCACTAAATTATTGGCAAAGCACAACCCAGAACGCCTTGTAGACGAATTTGATTATCATCTATCAAAAGAAAATTGGCATAAAACACATCTTGTACTTGAAAGTTTCGTAAAGTCATCTCCACTTTCTACGCAGCCAGAGCATTCATTTTTAAGGTGTATGACAACATTTGATGCAATGACAGCATTAGAAGAAAGAAGCAAAGAGAATGATATTCTGAGAGGTATTTACGAAGACCAGTGCCACGTTCTTGGAGGCATGCCTCCACCGCCAAGAGAGCGCTCTTCCACTAACGAAGATGTCAACACAGAATGTCCTGAAGCATCCACTATACCCCCCACCAACCTCACTGATTTTACGGCAGCCTTACATTCTGTTTCATACCAGATCCGTGAAAAGTTTATTTCGGACTGGATTAACTATTGGGCTGATCAAGGCCAAACGAGTTCCATCCTCACTACATTCAGCGACTACTATGACCAAAGCAAATCAAATTACGAACTGAATAGGTGCTTACATCATATTTTCTTGCTAAGCAAAAAAACCGAGGGAAAGAAGGCAGCTTATAAATGGGCTGTTAGAAATATCAAACTAAACAATTGTTGGAATCCTTATTTTTCTTCTGGATCAGAAGATGCATTAAGGGAGTATGGCAACACTTACAGCAAGCATTGGGAAAGCCTCCTTCGCGACACGATGGCACCAGGCTCTTCCAGCCTACAGAGTGATGAGAATATAGTCGTTCCTTCTACTCAGCTTGTTACTTATTTGGTCTCAGCGGGACAAATTGCCCTAGCGGCCGAGATTACTGAAACTATGGTAACTAGCCTTGAAAGTGATATAGCGCATCTTCCTTTGACCAAGCTGTATTGGTATGACGCCCCTGTATCAATCCAGAATATTCCATTCCATCTAACTATATTGCACTTCAAGTGGCCCGATAGATACGCCCGACTCCTAACAGCCAAACAAATAGCAGCCCTCTTACAAGATGACTCAAATATCGAATTTCGCGCCTTATATTTACATTATTTGAATCAGCAACCCTACGAGGCTGATATCGTAGATTTTTTATCTGTATTGTTGCTTGTCGAAACTCCCCCCTTCACCGAAGAAGAGGTTACAAAAGCAATTCAATATCCTTCCCCTATTTCCGATGCACTATTGACGTCATTAGATTTGATGGATGAAGACCGAGATGACTTATCAAGTCTCTATTCTATTTTTTCCGATAACTTAACTCCAAATAAAGCCAAGTATGACAAGTTTGCCAACGGCGTTCCCTTGAGATTTATAGGTATTATTCAAGAGCTTGAACAGGAGCACAATGTACCGCTTGAGAAGCATTTCCTTCTTGAATGGGAGAAAATATGGGAAAGAAGACCATGCTACATGTTTGACCCATATGATTTTTGCGGCGATCAGTTTTACCCTCAAGATAGAATCCAAATAAGCTTCTCATGGCGTGCAGAGACCTCCATAGTGTCTGCATTTCTTCGTACATTAGCTTATGCTATGCACAAGCACTCCATCCCTTCCGAGGTTTGCTATTCATATGCACAAGAGGCATTACCATTTGGCTCTATTGCTGTAAATATATCTCCTTCCGATCCACCATACAGTTGGCCCGTATTGAGCAATTTGAGCAAGGATGATTCTTTGCCCGGACAGAATGAACTTGAGCGATATTTGGCAGATTTTGTCGCTTCTCCTAATGAAATATTGCTTCATGCCAACGGCCCCATCTTAAGAGACCACACTGGAGTATGCATTGATCTAAAGGTTATTCTAATTAGTCTTCAAAGCTCTGAAATTGACGACCCTAGAGCGATTTTTGATTCAATTGATCATGTACGGGATTCTGAGCAAGGCATATATCCTTTAGCCAAAAGGACCTGGCCTTCCTCTTTTGGTCGATGGGAAACTGATTGGCTAACGAGAGGCTATTTTCGACCTAGCTATTTCGTGGGAGACTTACCAATCAACACAGTAAACCAAAGCGAATCTAGCGTAGAGTATTTCTGCGGCAGCATAAGTAATGGCGCTTGGAGATACTGGGTAAACCAATGGTATCCAGTCCATCACGGAGGTGTAGGCAACTCTCTCGGAACTTATTTTACAGTTTCCAAAGAATTTTTTGAGAAGTTCAAAGCATACACTGACGGCAACTACTACCTCATTGCCGAGATGACTTGTGTTGACAGGCGCGATTACGTTAGATACGTAGAACCATTCAAAACATTTGCTATTTTCCCCATTTAGACTTCACGCAGAGTTTTCACATAATTACTCAGAGGGTAGGAAAGAACATACACACAACAATACACAGTGTGTATGTTCTTAATGGGTATTATTAAAACTTTGTAAATAAAGACCTCAAATAGAGGAAGTCAGTTAAATATATTGTTTTCACTATATGTTCCAAAGTGAAGCGCTTTTCATGCTGACAATCATATTGCTTTTGGCTGCTTATGCCAGTTTTTCGCTCGCTCCCCGCCATTCATTTGAGCTTTTTGGCACTGCTATTGGTGCTTTTCCTAATAACCATGTTCTGCACTTTGCTGATTGGAGAAGTGATTTTTACATTTATCATGACCTTTTCCCCAAATTTAAGACAACGACATTGATGAATTTCCAATGAACTAGAGTTAAGGTCAGAGTTTATTAAAACTCATTTAAAGCTAGCAGTTAATTAAATTTTTGACTTACGGGCTTTATAAATTCCTGCAAATCCCACATCTCACTCTATAGTAACTCTCAATGATTATCTTGCCAGGGTTTCCGCAAATCTCACATGTAACACATGAACGTCCCCCGGCAGCTTGAATAAGTGTTTCAATATGTTCATCAGTATTATCGATATAGACACAAAGTGTCCCCCACTTTTCTTTTACTTGAGCCGCAGACGGTAATTTATCGATTGATCTGCCTTGCTCTAAAAGCTGGCGAGAGTATGCTTCTATATTTAGAAATAAATTCTCGAGAATTTCAAACCAACCCTCACCGCAGTCAAAACCAAACTGCATTAAATTCACATGGAGACCTGCATTCTTATTTCGAAAGATTAACGGACACTGCAGGTAAATTTGAGATTCAAGACTTTTCTTCATCTCAAATCTCAATTATTAATTCAGGTCGAAAAGCGACTGGTACCCTCTCCCGGTCATAACCGAGCTGATTGCTAATAACCCGGCATTTGCCAATTTGAAAGTCAACATTCGCGTGAGTATGGCCGAACAGCCACAAATCAGCCTTGTGGACCAATTCTTCACAATCAGAAATAAAGGCACCGGCAATCTGGTCTAACTGATAGTCTGGATGGGCACATTTCAGGCTCGGCGCATGGTGGGTAATGACAACAGTCTTACCTTCCCAAGTTTTATTGAGCTCCTGCTCCAAAAAATTACGCGCGGTGTTATGTAACACGAGTGCATGCTGCGTTGTAAAAAATCCATCCGTGCCAAACTTTATATATCTGTGGTCGCTTAGAACATTTTCGACAATGTTCATTACATCAGATTGCTTGTATCTTCCATCAAGTTTGTAATCCGTCCACAGCGTCGTCCCAATGAAGCGAACATCTTGATAATAAAAAACATCATTATTTAAGAAAAAAACATTTTGAGAATGTTTGGTTTTCTGTCGAAATGATTCTTGAAGCTGATTGTAATTGTGCATGTAGTATTCGTGATTTCCAGCGACATAAAGCACGGGTTTGCCATGACGCTCTGCAATACTTTCTGCAAACTCAATCCCTCTGGTTCCCGTCATAATATCGCCAGCAAGAACCAATAAATCACAATCACTCTGTTCAAAATCAAAAGTTTTGTTTTTATGCAAATGTAGATCTGAAGCACATTTAAGTTTCATATTTATCCTTTATTTTTCACAAAGAAATAGCATGTAAAAACTTAACCGTCAAATCCAATTTTAACTGTAACTATTTGTTTATAAACATATAATGTATGTTATTCACTGATCAAATATTTAGGATATTAGAATGAAATGCATATTTAGTACTAAATACACATTTAAATTGGATTTAAATAAAACTATGCAATTCACAGCCAACTGAGTTAGCTAAAACACATCACAAAATAGTGCTAGGTTTTACTTAACTGGCCATTCATGTGAAATATCGGGTTCCAGTAAATCTCTGTTACGCATCAAGACATACACTGAATCGGCGAGCGGTTGTGTTGCAACGACGCCCCTTATGTATTGGTTTGATTTCTGGGTGTCAAACCAATGCTCATTTCCTTCTTTGTCCATCATCATAAAAGCTTCACAAGCTATGCGAACTGATTTTGGCCGGTGAGACTTCCACTTATCAGACTGAACATGAGCGATATGAGCTGTGGCTCCAATCGGGTATAAGCCAAGCCTTTCGCCTTTATTCCCCCACGGTAGAATAATGATATTGCCGTTTCGCATTAGAATTGGGAGGCAGGGTTCGCTATCACTAAAACGGAATAGGATGGGATGATGGTTAATTGTGAATTTTATCGCTTGGCACATTTTCACTCTCAAGTCTTAAGAGAGAAAATATAGAGAATATACAACCAAACAGCAAGATATTTAGTTGAAAAATGAGATGTGAATTAATAACTCAGACTCTAGCCTTGAAACATTATACGATTGAGTTACTTTTTACTGCCAAACGATGAGTCATCAACACAATAAACTAGTAATTGCACAACACAATAAACTAATAATTGAACATTCTTAGATGGATAGCGCTCTAAGATAGCCACGTAATGAAAATGGCCATCCTTTATTGTTCATTGAATGTAATGAAAGGTAATAAGCGAGCAATATTTAATGCATCATCTATTGCACGATGATAATTGCCGTCGAACTGAAGGCCATGGTATTCAAGCGCCCCTTTTGGTCCAATATTACGATAAGTACTTTTGCCTTTTGCCCACATTTTTTTGAGATTATGGTGAGGTAGCATTAAAAAATTGGGTGAAACACCATGACGTTCCGTTTCGGCTAGGAGCTGATTCTTGTCGTAATTTCCCCAAGAGCACCATTTCGTCAATCTATATTGTTCTAGCCACTTGTTAAGCTCGTGAACGACATGTGGGTAATATTGGGCACTATCGACATCACTTTGCTGAATTGATGTTAATTCAGTACAAAATTCAGATAGTTTAGGATGGAGTTGAGGCCGTACAAAACAGGATTTGGCATCAAGTACATCTCCGTTTTTATTACAGATTACACAGCCGAACTCAATTACTTCCATATCCTGGACACTTTGCCGACGATCTGTGCCTTCGACTTTGTCTTGCCAGCAGGTGGCTTCTAGATCAACGACCAACAATAGCTCCTCTGTAATGCTCATATTTTTCCTTTTCTTTTAAGTTAATCGTTCGAAACTAATCTTTAAAATTTACTTTTCTGTATTGGCTTAAGGGCTCGAGGCACGAATTCATTATTTCAATTCTTAATTTCCAAGTAGCTTTCGAAAGTAATGAGCTGATCGTTGATAGCCGGATCTTTCATAAAACTGCTCTGCTCGTCTAGTTGCAACACTAATTAGTGCAGCTTTTCGCTCATTGGCAATAAGCTCTGCGTGTTTAAGAAGTGAGTTTGCAACACCGTTTCTGCGATATTCTTCTTTCACATAAAGCTCTTCAATCCATGCGACATTTTGAGCGGCATAGAAAGCGTAGTGAGTATTGCCATAGAGATATCCAACAGCAACATTAGCTATTCGTGCAATGAGAAAAATGGTTTCATCATCTTTGAGCACGCGAAGGAAATCGCTCAATTCATGTTTTCCTGCAACATCAAAACTCATTGAAAGCATGCCGGCCATCTCAAATATGTCTTCAGCATCCGACTCGGATACTTTTAAGAGAGAAATCATTTGATTGGATATCTAAAACGTAATACTTCAGAGTTGCCAGGTAGTAATTCTTTCTGAATGAGATCCGCACCTAACGTTCTCTCAAGTACATACATGGCATCCTCGTGTGGCATGCCCGCCTCACCTATGACTTCGTACTCAGAACCCGATTGTGTCCTTCCTGTTTTCGTTGTTTCATCGAATTGTTTAATTACCGTGCTCACACGCCCCAGTCCATCGTGCTCGCTATACCCTACAAATATTTCACCACTCCCTTCCGGTGTATTAATTTGTAAGATATTCCATTCTCTTAGAATAACTTTTCCCGCCGCTAAACTTACGATGCTCATATTTCTGCTCCAGCTGCACCGAATAACTGTTTTATTAATATTCTTTTTTTCATAAGTGCTCCTTTTATATTAATAAAAGCATTTCAAAACTTAATTGTCAACATTAATTAATATCTTTATGTTATTGATTTATATAATGTATGTTATACACATTTAACGTATTCATACTTTTCAATATTGAAAAAAAAAGAAAAATTGAAACAGCTTATAGCGTCCACAACTGGCTATTAGCTCCACAATTTCGTTTTGTAGTTTTCGTTAAATTAAGGGTTATCGAAAGCATGTCGCTTTATTTAAAGATGGTATGCATGGGAAAGAAATATTTGGGAATATTGAAGGGGACAAAACTAAATCATCATTTTTAAATCTAAATCAAAAAAACAAACGATGGTGGTCTTAACAGAGCTGAGTGGGTTCAAGAGTCATTTTGAACTTTAAGTAGAAGATGAGAATTCGTGCTCAATTAGCACTAATCCACTTATGCTTTTATTAAACTTCTGAGCAGTATGTGTTTTAATTAAAATCTATATTTTGCAGATCAGGGAGTGATCGAAATGCTTATCTTGACTCGTCGTGGAGACTGTAAAAAATTCTGTGTA
>NZ_DFLS01000003.1:0-134973 GCF_002375415.1 Methylophaga sp. UBA3613 | reverse complement strand
AGGCAAAATCCCTAGGACCCCATGGACGCATACATCGCTGACATCGCCCCCGCCTATCCCGCTGGTTAAACCAGCAATACAAACCGATGCTGTACCAAGCTTAGGCGATGCGGCTGATGATCCAGCTATCTGGGTCAACAAAGCCAACCCGGAACAAAGTCTGGTATTAGGTACGGATAAACAAGGCGGTTTAGTTGTTTATGATTTAAAAGGCAAAACCCAGCAATTTTTGCCTGTTGGACGACTGAATAATGTCGATGTCCGTCATGGTTTTCATTTCAATGGTAAACAGATTGATTTAGCGGTTGCCAGCAATCGTGATCATAACTCACTGCATGTGTTTGCCATCGATCCAGCAAGTCGTCTTGTCACTGAAATGGGTGAAGTTAGCACCACGGCACAGGATATTTATGGCCTGTGTATGTATAAAAATAAACAAGGTGATATCTACACCATTGTGAATGATAAAGACGGCCGCTTTTTCCAATATCAGATGCAGGACAAACAAGGCAAGATTGCCGGTGAACTGGTCCGTGAATTTAAAGTTGCCACGCAACCTGAAGGCTGTGTGGCCGATGATAAACATGATCGTTTATTTATTGGTGAAGAAAACAGAGCAGTCTGGACACTTGATGCCCGTGCCGATCAATCTACGGTGATGACTCAGGTCATGCCTGTCGGTGAACATCTGAAAGACGATATCGAAGGGATCAGTTTGTATCAGAACGACAAACAGGATTATCTAGTGATATCCAGTCAGGGCAATGATAGCTATGTTGTGCTTGATGCTCTGCCACCCTTCACTTATCGCGGTGTATTTCGTATTGGCTTTAATACAGCATCCGGCATTGATGGTGTTTCAGAAACAGATGGTCTGGATGTCAGTAGCGTCAATTTTGGCCAACCATGGCAGCAAGGCATGTTAGTTGTTCAGGATGGACGCAATCGCATGCCATTGGAAAATCAAAACTTCAAATATGTGCCCTGGTCAGAGATTGCTGATCAACTCGGCCTGTCTAAACTGAGCAAATAAGGAGTCAATCATGGAAACTGCAATGCATGAAATGACTATTTGGGGTCTGGTCAGTGATGCCAGCGTTTTAGTGAAAATTGTGATGCTGATTTTAGTACTGGCATCGATGGTAAGCTGGTATCTGATCCTGTGGCGTTCAAATGTATTAAGTCGTCTGGAGAAACAAAATAAGCTGTTTCAGCAGCAATTCAGACAAACGGCGGATATGACGTCATTACCTGAAGCAACAACAAAAGCGACTTTACACAAAGCGATTCCAGCCATATTTCAGGCTGGCTGGCAGGAGTATGAGAAATATCAGCATATCGCCACTATGCCGCAGGATGAAAAGGTAGAAAATGTAGAACGTGCCATGCTGGTGAATATTGGCGAGCAGGAAGCCGAACTTGAAAAAGGTCTTTCTTACCTGGCTACCATTGGTTCAGTCAGCCCCTACATCGGCTTGTTCGGTACGGTCTGGGGCATTATGAACTCGTTTATTGGCCTGTCCCAGGTTGAACAAGCGACATTAAACACCGTGGCCCCGGGTATTGCTGAAGCCCTGATTGCCACCGCTATCGGCTTATTTGCAGCGATCCCGGCAGTGGTTGCTTATAACCAGCTGAGTAAACGCGCCGGGGCTATCAGTACGCTTTATTATCATTTTGGTAATGAGTTCATCACCCGATTACAGCGAGTGATGCACAGAGCACCATTGGCAAAGGCTGCGTGAGGTCGTCATGCTAAGAAAACCGGTTGCTAAACATGCCTTGAAGGCAGAAATGAATGTGGTGCCTTATATCGATGTGATGCTGGTGTTGTTAGTGATTTTTATGGTCACAGCTCCGCTACTGGTACAAGGCGTTAAACTTGAATTACCTAAGGTTGCAGCGGAAGCGTTACCCACTGATAGTCAGAAAACGATTCTGACTTTATCGGTGGTTGCTGATGGCAGTTATTACTGGAATGTGGGTTCAGAAGTCGATATTCAATCCCGCTCAGATCAAGCAGTCAGCTTGGATGACATGGTCGAAAAAATAGAGCAGATTAAACAGCAGAATGACAAGCTGCTATTTTTTATCCGTGGTGATAAAGCCACGGATTACGCTTCAGTTGTAAAAGCGATTGCCGCATTACAGCAAGTGGGTATCGATGATGTGGGCCTGATTACGGAGTCGCCCGATGCCTGAGTTAGCTATGCGTGATCCACTTTATCTAAGTAAACCGTTTACTGCCTCTGAGATAAACAAATCTGCATTAATTGAAGTAGGTTTGTTTCATATTGCCATTGCCGCATTATTATTTCACTCATGGACACCGGTGACTCAGCATGAACCGGTCGTTAAAACAGTGAATATCCGCATGGTCGAACTTCCTCAGCCGGTAAAAAAAGCCGTGTTCGAAGAGGTAAAGCCGGTGGTTATACCTGAACCTGTTATCGAGCCAAAAGTTAAACCTAAACAAAGTATTGTTGAAAATGAACTGGCCTTTAAACGCGTTGAAAACCCCATAGCCAAACCGATAGAAAAACCCGCACCAAAAACACCTGTAAAAAAGAAAATAGAAAAGCAAATAAAACCACTTAAAGACAAGCCGGTTCCGCCTGTCAGCCAACCGACAAAGCAAGAAAAACCTGCAGAAAAGTTGCCTGACAGCCCAGTACTGACAAGTAGTAATAAGCAAAATGTGCCACAAAAAACACAAAGTAATCCATCCGAGCTAGCAACTGAAACATTTTCTGTGGAACACTATAAACCGATTGAAAAACAGGTACCGGACTATCCCAGAACTGCTTTGCGTAAAGGTCTGGAAGGTGATTGCACTGTTCGATATACCGTAAACAAACAAGGCCGTGTAGAGTCTCCCGAGGTATTGGCTGACTGTCATCCGATGTTTGAACGGCCATCATTAGCTGCTGCCAAAACCTTTCGTTACGCGCCTCGTATGGTTAACGGAAAAGCGGTACCTGTACCGAATGTTCGTAACACCTTTGAATACCGTATTCATTAAAAGAAGATAACTCGCCATGACACAGCCGACACACTCAGATTTTCATCAACGCCTGGCATCTTATGATGATGAGATTATTAACAGCACCGAGCAAAAAAGCCTGGATAAAATGGCGTTATCACGCCGTGATGTTTTAAAAGGCAGTTTAAATGCCGCCGTTATAGGCTTTCTAGGACTGAGCATGGGTAGTCGTTTTGCCTTTGCCGGTGAAAATGCCATCCCCCCAGCCCCATATATTGGTTTTCAGCCTATTCAGCCACGTACCGATCCCTTATTTGATGAAGTCGTGGTCGCGGATGGCTATCAGGCAAAAGCCTTCTTCTCCTGGGGTGATCCGGTGGAAACAGGAGCAACAAAATGGAAAGCCGATGCCAGTAATACCTGGCAGGAACAGCTGAAACAGGCTGGTGATAACCATGATGGCATGCACTTTTTTGCCTTTCCCGACAACAATAATCGTGGCTTGATGGTGATCAATCATGAATACATTAATCCCACCATCCATACCGATGGATTGATTTATGATGGCAATGGCAAACGTTTGCCCGACGATGTCAAAAAAGAACAAGCGGCTCACGGTGTCAGTGTCATTGAAGTGAAAAAAGACAGTCACGGTGAATGGCAACGCGTTTACCCCTCACTCTATAACCGCCGTATCTCAACATTAACACCGATGCAGGCCAGCGGTCCCTTAGCCGGTCATGACCTATTCAAAACAGTCGCTGATCCTGATGGCAATGAAATTATCGGCACCTTGAATAATTGCTCGAATGGTTTCACTCCGTGGGGTACCTATCTGGCCTGTGAAGAAAATTGGCATAACTATTTCTTCAATCACGACAAAACAGATTACCAGTCTCGTGTCTCTCATCACCGTTATGGCATTTCTAATGACAAAAACGACAATTATTATGGCTGGAGCACGATTGATGCGCGTTTTGATGCAACACCGGATGCTTCACTGCCCCATCAGGGTTACGTCAACGAGCCTAATCGTTTTGGTTGGGTCGTCGAAATTGATCCTTTTGATCCGCAAAGCAAACCCATTAAACGCACAGCCTTTGGTCGTTTCTGCCGCGAGTGTGTAGCACCTTCACTGGCAGATAATGGTCAGTTGGCGTTTTACTCTGGTGACGATACTCGTGGTGAATATGTCTATAAATTCGTACCGTCTCAACGCTTTGATAAAACCCAGATGCACAATAATAAAGACATATTGGATGAAGGCACATTGTATGTGGGGCGTTTTAACGATGATGGCACGGGTCGTTGGTTACCATTGGTACATGGTAATGAAGGGCTAACAGCAGAAAATGGTTTCCCCAGCCAGGCTGAAGTTTTAGTTAATGCTCGGGCTGCGGCTGATCTATTAGGTGCAACACCCATGGACCGTCCGGAATGGGCCACAGTGAATCCGCACAATTTGGATGTTTATGTGTCACTGACCAACAACAATAAACGCGGCAAAGAATTTGCTGTTAATGCCGCCAACCCACGTCCTGATAATCGTCATGGTCAGATAATCAAAATCATGGAGGAGCAAGCCAATCCGGCAGCTACCTCATTCAACTGGTCATTATTCGTTATTGCAGGTGAGAAGCCAGACGCCACTGATGCTGAAGGTCACAAAGTAGCCGATCATTTAGTCGGTAATATTCAAGGAGATATTTTCTCCTCACCTGATGGTTTAGGCTTTGATCAGGATGGCCGTTTGTGGATTATGACTGACTATGATGACGACGATCCGTTCATGGCAAACATGGGCTGTAATCAGGTGTTATGTGCCAACCCGCAAACGCAGGAAATCAAACGCTTTTTAGTTGGACCGAGAGGCTGTGAACTGACCGGGATTACCTGGAGTCCTGATTACAAAGCGATGTGGGTTAATATCCAGCATCCAGGATTAAGCTACCCGGCTTCTGATGGTAAAACACGCCCACGCTCAACAACGGTGCTGATTACTAAAAATGATGGTGGTGTTATCGGCAGCTAAACGTCCATTTCTGGAACGTTGTGGATGTGACTGAGTCACTATAGATACACAGGTAAGTTACCCCGTGTTTATTACTGGGATGACTAAAACGATAGCATTTAATTTACGTAGAAACACACATAAAGGCTGTAGTATTAGGCAAGTGGTTTCTCATCGTTCCGTCTATAGTATTTTCACCTCTAATTCTTTTATCTAAGGGAGTTACATCTATGAAAACTGTTGGTTACGCAGCTCATTCCTCCGATACCCCGCTCGCCCCATATCACTTTGAACGTAGAGAATTACGCGATAATGATGTAGCAATGGAAATCCTCTATTGCGGTGTGTGTCACTCCGATTTACACGTTGCCAGAAATGATTGGGGTGGGTCTTCATACCCTGTTGTGCCAGGTCATGAAATAGTCGGCCGTGTGACTGCCGTTGGCAGCAATGTCAGCAAATATAACGTCGGTGATCATGTCGCTGTTGGCTGTATGGTCGATAGCTGTCAGGAATGTGATGAATGCCATAACGACCATGAACAATACTGTCGTAATACTTTTACACTGACATATGGTTCACCAGACCGTATTACTAATGATATGACACAAGGTGGTTACTCCAAACACATCGTTGTTCGTGAAGAATTTGTATTACGCCTGCCAGAAAATCTGGATCTGGCTAAAGCCGCGCCATTATTATGTGCAGGTATCACTACTTATTCACCTTTGAGAGAATGGAATGTCGGACCTGGTAGCCGTGTAGGTGTCGTTGGCATGGGCGGTTTAGGTCATATGGCCATTAAACTCGCTGTTGGTTTAGGTGCTGATGTGACAGTCATCAGTACATCACCGAAAAAAGAAGCCGATGCGCAAGAACTGGGCGCTCATAACTTCTTGGTATCTAAAGATGAAGACGCAATGGCGGCTGCCGCTTCCAGTTTTGATCTGATTATCGATACCGTGCCAGTAAATCATGATCTTAATCCTTACATCCCACTATTAGATAATGATGCCACTCTGGTTATGGTCGGTCAGATTGGTCCTATTGAAGGGCCAAACACAGCGCCGATGGTTTTCGGTCGCCGCCGCATTGCGGGCTCATTAATTGGTGGTATCAAAGAAACTCAGGAAATGCTGGATTTCTGTGGTCGAATGAACATTCTGCCTGAATGTGAAATGATCAAAATGGATGAAATTAATACCGCCTTTGAGCGAATGGAACGTTCTGATGTGCGTTACCGTTTTGTCATCGATATGGCATCATTAACGGCCTAATCCTATACGGGCAGTCAGTTTCTGGCTGCCCTTTTCCTTGTTTAGATAGACCTGATGAATACAAAACCTTTGGCTGAATTACTTAGCCGTTATGCTCCACACGATGGCTTGTTTGATTTACCTATCGCAGGTGTCCGCGTTTTTCGTGTATCTAAAATTGACGAAGTCGCTGTTCGTGGTAATAGCCAGCCCGGTATCTGCATTATTGCTCAAGGCGCTAAACGCGCCATTATCGGAAGTGATGTTTACGAGTATGACGATTCCAGAATGGCTGTTTATTCAACGGAGGTGCCGGTCTCAGCCAAGATTATTCAGGCCAGTGAAGATGAACCCTACTTGTGTTTGATTATCGATATGGATCAGCAAAAGCTGGCCGAAACGGCACTAAAGGTGTTTCCCTACGGTTTGCCTAAAACCGCACACACCAAACCGATTTTTATTGGTCAGGCTAATCCGCATATTATCGAAGCAGCTACCCGTTTAATTGGTTTATCAGCTCAAACAGAAGTATCAACCTTGCTGGTTCCGTTAGTGATGGAAGAAATTTATATCCGCCTGTTACAAAGTCATATCGGCAAACTGGTCGTGCAGATTGCGACTACAGGTTCCCATCTGCAAAAAGTCTCGGCTGCCATTTCCTGGTTGCAGGAAAACTTTACTGAACCGATGAAAGTCGATGAACTGGCTGAGCGCGTGAATATGAGCATATCGTCATTCCATCATCACTTTAAGGCAATAACGTCGATGAGCCCATTACAGTTTCAGAAAGAGTTACGTCTGTATGAGGCAAAACATCTGATGCTGTCAAAAATGATGGATGTCAGCACCGCTTGTATGCACGTAGGTTATTCCAGCGTGTCACAATTTAGTCGGGAATACAGCCGCTTTTTTGGTCAGCCGCCCAGTAAAGATATTCAACTTCACTCGATGGCTGTCTGAAATAACACAAGCTATAGCTGTAGAGTAAAAAGGCGGAAAGCACTCACAAGTGGACGACATAAATTTAGAATAAAAAATTGAATGTACTTTTGTGAGTGCTCTCCATTGCGAGCGATTGAGTTTAGATAAAATTAACTTAACTCACAACATGTGATCCGCTGCTATTTTGAATTAATGCACAAAATAAAGGCTATTTGCAAAACAGGGTTGGAAATCATGTCTTATAACTC
Organism: Methylophaga sp. UBA3613; assembly: GCF_002375415.1. Lineage (NCBI taxonomy): Bacteria > Pseudomonadati > Pseudomonadota > Gammaproteobacteria > Thiotrichales > Piscirickettsiaceae > Methylophaga > Methylophaga sp. UBA3613. Next base: position 127,533 of record NZ_DFLS01000003.1, on the reverse strand, counting down.
CCAATTTATAATTCATCACACTTGATGTTCAGGTTGGAATTGAGGTCAGAAAACTATTCAACGGGATAACATGGTTGGTTGGAACTCTGTCTCGGTTGGCTTAAATTCGATGTCCAGACGTGATGAGAAACTAGTCAATATGAAAATATGTTAGTACACGGCCTGAGTTGGATTATTAAGAGCTAAATCCAGACTGAGTAACGTTAAAATGAGATTTGTCTGTATGACCCAACGTTTCATTAGCCGATGCGTTAGTGTACGTCTGTATAGGCTTGTTATGACTTCGTCTCGTCGTATTCTTCCCAACTCATGAAACCAATAGGTCTTTTGGGCTGTTCTATATTCTCTCTCTTCAAAGCTATAAGCAAAATACTGATCTGAGAAACATGCTGAACTAGCTCTACAGGTTCTCCATTCTCGTTCTTTCCTTGGAATGAAATTAGCGAAGGATTCCAGTACCCAATATCTTCAATATGGAATGTTACAGACTGGCCAAAGTTGACCAACCTAGCTCCAACCTCATGCTCATCATCTAACGACCGGTGAAAATCATTTATCCACTCTATCAAGCGACGGTGGAATTCATCTGCTAAATTCTGATCTTTGAAAGACATTAAGTGTGCGGGTGTAATTCGGGGTGTCAAATCATCCATATCCATCAATTTATCCTTTGTAGCATGTGCGCTCATGAAATAGAGCCAAAGGCGCGATGTTAAGTTTGCAGCCGTTTTTAAATCGTCCGTAGAATCGGGGTAGCACCCGACCTAACTCAAGAATTGGTTGATCGCCTTGAAAGCGGCTTCAAAACGATCTAAAGATTCATTAACCTCTGGCGTATCCCCATCAAGTAGGTCTGGATGGCGTAGTAACCAATCTGCAGGAATAAAGTGCCCGAATTCAGGAGTTTCTGGTGGTAGTGTTCGACACGCTGCTTCTACCTGCTTGACTAGACGCTCAGTATTTGGTTCTGCATCAGCGACAGACTTTGGCGAGATTTGTTGTTTCTTGTTTAAGTTAAGGGCTAAATTGACAAGGTTGCAGAAAAAATTCACATCGAAAAGATCCTCAATGTCGCTTTCGGATTTATCGGTAAAATCAGCTGCTGTGAGTACCTTCTCCGTCGTCAGTATTTGACTCTGCCGCAATCGTTCTATCTTTGACTTGTCTCCCTTCCCATAATCACACAGAGCAACTATGTTGAGGTTGTTACCGGCAAATAACGAAGCAAAGGATGAGATTTTATCCAGTCCACCTGTTGGGCAAATAGCCCAACGCGGATCCAAATACACTCTATTTCGAGACTGAAGTGCCTGTGACATAACTTGAAGATAAACAACGTCGGATGGTCCCTCGACTAGAACACAATCCTTACCAATAAACAGTGACTGAGTGATTTCATAGCCTAAATGTGCCTGCAGCGGGAAAAGCGTATCACGATCTACGGATAGTACATCGGCAGATACCTTAGTCCCTTTTACAATAGGACGGCGCGGGTCAGAATAGTCAACAACATCCTCTACGACTCGAACATCAGAAAGGCGCTGGGCAGGAACCATAAATGGGGAATGAGTGGAGTAGATAACTTGGTGATCCGGCAAAATCCTATTCTCAATATAACGTAGCAAATCAGATTGTGCCTTACCGTGCAGAGTTAAGCCCGGCTCGTCGAGCAATATGATTGATTTTCCGGCTCGCTTCTTGAGTTGCTTAAACTGCGATAAAAACGAGAAAAACCAGACAAATCCAGCGCTCCTCTCAGAGAGCGGAACAGTAACTCGATGATTTTTGTTCTCTACACGAATTTTTGCTACCCGACCAGAATTAAAAGGTGGAGGATCATCCGGTCGTCCATCGTTTAGTGTTATATCAACCGCGAGAGCCTCGTTTTGGCTCCAGAACTCAAATATTTCGTCTGTTATATCATTGGAAGCCCCCTCACACTGAGCGATCAACTCTTCCAACTTTGGAGCATCTCGGAGCTCTTCAATAGTGGTACCGGCATATTCAAGAAAATCTAGGAAGATCTGATCTCCTACGGAAATATTGTTTTGCTTTTTGTCCTGAGCAAGTTTGTCAAGCGACAGTTCACCAGACATTCGCTCAAAGTGGGATGTGTAAAAAAATCGAGGCATCCGTTTAGAGAGAATATCAATTGCCGCGAGAATAGCTGAACCTTCTCTGAAAGATTCCAAGATCGTGATCAGTGATTGTTGTGGTTCTGTTTTTTCCTCCAACGCTTTGAGCGTAGAAAGAGCGTCTGTGGTTGTTGTGAAATCCTTAATTGGCAGTTTATCTTCTGCTTTCATTGAGCTCCTAGCTTCAAGGTTTCGAAGGCATTTTTTTTGGTCAATATGTACTGACCATGTATTGCCGCTACGACCAATATAGCTGGTAACTTCAATTTGACTGCTTTGAAGGACATCATCCCCTAACGTAGCCTCAATCTCGGCTATGTCATCATCATCCAGAGACCACCAAGTTCGAGCGACTGGAGATTCTCCGTCAGGGTGGCGCTCATCAAACTTGTTAAGGTAACGGCGCGGATAGTCCCTAGTACGATCATACTCAAATGAATCCGTTGGCCGGATTCCTTGAATAGCCCGTAAAACAGCTGTTTTACCTGCCTCGTTCTTTCCAACAAGGCAGGTTAAATCTCCAACCTCGAATTCTCCACTATCCTCTATGGAACGAAAATTTGTTGCTTGAACCTTAACCAGCTTCATGTTGCCTCCAAATCAATTCTTAGTAATATTTCTAGCTCGGATGCTCCTAATCAAGTTCACCACTCTCTGCTTGCTTCAAGAGAGTAGGAATATGTGGCCCATATTCTACCTTTCCACGACCTGAACGAATGCCACTACCAACCTTGCGAGCTTCTGCCGAATACAGGGTCTTTGCACGAATGATCTCATAGCTATAGCCGCGACCAAGTCGGTTGGACATCTTGATCAGTCCGTTCAAACCCTCGGTGTAGGCATTGGTAATTGGGAACGGTGCATCCCAGTAAGCAAAAATATCGTCATAGTGGTTATGAACCGTCTTGACCAACTTTTTGAATGATTCCATACCTTGGTCAGGCAGGCTATTTTCCCAAGCTTCAAAAGCGTTCTGAGCCTGCTGTTTGTCTAATTCATCATAGATTGCAAAGAAGCTTTCCTTAAAATCATAAGCAATTGCCAATTCTGGTATTTGTTCACGAACTATAATAAGGGCTTTCTGCTCGGCAGGTGTCAGATTCTGGGGACGTTTAAGAGTAAGCCACCGTATGGACTTTTTGACGTTAATTCGTTCATTTTTACCAAGTTGGACCTGGTATTTTTTTCGTTCATCCTCCAAGGCTTCTGATGCCATTTTGACAACATGGAACTTGTCGATAACTAACTTGGCATTGGGCAAGTACTGAGCAAAAGAGCGCTTAAAGGGACGCCACATATCTGTGCACACCCATTCCACCTTGTCTCTATCTGTCAAATCCTTAAAAAACGGCTTCAGGTGGTCTTGGGTACGATGCTCAAGCATATCGAAGACGTTGTTGGTAGCCAGATTAGTGATAACGCATCGATAACCACCGGCCAGGTTCACTTCGTCAATCCCCATAATTACAGGAGTTTCGTAGCGTACAGTCTGCTCAAGTTCTTCAATCAGGTCATGAGCAACGTTTTTTACGGTATTCACTGCTACGCCTGTCTGCTCTGCCAAGGCCCGAAAAGTAGTGCTCAAACATTGCTGTCGGATTACATCGACCAGACGTTTGGTGGATCTGCGCTTGTCATCCAGAAAGTTCAGTTCTGGCATGGCCATCTTTCCGCAGGATTCACATCGGAAGCGCGGTCGCTGAATCTCAAGGCGAACAGGTTCCATATATAGCGGGGTATCAGAGAATCTGTTTTTGCGTGTTCCATGTTTGTGCATTGGAGTCTTGCAGGCCTCGCACAAGGGAACTTCGACCTCTTCTGGCACCGCAACAATAATGAGCGCCTTGCTTTCTTTGTACATATCTACCGGTTTGATTCCCGGCAGATTCAACAGATCAAGCATCGACTTAGTCCATGTCCAAGTCTATGTCTTTGCCTTCACGCAGCATCTCATAAACCACGTCAACCAGCACAGACATGCCCTGACGGTCCGATTTAAGCACTTGAGTGGCTAGTTTCTGATGACTGGAGAGTGCCCGAACAACAGCTTGTTGAACCGCACCAGGCAAGTTCCCTTTCATGGCTTGTTCACGGGTATTACTCTCCACCTGGGCCATAACCACATCGCTTTCACCAGTAATCGACTTAATTTGATTAACGAAGGCTACCTGATCTTGTATGGGGGTAGCCTCACCAAACAGACTATTAAGCCGTTCGATAATTTCTTTGACGAACTTCGGCTTATCTCCAGTAACACCTCCACTACCAGGGCCAATTGGTTTCAACACAGGTGTTTCATTATCATCAGTTCCTTGATCAGGACGGGACTTGATGTCAAATCCAGTGAGAACTAGTCCAGTCAAGTCCACACTTTCTGGTGTTTCATGCAGCAGACGTTTTTGCAGCAATTTGGCGAATGCTGCGAAGTTTTCCAGTTCAGGATCTCCAAAATCAATAAGCTGTGCGATGTATGAGTAGGTACGACAGAAACGGCCTAAGTCAGACTTGAATCCAATTAAAGCCTTGATTTGCTCGGCATACTCATCTTGATGATGGTCGGCAGACTTCATGCCAGCTTCATCGCCTTTGGCGCGAGCCTTCTCAAAAGCTGCTTCCCATGTTGCCATGCCGTCACGCAGCATCTTCATTTTTTCGTTATAAAGGTTGGTCGCACCGCTTGTTGCTGCATACAAGGCTTTGTGTTGTGGCGATTTGGTATGAGTTATGTCACGGATGGTCTTGAAACGTGCATCCTTGAAAGCGGCTAAATCCTTAGCATCATAAAGTCCGTGCTCATCGAGCCGATCTTTGATCTCATAAACCACGTTGAGATCTTGCACTTCGTCAATGCGGGCGCCGTCATCATAGAGTGCAAAAGCTTGGCGGACATTTTCAGGGTCATTCACAAAGTCGATGATGAAAACCTCATCCTTGCCAGGAGCCATTCGGTTTAGGCGGGCAAAGGTCTGCACGATCTCTACATGGTTGGCGATTTTCTTATCGACATACATCGCCACCAACTTGGGTTGGTCAAAGCCGGTCTGAAATTTGTCGGCAACCAGCATTACCCTGTATTCAGGGCGGTCAAAAGCAAAGCGCAAATCCTGCCCTTGTACCTCCGGGTTCATATTTTGCTCTGTGAATTCCTCGTTTTCATCCACGATGAATACATCATCTTTGAAAGCATCGTCATCCTGATGCATGACCTGTTTGCTAGTCATCTTGCCAGAGAACGCAACCAATGAATGGATAAAACCATACTCGCTATGTTGTTCAATATAGCGGTCAAAGGCTTTTTTGTAGCGAATGGCGGCAGCTCGGGAGCTGGTGACAACCATTGCTTTAGCCTTGCTATCCAGACGGTGTGCAACGTTCTTGACGAAATGTTCAATGATGAACTGTACCTTCTGGGTCACATTGGTCGGATGTAATGCCATCCATTGGGCCAGGGCTCGTTTGGCAGCCTTGCCGCTTACCCGCTTGTTGTCTTCAAGTTGTTTGGAGAGATTGAAGGCCGTCTTATAAGGCACATAACCTTTTAACACATCCAAAATAAACTTCTCTTCGATAGCTTGCCGCATCGTGTAGGTATGGAAGGCTTCCGGCTTATTGTCCTCTGACAGCGGTTTGGTAGGGTCTGCAGGGCGACCAAACAACATCAAAGTGGAGTGCTTTGGTGTGGCGGTAAATGCAAAGTAGCTAATATTATCAGGGCGAGCGCGTGACTTTTGCAGTTGCTCCAATAACTCATCCACCGTCATGTTGGACATTTTGCCATGCCCACTCATACCCAAAGCAGCTTGCAGCTTGGCTGCAGTTGAACCAGTTTGAGAATTATGTGCTTCATCAATAATCACCGCAAAGCTCTTTCCCTTCAAGCTCTTGTCGGTGATGATGGCTTCCATCGCGTAAGGAAATGTCTGGATTGTGACCACGATAATCGGTGTGCCAGCCAGTAATGCTTCGGAGAGCTGCTTGCTTTTGGATTTGGAAGACTTCTGTCTGTCAATCGCTGCAATCACACCAAACTGATGATCGATTTGTTTTACCGCATCCTGGAGCTGGCTATCAAGCACGTTGCGGTCGGTCACAATAATGACGCTGTTGAACACAGGATCGCCATTATCTTCCCGAAGCTTGACCAAATCGTGGGCCGTCCATGAGATGGTGCTGGTTTTACCAGAACCAGCACTATGGTCGGCAAGATAAGTCATTCCCGCACCATTCGTGCGAGCATCGGCCAGCATTTCATTCACTGCTGTCCATTGGTGAAAACGTGGAAAGATCAAGGTTTCCTTCTTGGACCAATTTCCCTGAATATCCACAGCATCCTTTTTTTCGACATACACAAAGCTATGGAAGACCCTTAGCCAGGCATCAGGTTGGCACACATCCTCCCAGAAGTAGGCCACCGGATATTCTTGGGTTCCATCGGGCTTGATTTCTCCAGGTGGATTGCCTGCATGACCATTGTTGCCTTTATTGAACGGAAGGAAGAAAGTGTTGTCTCCATCTAGCTTGGTAGCCATCATGATTTCGGAGTCTGACATAGCAAAGTGCACGACTGCACCTCGCTTAAAGCTTAATAACGGCTCTTTACGCTTGGTTTTTGGGTCAAGCGGCAAACGATCTTGCCGATACTGATCCATCGCAGCTTCAGCCGATTGTGTAAAGTCAGTCTTTAGTTCAACAGTCGCCACAGGCAGACCATTGATGAAGAAAACCAGATCAATCGCAAACTCACGCGCAGGGTGATATTTCAGCTCGGGCACAACACGAAGAATATTGGCTTTGTAACGTTCAATGACGGCCTGATTACGCTTATCTTCTGGCGCTGTTTCAGTCATTTCAATCAGGCCGCAACCAGCAATTGAGAAACCTTGGCGCAGTACCTGAACGGTTCCTTGCTGTTCCAGTGCTTTGGTTAGACGCTCCATCACAACATCAAGAGTTTTGGTGCCGTTTAAGCGCTCTAGTTTTTCCCACTTGTCATCTTGGCCGCTAGTCTTTATCCAGCTTTCAAGGTCTTCAGGATAGAGCGCCCTATCGCTATCATAGTATTTGGCATGACCCAGTTTCCAACCTTGCTCGACCAGCCGATCAACGATATAGCTTTGAAAGTGCTTTTCCTGATGAGCCGATGAGTTCATGCGGGTTCTCCTTGTAAATCTATCTGTCCAGTCACTGCCGCTGTGATAAAAGCTGAACGACGCTCTTTGAGCAAGTCTATGCTTTTTTGAGTTTTACTTATAAGTTCGTCGATTCGGGTGGTTTCGAAGTCGAGCGCTGATGCTATACGGGATTGCTCTGAGCGATCTGGAAATGCAACCAAATGTGACCCTAAATCTGTTTGCGTCATACTTGGACGAGCAGTGTTTGTAGCGTAATAGTCGAATGGAATTGTCTTGGCAATGTAATAACAAAACTTACCGTTTACATTAGGCATGATTTGTGTCCAATACATGGTATCCACAGTCCAGAATTTTTCATTAACATACAGTGGCTTGTCTATTGTGCCTTTCCTGCCTAATAAAACCGACTCACCATCATAGATATAATTAGTTGCGTATGAAAACACACCGCCAGAGCCGTATACAGGAAATCCTTTTTCAGCCTCTATATCTTTGTGATCAGAACCATTTTTAATGGATACTAATCGCCTGAATTGAGCTATTTTCCAGTGCTCCGGTATTTCACCAATCCATTCAACGCCAGAATCCTTCATCTTCACATCAGAGTTCAGCCCTTTTGTAACTGCATGGGTGATCAGTGCCTGACGCTTTTCTTTGAGTAATTCAATGAAGCGAGCTTTCTTAGAAATGAGTGTGTCAATACGAGAGGCTTCTGCTCTGGTTCTATCACGAATTACAATTTGTTCTTCAACCGGTGGCAAAGGCATTAGTATATTACCAATACCTTCCCAGTCCGCACGGGGCATCTTCGCGCCTTCACACGTCGACTCGATCTGCTGAGTTACATGGGGTGATAGAAGCCAGTTTTGAAGCAGTTCAGGCAGAACCCTATCAGGTTGTAAAGCAAGAAATTCAGTAGAACACACTCCGTCAAAATCAGTAATTATTGCTTTTCGAAGGTAAGGTCTTAGCTTTCCATACAAAACTTGGCCCTTAGAAAAAACGCCTACAGTAGAGGTATCAGACTGCCGGGAGTTACTCTCTGTTGGTGCGTATTTACCAGATCCAGATTCAACATCTTCTAACCCTATATAGGGAATGTTATCTCTAGCTTCAGAAGTTCTCGCCGTGTTTAGTGTTGTAAATCTTTTGATCCGAACTATGTCCCAATGTTTTGGAATCGGTTCAATCCATCCAACGCCAGATTCTTTATACGCAGTGTATGGTTTGTAGTGACTCATTCGGTTGCCACCTCAGCCAATAGTGCTGCGATTTCGTTTTCAACCTTTTTCAACTCAGCATCAATGTCATGCAGCTTACGAGGCGGCTGATACTGGTAGAAGAAGCGGTTAAAGTTGATTTCATAACCTACACGACCGAGCTGCTTGTCCTTGTCATCGGTATAGCTTTCGTCAATATAGGCGTCCGGCACATGCGGCATTACTTCGCGGACAAAGTAATCTTGAATCGAATCTAAGTACGGCACATTTTCGTAATCAGTTAAATCGGTGTCTGGAACAAATTCACCTTGAGCATTTATAACAGGATCTGCTTCGGGATCTTTTTGTCCAAAAGCGTTTACCAGTGCAGTGATAAAGGTTTTGTTAGCTTTAACCTTCATCGATTTAGCTCCTGCGTCTTTAACTGTTTCTTTTGCGAAGGTTTCTGCCCAGCTATATTTCTTAGCTTCATTCAAATGCGGCTCAATGGCTGCAAGCCAAAATGATTGGTGTTCTGGCGATAGTTTTTGCCAAACCTCAGAAGATTCCAAATTTGATAGCCCTTGTTTATCTAGCATCAGTTTCATGCGCAGTGGCCGCAGCACTTTAATTCGACGATAGCCAAATATGCGGTAATCGACCATTTTTGAAAGCTCGTCATTTTCAGCCGCAGCATAAATATCCAAGATTTGACGGCGCTGGTCGTCACTCACTATGCGGCGCTTGTTGCCTTCGTTTTTAATGGGCGTCCAAAGATTGGTTGCATTGATAAGTTGGACCTTACCTTTACGGTTCTCGGTTTTCTTATTGGATAAAATCCACAGGTATGTAGCGATATTGGTTCTAAAGAAAATATCCGTTGGTAGTGCCACAATTGCTTCAACAAGGTCATTTTCTAGCAACCAGCGGCGTATTTCAGACTCGCCAGAGCCAGCGCCACCATTAAATAACGGAGAACCGGATAAAACGATAGCGGCGCGTCCACCGCCATTTTTGGGTAGCTCTAGCTTGCTGGCTAGGTGCATGAGAAACAGCATAGAGCCGTCGTTAATACGTGGTAATCCTGGCCCAAAACGGCCTAATGCACCTTGCTTATGTTCTCGTTCAACAGCCGACTTATCCTTTTCCCATTTTTTACCAAACGGTGGATTGGACAAGCAGTAATGGAAGCGCTCACCAACGAACTTATCATTAGAAAGTGTGCTACCTTGACGAATGTTTTGAGAAAGGTCACGGCCAGGATCTGATTCAAGTCGGCGGATCAACATGCCCGCGACACAAACAGCATGAGTTTCCGGCTCTAGCTCTTGGCCATGTGGAACTAATACAGGTGGGATTTTATAATGACTACCGTAATCGGCTGCATGGTTCATAGCATCGGTCAAAAATCCGCCTGTACCACAAGTAGGATCGTAAAGAGTGCGGATAAGGCCAGGGCTTTCCTCAAACAAGGCATCATCAGGATCAAGTAATAACGCGGTAGCTAAATGTACGATGTCGCGAGGCGTCATGAAGTCTTCAGCACCTTCGTTAACCTCCGCACCGAAACGGCGAATGAGATGCTCGTAGATGTTACTCATCACCCGGTCAGGCACGGCATTAGGGTGCAAATCAATACCTGCAAAGTTCTTACAAATGGTGTATAACAATCCCGCTTTCTCAAGCCGAATTATTGTGTTACCAAACTCAAACTCTTCAAAAATCGCTCTGGCATTATCGGAAAAGAGTGTGATGTAATCTTCAAGATTTCGGCGTGTTTTCGTGCTGCCAAGTGTTGAAAGCGAATACTCAGATGTATTGTAGAATGGGTAGCCTGCGGTTTGACGTAATATCGGATCAAGCTCTACTTCAGCATCCTTGAAGTTATCGTAAGCTTCTCTTACCGCATCTCTAGTAGATTCAAGAGCACACTCCAATCGACGCAATAAAGTAAATGGCAGAATGATCTTACCGAAATCAGTATGCTTAAAATCCCCCCAGAGATCTTCTGCATTTTTCCAAATAAAATCTGCTTGCGATGCAGCCGAACCTGCAAACTCTGACATTTTGGCCTCCAACCATGTTTTGCACAAAACGGTACATTACATAAACGATAATTGTCAACCATGTTTTGCACAAAACAGAGGCAGTTCCATTTTTCACTTAAATACTCAGTCCAACCTTATATTGCAAATAGCCAATTAATTGAATCTCACCCGGTAAATGCTGTGGATCAAGAGGGGTTATTGCCGACAAATGCTTGAGTAATTGCTTGGTAACCCATTGGGGATTTTTATACTGATGCCCACCGTGAACAATACGATGCCCGATAGCTTTAACTGAGCTGATATCGATATTTTTATAGACCCAATCTATCAACACCTCAACAGCCTGCTGATAATTGTCAGCCTTGATATCTACAGTAGACTCTTCTGCTTGAATCGAGTTTGTGACGCACAACTTGGCGGCAGGCAATCCCAGTCCTGTGAGCTTGCCGAATAAAATGGGAGTAAGCGATTCAGTTACGTTATACAACGTAAATTTGATACTGGATGAACCGCCGTTGATAGTCAGTAAATACGTTTTATCTTTGGGCATAATCGATCCATAAGATTAAATTCGATCATGCCCACACTAAAACGCTTTGTATAGCCGGGAAGAAGATTACTGAAGCTATTGTTGATTTAGATCAGGAGAAAACTGCCATAAATTAAATTGTCTTAACCACCATTAGCAGGCAGCTGAGACAAATATTAAATTTTCCGCCAACTGGTTTTGCCTGCTGAATCTTCCAGCACAATTCCCATCGCCGTCAGCTCATCACGAACTTGATCTGCGCGGCCCCAATCTTTTGCCGCACGAGCTGCATTTCTGTCAGCAATCAACTGTTCGATTTTACCGGTTTCATCTTGTTGGCCACCGGTCAGGAAGGCCTCTGCAGATTGCTGGAATAATCCAAGCACATCGCCAAATGCTAATAATAACCCAGCCAGATAAGCTGATTTTTTCTCATCATTTTCTTCACGGGCTATGTTTAACGCCTGACGCACATCTGCCAGAACAGATAATGCCAGCGCCGTATTAAAGTCATCATCCATCGCTTCACGAAAACGTGGGGCAAACTCTAAATCATCCTGCCAGATAACGGTTTCAGCTGTGACATCGCGCAAAGAATGATAAAACCTGGTTAAGGCTGTTTTAGCCTGCTCCAGCTGATCTTCTGCATAATTCAAAGGACTACGGTAATGACTCATTAAGATGAAATAACGTACTGCTTCTGCTGGATATTTCGCCAATACCTCACGCACAGTAAAGAAATTACCCAAGGATTTGGACATCTTTTCATCATCAATCCGGACAAAGCCATTGTGCATCCAGTAGTTCACACTCTGGCAACCATGTGCGCCTTCAGATTGAGCGATTTCATTTTCATGATGTGGAAACTGCAGATCCTGTCCACCGCCATGAATATCAAAATGATGACCCAGGCATTCAGCTGACATCGCTGAACATTCAATATGCCAGCCCGGACGACCCGGCCCCCATGGCGAATCCCATGCTGGTTCTTCAGGTTTTGCAGCTTTCCATAAAACAAAATCCAGTGGATCGGTTTTGGCTTCATTTACAGCGATTCGTTCGCCCGCGCGTAAATCATCTATCTGTCGACCAGACAGTTTGCCGTAATCAGCAAATTCACTGACATCATAATAGACATCGCCGTTATCAGCGGCATAGGCCAGGCCTTTATCGATCAAAGTCTGAATCATATTGAGCATAGGCTGCATAGCTTCGGTGGCACGAGGCTCAAGATCTGGTCTTAGTACACCTAAAGCATCTGCATCAGCATGCATTTCATTGATATAGCGATCGGTCAACGTCTGAATTGTTTCGCCGTTTTCCGCTGCCCGTTTAATGATCTTGTCATCTATATCGGTGATATTACGGATGTAGGTCACGTCATAGCCACTGGCCCGCAGGTAACGCGTCACTACATCAAACACCACCATCACCCGCGCATGACCGACATGACAGAGATCGTAAACCGTCATGCCGCAGACATACATTTTAACTTTGCCTGGCTCTATCGGTTTAAAGACTTCTTTCTGCTTGGATAAAGTATTGTGAAGTTTTAACATTTTTTATTTATCTGAAGTATCTTTTAAGCCAATGGTCAGATTGAATACCGGCGTATCAGCGGTGTGATCATAACGATCACTGACAAAATAGCCTTCTCGTTCAAACTGGAAAACAGTTTCCGGTTCACAATTCACAATGGCCGGTTCGGCAATTGCTTTAATGACCTTTAACGAATCGGGGTTCACATCATCAAGATAGTTACCCGTTGCTTTTCCGGGTGCTTCCGCCAAAAACAATCTGTCGTATAAACGCAACTCGACTTCTTTGCCTTCTGTGGCTGAAACCCAGTGAATCACGCCACGTGGTTTCATCTCAGGGGGCGGATTTTGGCCGACAGTATCGGGCACTAATGAGGCAATCACTTCAATGATTTCACCGTTATCATCCTTGATAACATCATCAGCCTTAATGACATAAGCACCACGTAACCGCACATAATCACCAATCACCAGACGCTTGAACTTTTTCCGGCTCAGACTGGTGTCTTCGGTAAAGTCGCTGGCATCAATAAAAATTTCTTTGGTGAACGGCAATGCACGCTGTCCCATGGCTTCCTGTTGCGGATGGTTCGCGACTTCCAGCCATTCAACGCTTTCAGCAGCATTAGAGATGGTCACCTTCAGAGGAGTCAAAACACACATGGCACGTGCTGCGTTTTCATTTAAATCTTTGCGGATCTCAAATTCCAGCTGGGCAATATCAACAATACCATCTGTTTTGGCCACGGCCAGATCGTCACAAAAAGCGCGCAACGCCGCAGCCGTATAACCGCGCCGTCTCATACCTGAAATGGTTGGCATTCTGGGATCATTCCAGCCAGCAACTATTTGCTCATCGACCAGTTGTTTTAAATTGCGCTTACTGGTCACCGTATAGTTCAGATTGAGACGGCCAAACTCATACTGCTTTGGTTTTGAAGGAACGGGCAGATTTGCAATAAACCACTCATACAACGGACGATGGTCCTGAAATTCCAGCGTACAGATACTGTGGGTGACGCCTTCAATTGCATCGCCTTGCCCGTGGGCAAAATCATAACTGGGATAAATACACCATTTGTCACCGGTTTGATGGTGCGATTTCTTGCGAATACGATAAAGAATCGGATCACGCAGGTTCATATTGGGCGAAGCCATATCGATTTTTGCGCGCAACACACAAAAACCTTCAGCAAAATCGCCTTGCCGCATTTTTTCAAATAAAGTGAGATTTTCTTCTACGCTGCGATCACGAAATGGCGATTCTTTACCCGGCTTGGTCGCCCAGCCACGGTATTCACTGGCTTGTTCAGCGGTGAGATCACAAACATAGGCTTTGCCTTGCTTGATCAGATGGACAGCCCAATCATAAAACTGCTCAAAATAGCTTGATGCATAACGTACGTCACCCGCCCACTTAAAGCCCAGCCACTGGACATCTTCCATGATGGCTTCAATGTATTCCTGCTCTTCTTTGGCTGGATTAGTATCATCAAAGCGTAAATGACAATCACCGCCGAATTCCTCAGCCAAACCGAAGTTCAGGCAAATAGACTTGGCATGACCAATATGCAAGTATCCATTGGGCTCAGGGGGAAAGCGAGTAACGACTTTTCCGGCGACCCTGCCAGAATCAATATCTTCCTGAATAATGGGACGTATAAAATTATGATTGGCAGCAGATTCTGACATAGTGAATGTTTACAGTTAAATGTGAACGCGCATTATACGCTGTCAGCAGCGTCGGGTGACAGTGCTGTTTAGGTATGTTGGATCTGAAAAGGTCTTTAATTGTCTTCACCTGAATTGCTTTGATGCTCTATCATGATGGTTTTTGCAATTTTTGGACAAGCTACCATGAAATTACTCTATCGCCATCTGGCCCCCCTGTTTTTTGCTTCGTTTTCGCTGGCTGCCCACGCGGAAGGCGGCGGCGCACAACCCAAAGTGAAACTCAGCACTAATCATGGCGATATTGTTATCGCACTGAATGCTGATAAAGCACCGGAAACCGTTAAAAACTTTATTCAATATGTTGAATCCGGTTTTTACGATGGCACTATTTTCCATCGTGTCATTGAAAATTTTATGATCCAGGGTGGTGGGTTTGATGAATCCTTCAAACAAAAGAAAACCGAAGCGTCCATCCAAAATGAAGCCGATAACGGCTTGAGCAATAAGAAAGGCACTGTCGCGATGGCGCGGACAGGTGATCCGCATTCTGCTACGGCACAGTTTTTTATTAATACCAAAGACAATGACTTTCTGGATCATCGCGATAAAACCATGCAGGACTGGGGTTATGCTGTGTTTGGTGAAGTCATTGAAGGTATGGATGTGGTCGATGCGATTCGCAAAGTAAAAACTACTATGCGTGGTGGTCATCAGGATGTTCCTGCAGAAGCTGTAGTCATTGAAAAAGCGTTTGTGGTCGAATAATTGATCCTTCAAATTCAATGAAAACCCTGTTTATTTCAGATTTGCATCTTAGTCCTGACCAGCCGGAGCTTATCCGGCTGGCCACTGATTTTGTTGCCCAGCAGGTTAATGTCGATGCGTTTTATATAGTTGGAGATATTTTTAATACCTGGTTGGGAGATGATTTAGTCCCGACTGAGTTTGATCCATTTATTCAGGCATTACAAAATCTTCAGCAGCAAGGCAGCAAAATTTATCTGATGGTTGGCAATCGGGATTTTATGCTGGGTAAAGATTTTGCCAGACGGGTGGGCGGTACCTTACTGGATGATCCGGTCATGATTGATGTATACGGACATAAAATCTTATTAATGCATGGGGACAGTTTGTGCACTGATGATGTGAGTTATCAACGTTACCGAAAAGTGGTGCGTAACCGCTGGTTACAAAAACTATTCCTGGCAATGCCCTTAACGGTTCGCCAAGGAATTTCCGATAAAATCAAAGCCAAAAGCAAACAGCAGAAGCAGTACAAGCAAGCTCAGATTATGGATGTTAATCCTGCATCTGTCAGACAGGTAATGCAGCAATACAATGCGACTCTACTGCTGCACGGTCACACTCACCGTCCCGCTATTCATACACTGCAATCTTCGCAAAATAATTCAAACTATCGAATCGTATTAGGGGATTGGCAACCTGATGCGAGTTATATTGAAATTACCCCTGAGAAAATACGCTTAGTCGATAAACGTTTGTCTGAGGGGCAATCTATACTCTCACTCAATTAGCCGAGATATTCATCCAGAATTTCACGCAATTTCTGCGGTGGCACATATCCGGGTAACATCTGACCATCTTCAAGGAAGATTGCCGGCGTACCACGCACTCCCAACTTGCTACCAATTTCAAACTGCTCGGCGACAGGATTGTTTTCACAGAGAGATGTTTTTTTCACTTCGCGCTGGGCTTTTGCATCCGTCATGGCTTTCTGCTGATCCTTGGCACACCAGACTTCAATTAATTTATTAGCTGATTCGGATTCTGCCCCCGCCCGAGGATAAGCCATATAACGAATGGTGATTCCCAAATCATTGTAGTCTTTGACCTGACGATGCAACTCACGGCAATAGCCACAATCAACATCGGTAAATACGGTAACAGTGTAGTCCGGCTTTTTGGCGGCAAAAATAATCAGATCATCTTCATCTACACGATCCAGTAAAGCCTTTTTCACTTCAATACGCCGTGCTTCTGTAATGTTTTCACGCGTTTCCAACGCCAGTAAATCACCTTGAATCAAAAATTGACCATCTGCTGTGAAGTAATAAATACGATCATCAATGACTGCTTCATATAAACCACTTTTGCCAACTGGTGATAGTGATTGCAATTGCATATCAGGTAATTGTTTATTAAGTTCAGCTTTGAGTTCTGTCATCTCATCTGCATGCGCCAGACTCATGCAAAGCAATAACGGCAACCATACCAATCGGCTTAAATTCATTTATTGGTTCTCTTAATCTCGAAAATTATTGAATTGCAACGGCATATCAATCGAATCATGACTTTTCAACAGTGCCATAACCTGTTGCAAATCATCACGTTTTTTGCCGGTTACTCTGACACTATCGCCCTGTACTGCTGCCTGAACTTTAATTTTGCTTTCTTTAATCAGTTTGACGATGGTGCGTGATAGATCTTTTTCGATGCCTTCACGAACCAGCACATCCTGCTTTCGCATCTTGCCATAACCCACAGGATCCTTAAGTTCAAGACAACTGATATCAATACCACGTTTCACCAGTTTCATTCTAAGAATATCGAGCAACTGATCTAATTGAAAATCACTGTTGGCAAACATGGTCAGTGTTTTGTCTGACTGCTCGACTTTGGCATCGGTTCCGCGGAAATCAAAGCGATTATCCAGTTCACGGTTTGCCTGATCAACCGCATTGGTCAGTTCATGCTTGTCTACTTCAGAAACAATATCAAATGAGGGCATCTAGCTTCTCCCAATCAAATTAAATTTTAGCCGGACAGTTTACCATCAGCTTTCATGGCAGCGGAAAATCAACCACGTGGATGATGCTGATTATGCATTTGCTGGAGTCTGGCTTTGGCAACATGGGTATAAATTTGGGTAGTGGATAAATCAGCATGGCCAAGTAAAAGCTGAACCACTCGTAAATCTGCTCCATGATTCAGCAAATGGGTGGCGAAAGCATGTCGTAACGTGTGTGGAGAAAGCGGCTTATCAATCAGCGCCAGTTTGGCGTAACGTTTGATAATGTACCAGAATGCCTGTCGGGTCATTGAATGTCCCCGCCGGGTCGGAAATAAATCATCCGTCACTTGACCTTGTAATAACTGAGGTCGACTTTCAAGCAAATACAATTGCAACCAGTCCAATGCCGTTTCGCCTAAAGGGACCAATCTTTCCTTATTGCCTTTACCAATGCAGCGTATTAAGCCCTGACGCATATTGAGTTGTTCAAAGGTTAAAGCCACCAGTTCAGATACCCGTAAGCCAGTGGCATAAAGTACTTCCAACATCGTTCTGTCGCGCATACCCAAGGCTGTCTCAGTATCTGGTTGCGCTAACAGATTGATAACATCTTCTTCTGACAAGCTTCCCGGCAATGATTTACCCAATCTCGGAGACTCAAGCATTGCGGTAGGATCTGAATCACGAATGGCTTCACGACATAAATAGCGGTAAAAACGGCGAAGGCTGGATAACAGGCGTGCATCGCTGCGTACCTTTTTACCCTCTCGCATTCGTTGCTGAAGATAGCGCTGAATATGTTCACGTTGCGCATTGGCCAATGTCACATCAAACGGCTGCAACCAACTGGCAAAAGCCACTAAATCATGTTGATAGGCCGTTACTGTATTATCGCTAAGCCCTGATTCAAGCCATAAAGAATCAAGAAAACTCTGTAAATGACGTTCGTGTTTATCAACAGCTTGTTTCATTGAATTGCTTCAGTTTGACTATAGTGCATGTCGATTTAACCGCATAAAAAAAGGACAAAGCTGAAAATCAACTTTGTCCCTTTTTCTGTAATAACGGATCAATCGATCCGCTGAATTACAATTTTTCTTTAATACGTGCCGCTTTACCAGTCAAATCACGCAAGTAGTAAAGTTTCGCACGGCGAACGTCACCACGGCGTTTCAATTCAACACTGGCGATGGTTGGGCTGTGAGCCTGGAAAACACGCTCAACACCAACACCGTTAGAGATTTTGCGAACAGTGAAAGCTGAATGCAAACCACGGTTACGTTTAGCGATAACAACGCCTTCAAAAGCCTGTTCACGTTCACGCTCACCTTCTTTAATACGAACCTTGACAACAACTGTGTCACCGGCAGAAAAATCCGGAATATCGGTTCTTAATTGTTCAGCGTTAAGCTGATCGATAATGTTACTCATTGTTTGCTCCCAACTAATCCTGCCCGCGCTCGGCAATAAATTCTTCCAATAAAGCAGCCTGTTCTGTTGATAATGTCATCGATTCCAACAAATCAGGTCGCCGTAACCATGTTCGTCCTAAGGACTGTTTGAGGCGCCACTGACGTATTGCCTCATGATTTCCACCTAACAGTACGGCTGGTACTGTCTGGCCATTTAACTGTTCCGGGCGGGTGTAATGTGGATGGTCCAGCAGACCACTCATAAACGAATCCTGCTCAGCAGATTCGGCATCACCCAACACCCCGGGTAATAAACGGGCAATACCATCAATCATCACCATGGCTGCCAGCTCACCCCCACTGAGGACATAGTCACCTATCGACCATTCCTCATCAATTTCCTGTTCAACCAGTCGCTCATCAATACCTTCGTAGCGACCGGCCAGCAAAATCATCGATCCACGTTTGGCCATTTCGCCTAACGCGTGCTGATTCAGCTTTTGTCCCTGTGGTGATAAATAAATGACTTTCACATCATCACCAAGTTGTTGTTTTGCTGTTTTAATCGCATCCAACAAAGGACTGACTTTCATTACCATTCCGGGACCACCACCATAAGGTCGGTCATCCACGGTTTGATGTTTGTCGGTTGTAAACTCTCGCGGGTTTAAATAACTCAGGCTTAATCTGCCCTGTTTTACCGCCCTGCCGGTTACACCATATTCTGTTATCGCCGCAAACATCTCCGGAAACAATGAGATTACTGACAGCTTCATTTTAGTTCATCAAAGATAGTCAGCTTGCCAATCGACCTGAATCTGCTTGTTTTCCAAATCAACTTTTAAAACAGTTCGATCCAGAACAAACGGAATCAGATACTCCGTATCTGGCTCTGTTCCACTTACCACCAGAACATCATTTGCACCTGTTTCTAACAGATGATCAACGATTCCCAGTTTTTCATTTTCAGCATTAATAACTGTCAGGCCAACCAAGTCAGCCCAGTAAAACTCATCTTCATCAGTTTCCAGCAATTGTGAACGTTTTATCGCCAGTTCTGAACCAATCAATGTCATGGCCTGATTTCGGTCAGTGACCTTCTCCAGACTCATCACAACCGCCTTACCCTGTAACTGACCACCATTCACTTCGATTGGTATCCAATCTCCATGACGATGCACATAAAGCGGTTTATATTCCAGAATGTTGTCGCGAGGGTCGGTATATGAAAAAACTTTAACCCAACCCTTTACGCCGAAAACACCTGATATTTTCCCTACCGGGATGTATTCGCTGGCATCAGCCATCACGAGACTCCCGGATAGAAATTAAGCAGACTTTTGTGCTTGCTTGATCAGCTGGGCAACACGCTCAGAGGTTTGTGCACCTTGGCTGATCCAATGTTTAACGCGCTCTAAATCAATGCGTAGCTCTTCTTCCTGGCCTTTAGCAATCGGGTTAAAGAACCCCAGACGCTCGATGTAACGACCATCACGTTTACTACGTGAATCTGTTACGACAATGCCGTAAAAAGGACGCTTTTTTGCGCCGCCGCGTGTCATTCTGATTGTTACCATAAACCTACCCGTTGAAAATCTGGATGGAAAAATAGAGTTATTTTACGCACTTATCCAAGGTTTGCAAAGCTGTAAATGCGATTGTGTTAAAAAGGCATGCCACCGCCGCCCATTGGCAGTTTTCCACCAAGGCCGCGCATCATTTTAGCCATACCACCTTTCTGTCCCATTTTCTTCATCATTTTCTGCATTTGTGAGAACTGTTTCAGTAGGCGGTTAACATCCTGGATCTGTGTGCCAGAGCCAGCTGCAATACGTTTTTTCCTGGAGCCTTTGATTAATTCAGGACGACGCCGCTCTTTCGGAGTCATTGAATTGATCATCGCTTCCATTCTGACCAGTTCTTTATCATTGGCCTGATTTTTAACGGCATCTGGAATTTGTCCCATTCCAGGCAACTTATCCATCAATGTGCCAATGCCGCCCATTTTGCTCATTTGCTGTAGTTGATCGCGAAAATCTTCAAGGTCAAAACCTTTGCCTTTCTTGAGTTTGTTAGCGAGTTTTTCAGCTGAGTCGGTATCAATTTTGCGTTGTGCTTCTTCGACCAGAGAAAGTACGTCGCCCATTCCCAAAATTCGCGAAACAATACGATCAGGATGAAACACTTCCAGCGCAGTAGTCTTTTCACCGACCCCCATAAATTTAATGGGCTTACCGGTGATATGCCGAATGGATAAGGCCGCACCACCTCGTGCATCACCATCGGTTTTAGTCAGAATCACACCGGTCAGTGGCAATGCTTCATTAAATGCCTTGGCGGTATTTGCCGCATCCTGACCAGTCATGCTATCAACTGTAAATAAGGTTTCAGTTGGATTAATTGCTGCGTGGATGCGTTTAATTTCGCCCATCATGTCGTCATCAATGTGCAGCCGACCAGCCGTATCAATAATGACTACATCAACATATTCTAGTTTTGCTTGTGCCACTGCAGCCTGAGCGATTGCTACCGGATCCTGACTGGCATCACTGGGAAAAAACTTGGCTTCAACATCACTTGCCAACGTTTTAAGCTGCTCAATCGCGGCTGGACGATAAACGTCAGCACTGGCGACCATCACCGATTTTTTTTGTCTTTCTTTCAGAAAACGGGCCAGTTTGGCCACACTGGTTGTTTTACCGGCACCTTGTAAGCCTGCCATCAAAATAACAACCGGCGGCTGACTATTCAGATTAAGACTATTGTCTTCATCGCCCATAACGGCGACCAGTTCGTCGTTAACTATTTTGACGAAAACCTGGCCAGGACTGAGGCTGCGCATCACATCCTGTCCCATTGCCCGTTCTTTTACTCTTTCAATAAATTCACGAACAACCGCTAAAGCAACGTCGGCTTCAAGCAGAGCCATACGTACTTCACGTAAAGTTTCTTTAATATTATCTTCGGTGATTCGACCCTGACCACGTAATTTTTTGAGGCTGCCGGCGAGTCTGTCACTTAGGCTGTCAAACATAATGTATCCTGCATCGTTTCGTTACTGAAAAATCAGTACTATTTGGATAGGGTCTGTTTATTTTCAGAAGCATATGAAAGTTAAACAGACTCTAGATATTGCATTATAACTGATATGATATCCGGTGAAGCAGTTTACCGTTTATGATTAAGCTTGAAGGTTTAACTGGATAATCATTATTGGAACTTAAGGATCTCCCCTCATGGCCATTGCCAACGCATTAGCCTTTCTACTGTATTTAAGTAGCAGCGTTATTTTGATCCGAGACTTTGTCAAACGCGATCATAACGCCAATAAACTTGCCTTACCGATAGGCATATTGACCACTTTAGCGCTGTTATTTCATGCTGCAGATATTTATTTCACCATGAAATTTGCTCAAGGCTGGGATCTCAGTCTGATGAGCATGTTATCTATCGCAGCCTGGTTAATGGCATTTATCGCGATGTTAGCCGGTTTGCGATCTCCCGTAGCCCATCCTGGAATTGTAGTATATCCACTGGTCGCCTTATGTTTAATGTTCAGGGTCGAGGCTCCGGGTAGTAGCCAACAAACTCTTAGTGATCCCGCTTTGGAATGGCATATTTTATTATCACTTACAGCATATGCTCTGCTGGCACTTGCTGCTATGCAATCGATCATCCTGGCGATTCAGGAAAAACAGTTACGTAATAAACATGCCGGCGGCTGGGTCCGTAAACTGCCTCCACTGCAGACAATGGAAAAGACATTATTTCAATTACTTTATGCCGGCTTCATTTTACTGACGTTGGGTCTGATTACTGGATTTCTGTTTGTTGATAATTTCGTCGCTCAGCATCTGGCCCATAAAACCGTTTTTTCAATTATCGCCTGGCTGGTTTTTGCAGGATTGCTATGGGGCCGTAAACAGTATGGCTGGCGAAGCCAGACAGCGGTTAAATGGACTTTATCCGGTTTTGGTTTTTTATTGCTGGCATATGTTGGCAGCAAACTTGTTATTGAATTTTTGATTAAAAGTTAACTGATGGAAGATATTTCTTTAATTGGCCTGTTTATAATTCTGTTTTGTCTATTAGTGTTGTCGGCGTTTTTTTCAAGTTCCGAAACAGCATTGATGTCATTAAATCGCTATCGATTAAAACATCTTGCTCAACAAGGACATCGCGGCGCAATGATTGCCAGCAGTTTGCTAGCCAGACCTGACCGTTTGATTGGCCTCATCCTGCTGGGCAATAACTTTGTGAATATTTTTGCCTCAGCTATTGCTACCGTCATTGGAATTAAACTGCTGGGTGAGAACGGTATTGTGGTAGCAACCTTCACCTTAACGTTGGTCATCTTGTTATTTGCTGAGGTCACCCCCAAAACGCTTGCAGCCTTACACCCCGAGCGAGTCGCTTACCCTGCCAGTTTTGTATTAAAGCCATTATTATTCTTTTTGTATCCCTTGGTATGGTTTACCAGTGCGATTACTAACCGATTGCTGAGCCTATTTGGTGTGTCTCGTGAAGATGCGACGTCTACGGCTATTAACATAGAAGAATTAAGGGTGGCGCTGATGGAAGCAGGCAGTATGATCCCAAACCGCCACAAAGATATGCTAATGAGCATTCTGGATCTGGAGCAGGTTACGGTAAACGATGTAATGGTGCCGCGTAATGAAATTGAAGGTATCGACATCAATCAGCCATTTGCTGAAATTGTAAAGCAGCTTTCACATTGTGGTTACACCAGGTTGCCAGTCTACCGCGACAGTATGGATAACATTGTTGGTATCTTGCATGTACGCAAGGCATTAAATCTGATGACTCAGGACAACCTGAATCAACAAACCTTTGAGAGTATTGTAAAAGAAGCTTATTTCGTTCCAGAGGACACACCTCTGAATACTCAGCTGATTCAGTTTCAGCGTAAATTGCGTCGCACAGGTCTTGTAGTGGATGAATACGGCGATTTACTGGGTTTGATTACATTAGAAGATATTTTTCGGGAGATTGTGGGGGAGTTTACCGCCAATACCATTGATGATGAAAAGGAAATTCATCCACAAAGTGATGGCAGTTATCTGATTAATGGCTCAGCCAATATCCGTGAATTGAATCGAACACTGGATTGGCTATTACCAACCGATGGTCCTAAAACGATCAACGGCCTGGTGCTGGAACATCTGGAAAGCATTCCTGATCCCGGGGTAAGTTTGCGTATTGATGATTACATTATCGAGGTGATTCAAACCGCAGATAATGCCATCAGAACTGTGCGACTACGGCAATTGCAGCCTTCCAAACCAACAGCTGAGACGGAGCAAAGTTAAATTGGCTAATCTGCAGATACGATGCTTCGGCTTCACTGACGCAGATCATCAACAGCTGCAAGCCCTGTTATCGCAGTACAACTCATCATTAAACCACCAATGGCAAATAAGTCGTTTAGGTCATGCTGTTTTGTATTTTTATAACGTTGATAACGCGGAAGGTTTAAAAAGCTGGCAGCAACGTGATGTCGAACTGCTGAATATATACTGTAGCCGGCGCAAAACCACTCATCAGCAAAACTTGCTGCAGATAAAATTACCCTTAACCAGCAGTAATTTATTTTCCCTGTTCGCTTTTGCTGAAAGACATTTTGCTCAATCAAGAAAATTATCCGCTAAAGGGTTTCATTTTCTGCAATCACCGGCAAAAGTGATTAATCCCCGTTTATTCAGTATGTGGCTTGGTAATGCTCTCTTACGTAACCAGTCCAAACCAGCTGCCGATCTCCCCAAACTAAATTTATTGATCTCTGTCGTAACGGATGAACGACGAGGTGACATTATTACTGATCCTGCTTTATTAAAAACCTGGTTATCCCAACTTACCGATGATTTATCTCAACGCCTGTCAATTTTGTTAGCAAATCTGCAGGCAATCAAACATCACCATATCTCTGAAACTCGACAGATAAATCTTTTGGATGTCTATTTCCACGAACTCAAACGTCTTTTACTGACCCGTGACAGCAAAGTTATCGCCGCAGAGTCCAGCCTGAAAAGACCCGCTCAAAAAAACCTGAGCAATTTCAGTCAGACCATACGCTGCCTCGCTGAGTTATATTTCAACCTGGCTGACAAACATTATCAACGTGGTGAACGGCCTGCAAATTCCCCCCGTTTTCTATTCTGTTTGAATCGTGGCAGCGAATTAATTTCGTTACAGATTCTGCATGCTTATCTGTATTACAGAGCTGCACCAAAGGATTGCTGGTTACAATTAAACCAATTATTGATATATCTTGAAAAGGCAAAAGCTCTGCAGCAGGAGCCGGATGTTTCGCCACTTGGCAGCAGTGATAATTTTGAGCATATATATAAGCGTATTGCACTAACAGCCATTGCAGATCCCTACAGCTTGTCTAAATACTCCGTCATTCGCCTTTACTCAATGATAGCGGAGGTCGTTAATAAGGCTGTGATTACCGATATCCCCCCTCAACAACAAGTTCTGGAAAATGCTTTTTTATTAACCGGATATTTTTGTGTTGAAGCAGAACAAGATCAAGCGCCAAAAGCCTTGTCGAAAACACCACAATTAACACGCCAGGCGTCTGATAACCGCATGCTACAAACTCAGGATGTTTTAACCATCCTCGGACAAAAACTTATTCTATCCAACAAGCGGGAAAATGCTTTGGATTTGCAACTGATTCGACAGGTAATGCCCCAACTTGCAGCCAATTACCAACGACAATCCCCCAGAAAACAGTTAATTGATAACGGTTCTGTAGAAATCGTCCACGGTTACGACAATATTGTGGATTTTCTTAATGGGGCTTCCAGTAACAGCATGCAGGCAAAAGTGCTGAACGACTCCGAACATGGCAGCTTATTGCTTATTAATAAATGCGAAGACACGATTGATGTAAACGAACTGGTTTTACTGAAACTGCAAAATAAATTGCAATTAGCAACTATTTGCTGGTTCTGTAACGATTGGCAGAACAACGCTCAGGCAGGTCTAAGCTTAATAGAAGGTACGCCGGAAGTTGTAACCTGCCAGCCAATACCCGGAAATTTCCTCTATCCAGGGATACAACTCAACACACAGCCCCCGGCACTTATTACCCAAAAAGGGGTCTTTAGTCCTAAACGCCAACTGACAATATCTAACTCCAAAGAGGCTTCAATCAATGCTGAAACCAAAGACCTGTTTTCAGCGACATTGGACTATGAACGTTTCACCTATATTGTCAAAGCCGGTTCATAAACCCTGTCAAATGACTTATCATCTTGGCAATACACCCATCTAAAGTACAGGATAAAAGCATGCGCACCTTTATCAAAGTGATTATTGCAATAATCATCATCGCTATTGCTGCTCTCGCAGCACTTCCCTTCATTATCGATCCAAATGACTATAAAGATGAGATTGCAGCGCAGGTTGAAAAAACCACAGGGCGTAAATTGACTTTGCAAGGTGATATCGAGCTATCGGTGTTTCCCTGGATAGCTTTAGAACTCGGACCATTATCACTTAGCAATGCCAGTGGCTTTAAAGCCGAATCTTTTGCCAGCGTCGAAGCTGCCGAAATTCGCATTAAACTGATGCCTCTGCTGAAAAAACAGCTGGAAATGGACACCATTGTGCTCGACGGTCTGTTGCTGAATCTGGAGACCAATAAAGAAGGTGTGACCAACTGGGATGATCTGACAAAAACCAGTGATGAAGTAGAACAACCCCCTTCAGCTGAAGCTGACAGTGTTTCGGACGAGCCATCCAGTGGATTATCTGCAGTAAAAATTGCCGGCATTAAACTAACCAATGCCAATGTATTGTGGTCTGATGCCAGCAAAGATGAAAACTTCCAGTTACGTAATCTTAATCTGGAGACCGATCCTCTGGCTCCCGGCGATCCCACTTCACTTACAACGTCGTTTGATTTGATCAGCAGTAAGCCTGAAGTCAAAGCACATATCGAACTTGAGAGTAAGGTAATCGTCGATCTTGAAAAGCAGATCTACGCACTGGAGTCACTGAAGCTCAATACCGTTGCCAATAGTTCTGCAATGCCATTGCAACAGGCTAATCTGGACCTTCAAGCTGACATTCATGCCAACATGGCGAGTGAATTGGTGACAATCCAAAATTTAGCAATTAATTTACAAGCTACCGGATCTGAACAAAATATCGACGCCAATATAGAGGGTTTAATCGAAGCCAATCTGGCATCGCAACAACACAGCATTACAAATCTTGTTATCAGCGCGGATATTGAAGATAAAAATCTACCCGGTGGCAAAAGCAAACTGGATGTCACAAGCAACCTCATAGCTAATCTCGCAGATGAAACATTGCAGGTTAATGATCTTGCCATCAAATTTGCAGATCTGACGATGAATGGACGAATACTGGCGGAGAAAATCCTGTCTGATGATCTGGCATATAATGGCAATATCCAGGTGAAACCTTTCAACCTGCGTAAATTAGCCGAAGATTTAAAAATTGAACTGCCTGAAATGGCCGATAATAGTACATTGGAACTGGTTCAGCTGAGTAGTGAAATCAGTGGCAGCAAACAATCGCTTAATACCAAAGATTTACAATTGACCCTGGATCAAAGTCAATTAACCGGTCAATTTGGTATCAACAATTTCGAAAAACCCGCTTACACATTTAATCTGATGCTGGATCAAATTGATGCTGATCGCTATTTACCACCAGCGAAAGAAGAAGTTGAGGATAAAACGGCTAAAGAAGTTTCTACACCTGCTTCATCTGCAGCCGGCGGCTCCAGTGAATTACCATTGGAAACACTGCGGGACATCAACGCCAAAGGCAGTTTGAAAATTGGCAAACTCAAAGTCAGTGGCATTAACAGTGAAAACATTGTCATTACTATTGATGCAAAAGATGGTCTGATCAAACTGAGTCCCCTGGCTGCAGAGTTATATCAGGGAAAGTATCAAGGTAATGTCAATCTTGATGCCCGTGGTGACAATTTGAAGCTTGCAGTAGATGAAAACCTGCAAGGGGTTCAGGCCGGTCCCCTATTAAAAGATCTGACCGGTAATGATCGTATTGCCGGCACAGCAAATGCCAATGTAAAGCTCAATGGCAGTGGTAAAGATATTGATGCCATCAAACAAAGTCTGAACGGTAATGGTGCATTTTCTTTTACGGATGGCGCATTAAAAGGCATTAATATTGCAGAAGCCATTCGCCAGGCTAAGGCTGTTCTGTCCGGACAAAAAGCTGCAGAGACTAACGAACCGGTGCAAACTGATTTCAGCAGCCTGAAAGGCACATTCACCGCCAATGAAGGCATCGTAAATAATCAGGACCTTGAGTTAATGTCTCCATTATTGCGAGTCACCGGTGCGGGTGATATTGATCTCCCCAGAGAAGTCATTGATTATGCTGTTCGCGTTTCAATCGTCGGTTCAGCTGAAGGCCAGGGAGGCAAAACTCTTGAAGATCTGAAAGGGATTACCATTCCGGTAAAAATTACCGGCAGTTTTGATAATCCAAGACCCAAAGTGGATTTGGCCTCTGTCTTAAAAGAACAGGCCACTGGTGAAATTAAAGCCAAAGCTGAAGAAAAACTAAAAGAAAAACTGGGTGATGAGCTTGGTGGATTACTGGGTAAGAAACTGGGTGGCGATTCAAAATCTTCAACTTCTGATGAAACTACTGAAGAGCCTGCTACCGATGAGCAAACATCCGATGAGGCAGACTCTGCAGATGAACCCTCAGAAGAGGACTTGTTGAAGGAAAAACTGAAAAGTTTATTCTAGGCCGTGTTCACAAAGGAACATGGCCTGATTCTATTTTGACTAACAGCTTCAGTGAACGTTTATTAGCCTGGTATGACCATCACGGTCGTAAGGATTTGCCATGGCAGCAAAAACCATCGGCTTATCATGTATGGCTTTCTGAAGTGATGCTTCAGCAAACTCAGGTTGCTACCGTTATTCCGTATTACCAGCGTTTTATTGATCGTTTCCCGGACATTAACGCTCTGGCAGATGCCCATATAGATGATGTCCTCGGCTTATGGTCAGGGCTTGGATATTATGCCCGTGGACGAAATCTGCATAAGGCAGCTGTTCAGATGCAACAGCATCATGACGCAAAGGTGCCAGAGGATTTTCAGGCGCTTTTGGATTTGCCAGGAATTGGTCGTTCTACTGCCGGAGCCATTATGGCGCTGGCCTTTCATCAGCGCTATCCGATTCTGGATGGCAACGTAAAACGCGTTTTGGCGCGATATGATGCCATTAATGTCTGGCCAGGTGAGAAACACGTAGAAGCTGCAATGTGGCAGCGAGCCGAGACATTATTGCCCGAACATCGCATTGCTAATTATATTCAGGCACAAATGGACCTGGGAGCCACCTTGTGCACCCGCAGTCGCCCAGCCTGCCAGCAATGCCCTCTTCAAACTGATTGCCAGGCTTTTGCATCCGGTGAGCCGACTTTATTCCCGGTACGTAAAGCTAAAAAAATCCAACCTGTACGTCAGACCAACTGGTTTATCTATATAGATCAAAATAACCACATATTATTGGAACAACGTCCGCAAAATGGCATATGGGGGGGGCTATGGAGTTTTCCAGAGGGTAAAACTGCAGAGGCAGCAGATAACCGTTTGCCGATAAAAAATACCTTACTGGAATCGTCATTGCCTGAAATCAAACATGTTTTCAGTCACTTCAAATTAACTATAACCCCTTATTTGTTTACTGCTGAGCCAATCCACCTTGTGGCTGAGAATAATAGACATATCTGGGTTAAAATAGATCAGGCGTTAACTTTGGGCTTACCTGCTCCGGTTAAACAATTAATTCAATTTTTATCATCAACCGAGAGGATGCTATGACACGTACTGTGCATTGTGTAAAACTCAACAAAGAAGCAGAGGCACTCGATTTTCCCCCTTATCCTGGTGAACTGGGGAAAAAAATCTATGAAACAGTCTCTAAAGAAGCCTGGCAAATGTGGGTAGCGCATCAAACCATGTTAATTAATGAGTATCGTTTATCATTGGCTGATCCAAAATCCCAGACTTTTCTGAGAACCGAATTAGAGAAATTTTTCTTTGGAGACGGCTCTGAAAAGCCAGCTGATTTCAAGCCGGTTTAGCCTATGTTAAAGGCAAAATCGCGCATTTTATCCGCTTTTACAGCTGCCAAACTGAGATTCAGAATAGTTATTAAAAATGAATTTTTTGAATACTGCCTTACCGGTAAACATAATAGATTCAACGGTTAAGCGTTTTTTTTCCGCTTTCTTAACGTGTTTTTCAAGCAAAAAAAAAGTTGTTATGGTCAAAATAAATGTGACTTTTTGTTAAATTTTGGGCGTACAATGCGATTAACCCCTTTTTTAAGGGGTAGTGTAAGCTGACTTAGGAGTTAAGTTAGCAGAAGATTTAAGATATTGAGGTTGATATGGCAGAGCAAGTTACAGGCACAGTGAAATGGTTCAATGACGCAAAAGGATTCGGTTTTATTGAACGCGCCGATGGTCCAGATGTATTTGTACATCACAGCGCGATTAAATCAGATGGTTTTAGAACTCTGAAAGAAGGCCAAGCTGTCACTATGGAAGTGACACAGGGTCAAAAAGGTCCACAAGCGGAAAACGTTGTCCCTAGCTGATAACCAGATCCGATAGACATGAAAAGCCGGTTAAGCAATTAACCGGCTTTTTTTTGTGCGTTATTCCAATTGATAATAATGGATAACTTGACGCTTATAGAGTCATACAGGCACTATCGAAGCTGAACAGGTAAGGATTTACAGCATGAAATTTTCAGTAATGGTTACTTCGGCACTTTTTATATTTTTTTTAATGGCAACATCACCCAGCCATGCTGACTGGAAAAAATTCCTCGAAGACTTCAGTAAATCTGGTACTACCGCGCTGGGCACATCGGAAGGCACGGATTTAAGTTCTGACACGATTGCCAACGGCCTAAAAGAAGCGTTAGAAGTCGGCACCAGAAAAGCTGTCGAAAATGTCAGTAAAGAGGGAGGTTATCTAAACAACCCGAAAATCCACATTCCATTACCTCCTCGCGTACAACAAGCAGCTGGATTAATGCGTCAGCTGGGCCTGAATAAAATGGCAGATGATTTTGAACAAAGTATCAATCGGGCGGCAGAAAAAGCCGCACCACAGGCAACCTCAATCATGATCGATGCTATTAAAAGTATGACCATTGACGATGCCCGTAATATTTTGAATGGCGAGAATGATGCTGCCACACGGTTTTTTGAAGATCGTACTCGTGGCAAGCTCGCTGACTTATTTGAGCCTGTAATCGATACATCATTGAATGAAGTGGGTGCAACCCGCTATTACAATCAGCTAAACGATAAACTCAGTTCAGTGCCTGTAGTAGGTCAGGAGTTGGATATGGATCTGCAGGATTATGTAACTGACCAAGCGCTCAATGGATTGTTTGTTATGTTAGCAGAGGAGGAGCAAAAAATCCGTGACAATCCTGCGGCACGTACTTCGGAGATTTTGCAGCAGGTTTTTGGCAAATAAATAGTTTTTTTACTACTCAGTAAAAGCGCTATGTACTAAAATAAACACAATAAAAATAAGGGAAACAACATGGCAAGAAATCACAACCTGAATCTCGCAAGTCAAGGCACCTCATTAAAAGCACTTTTTACCGGTTATTTGGTTGTGGTGGCAGTAGGTTACCTGATGGCAATTGTGCAAATTCAGCTTACCCATGGTCTGGCTGACGGTAAATATGGTCTCTCAGTTGATGATATCGTTTACAGCTATTACGGAAACAGAACTAATTCACTGCTCGAAAATAAACTGCATGGTTCGATGAAACCGATGGCAACCGACGATGAACGTGAAAAAATCATTAGTTGGGTACATGCTGGAGCAACAGAAGAAGCCTATGAAAATGACGGCATCAGACAGATTTTTGATGCCAAATGTATTATCTGTCATAACGCTGAAGCTGGTGGTGCCGTTCCAGACTATTCCGATTTCAAACAGATAAAAGAACGTGCTGTCGTTGATACCGGTGCCAGTATTGCATCACTTGCCCGTGTTTCGCATATTCACTTATTTGGTATCGCCTTTATCTTTATGTTTGTTGGCTTGATATTCAGTTTGGCAGCAGGTGTACCTAAACCTTTGAAAGTTATCGTCATTTCCATGCCATATATCTTTTTGTTAATCGATATCAGCGCCTGGTGGTTGACTAAACTGCATCCTAATTTTGCCTGGTTCGTTATCATTGGTGGTGGCGCAATGGCATTATCATTTGCATTTATGTGGGTGGTATCCATGTATGAAATGTGGATCTTGCCACGCATCCGCGAAGATAATCGTGATGCGTTATTAGACGAATAAAATAACAAAAAAGAGCCGCTGTCTTGTTACCAGGACAGCGGCTTTTTTATTTTAGGGCTTGTTTATCTTTCATCTCCGCCTCTGGTGTGAGCTGAAAAAGCGTCAATCAAGGCACGAGGAGCGCCTTTTGTGAGATACATCCATGTATCTCCCCCATTGGCTTGCGTCTGTAAATTTCAGATTAGGCGTTTTGCAACGCTTCCAGTTCTGCCCATTTATCAAAGGCTGCTTCCAGAGATTTTTCTAACTCTGCCATCTGTGTTTGAACTTGTTTAATCTTATTAGCATCCTGCTGATAAAAATCAGCTGCTGCCATTTTTTCTGTTAACGCCGCAATTTGTTGCTCCAGTCGTTCAATCTCTAGCGGCAACGCTTTCAAATCCAGTTGCTGCTGATACGTTAGTGTCGACTTTTTCTTAACCGATTTTGCAGCAGAAGCAGGTTCAAGTTTGGCTGCAGGCTTTTCCTGTTTAACAGTCTTTTGGCGTTGTGCCAGCCAATCATCATAACCACCAACATATTCACGGACCTGTTTATCTTCATCGAATACGATACAACTGGTCACCACATTATTCAGAAAGCTTCGATCATGGCTGACCAACAGCATGGTGCCGGTAAAGCCCAGCAACAAGTCTTCCAGCAATTCCAGCGTTTCCGCATCCAGATCATTGGTTGGCTCATCCAAAACCAATAAATTGGCTGGCTGAGTAAATAATTTTGCCAGTAAGAGACGGTTACGCTCACCGCCAGACAAGGCTTTTACCGGTGTTCTTGCACGATCTGGGGTGAACAGGAAATCTTGCAGATAACCAATCACATGTTTAGGACTGCCATTAATTTCAACAAAGTCTCTACCCTGCCCGACGTTATCTACAACACTGGCCTCTTCATCCAACTGGCTACGTAATTGATCAAAATACGCCACTTGCAGATTAGTACCTAAGCGCACCGTACCCGATTGAGGTTCAGCCCGACCCAGTAGAATCGACAGCAACGTACTTTTACCACAGCCATTGGGTCCGATAATACCAATGCGATCACCGCGCTGAATGACCGTTGAGAAATCTTTGAATAACTGTCGGCCATCAAAGGCCTGACTGATATTCTCAACTTCGACCACCAGCTTGCCACTCCGATCGCCTTCCTGGATCTTCATCGACACATTGCCTAACACCTCACGGCGTTGACCACGTTCCCGGCGCAGCTTCTCCAACGCTCTCACCCGTCCTTCATTACGTGTGCGACGTGCTTTGATGCCCTGACGAATCCAAACTTCTTCCTGAGCCAGTTTTTTATCAAACTGTGCATTTTGCTCTGCTTCGGCCGACAGTAAAGCTTCACGTTTCTCCAGAAAGCTTTTGTAATCACCCGGGAAACTCACCAGTTGCCCACGATCCAACTGCACAATACGGGTGGCCAAGGCCTGTAAAAAGCTGCGGTCATGTGTAATGAACAATAAGGTACCACCATAACTTTTCAGAAAACCTTCTAGCCAGGTGATAGAACTGATATCCAGATGGTTGGTTGGCTCATCCAGTAATAAAATATCCGGTTGGCGTACCAGTGCCTGAGCCAGGAGAACCCGTCTTTTCATCCCGCCGGATAAACTGGAAAACTCAACATCTGCATCCAGCGATAAACGGGAAATGACGGTTTCAACCTGCTGTTCCAGACTCCAGCCATCCACTGCTTCGAGTTTATGTTGAGCTTTTTCCAGCTTGTTGAGGATTTGTTCACTGCTATCGTGTTCGAGTTGCTGAACAATATGGTGATATTCCACTAGTAGAGGCCCAACTTCGCCCAGTCCGGCAGCGACAACATCAAACACACTGCCAGCCGTGCCAGCAGGTACTTCCTGCTCCAGCCGGGCAATTTTCAATTCTTGCAAGCCCACCATCTCACCACCATCAGGGGTGATCTCTCCCGCAATGACTTTCATCAAGGTGGATTTACCAGCGCCGTTACGGCCAACCAGACAAACCCGTTCACCTTTATCGAGCTGAAAGTCGACTTTATCAAGTAAATTTGGGCCACCATAACTGACGGTCAGCTGTTTTAAAGACAATAATGCCACGGATTAAACCTCTGCAGTTTCTGCGTTTTCAAGTATTTCACTGGCTTCAAGCCAGTCCATTTCAGCCTGTTCCAATGCCGCCTTGGTGGCAGCTTGCTGTTGTAACAGGTCTTTGAGCTTTTCTTTATTGGCCGCTTCATACAGCGTTGTATCAGCGAGTTGTAATTCAATTTTGGCAAGTTCAGCATTCTGTTTATCGAGGACTTGCTCTGCCTTTTTAACCTGGTTACGCAAAGGCTGTAATTTCTGACGCTGTTGTGCTGCCGCCTGTCGATCCAGTTTTTTGCCATTGTTGACGGCAGGACTTTTATCAGCAGACGCATTAACCGTTTCACGGCCTAAACGCAGCTGCCGGTAATCATCAAGGTCACCTTCAAAAGCAGCGGCTTTGCCATCAGCTACCAGCCAGAGATCATCGGTGACATTGCGCAGGAAATAGCGATCATGCGAGACCACTACTAATGCTCCTTCGTACTCCTGCAAAGCCATGGTCAACGCCAGCCGCATTTCCAGATCAAGATGATTGGTAGGTTCATCCAATAACAATAAAGCCGGACGCTGATAAACCAGCAGGGCCAGAACCAGCCTGGCTTTTTCGCCACCAGAAAATGGTGCAACCGGTTCCAGAGCAGTATCACCATTAAAGCCAAAACCGCCCAGAAAATTACGGCAATCCTGTTCGGTCGCCATGGGGTCCAATCGCTGCAAATGCTTCAACGCACTCTCATCAGGACGTAATTGTTCTAATTGGTGTTGGGCAAAATAGCCGATAACAATATCTTTGCCTTCCCGACGTTTACCACTGAGCGGTTCCAGTTCACCGGCAATCAGTTTGATTAATGTCGATTTACCGGCACCGTTAGGGCCTAACAAACCAATACGATCGCCGGGAGCAAGGTGGAGCTTGATATTATCAATTAACGGTGTTTGCTGGTAACCAACACTGGCTTTATCCAGCGCTAAAATTGGAATGGTTAAACGTCGCGGCTGAAAAAAGCTGAAATGAAACGGCGAATCAACATGCGCCGGAGCGATCTTTTCCATGCGCTCCAAGGCTTTGATACGACTTTGAGCCTGCTTGGCTTTAGTCGCTTTTGCCTTGAATCGATTAACAAAATCACGGATGTGGGCGATTTCAGATTGTTGTTTCTGATAAGCCGACTGCTGATTTGCCAGATGCTCGGCACGAGCGATTTCAAAGTCAGAATAATTACCGGTATACAGTTTGATGCGTTGTTGTTCGATATGGGCGATATGGGTAACCACTCGATCGAGAAACTCACGATCATGGGAAATTACCAGCAGCGTTCCCGCATAACTGCGTAGCCATTCTTCTAACCAATAGACAGCTTCGAGATCCAAATGATTGGTGGGCTCATCCAGCAACAATAAGTCACTACGGCACATCAATGCCTGGGCAAGGTTAAGTCGCATACGCCAGCCACCTGAAAAGGTTCTGACCGGGTGTTCCTGCTGCTCAGCAGTAAACCCTAATCCATGCAATAATTTTGCAGCCCGGCTTCTTCCGGTGTATCCATCAATCAAGCCTATTTTGTCATGCAGCTGGGTTTGCAAATGACCATCATTGTTCTGTTCTGCTTGTGCCAATTGTGTGAGAAGTTGACTCAGTTCAGCATCGCCCTGCAACACATAGTCAAGAGCAGTTGTATCAACCGCGGGCGTTTCTTGTGCAACATGAGCAATCACCCAGGATTCAGGAAACGTCAGATCACCGCTGTCAGCATGTATTTCATTGCGGATCATCGCAAACAGACTGGATTTACCGGTGCCATTGGCGCCGGTCAAACCGATACGTTGTCCGGGATGAATCACCAGATTGGCAGCTTCAAACAGTAGTCGGGGTCCGCGGCGTAAAGAAAGTTGGCTGAAATTTATCATGGCGCGAATTGTATCAAGCCTGCCCATCGGCTGTATTGGATAAATCTCTGCTGTTGGTTAAATCTAAACAAAAAATCTAAACTGATGACGGTAACTGCCAATCAATAGGTGTTTGTCCGTGTTGCTGTAAATAGTCATTAGCCTGGCTGAAATGCTTGCAACCGAGAAAACCGCGGTGAGCTGACAATGGTGATGGATGCGGTGCTTTTAAAACCAGATGCCGCTGGTTGTCAATAGCAGCCCCTTTTTTCTGGGCATAACTGCC
Organism: Methylophaga sp. UBA3613; assembly: GCF_002375415.1. Lineage (NCBI taxonomy): Bacteria > Pseudomonadati > Pseudomonadota > Gammaproteobacteria > Thiotrichales > Piscirickettsiaceae > Methylophaga > Methylophaga sp. UBA3613. The sequence continues at coordinate 91,493 of NZ_DFLS01000003.1, read as the reverse complement.
CCACAGCATAAACACCACATTATCACGCTGTTGATTGACCACACTGATCACTCGATCAGTAAATTGTTCCCAACCTTTTCCCTGATGCGCATTGGCTTGTCCATGTTCCACCGTCAATACAGCATTCAGTAATAAAACACCTTGCTTGGCCCAAGCTTCCAGGTAACCATGTTTTGCAGGAGCAATACCAAGGTCATTATTCAGTTCTTTATAGATATTCATTAACGAAGGTGGAATTGCCACACCGGGTTTGACTGAAAAGCATAAACCATGCGCCTGTCCTGGCTGGTGATAGGGATCCTGTCCGAGAATGACAACTTTTACGTTAGATAGCGGCGTTGTTTCCAGGGCATGAAACCAGTTGGATGAGTGAGGATATATCACTTTCTGCTGGTTTTTCTGCTGCTGTAAAAAAGCCTTTAGCTGCTGCATATAAGGCTGTTCAAATTCCCTCTCAAGTAAAGCCTGCCATTCAGGCGCTTTCTGCAGAACCATTTTTGCTACCCACCCCAAAGTTAAAATCACATCATACTTGCTTCGATTTTATTACTCATCATTGCAACTCAACTATCAGGTTTTCAGTCAGAGCTTATTAATTTGCAACAATTTGATTTACCCCAGATTATTGAGACGGATAGACAAGTAATATAGTTACTGTTATTTTCAGCAGCTACCATTTGCAGTCAACAAAGGATTGCCGCAACAGTATCTGCACACAAGGAATCGCGATGGATAATAGCGCCAATGTTTTAATCGTCGATGATGTACCTGACAATATTCAGGTAGCGATGAATTTTCTTAAGGAAGAGCCTTACAACCTGTCATTTGCCACCCGAGGTCAGGAAGCCCTTGCGCTAATGAAAACGCATGAATATGACCTGATTCTGCTTGATATTATGATGCCTGAAATGGATGGTTATGAAGTTTGCCGACGCATCAAGGCAGAACCCCGCCTTCAGGATATCCCGATTATTTTTGTTACGGCCAAGGTCGACGTAGATTCGATAAGCCAGGGATTTCATGCTGGCGCAGTCGACTACCTCTGTAAACCGTTTCATGCCGAAGAACTGCTGGCCAGAGTCAATACTCATCTTTCTTTATATCGCGCTAAAAAACTCCTGCAACAAAATAACCTTTCTCTACAGCACAAATACGAACAGAATCAGCAACGGCTGATGACCGAGCTGGAACAGAATCAACTGGAAATGATTTATGTGCTGACTGAGTTAATGGAGTCAACTTCAGATGAAACCGGCAAACATATTCGTCGGGTAGCCGAGTGTTCCAGGTTATTAGCGTTATATCATGAAAGTCTGACAGACGAAGATGCCGATATCCTGTTTCATGCCGCGCCAATGCATGATATTGGTAAAATCACTATTCCCCACTCGATTTTGCATAAACCCGGTAAACTCACTGAAGATGAATTTGCCATCATGAAAACGCATACCACGCGTGCCTTTAAAATTCTTCATAATTCCAAACGCAAATACACCAAAGCTGCCGCTATCATCGCTCACCAGCACCATGAAAAATGGGATGGCAGCGGTTATCCCCAAGGACTCAAAGGACAGGATATTCATATCTACGGTCGTATCGTTGGTTTGATTGACGTGTTTGATGCGTTAATGCATAAACGGGTCTACAAAGAAGCCTGGTCCCTTGAAGACACCTTGGACTACATCAGGAAACATAGCAGTAGCCAGTTTGATCCCTATCTGGTGAGCATACTGCTGGAACATATTGATGAATTTGTGGCTATTTCCGATCAAAACTAACTGGTTATTATTTTTTTTCCTGCTGTTTATCAGCTGCCGATTATCGGCACTGACATTTACTGAACAAGAACAGGCCTGGATTGCCGCTAATCCTGAAGTCACACTGGGTGCCGATTTCAGTTGGGCACCCTATGATTTTCTCAATGAAGAAGGCGAACATGATGGTATCGCCTCTGATGTGTTAGCGCTCATTAGTGAAAAAAGCGGTCTTAGAATCACCGTGGTAGCTGATGTCTGGGCCAACACCATGGAAAAAATGCGAGCAGGCGAAATCATGGGCCTGAGCTGCGCCGCGGCGACTCAACAACGTCAGGAATTTTTGTTATTTTCCAAGCCCTACGTGAGCCTCTCACTGGGTATTATTGTTCAGCAACATCGTGATGATATTCAGTCAATGGATGATTTGATTGGCCTTACTGTTGCTGTAAATGAAGATTCCTACCTGCATACCTGGCTGAACATCAATTACCCGAATTTGGATCTGCTGCTGACTGATTCCAATGATGAATCACTGGAAGCCGTTTCGTTTGCTCAAGCCGACGCCTATATCGGGAATATTGCTGTTGCTACCAATGTCATCAAACAGCGTTACCTTTCCAATCTTCGAGTGGTCGCCAAAGTACCGAGCTTCACAACAGATACCTCCGTCGCAATTGATAAACGTTATCCATTACTGCATAGCATTATTGATAAATCGTTATCGGCAATTACCGCGGCTGAAAAACAGCAAATTATTGACAAATGGTACGCAGTTGTCAGTGATAGCAGTGCATTTGAAGTCTTACCTTATGAGCAAAGCCGACTGGATTTAACCGAAAAAGAACAACAGTGGATAGACCAACACTCCGTTGTCAGGATTGGGGTTGATCCGTATTGGCCACCATTTGATTTTATTGATAAAAATGGTCAGCACAAAGGCATCAGTGCTGACTATCTAAATCTCATCAGCAAACAGACCGGCCTGCAATTTCAGCTCGAACCCTTCACTGACTGGCAGTCTGTTATTGATGCAGCCCAAACCAAAGAGATAGAGCTCATTGCCGCCCTTTCACGCAATACGTTTCGTGAAACCTTTCTCGATTTATCGATTCCCTATCTGGATTACCCACTGGCCATCGCTACAACCAAATTCGGTCATCTCACCAGCCTGGCTGACTTCAGTAACAAACCTGTCGGTGTGGTGAAAGGTTATTTTGCTGAATCTATTTTGCTGGCCTATTACCCGGAAATCGATATTGTTTATGTCCCTTCTGTACGTGAGGGACTGTCGATGTTAGCTGCCGAAGAAATAGATGCCTATTTTGATATTATCGCAACCATCACCTATACCGCCAGTCAATCCGGATTAACACATCTCAATACCAGCATTATCAGGGAATACTCTCCTGCTTTGCATATGGGCATCGTCAAGGGGCATCCCGAGCTATTAACAATTATCAATAAAGCCCTTGCATCAATTACAGCCGAAGAGAGGCGCACAATCGATCAGCAATGGATGTCAGTTAATACCATTGAACGTACCAATTACACGCTGTTGATCCAGGTTGTAACAATCTTGCTGATTTTCCTGCTTGCCAGCTTCTACTGGAATCGTCGCTTACGTGCTGAAGTAGATAAACGCCTTATTTCAGAGCAGAAACTTCGGGATAGTGAGGCGCAGCTATTGCATTTGATTAATGTGATGCCAATGAGCCTGATGGTTACTTCCGCAGAGGATGGCCATATTCTGCTAGCCAATGAGCATTGTTATGAAGAATTAGGATTTTCAGCTAAGTTACAGAAAACCATCAAAGTTCAGGAGTTTTATGCAGATATTACGCAACGTAAACAAGTCCTGGAACAGCTTGCTTCGGAGGGCGAAATTAATGGAATGATGCTCAAAATCAAAACTCGGAATGGACAGATCATCCAGGGATTATTTTCAATAATTTCGATTCAATATCAAGGCAAGCCGGCTTTTCTGGGTTTTTTCATGAATATGGATGATCGTATTGCACTTGAAGATTCACTAAAAGAATCCAAGACCCATGCTGAAGCAGCGAATTTGGCCAAATCACAATTTCTCGCCAATATGAGTCATGAAATCCGCACCCCAATGAACGCTATTCTGGGGTTTACCGAACTGCTGGACGAGCAGGTTACAGAGCCCAGGCTTAAATCATTTATTAAAACCATCCGCAGTGCAGGTAATACCCTTTTACTGCTGATCAACGATATTCTTGATTTATCGAAGATTGAAGCCGGAAAACTGCAACTCAATAAATCCGCTACCGATCCTCATCAGCTGTTTGATGAAATAGCCAATATGTTTGTTCTGCAAATCCGCAATAAGGATTTGGCGTTACATTTAGATATAGATCCCGATTTACCCCATGGCCTGTTACTCGATGCCACTCGTCTCAGACAGGTGTTATTTAATTTAATCAGTAATGCTGTCAAATTCACTGATACCGGTCATATACGTATTCACGTTCATGCCGATAATGTAGATGATCATCTCAGTAAACTGGATTTACATATCCGGGTTGAAGACACTGGTATTGGTATTCCCGAAGCTGAGGTTGAACATATATTTGAAATTTTTGCCCAGCAATCAGGCCAGGATGTTCGCAAATACGGTGGGACCGGTCTTGGCTTGTCAATCACCCGCCGCTTGATTGAGATGATGGGTGGTCATATCCATCTGCAGAGTAAAAGTGGTGAAGGGTCAGTATTCAGTATTGATTTACCAGGAATTGATATTGCCGCCATTGCCAGTGACAAAATTCGTCAGCAGGCGTTAGCTTTTGATGCCAGCCATATACGTTTTGAGCCGGCCCATATGCTAATCGTTGATGATGTCGCGCATAACCGGGAACTGATACGTCAGCATTTTATCAACAGCCTTATTCAAACCAGTGAAGCTGAAAATGGTCAGCTGGCTGTGGATTTTGTTAAAAAGAATCCGGTAGATCTCGTGTTGATGGATATTCGTATGCCAGTGATGGACGGTTATGAAGCCGCAAAACAAATCAAAATGATTAAACCGGATTTACCTGTGGTTGCACTGACAGCTTCAGTAATGAAAGACGCCTATGAACAGGATAGATTGGACCATTTTGATGCCTATCTGCGAAAACCTGTTTTACGCAACGAACTGTTTCATGCGCTGAGCGTATTTTTACGATACCAGACGGTTGACGTTGACGTTATAAAAGCACCACAGCAGGATTGGTCAATGCTGGACAAAGAACAGCTGTTATCGATTTTTAATCATTTTCAAACCGATATCGATGAAATATGGCGTTTAGCCACCCAAAGTAACAGCATGACCGACATTAAAAACTTTGCCCACGAAATCGCCAGACTGGCTGGCAATCATCAAATTGACACACTGGATCGATATGCCAGCCAGTTGCTGGAACGGATTGATGCGTTTGATATTGAGGGCATGCAGATTTTGTTAAAACAATTTCCTTCAATGCGCAGCGCGATCCAACAGGCGATCCGAAGTCATTAGCACACAAGTGTGCTTTGCTTTGCAGTTTTTTATACAATGCCCGACACGTTGCAATGAGATGAGCAAAATGAACTCCGATTTAAAAACGGATGCACAGTGGCGCCAACAACTTAACGAAGAACAATATCGCATCACCCGGCAGGCGGGCACAGAACCAGCTTTTTCCGGGGAATATGTCGATCACGATGAGAATGGGTGTTATCACTGTGTTTGCTGTGGCCAGGCCTTATTTGCTTCTGATGACAAATTTGATGCCGGTTGCGGTTGGCCAAGTTTTTCCTCACAGCTGGAGCATGGAGTGGTGACTCATCATCCGGATTACAGCCACAATATGGATCGTACCGAAGTTCGCTGTCAGCAATGTGAAGCCCATTTGGGTCATGTATTTGATGACGGCCCCGCCCCTACTGGCCTGCGCTATTGTATTAATTCGGTGGCGCTTGAATTTAATGACAAAGACTGAATGGACGCTGTATATCATTCAAGCTGCTAATGGTTATCTTTACACCGGTATAACCACTGATTTAGAACGTCGTTTAAAACAGCATCAAAACCATAACGGTGGGGCGCGTTTTTTTCATACCAGTGATGCTCAGAAAGTGGTGTATCAGGAACAGCATCCTGATCGCAGCAGTGCCAGCCGTCGGGAAGCTGCAATCAAGAAACTCAGCAGGCAACAAAAACTGAACCTTATCGGTAACCCATCAGACCATGTATAATGGCGGGTTTTTTCAGCACGTCTGAATTTCTCCTTTAGATACAGGATTTTAACTTTGTTAAGCACTGCTAACATTACCATGCAATTCGGGGCCAAGCCCCTGTTCGAAAACGTCTCGGTCAAATTCGGTGGCGGCAATCGCTACGGTCTGATTGGCGCCAATGGTTGCGGGAAATCGACGTTTATGAAAATTCTGGCCGGCGTCCAAGAGCCCACCTCCGGTAATGTGAGTTACGACCCCAATGAATCTTATGCCGTATTAAAACAGGATCAGTTTGCTTACGAGGATCAACGCGTTATTGACGTGGTGATTATGGGGCAACCTGATTTATGGGATGTGCATCGTGAGCGCGATCGCATTTATAACCTGCCGGAAATGAGTGAAGAAGATGGTCTGAAAGTCGCTGAACTGGAAGGTCAATATGCGGAAATGGACGGTTATACTGCTGAATCCCGAGCTGGAGAATTATTATTAGGCGTCGGTATTCCGGTTGAACAGCATTATGGCCCGATGAGCGAAATCGCTCCCGGTTGGAAACTACGTATTCTGCTGGCTCAGGTACTGTTTGCTGATCCCGATATTATGTTGCTCGATGAGCCGACCAACCATTTGGATATCAATACTATTCGCTGGCTGGAAGAGGTATTAAGCCAACGTAGCAGCACCATGATCATCATTTCGCATGATCGCCATTTCCTCAATCGCATCTGTACTCATATGGCCGATATGGATTACGGCGAATTACGTATTTATCCGGGTAATTATGATGAATACATGATTGCTTCCACCCAGGCACGTGAACGTCTGCAATCAGACAATGCGAAGAAAAAAGCGCAGATCAAAGAGCTGCAGGAATTCGTCTCACGATTCTCTGCCAATGCTTCCAAAGCAAAACAGGCAACGTCCCGTCAAAAACAAATGGAAAAAATTCAGCTGGATGACATTAAACCTTCCAGCCGGGTGAATCCGTTTATTCGTTTTAATCAGGAAAAGAAACTGTTCCGAAATGCACTGGAAGTCAGCAAGCTGACACAGGGCTACGATAACGAAAAACCGCTGTTTGAAAACTTCAGTTTTATGGCAGAAGTGGGTGAAAAAATTGCCGTGATTGGTCCTAACGGTATCGGTAAAACCACCTTTGTGAAAACACTGGTCGGTGAACTGGCCCCAAAATCCGGCAATGTAAAATGGTCGGAAAATGCCAATATCGGTTATTACGCACAGGATCATGATCATCTGTTTAAAAACAATATGACTCTGTTTGAGTGGATGTCCCAATGGGGTAGCCCTGAAGATGATGAACAGGTTATTCGTGGCACTCTAGGCCGCCTGCTGTTCTCCGGTCATATGATCGATAAAAAGGTCAATGTGCTGTCTGGTGGTGAAAAAGGCCGCATGTTGTTCGGCAAGCTTATTTTGCAAAAACCCAATATTCTGGTGATGGATGAGCCGACCAACCATATGGATATGGAATCTATCGAATCACTTAACCTGGCATTGGAAAATTACGAAGGCACATTGATCTTCGTCTCCCATGACCGTGAATTTGTATCGTCATTGGCAACACGTGTGTTTGATATGGAAAATGAAGGTATCACTGACTTTACCGGCAGCTATGATGAGTACCTTAAAAGTCTTGGTATTAATAACTAGGGCTTGTTGGTCTTACATCTCCGCCTCTGTTGTGAGCTGAAGGGCTGTGACTATTTTTGCGGCCGCCTGCGTTGTATGAAATACATCCCTGTATTTCACCGCTACGCGGCCAGCTAAGCTGTTCAAATGAGTTCCAGACTCATTTGTCAATCACTTATGTAGGAAGGCTACACTGCGTGCTTTCCGCCTTGTCGGACACAAAAATAGCCGCCAGCAGTGGTGGATATGAAAGAGCAACAAACCCTAGGCTCGACACTTCTAATCCGGGTCAATGCGCTTTATCGGCGCATTGACCGACCTACTTCCCTGTATTCATTTCGCATGCTATTTTGAAATCCCAATAACGTCGTTGAGGATTTTCAGCATGTTATACCGACAAATGTTTTATCTCCCTGTTTTATTAGCGATATTTTTCGCTTTTGCATTGTTTACTCTATCTGCACCATCCCAAGCAGCATCTGCCACTGAAATTGATATCAAAGTCGATGAAGCTCTGAAACGTTTCAAGAGTGAAGTTTCTGGTGGAGATCGTTTCCTCGAAAAAGCAAAAGGCGTATTAGTTTTTCCGGATGTCATTAAAGCCGGATTTGGTATTGGCGGTGAATATGGTGAAGGTGCACTTCGCATCGGCGGCAGCACTGTGGATTATTACAATACTGCGGGTGCCTCTATCGGCTTTCAATTGGGAGCCCAACAAAAAACGGTGATCCTGGTATTTATGAATGATCAGGCTTTAAAACAATTTCGTGACAGCGAGGGTTGGAAAGCCGGGGTTGATGGTTCGGTAGCAGTAGTTGAATGGGGCGTGGGTGAAGATATCAATACTACTGATATCAAAGATCCGATTGTTGGCTTTGTCTTCAGTAACAAAGGGTTGATGTATAACTTGACGCTCGAAGGCGCCAAGTTTACCAAGCTCAATAAGTAGTATTGGAGGCCTGTTTTTAGCCTTCGATACGAAAACCGATTTTGATAGTGACCTGCCAGTAACGGACTCCGCCGTTTTCGATATAACCGCGAGTGTCCGTTACTTCAAACCAATGCAGGTTTTTAACGGTCTCAGCAGCTTTTGCAATCGCGTTCTCAATGGCTTTATCTGAACTTTCAGCAGAGCTGCCAGTGATTTCAATATGTTTATAAACATGTTCAGTCATAATAATTCCTTGTTATTTGCGTAAATAGATAAACCAGTAAAACAGGCCGACAAAGATACTGCCTCCCAGCATATTGCCCAATGTCACCGGGATCAAGTTATGCCAGAAAAAACCACCAATCGTTAACTGTTCTGAAATGACGAGTGAGGTTCCTGCTTGTGTTTCTGCCAGTAACCCAGCCGGAATAAAAAACATATTAGCAACAGAGTGTTCAAATCCAAGAGCGACAAAGGCGGTAATAGGAAAAATTACTGCCAGCACTTTATCAGTCACACTGCGCCCCGCCATACACAACCAGACGGCCAGACATACAAGGATATTGCACAATACACCACGAGTGAACGCCTCAATCCAGCTCATATTCACTTTACTGTCAGCAATCGCCACCACTTTATGGCCAAGAGCCCCATCGCCCTGCCACCATAAGCCACTTAAATACATCAACAATAAAATGCCAATTGCCCCCATAAAATTACCAATATAAACAATTGCCCAATTCTGAATCAGTTGCCTAAAACTAATCAGGCCATCGATACAGGCCATCACCAATAAGTTGTTACCGGTAAATAATTCTGCCCCGGCAACCACCACCAGAATCAATCCCAGGCAAAATGCCAATCCGCCAATTAGTCGCATAATTCCAGCAGGCATATTGCCAACGTCAAAGGTCACCAGTGTAAAGAATGCCGCTCCCAGCGCGATAAACGCTCCAGCTAATAATGAAAGAGCAAAAACTCTTAATGGATCTACAGTACATTTGCTCATACTGATTTTTTCCAGACGACGAGCAATTTCTGCCGGGGTATAAGCATCAACTGAAAATGGATCCATGATATTTTCTCAATTATGAAAAACAAGTTAGATGATAATCACATACATGTGCTTACAGCACCATGCCCATCGAAATAAATGAATGATTTTGCTATCTTTTCATTGAGTGGGCACGTATAATTGCATGCTCGCAAATGTCACTTTTACAGCTTTGTTTCCAAAGCTGCCCATCACAGGTTATTCAATGTCCACACCAGAAAACGATTCAACACCCTCATTCGCTGAGTTAGGGTTAGCTGCTCCAATTTTACAAGCTGTACAACAAGCCGGTTATGAAACACCTTCGCCAATTCAGGCGCAAAGTATTCCACCTTTACTTGCTGGTAGAGATTTACTTGGTCAGGCCCAAACCGGTACCGGTAAAACCGCTGCCTTTGCCTTACCGCTGTTAAGCCGTATAGATCTGAAAAACAAAGCCACCCAAATGTTGGTGTTAGCACCGACTCGTGAATTGGCTATTCAGGTTTCAGAAGCGATCCAAAGCTACGCTCGTCACCTGAAAGATTTCCATATTCTGCCAATTTATGGCGGTCAAAGCATGGGCATCCAATTACGCTCATTACAACGTAAACCACAAGTTGTTGTCGGTACGCCGGGTCGTATTCTGGATCACATTCGTCGTGGCACATTGAAGCTGGATAAACTTGAAGCATTAGTGCTTGATGAAGCTGATGAAATGCTGCGTATGGGCTTTATTGATGATGTAGAAACCATCCTTAAAGAAACCCCCGAAAAACGTCAGGTAGCTTTATTCTCCGCTACCATGCCTGGTCCTATTCACCGTGTTGCACAGAAATATCTGAAAGATCCGGTGGATGTACGCATTCAATCCAAAACATCAACTGTCACCACCATTAACCAGCGTTACTGGCAAGTAACCGGTATGCACAAACTGGATGCGTTAACCCGCATTCTGGAAGTCGAAGACTTTGATGGCATGATCATCTTCGTGCGCACCAAAAACGCCACTGTTGAGCTGGCTGAAAAGCTGGAAGCTCGTGGTTATTCTGCTTCGGCGATTAATGGCGATATGAATCAGGCATTGCGTGAAAAAACCATCGAACGCATGAAAAAAGGCAGTATTGATATCCTGATTGCCACCGACGTCGCTGCACGTGGTCTGGATATCGAACGCATGAGCCATGTGGTCAACTACGATATTCCTTACGATACCGAGTCCTATGTGCATCGTATTGGCCGTACCGGTCGTGCTGGTCGTAAAGGTGAGGCCATTCTGTTTGTCTCCCCTCGCGAAACACGTATGTTAAGTGCCATCGAGAAAGCCACGCGCCAGGTAATTACCAAAATGCAATTACCGAGCAGTGAAGATATTGCTGATCGCCGTGTTCTGCAATTCATGGAACAACTCAGTGAAACCATTGAGTCTCAGGAACTGGCTTATTTCGAAACCTTAATCAGTCAATATCAACAGGAACATAATGCCGACCCGATTGAAATCGCTGCCGCATTAGCCTTTTTGGTACAGAAAGACCGTCCGTTAAAACCGGTTAAACATGTTACACAACGACCAGCTCGTGAAGAACGCGAACGCGGACCACGTCAGGAACGTGGTGAACGTCCTGCCCGGGGCAGCCGTGAAGACCGTCCACCAAGAGAAAAACGGGCTCCACGTCCACATCCAAATGAGCCGGATATGGATACTTACCGTGTTGAAGTCGGTCGCGCCGACAAAATTGAACCACGGAATCTGGTAGGCGCAATTGCTAATGAGTCAGGTATCGAAAGTCAATTTATCGGCCGTATTACCATTAATGAGGATCATAGTCTGATTGACTTGCCACAAGGCATGCCAAAAGATATGTTCCAGCAAATACGCAAGGTTTGGGTCAATAACAAACAACTGAATATGAGCCTGGCGACTGATGAAGCTGTTGCGGAAAGTGCGGCAGCCCGCCCATCACGCCGTAACTTCAGCAAAGATCGCAAAGACGGTCCAAAAAGCAAACCAGCCAGGAAGTTTAAGAAAAGCTAAAAACTAAACTCTCTCAATAATAAAAAGTCACTGCCAGCAGTGACTTTTTTTTTGAGCATGCCACAATAGCGTTCATGCTGAATATCATCTGGGTCGCCTTTTTTCTCATTGCCTTTGCAGTAGCTTTATTTAAGCTGCTGGTGTTAGGCGACACCGAAATTTTCAACCAGATCATGCAGGCAATGTTTGCCCTGTCCAAAACAGCTTTTGAAATTGCACTTGGCCTGACCGGTATTCTTGCCCTGTGGCTGGGTATTATGAAAATTGGCGAACGCAGTGGCTTTGTCGAATTATTGACCCGAGGATTATCCCCGCTTTTTACACGGCTGATGCCAGAGGTACCAAAGAATCATCCGGCCCTCGGAGCGATGGTGATGAACATCTCAGCCAATGCGCTTGGACTGGATAATGCCGCGACTCCATTAGGTATTAAAGCAATGCAGGAACTGCAAAAGCTTAATCCGTTAAAAGATACCGCCAGTAACGCCCAGATCTTGTTTCTGGTAATTAATACCTCTGCCGTTACGTTATTTCCAGTCACTATTTTTACCTATCGCGCTCAGATGGGTTCTGCCAATCCTACAGACGTATTTATACCATTGTTAATTGCCACCTATTTTTCCACCTTGATTGGTTTAATCACTGTGGCGGCAGTACAGAAAATTAACCTTCTGGACCGGGTAGTGTTGATGTATCTGGGGGGATTCAGTGCCTTTGTATTTGGTCTGTTAGCCTATTTTTCCAGTCTGGAACAATCACAGATGCTGGTGCAATCCGCCATTATCAGCAATGTCGTCATTTTTTCATTGGTCATCGCATTTATAGTGGCGGCGGCATGGCAACGGGTCAATGCTTACGAGGCTTTTATTGAAGGGGCCAAAGAAGGTTTCTCGACGGCAGTAATGATTATTCCCTATCTGGTTGCCATGTTGGTGGCAATTGGCGTTTTCCGTGCCAGTGGGGCGCTTGACTTGATTGCAGATGGTATTCGTTCCGGCGTACTGGCGCTGGGAATGGATGATAGGTTTGTCGATGCATTACCCACTGCGTTAATGAAGCCTTTCAGTGGTAGCGGGGCTCGTGCCATGATGATCGATACCATGGAAGTACATGGGGCAGATTCATTTGCCGGAAGACTTGCTTCAATAGTTCAGGGCAGCACTGAAACCACTTTTTATGTGTTGGCGGTTTATTTTGGTGCGGTTGGAATTCAGAAAATCCGTCATGCTGTTGCCTGTGGACTGGCAGCAGATGTTGCCGGCATCACCGCAGCCATTCTGGTCGCCTACTGGTTTTTCGGTTGAAAGATTATTGCCTGATTTTTTTTGCTGCCAGCAATAACGACACCAGCACAAAATAATCCTTCAAAGAAAATCAAATTCTGCTACATTCTATCGCCCGTTCAATGGCTTAGCTATGTCAATTAACCATAACAAAGTTACTCACTCTTCTGGAGAATCGCTTCTTTGAACGCTCAGTCTGTTGTTGATTATGCCGTATTTGATCTGATTGCTGATGCGCTGACCACCCACGGTTATTGCATCCTGCCACAATTATTGCCTCCCGCTTTAACCCATGATCTATACCGCAGAGTTGCCCGTCTGGATGAGCATAATGACTTGAGTCAGGCAGGAATAGGCCGGGAACAACAACATCAGCTAAATGAGAAAATCCGCACCGATGAAACCCGTTGGCTAGACCCGGATAATAGCATCGACCTGGCATATCTCACCCATATGGCAGATTTCCGGCTGGCAATGAATCAACGGTTGTTTCTCGGCTTGTTTGATTATGAATCACATTACGCCCATTATCCTTCAGGGGCCTTCTACAAACGTCATGTCGATGCATTTAAAGGTCAGTCCAACCGTGTATTAACAACGGTGATGTATTTAAATCCATTCTGGCAAACTCAGGATGGTGGCCAATTGCAGATCTATGACATCAATGATGATAATCTGATTCTATCTGTTGAACCTGAAATGGGCACATTTGTGGTTTTTTTAAGTGAGCAGTTTCCGCATGAAGTTCTCCCCTCGAAACGGGATCGTTACAGCATTGCAGGCTGGTTCCGGATTCAGGATCCATTGCAGGCCCCGATAATATGAACACATCTTTTAACATTCTGGAATTAGGTCAGGATGATTTACGTCGAATTGCCCCGCCGGTATCCGAGATAAACGACCCTGTATTACAACAAAAAATTGATGATCTGATCACCTTTGTTCAACAGCGTGGGGGTATGGGGATTGCCGCCACGCAAGTTGGTATTAACCAACGCTTTTTTATTATGTCGAGTCATCCTAATGAGCGTTATCCCTATGCACCCGAGATGCCGGCAACCTGTGTAATAAATCCCGAAATTGTCTGGCACTCAGCGCATACAGAAAAAGACTGGGAAGGTTGTTTGAGTGTTCCCGGTCTTCGAGCTCTGGTACCACGTTATCAGCAAATACAAGTGCGCTACTGGTTGCGTGATGCTACTCAGGTTGAAACCACATATGAGGGCTTTATGGCTCGATTGTTTCAACATGAACTGGATCATCTGGACGGAAAAGTTTTTGTCGATCGGGTGGAATCGACAATGGAAATGATGACCGAATCCAGCTGGCGTTCAATGCTGGCTGAAAAATCCAAGGGCAGAGACAATAATGGCACAACAGTTTGATTCGCTATCTGATCGTTTGATTGAGTTTATTCATCAACAACATCTGTTTTTTGTAGCAACAGCGACGGCTGACAGCCGTGTTAATGTTTCCCCAAAGGGAATGGACTCGTTAAGAGTTTTAAACAGTAATCGTTTAGTCTGGCTGAACGTGACCGGTAGCGGCAATGAAACAGCTGCGCATATTGAGGAATCCCCTCGAATGACCATCATGTTTTGTGCATTTGAAGGAAAGCCATTGATTCTAAGAGTCTATGGTCAGGCTCGTGCAATACATCAAAAAGATCCTGAGTGGCAGAGTCTGTATGGCTTATTTGATCCGTTACCTGGTGCCAGACAGATTTTTATTCTGGATATTGATCTGGTTCAGACTTCATGTGGTATGGCTGTACCTTATTTTGAATTTGTCGGTGAACGCGAACTACTGAATAACTGGGCTGAACGCAAAGGTGAAACTGGTATTAAAGAATATTGGCGGGAAAAAAATCAATTCAGCCTGGATGGAATTGAAACTGATATTGTAAAAAAGAATATTTGATCCTATTGACCGAACATTTCCCCAACGGCTTTTGCCAGAGTTTCCGAACGTTTTGGATTACGCAAAGCCTGCATAACCGGCTCTCGCATCCCTGGTATAAATAACAGATCGGCCAATAACTGGCTGAAACCGGCCTGGCCAGCATCGTTATGAGCAAGTTGCTCAAGATACAGCTCACAGATTGGCTGTTTGGCCAGTGCCAACCAGATTCGACCACTTACTATTGCCAGCACTTCAATTTCGCGACTGCAACGATGTTTCAGCACCTGAGTCACCATACGCTCCACTAAACCACGAGCAGGACTATTGGAAGCTGCCCGTAAACAGGAAATGATTTTGGCTGTATCGGGTTGTTTTTCCTGTAGCTGATTATCTACTTGCTGTGCCAATACTTCGACTACCCCTGCTGCAGGGCTTGCATGCTCCAGCAAAACGCATAAATTATGAAATGGTTCCTGAGGCAATTTAGGCAATGTATTAATCAATCCTAATGTACCTTCATTGGTATCCAGACGAATAGCAAAATCAGCTAATCCCTGCATCGCCAAGCCAGGCCATTTATCCAAAGGGAGATCGCCAGTGAAGTAACGATAGGCGGCATCGTAATATTTGGAGGGGCGCTGTTTCAATGCATGCGTAGCGTGAGCATTAAATGCGGCCATTCGATCCTGACGTGGCTGAAAGGTGAACGGACTGTCCTGCAGAGCTCCCTGAATTTTTTCACCATCGGCGGCGGCCAACATTGCTTCGCCGAGCCTTTCCAATAACATCTTCAGAAAAGCATCACGGGCATCTGGAACCAGCAGTCCCTGCTCATCCAGCGGAAACTTAAGAAACCATACATAGTGATTTTCTGGGGCATCCGGATGCCAGAAGATAATGCCTATTTGGGCGTGACGTTTGAAAGGATAAGGGTAAGGCTGCTGGCAATTATCAAAACTGACAAACTGTTCCGGGGTTAATTTACCAACCCGGCGCCCCATATCAAACACCCGGTATTGTGCACCACTTTGCCTGAGAAACTTGCTAAGTGTGTTGAACTGTCCAATATCCATATCCTGCTCCGTATCAGGTACGGTATTCTGCGTTTATCTTGACGTAATCGTAAGAAAAATCACAGGTCCAGACTGTTTTGGCAACGTTGCCTCTACCCAGTTTTACCCGAATGGTTATTTCAGATTGTGACATGACCTGCTGGCCTTTTTCTTCAGTATAGTCAGCAGCAGGCTGGCCCCCATCGACAATACATACGTTATCCAGGTAAATGGCGATTTTCGATAAATCCAGACTGGGCAAGCCACTTCGACCGACCGCTGCCAGAATTCGCCCCCAGTTTGGGTCAGAGGCAAACAATGCAGTTTTTACCAACGGTGAATGAGCAATGGTATAGGCGACCTGCCGACATTCATCTGCATCAGCACCCTGTTGAACATCAATGCTGATAAATTTGGTTGCGCCTTCGCCATCGCGAACAATGGCCTGGGCCAGGAAGCGACTTAAACTATTTAAGGCCTCAATAAATTGTTGTGCATCACTGCTATCAATATCATCAATAATCGAATTACCTGCCAGACCAGTAGCAATCAAGACACAGGCATCATTGGTTGAGGTATCGCCATCAACGGTAATACTGTTAAAAGACTGCTCCATCGAAACGTCAAGCATCTTTTGTAATGTGGAGGCACTTATAGCGGCATCCGTGGCGATATAAGACAACAAGGTCGCCATATCTGGTCGAATCATGCCTGAGCCTTTTGCGATGCCTGTCAGTGTGATTGGCTGTCCATTTAACGACAGTTCAACTGAACGCGCTTTGGCAATGGTGTCGGTGGTCATGATGGCGTGTGCTGCAGCAAACCAGTTATCAGCAGCTAGTTTGGTAAACGCCTCAGGTAACGCATTGGTAATTTTATCAACAGGTAACGGCTGCCCTATAACGCCGGTGGAAAATGGCAATACAGCACGGGTATCACATTCTGCTAGCTGAGCCACCGCCTGGCAACATGCTTTTGCTGCCGCCATACCCGCGTCACCGGTTCCAGCATTGGCGTTTCCAGAATTGATCAGTAAATAGCGTGTAGATGATTGTTGCTGATGCTCTCTGGCTAATAATACCGGGGCTGCACAAAATGCATTACGGGTATAAACCGCTGCGGTATGACTTCCAGATGCCAGCTCAATTAAAACCACATCCTGACGCCCAGGCTTTTTAATCCCAGCGCTCGTAGTGGCAAGGCGAACACCTTTTACAGGCTTTAATTCAGCAGCAATTGGAGCAGATAAATTTACTGCCATTATTTGACAGCGCCGTGGCAATTCTTGAATTTTTTACCACTGCCACATGGGCATGGATCATTACGACCAACTTTTTTACCATCTCGCGTTAGCGGCTGGTTCGCAGTAGGATGTTCTGCCTCGGCTTCTGCTTCAGAGGAGGCACTTTCATGCTGATATTCCACATCAGCAGATTGACGGCGTTGCTCATCAACCGCCGCGACATCTTCCGGCGCACGCACTTTAACACGGGAAATCAGGCTGATAACTTCATGTTTCAGGCTGTCCAACATAGCAGTAAACAACTGGAAAGCTTCACGTTTGTATTCCTGCTTGGGATCTTTTTGGGCATATCCACGCAGATTGATACCCTGACGTAAATAATCCATTTGAGCCAAATGTTCTTTCCACTGCGTGTCCAGAGTTTGCAGCATGATGGCTTTTTCAAAATGACGCATCAACTCAGCCCCGACAGTAGCTTCTTTTGCCTGACAGGCTGCTTCGGCTTCCTCGATAATTCTTTCACGCAAACTTTCTTCGTGCAGATTATCATCTGCCTCCAACCAGCCGCTGATATCTAGTTCCAGAGCGAAATCATCGCGTAAAGCCTGTTCCAGTCCACTGACATTCCATTGTTCATCAATACTATTAGGTGGAATGTACAGACTGATAACGTCGTTAATGACGCTGCTACGCATTGAAACAATTGTTTCTGATACATCATCCGCGGCCATTAATTCATTACGCTGCTCATAAATTACTTTACGTTGATCGTTGGCAACATCATCAAACTGCAGTAACTGTTTACGAATATCAAAGTTGTGTCCTTCAACCTTACGTTGAGCATTTTCAATGGCTCTGCTGACCCATGGATGCTCAATAGCTTCACCCTCTTCCATACCCAGTTTCTGCATCAATCCGGCCATGCGTTCAGAAGCAAAAATCCGCATCAGGTTATCTTCGAGCGACAGATAAAAACGGGTTGAGCCCGGATCACCCTGACGACCGGAACGACCACGCAGCTGATTATCGATACGACGTGATTCATGTCGTTCGGTACCGATAATATGTAAACCACCCGCTTGCAAAACCAAATCATGACGTTGTTGCCATTCGGCTTTCACTTTAGCTTTAGCAGCTTCATCAGCCTCTTCACTCAGCTTGTCCAGCTCTGCTTCAAGACTGCCACCGAGAACAATATCTGTACCACGACCCGCCATATTGGTTGCGATAGTGACTGATCCCGGTTTACCCGCTTCAGCGATAATATGTGCCTCTTTTTCATGAAATTTTGCGTTCAGAACTTCATGTGGAATTTTGGCTTTGGTCAGTAATTTATCCAGATATTCTGAGCTTTCAATTGAGGCCGTACCGACAAGAACAGGTTGTTTTCGCTGCACACAGTCCTGAATATCAAGCAATATCGCATCAAACTTTTCTTTTGCTGTCAGATAAATTCTATCGGCTTCGTCTTTACGCTGCATTGGACGATGTGTCGGAATAACCACAACTTCCAGACCATAGATTGACTGCAATTCATAGGCTTCAGTATCCGCTGTACCGGTCATGCCGGACAGCTTTTTGTAAAGACGGAAGTAATTCTGGAAAGTAATGGAAGCGAGGGTCTGGTTTTCGTTTTGAATTTTGACCCCTTCCTTGGCTTCAATAGCCTGGTGTAAGCCTTCTGACCAGCGACGTCCGGGCATGGTACGACCGGTAAATTCGTCGACAATGATTATCTGATCATCCTGAACAATGTATTCAACATCCCGATGAAATAATACATGTGCACGAAGCGCTGCAGTTACGTGATGCATCAAACCAATATTGGCCGCATCATACAGGCTGGCATCTTCATCCAACAGGCCTGTTTCGGTTAATAACTGCTCAATTTTTTCATGGCCAGCTTCGGTAAAATGTACCTGTTTGTTTTTTTCATCAATGGTGTAATCACCCGGTACAGTGATATCTTCATCTTCACCTTCCTGTAGGGTCAGACTGGGAATCAACTTGTTTATCTGCACATAACGCTCAGAACTGTCCTCAGCTGGCCCAGAGATAATCAATGGCGTGCGGGCTTCGTCAATTAGAATGGAGTCAACTTCATCGATAACAGCAAAATTTAATGGACGCTGCACTCTATCTTCGAGACGAAAGGCCATGTTATCGCGCAGGTAATCAAAACCAAATTCGTTATTGGTACCGTAGGTAATATCTGCAGCATATGCTGCACGCCGTTCGTCACCACTCAGTCCACTGACAATGACGCCTGTGGTCAAACCGAGGAAACCATAAAGTTTGCTCATCCAGGCCGCATCACGTTTGGCAAGGTAATCATTGACGGTAATAACATGGACGCCTTCCCCGCTCAGGGCATTCAAATATACTGCGAGCGTAGCTACCAGCGTTTTACCCTCGCCGGTTTTCATTTCGGCAATTTTTCCGTCATTCAGCACCATACCGCCTATCAACTGCACGTCAAAATGGCGCATTTCCATAATGCGTTTACCGGCTTCACGTACGACAGCAAATGCTTCTACCAGGATATCATTCAGTGTTTGCCCATCATCCAGTCTTTGTTTGAATTCTATGGTTTTGGATTTTAAAGCGGCATCGTCAAGCTTTTCATACTCGCTTTCCAATTCATTGATGAGGCTGACCTGTTTTTGCAGTTTTTTGATTACACGATCGTTACGACTGCCAAAAACCTTACTGAAAAACTTGCCTACCATGACTTAAACTACCTGTTGAATGTGCCGAATTGACGACAGTTTGATTAAACGCGTGATTATAACGCGTACTGTTGGGAAGATCGAAGACTCACCGCATTTTTTTAAGTGGTGTCTGATTTTTCAAATACAAGAGGAATTATTCGATGTAATTAAACGGATTAACGGATTTACCGTCTCTTAATACTTCGAAATGAACATGAGGTCCAGTTGAACGACCAGTTGATCCCATCAGCGCAATAACATCTCCTTTGTTAACACGATCTCCGGTACTGACATTGATGGTTTTGTTATGCGCATAGCGGGTTACATAGCCATTTCCATGGTCAATTTCAACCAGTCCACCGTATCCACCACGCATGCCCGCCCAGCTGACAATTCCATCCGCCACAGAAATCACTGAGCTACCGGTTTTTCCGGCAAAATCGAGTCCATCATGGAAAGCTTTTTTCCCATTAAATGGATCAACGCGATAGCCATAGAAAGAAGATAACCAGCCATCAACCACAGGACGACCACTTGGTATGGCTCCGGCGATATTCTCATTTGTAATCAGAAACTCTTGTAATGCCGTCAAGGTATCCTGTTGATCAGCAAAATCCTGTGAGAGACGAACCAGACTTTCTTCAAATTCGGCGTTTGATAACCAGTCACCGGAATTTTCAATTCCCCCCATCCCGGGAGCAAATTCCAAATCAAAGTCAGAAAGTTCAAAACCTGCAATTTCAGCTAATCGCTGACTAAGCATTTTCAGACGAATGGCCTCAGCCTGTAAGCCCCCTAACTGCTGCGCGTAAAAACCCTGAATGGCTTCATTTGCGGTTGTGTCATCACTGATAGAGAGGGGATCGGTTTTCGGGGTGAGGAGTCGAGCGGTTGGGAAAAATTTTGAGTCTACTGTATCGTTAATAGCTGTCTTATCTTTTATATAATTCATTGTAGAGACAGTTATCGCAATCGTCATGGTTAATAGAAATGTGACTAGCAGCATCAATTTCGTTCGGCTTAAATGCCAATGCTTGTGGCCGGTATTGTCGGCGGATATTATGATAATCTGCATACTTATCCTCGTCCCGGATTGAGACATGTCAAATAAACCGCTTCATTTCAGTACTGTTTGCCAGGCAAACCAGCAATTACAACAAATTTCGAAGCGCGCTCAAAAATTAACCCAGCTTAACAGCATTCTGCAAGAAATTTTACCTTCGCAGTTCGCAGGACATTGCCAGCTGGCGAATATGAAAGACAATAAAATCATCATACATACAGAAAACGCGGCAATTGCCAGCTTATTACGCTTTCATTCCGCTACTATTTGTAAAACCTTTTCCAGCGAGTTGTCTACGCAAATTGAACGTGTTGAGGTAAAAGTAAAACCTCAGCACCCGACCGAGAAGTCGGCAAAATCTAATATGATCGATATGTCTAATAACAACGCAGCGCTGATTGCTCAGACCGCCGCCGGGTTAGACGATGGTCAGCTCAAAACAGCGCTGCATAAACTCGCTA
Source organism: Methylophaga sp. UBA3613 (assembly GCF_002375415.1). Classification (NCBI taxonomy): domain Bacteria; kingdom Pseudomonadati; phylum Pseudomonadota; class Gammaproteobacteria; order Thiotrichales; family Piscirickettsiaceae; genus Methylophaga; species Methylophaga sp. UBA3613. Next base: position 70,151 of record NZ_DFLS01000003.1, on the reverse strand, counting down.
AGCGAGGTAATACTCGTGACAACTCCTAGCTAACAATTGAAGCGGCAGGCCGACTGAACACAATAGGTGCATCAGCATCTTCTTCAAAAGTTACCAGTTCCCAACAATCTTCCTGAGCAATGAGTTTGCGTAACAGGCGATTGTTCACTTCATGACCGGATTTATGTCCGACGAATGCACCGATCAGACTATGGCCCAACAGGTATAAATCACCGATCGCATCAAGTACTTTATGACGGACAAACTCGTCTTCATAACGAAGACCATCTTCATTTAAAACACGGAAATCATCTACAACAATGGCATTATCCATACTACCACCCAGCGCCAGATTCATTTCCCGCAGTTTTTCGATATCTTTCATAAAACCGAAGGTTCTGGCACGACTGACTTCACGAACAAATGATGTGGAGGAGAAATCAACATCAACCTGTTGTGGTCTGCCGGTAAAGGCCGGGTGCTCAAAATCAATGGTAAAAGAGACTTTGAATCCCTCAAATGGCTCGAACTTGGCCCATTTATCACCATCTTCCAGTAATACAGGCTTTTTAATACGGATAAATTGCTTAGCAACTGCCTGTTCTTCAATGCCGGCAGATTGCACCAGAAACACAAAAGGTCCGGCACTGCCGTCCATGATAGGAACTTCTGCTGCATTGAGATCAATATAAGCATTATCGATACCCAGCCCGGCAAAGGCTGAAAGTAAATGTTCCACTGTTGAGACGCGCTGACCATTCTGAATCAATGTGGTTGACAGGGCTGTCTCACCCACATTTTCAGCTTTGGCCTCGATTTCAACAACCGGATCCAGATCGACTCGTCGGAAAATAATGCCAGTATTAGGGGCAGCCGGACGCAGCGTTAAATAGACCATTTCACCGCTGTGCAATCCCACACCTGTGGCACGAATCACATTTTTCAATGTTCGTTGCTTTATCAAGGTGCTTTACCCCCTTTTCTAGTTTAATTATCTGACAATAATATCATAGGCTTATACGACTTCACCATCTACATTAATCAGCCTGTCTTCGCAAAAATGCCGGAATGTCCAGATAATCCATGTTGACATCACCATTAGCCACTTGTTTATGTTCGTTGTTACGACCATTTCGTAAAACAGTTGGTTCATCATAGTCAATGTCAACAGGCTTCTTAACAATTTCGATTTGCGGTGCTGCGGTTGTCGTCTCAACGGGTTTTGCTACTGCCGCTCTTGCAACGCCCAATCCGGTTGCCACTACGGTTACCCGTAACTCATCGGTCATATCAGGATCAATCACCGTACCAACCACTACTGTTGCGTCCTCTGAAGCAAATTCTTTAATAGTGTTACCCACTTCTTCAAATTCACCAATACTCATATCCAGCCCAGCGGTGATATTAACCAGTACGCCACGCGCACCCGCCAAATCAACATCTTCCAGTAACGGGCTTGAAACAGCCAGTCTGGCGGCTTCTGCAGCGCGGTTTTCACCTGAAGCCCGGCCGGTTCCCATCATAGCCATACCCATCTCAGACATAACTGTGCGTACGTCAGCAAAGTCAACGTTAATCATACCTTCACGGGTAATCAGTTCGGCAATACCCTGAACTGCACCCAGCAGGACATCATTAGCTGATTTAAACGCATTAAGCAGGCTCATTTCCTTACCCAACACTTTCAGCAGTTTTTCATTTGGAATAGTAATCAGTGAATCTACATGCTGACTTAACTCTTCAATACCAGCTGTAGCCACTTTCAGTCTTTTGCCGCCTTCAAAAGGAAATGGTTTGGTGACAACTGCAACCGTTAAAATCCCCATCTCTTTAGCAACTTGTGCGACTACTGGCGCAGCTCCGGTACCTGTACCGCCGCCCATACCAGCAGTGATGAAGACCATATCAGCGCCGCTGATGACTTCCATAATACGTTCACGGTCTTCCAATGCAGCTTGTCGACCTACATCAGGGTTGGCACCGGCACCCAGCCCTTTAGTAATATCAGTACCTAATTGTAAATGTGTAGTGGCATTACTTTTACGTAAAGCCTGTGCATCCGTATTGGCACAGATAAAATCAACACCTTCGATTTTATTGGCCACCATGTGTTCCAAAGCGTTACCGCCACCGCCACCTACACCGATGACTTTGATAACCGCATTTGCTGTATATGTATCAATCAATTCAAATGTCATGATTTTCTCCCCTCTTTATTTACTAACAAGGCTTGCTCAGAAATTGCCCTGAAACCAACTTTTCATTCTGGCAAGCATTCCTTTAAAACCATCCGAGATCACAGATTCACTGTGTCCGGTACTCACTTGTTCATTTCCAAACAGTAATAAACCCACACCTGTGGCGTGGATTGGATTACGTACTACATCTACTAAACCACCAACATGCTGGGGTACACCAAGCCTTACCGGCAAATGGAAAACTTCTTCTGCCAGTTCGATTGCACCTTCCATTTTTGAACTGCCTCCGGTCAATACCACTCCGGCAGCTAACATTTCTTCAAAGCCACTGCGACGCAGTTCAGCCTGTACCAGCATTAATAATTCTTCATAACGTGGTTCAACCACTTCGGCCAGTGTCTGTCTCGCTAGTTGACGAGGTGGTCTGTCTCCGACACTTGGCACTTCTATGGTTTCATCTTCCCGTGCCAGTTGTGTCAGTGCACAGGCATATTTGATTTTGATTTCTTCGGCATACTGGGTGGGCGTACGTAAGGCCACCGCAATATCATTAGTAACCTGATCGCCAGCGATCGGAATCACAGCGGTATGACGTATGGCACCATCAATAAACACGGCAATATCCGTTGTACCTCCACCGATATCGACGATGCAGACACCCAGTTCTTTCTCGTCCTGTTCCAGTACCGAGTAGCTGGAAGCCATCTGTTCCAATATGATTCCATCAACAATCAATCCACAGCGCTCGATACATTTGGTGATGTTTTGAGCGGCACTGACAGCCCCGGTAATCAGATGCACTTTGGCTTCCAGCCGTACTCCTGACATGCCGATAGGCTCACGTATACCTTCCTGGTTATCGATAATGAATTCCTGAGGCAATACATGCAGTAATTGCTGATCGCCAGGGAAATGAACTGCCCGAGCGGCATCCAGTACCCGGTCCAAATCACCCTGTGTCACTTCCTTATCTCGAATGGCTACGGTGCCATGTGAGTTCAGACTACGAATATGACTTCCGGCAATCCCGGCAAATACAGAGTGGATCTGGCATCCAGCCATCAGCTCGGCTTCTTCTACCGCTCGCTGAATGGATTGCACAGTAGATTCAATATTGACCACTACCCCTTTTTTCATGCCTCTGGCCGGATGCGAACCGATACCGATAATTTCCAGTTTATTGTCATTGGGACCGGCATCCAGAATCGGCGCTGCCACGATCGCTACCACTTTGGAAGTGCCGATATCCAGTCCGACAATCAGTTCTCTTTCAATTCGTTTCGACATTACACAATTCCATTAAAATCAGGTTGCTTACCGGTTTTCCAAACAACTGCAAGTCCGTTGGTGTAGCGCATATCCACAATTTTGATTTGATCGCGGTAACTGGCCAACGGGCCTTCAAATACTCGAATAAATCGGGCTAATCGCTGCTCACTTTCTGCACGTCCCAATTGCAGCTGCATATCATCTGTAAATTTCACCTGCCAGGAACGGCGCTCATCCATGGTCAGACTTTTCACCCTTAATCCAAGCGAATCTACAGACTGCTGTATAGTCACAAGTTGCCGTGACATCAACTCACTGCTGCCTTCAGGCCCAAATAACTGAATAAGTCCGGCAGGCATTTTTCCGCTCTCGGGATAAAACACCTGGCCACGTGTATTGACCAGACCATCTTCATTCCACAGTGCAATTGCCTGATGCTCACTGACCATTAAATGCAAGGTATCCGGCCAGACACGTCTTACCTGTATTTGTGATACCCAGGGAAGTGCTTCACCTGCCGCACGAATTCCTGCCACGTTTACATCAAGGAAACTACCGGTCACATATGGGGTTACCGCCTCAATCAAATCCTGTTTATCGGTATTGATTAATTCACCTTCTACCGTGACATGCTGAATCGGCAGCGTATCTGTGTTGTTTAAATAAACGACACCGACAATCAGTATCAATAGAACCAACACAGTACTGACATTTCGCAAGTTACTTTGCCAGTTCATTTGTTCGCGTGGTTTCACCACACGGGTCCGTGTTGCTCCGGCTTTTGGACGTTGTCTGATAGCCATCAGCGTTTGCCCTCCAGACTGCTCTTTAACACCTGCCCAACCAGATTTTCAAAACTGATTCCTGCCTGACGAGCTGCCATTGGCACCAGGCTGTGGTCAGTCATACCGGGCACACTATTCGCTTCCAACAAATAAAAATCACCTTGCTGATCCGCCATAACATCAATGCGCCCCCAGCCAGACATGTTGAGCGCATTGAAAGCGTTGATTGCCAATTGCTGACAGCGTTTTTCATCAGCATCACTTAAACCACACGGGCACAAATATTCGGTTGAATCCGCCAGATACTTGGCTTCAAAGTCGTAAAACTCTCTGGGTGTTGTTAATCGAATAACCGGCAGCGCTTCTCCATTTAAAATGCTCACCGTGTATTCCGCCCCATGCACCCATTGTTCAGCGATAACTTCATCGTCATAGTCAAAAGCAAGGCTAATGGCTTGTTGCAGTGCTTCGGTTGATGTCACCTTACTCATACCGATGCTGGACCCTTCGTTGACCGGCTTGACGACTATCGGCAAACCCAATTCTTCAACAATTTTCTGAGGGTTGGACTGACGATTTAAGCGCACATATTTTGGTGTTGGTAAACCCTGACTTTGCCAAATCTGTTTGCTCAAACGTTTATTCATTGACAGTACCGCACCGGTGATGCCGCTACCGGTATAAGGAATTTGCAATGACTGCAAAACACCCTGAATTTCACCGTCTTCACCGCCACGGCCATGCAGGATAATAAATGCCCGATCAAATTTATCCTGACGCAAACGTTCACTAACCGTTTTATCTACATCCAGCTCAACAGCATTGACACCGAGTGACTGTAAAGCAGCTAATACCGCACGGCCGCTTTTCAACGAAATCTCACGTTCTGCTGAACGTCCACCCATCAACACGGCAACCCGACCAAAACTTTGTGGAGTAATATTTATTTCGCTCATGCGTGCTCTCCGATAATGTGAACTTCGGGGATCAATCGCACTTTTGTCTCTGCTTCTACACGTTGTCTGACTAAATTAATCAAATCTTCAATATCAGCCGCGCTAGCAGCCCCGTCATTGACAATAAAGTTGGCATGTTTTGCCGACACGCTTGCCCCACCAACTCGCAACCCCTTCAAACCGCACTGCTCGATTAAGCGCCCGGCATAATCGCCTTGTGGATTACGAAATACTGAACCGGCACATGGTTGATTGGTGGGTTGGCTGTCGTTACGTTTTTTCAGCAGCTGTTTAATTAATGCTGTTTCAGTTTCTGCATCTCCCAGCTGTAGTTCCAGTGTGGCTGAGACAAACCATTCTTTTTCTGGCAGTTCGACATGACGATAGTCAACGTTAAAGTCACTGGCAGGACGCTTTTTCAACTCGCCCTGACGCGTTACGGTTGTTGCCTCTTTGACCAACTGCCAGGTTTCCCAGCCATGAGCACCGGCATTCATCGCCAATGCACCACCAAATGTGCCTGGAATACCTGCCAGAAAGGCTGCCCCACTTAAACCCTGTTTGGCGGATTGCTTGGCAACTTTGCTGCAGTAAACACCTACTTCAGCGGTAACTCTTTGATCATCTATATCTAGCGCCTGCATGGTTCCGGCCATGCTGATAACCGTGCCAGCAAAACCGCCATCGCGTATTAATAAATTGCTACCCAAGCCTAACCATAATAAAGGTTCATCAGCTGGCAACTGGCGTAAAAAAGACGCCAGATCATTTTTATCTTTTGGCTGATAAAAACGCTTTGCTATTCCGCCTACTCGCCATGAAGTGTGCTGAGATAACGGCTCATTTATTTTCAATTCGCCTTGCAACTCGGTAAACATGGAGACCATTAGCTCATCTCCTCAAGTTGTTGATCCAACTCTTTAGCGATGGTTCCGATATCGCCCGCACCAAGGGTAAGCAATAGATCCTGATCCTTTAGTAATCCCGGAAGTACAGAAAACAAGGCTTGTTTATCTTCCACAAATACCGGTTCAACCTGTCCACGTAATCGTATGGCACGGCATAAACTGCGAGCATCAGCACCCGCAATTTTATTTTCGCCTGCAGGGTAAACTTCCAGCACAACCAAAACATCTATCGTTGACAGCACACGGGCAAAATCTTCGAACAAATCACGCGTTCTGGTATATCGATGTGGCTGGAAAACAACCACTAAACGACGATCCGGCCAGCCTCCGCGGCTAGCGGCAACTGTCGCTGCAATTTCTGTAGGATGATGACCATAATCATCTACCAGTAACACCTGCCCCTGGCCGATGGTTTTCTCGCCAAGAATATTGAAGCGTCTGCCAACACCATCAAACTTCAATAGCGCCCGTTGGCAAGCGGCTACGTCAACACCCAAGTTACGGGCGACGGCTAAAGCAGCTGTCGCATTGAGTGCATTGTGCAGACCGGGCATATTTAAACGAACCTGATATTGCACACCACTTTGAGCTTCACTGACTGTAAACTCACTTTGCCCCTGGTACTGCTGCAGATCACTGATTCTAAAGTCGGCTCGTTCATCCTGGCCATAGGTTGTAATGGGACGAGTCACTTCAGGCAATATGCTCTGAACCTCTTCATCATCTATGCATAACACCGCAAGACCATAAAACGGCAAGTGATGCAGAAATTCAATAAAAGTGGCTTTAAGCTTTTCAAAATCCCCTTCGTAGGTCGCCATATGATCATCATCAATATTGGTCACAATGGCGATCATCGGCTGCAGGTATAAAAAGGACGCATCACTTTCATCTGCTTCAGCGACTAAATAACGTCCGGTACCTAATCTTGCATTGGAACCCGCACTGTTTAATCGACCACCTATCACAAAGGTTGGATCCAACTCGCCTTCACTTAACAATGCAGCAGTTAAGCTGGTTGTAGTGGTTTTACCATGCGTACCCGCCACGGCAATGCCATAACTGAAACGCATTAATTCAGCCAGCATCTCTGCACGAGGCACTACTGGAATACGCTGTTCACGAGCCGCCATGACTTCAACGTTGTCAGCGCTCACTGCGGTTGTTACTACCACCACATCAGCACCTTTCAGGTATGCCGCGTCATGACCAATCATGATATTGGCCCCAAGCTGGCGCAGGTGTTGAATCAAACTGTTTTCATTCAAGTCCGAACCACTGACCTGATATCCCAGATTCAGCAGTACTTCGGCAATTCCGCCCATACCGACACCACCAATTCCGATGAAATGGATATGTTTGACCCGACTTTGCATTGCTGAGGTTAATTTAGCCATTTGCCCACTCCAGACAGATATCTGCTATCTGCATTGCTGTTCCGGGGTTTGCCAATGTTCTTGCCTGTATTGCCATTTGTTCCAATTGTTTTCGGTTTGCCAGTAATGGCCGTATTACTGCTGCCAGATCTTTTGCGTTAAGTGCTGAATCGGCTATCAGTAATGCAGCGCCTGCGTCTTTTAATGCCTGAGCATTGTGAGTCTGGTGGTCATCTACTGCATACGGATAAGGCACCAGAATTGCCGCAATACCTGTTGCTGCGACCTCGGCCACGGTCAGTGCACCTGCCCGGCAAATAATAAGATCTGCCTCGCTATAGGCTTTCGCCATATCGTCAATAAACTTGGTGACCGTACCCGCTACTCCTGCCTGTTCATAAGCAAGCTGACAGTCAGCCAGATGTTTTTCACCACATTGATGAATGACATTGATTGTGTGTTCTTTACTGAGTAATGCCAGCGTCTGCGGTACAACCTGATTTAAACTTTTTGCTCCCAGGCTGCCACCTAGCACCAATAGTTTTAACGGTTTCTGAGCCCTTGCCTGATAACGAATCTGTGGCTCAGGTAACTGTTCAATTTCTTTTCTAACTGGATTGCCAACCCATCTGGTTTTCTTACTGCTGACAAAACTGTTTTCAAATCCCTGCAATACCTGTTTGGCAATTTTTGCCAGCAAGCGATTTGTTAATCCGGCAATAGCATTTTGTTCATGTATTAATAACGGTTTGCCGGAAAGCCATGCTGCCAGACCACCTGGGCCTGAAGCAAAACCTCCCAGGCCGATCACCACATCAGGCTGAAAACGTTTAATCACTTTTTTGGATTCGAGTACTGCACGTAAAATCCTGAACGGCGCTACCAGCCAACCGAAAAGGCCATTGCCACGTAAGCCTTTAATCGGAATTAAATTTAATTTAAAGGAAGCTGCTGGTACTAAACGGGATTCAATACCACGCTCTGTGCCAATCCATTCAACATCCACCGAACGTGAACGTAGTTCTTCAGCCAAGGCTAATGCTGGAAATACATGTCCGCCAGTTCCACCAGCCATAATTAATACGCGAGTCATCGTTTGACCCTCGCTGAAGCTTTTTCTGGTTGACGGGTTTCCAGATCTACTCGCAATAACAGACCAATGGCAACACAAACAATAACCAGACTACTACCGCCATAACTCATTAATGGCAATGTGAGGCCTTTGGTAGGTAACACGCCCATATTGACGCCAATATTGACGCAAGCTTGTAACCCCAGCCATACCGAAATGCCAAAGGCGATTTGTGCGCCAAATAATTGACCCGCTTCTTCTGCTGCTCGGCCTATCGCCAACGCACGCCAAATCATGGTCAGAAACAAAGCGATTACTGCCACAGCACCAATTAACCCGAGTTCTTCTGCCAGAATTGAAAATAAAAAGTCTGTATGTGCTTCGGGCAGATAAAATAATTTTTGCATGCTGCTGCCTAAACCCACCCCCAGCCAATCACCGCGACCAAATGCAATTAGTGCCTGCGTTAACTGGAAACCGCTTCCAAACGGATCGGCCCAGGGATCCATAAAACTTTGTAGACGTTGCAGACGGTAAGGCGCCAGCCAGACCATCATAGTAAACAACCCTGCCAGAATGGCGATCAAGCCAATAAATACGTCTAATCTGGCACCGCCCAGAAACATCATCACCAATACGGTGGACAAAATGACGACGATGGAGCCCATATCAGGCTGCATTAACATCAATACTGCTGCTACGCTCAACAACAGTAATGGAGACAATACCTTTAATAGGGATGTGTTTAGTTGTCCATGATGGCGTTGCAGATAATCTGCCACGTAAATAATGGCAAACAATTTAATCAGTTCGGCTACCTGAAGGTTGACTGGCCCCAAAGGTAACCAACGTGAACTACCGTTAACTTCTCTGCCGATCCCAGGAATCAAAACCAATACTAATAGACCAACACCGACCATCAATAACATCGGTGCCATTTGTTGCCAATGAGACAATCTTATCGACATCACACACCAGGCAAAAAACAATCCAAGTCCGGCAAATGCCAATTGTCTGATAAAGAAATATAATGGTTGTCCGGTTTTGTTCTCAGCAATGGTTATGGAAGCTGAACACACCATAATCAAACCAATCAACAATAAGGCCAATGCGGCCATTAAAAGCTTTGAATCGAAGTAGGTGCTTACACGACTCATGCCGCCAACTCCCTGACAGCCTGTTCAAAATGGTCGCCACGATCAGCGTAATTGGCAAACTGATCAAAACTCGCACAGGCTGGTGAAAGCAGAACCTGCTGACCCGCTTGTGCAGAAATATTTGCCGCCTGAACCGCAGCTTTCATATCTGCTGCAAAATGGACCTGAACTGTTTCCGGTACATGTCGTGCTATTTCTTCAGCAGATTGACCAATCAATACGATAGTGCTGACATAGTCATTGAGGATCGGTCTTAACGGCGCAAAATTCTGTCCTTTGCCAACACCACCGGCAATCAAAACAATCTTGCCATTCTCTGCAATACCCTCTATTGCAGCGATACTGGCGCCAACGTTAGTGGCTTTAGAATCATTAAACCAGCGTACTCCGTGTAATTCGCGTACAAACCGGCAACGATGTGGCAGCCCTTTGAACTCTTTTAAGGCTTTTAACATGGCATCCATCGGCAGTCCCATTACAGACCCCAGAGCTAATGCTGCCAATGCATTAGCAATATTATGGCTGCCGGCAATTTTCATATCACTGACCAGCATTAACGGCGTATCGCCTTCAGCCAGCCAGAGATGTCCTCTCTGGGTCAGTACACCAAACTCATAACCGGTTGATTCATGCAGACTGAAACCAAGCTGATCTCTTCCAGCCTCAGCCATCGCAGAAACAATAGGATCATCTCGGTTTATCACCATGACACCGCTACCGCTATAAACCTTTTGTTTAGCACGCTGGTAATCTTCGATCGAATCGTAACGATCCAGATGATCGGGACTGACATTGAGTATCACTGAAGCAAATGCATTCATAGAATGCACTGTTTCCATCTGAAAACTGGACAACTCAAGTACATAGAAATCTGGAGCAGGATCAGTCAACAAATCCAATGCCGGTGTGCCAAGATTACCGCCAACTGCAACTTTTTTATCGGCCATTTGTGCCATTAAACCGACTAAAGTGGTGACGGTACTTTTACCATTCGAACCGGTTATTGCAATGATGGGGGCGTTGGCGTGGCGTGCAAATAACTCAATATCACCAATAATCTCAATCCCGGCTTCTGCTGCCTGTTTAATCTGGGGCAAACGCGGATCAACGCCGGGGCTCAATACAATACTGTCAGCTCGCATTAACCAATCGGCAGGGATACCACCTGTTTTCACGACAACTTCTGGATAGTCTTTTTGCAGAGCATTCAGACAGGTAGGTTTTTCACTGCTATCAATTACCGCCACAGCATTACCCTGCTGCAATAAAAACCGTGCGCATGACAATCCTGTCTGCCCAAGTCCAACAATCAGGCTGTAATGCGAACTATGTTGCTGTAATTCTGCTGTCATCGTATTTTCAACGTCGCTAAACCGACCAGCACCAGAAATACGGTGATGATCCAAAATCGAACAATAATGCGTGGTTCCGGCCAGCCTTTTAATTCATAGTGATGATGAATTGGCGCCATCAGGAACACTCGCTTGCCACGTAATTTATATGAGGCCACTTGAATCATTACTGACAGAGTTTCAATGACAAAAACCCCGCCCATAATCAGTAATACCAATTCCTGGCGTACCAGAACCGCAACCGTTCCCAGCGCTGCGCCCAGTGCCAAAGCACCGACATCACCCATAAAAACCTGGGCTGGATAGGTGTTAAACCAGAGGAATCCCAATCCAGCACCCACCATTGCGGCACAGAATACGGTTAATTCTCCAGCCCCAGGGATATGTGGAATTTGCAGATAATTGGCAAACTCAAAGTGTCCTGCAACATAACTGAATAGCCCTAACGCTGCCGCGACCATTACCGTAGGCATAATCGCTAAACCATCGAGACCATCTGTCAGATTCACAGCATTACTACTGCCAACTATGACCAAATAGACCACCAGCAGATACCATGCCCCCAGAGGGATAATGATTTCTTTAAAAAATGGCACGATAAGCTGCGTTTCGGCGGGTGTCTGGACTGTCATGTACAGAAATATTGCTGCCCCCAAACCCACTACTGATTGCCAGAAATATTTATAACGGCTTAACAGTCCTTTGGGATCCTGACGAACCAGCTTGATGTAATCATCAACAAAACCAATTGTGCCAAACAGCAGCGTAACCAGTAACACCACCCAAACGTAACGGTTTGTCAGATCAGCCCACAGTAGGGTACTGACGGCAATTGCAACCAGTATTAAAGAACCGCCCATGGTGGGCGTACCTGTTTTACTGATATGGGATTCAGGTCCATCATTTCTGACTACCTGGCCAATCTGTCTGAAACTGAGATGTCGGATCATCGTAGGACCCACAATCAGTGCAATTCCCAATGCGGTCATTACCCCTAAAATGGCCCGTAATGTCAGATATTGAAAGACATTAAAGCCGGTGTAATACTGGCTCAGATATTCACTCAGTATTAACAGCATCAGGCTTCTCCTCCAACGGCCAGTGCATCCGCCAGCTTATCCAGCTTCATAAAGCGAGAGCCTTTAATCAAGCACGCCACATCTTTATTCAGTGCATTTTTCAGTTCCGCTTCCAACTCTGACAGCTCATTGAAATGCTGTGCATTATCAGCAAACTCTGCCGAGGCCAGCTGGCTTTGCTGCCCAATGGTAAACAACCGTTTCACACCAGCTGACTGTGCATCTCGACCTAACTGTTGATGAATAGCAGTACTTTCTGGTCCGAGCTCGCCGAAATCACCCAGTACCAACCAATGTTCCCCCGGGAACTGCATCAAGGTTTGCAGGGCCTGACGAAACGATCCGGGATTAGCATTGTAGGTATCATCAATCACTAATGCGTTATTAACCGCTTCGCGTAATTGCAAGCGATGCGGAACAGCTTTGATTGCAGCCAAACCTTTAACAATTGCTTCCGGCTCAATGTTGAGCGCTGAACAAACCGCAATGGCCGCTAAGGCATTGCTGACATTATGAATTCCGGGTAACGGTAAAAAGATAAAATGACAAACCCCATCCAGTCGCACCATAAAATGACTACCGGTAATGGCTAACTGCAGGTCTAATGCGACAATATCTGCGGGTTGCTGCAGCCCAAAGCTGATGTGTTGGCGCGCTCCCAGTATTTGTTTCCATAAATCGCCATAAGGCATATCGGCATTGATTACCGCAACGCCATCAGCTTTCAGGCCGGCATAGATCTCACCTTTTGCTTCAGCCACGCCCTGCAATGAACCAAAACCTTCGAGATGCGCTGCGCCGACATTATTGATTACAGCAACATCGGGCTCCGCCATGGCAACCAGAGTGGCAATCTCACCTGAATGATTTGCGCCCATTTCGATCACCGCATAATCGTAGCTATCATTAAGACGCGTCAGGGTAAGCGGAACACCAAGATTATTATTCAGATTTCCTTTTGTAGCCAACACGTTGCCGGATTGCGCCAGAATGGATGAAATCATTTCCTTAAGCGTGGTTTTACCGTTACTACCTGTTACCGCGACAACTTTTGCATGACTGTTTTCCCGCCATAGTCTGGCAATCGCTCCGTAGGCTTTGGTGACATCATCAACCACAATCTGAGGCAGTTCATTGGCAATATACCGATTAACTAATGCACCACTCGCACCCGCCAAACGTGCCTGCTCTATAAAATCATGGCCATCCATATTCTCGCCGGACAGCGCGACAAACAAATCACCATTTTCAATCTGACGGCTATCAATCTTGCTGCCTGTCATCACGGCATCTTCGCCGTGTAACTCGGCGTTCAGTTGCTCAGCAATTTTGCTCAGGTGAATAGTGGTCATAAAGTTACCCTTGTTGCTGAGTGACGTTTGTGTATGGCCTGCATCGCTATCTCGTTATCATTAAAAGGTGTTTTTACGCCAGCGACTTCCTGAAATTGTTCATGGCCTTTTCCGGCTATAAGGACCATGTCATCAAGAGCAGAATCGATAATGGCGTATTCGATCGCTAGCTTTCTATCAGCTTCAATATGAATATCTGCTTGTTTGTGGCAACCAGCCAGGATCTGCTCGATGATTTTCATACTTTCCTCACCACGCGGGTTGTCATCAGTAACGACCAGTTTGTCGGCTAACTCACTGACGATTTTCCCCATCAAAGGCCGTTTGCCTTTGTCGCGTTCACCGCCACAACCAAATACACACCAGAGTTTCGAACGACTATCCATATGTTGACGCATACCCAGCAGAGCTTTTTCCAATGCATCTGGAGTATGGGCAAAATCAATCACAACTGATGGTTGCAGACTGCTCGCCAACAGTTGCATGCGTCCATTTACACTGGTTAATTGATTTAATCCGTCGGCAATTTCATCCGTTGACCAACCAACTAACGCAAGTACACCGGCGGTTGCCAATAGATTTTCGACATTGAATCTGCCGAGTAAACGGGTTTGAATGGCCACTGTTTGCTGCGCATTATGTAAATTGAATTGCAAGCCATTAGTTGTCGCCTGAATATCACTGGCAAACACATTTGCTTTGGAATTACTGCAGCTATACTCCACACTGTTAATCTGATTTTTTTTAAGTAAAGACAATATCTGCTGACCAAAGTCATCGTCAGCATTGACTACTGCAGCCTCTAGCGATGCAAAATCAAATAAACGTTGTTTTGCCGCCGCGTACTCCAACATACTCTGGTGATAATCAAGATGATCCCGACTTAAATTGGTCAATACGGCATAGTTAATATCAACAAAATTCAGCCGTCCCTGTTCCAAAGCATGTGAAGATGCTTCCAGAGCGACGTACTGGATTCCGTTGTCACGCATTTCTGCAAGCATTGCTTGTAAACGCACGGGGTCCGGCGTTGTCATGCCGTGATCTTTTATCTCAGTTATTCTTCCACTGCCCAATGTTCCTATAACACCACAAGGTTGACCGGCGTTTTCCAGTGCCTGAGCGATAAACTGGGTGACAGAAGTTTTACCATTGGTACCGGTGACCGCTATGACCGTCATTGTTGCCGAAGGATATTGATAGAATGCCGCAGCCAGGCGAGCGGTTTGCTCCTTCAAATCATTAACAGCAACCATTTCAATTTGCCGCTGTTGGAGATGTTTTCTCAGCTCCGGTTCCAAAGGTGCTTCTGCTGAATAGCAAACAGCTGCAATTTCGGCTGTAGCTGCCTGCTTGATATGTTGGTCTCGGATTTCCAGATCTGTAGCTAAGGCAAAAAACAAATCTCCTGATTTGAGCCGACGGCTATCCAGACTCAGACCGCTAACCACTGTTGTCGACACCGTGTCACTATCAACCAGTTGCATTAAATCAATAAGACGCATTTGATAGTTCATTGATGCGCCACCTGTAATTGCGTTTGGGGAAGTGCATCAGGCGCAATATTCAGTAAACGCATGGCACCCACCATAACATCAGCAAATACTGGTGCGGCTACTGCACCACCGTAATACTCTTCGCCTGTTGGTTCATCAATCACCACCACCATTGCCAAGCGGGGATTTTTGGCCGGTATCAAACCAGCAAACAGCGATTGATACTCACTCTCGGTATACCCTCCCGCCATAGCTTTTTTAACCGTGCCGGTTTTTGCGGCTACACTGTAATTTGGTACCGCCGCCCGTTGGGCAGTCCCACCTGGAAGCACAACCAATTCCATCAAACCGCGTACGGTTTCCATTAAATCTTTGGAAAAAACTCGACGTCCCTTGGGTGTTTTATCCTGTTTGATAAACGTGACATTGCGCATAATGCCGCCATTACCAATGATGGTATAAGCTCTGGCGAGTTGTAACGTATTTGTTGCCAATCCATAACCGTAAGCCAGCGTGGCCCGATCCAAGGTTCGCCATGTCCGCGGATCAGGTAAAGTTCCCATGGCTTCCCCCGGGAAATAGGCGCCACTTTCAGCGCCCATGCCAAAACTGGCAAAATCCTGCCACAATTCCATTGGTTCAAGTTCCAACGCAATTTTGCTGGCCGCAACATTACTCGACTTTTGAATTGATGTGGCCAAATTAATGATGCCGTAATCGCGGAAATCACGGATAGTATGCCCACTGACCCGCATCGTACCCGGATGTGTATTGATCATCGTGTTGAGATCAAATTTGCCTGATTTCAAACCACTGGCAACGGTAAAAGGTTTTACTGTTGAACCTGGTTCAAACAGATCGGTCACAGCACGATTACGTAAGTCAGCCGACTGCACACCATAACGATTATTTGGATTAAAAGCTGGTTGATTAACCATCGCTAAGACTTCACCAGTCTGAACATCCAGAATCACCGCAGAGCCTGATTTCGCGCCATGCTTATCAACCGCGTTTTTAAGCGCGTTATAACTCAGATACTGCAAACGCAAATCGATACTTAACTGGATGTTTTCACCAGCTTTTGCCGGGCGAATAGGATCGCCACCACCAACAAAATTACCTTTACTGTCTCGCACCATGCGACGCAGTCCAGGTACACCGGTCAGTAATGGCTCGTAGGTAAGTTCCAGTCCTTCCTGACCAACATCATCAATATTGGTAAAGCCCACCACATGGGCTGTTACTTCACCTGTTGGATAATAGCGTTTGTATTCGCGTTGCAACGCAACGCCACCAATTTTTAATTGTTTTACCTGATCCGAGATTTCCGGCTTGACCCGACGTTTTAAATAAAGAAATTCACGTTCAGGGTTCTGATAAATCCGTTGACGAATATTATTGGCATCAATGCCCAGAATAGAAGCTAATTTGGTCAGCTTTGGATCTTCTGCATCTGTTACCTGAGGGTTTAACCAAACAGAATGGACTGGGGTACTTATCGCCAAAGGTTCGCCATGACGATCCAGAATCATTCCCCGATGGGCCACAATTGGAACATTACGCAGATGCCGGGCATCGCCTTGGTTACGCAGAAAATCAGGGTTTAACACCTGAATATCCACCAGTCGCCATAACAGACCCAGACCAATCAGGATAAAGGACAGTCTGACCAGATTCAGCCGCCAGCTGCCGGTTTGCTGATATCCGTTTTGCTTGCGCCGACTCATGGTTTGACCACCACGGTTTGTTCATTACTGGGTACCTGCATATTCAGGCGGGTACGGGACTGCTGTTCAACTCTGGCTGGACTGGCCCATGTGCTCTGTTCCAGTAACAATTTGCCCCACTCTTCATTCAATTGATCACGTCTGTTTTCCAATTGCTGCAACGCGACAAATTCGCTACGACCCGCATGCTTGGTATAGATCACTGCAACTGATGAGACCAGCACCAATAAAGTCATGACTAGCACAGGCAAATCAATACGGATATGTTCGAAAAACGTAGGCCAGATCATGCAAGTTTCTCCGCCACACGTAAGACCGCACTGCGAGAGCGAACATTCACCGATAACTCAGCTTCATCCGCTTTGATGGCCTTGCCGATAATTCTAAGACGAGGATTTAATTGGTCTGCTGTCACCGGAAAATGCGCGGGCAAATCATCACCTTTCGCCTGGTCGCGGAAAAAACGTTTGACGATGCGATCTTCCAGCGAATGAAAACTGATAACGACCAATCTACCGCCCACAGCCAGGATCTCTAAAGCCTGTTCCAGTGCACTGGTTAATTCTTCCAGTTCACTATTGATGAAAATACGAATGGCCTGGAAAGTACGCGTCGCCGGATGTTTGAATTTATCGCGGGTTGGACTCGCTTTATCCACCAAATCAGCCAACTGTTTTGTTGTGGTGATAGGGGTATGTTCACGTGTTTCCACAATGGCGGAAGCAATACGTTTACCGTAACGTTCTTCACCCAGCGTTTTAATCACAGTAGCAATTTCGCTCATTTCAGCACTGGCAAGCCATTCGGCCGCACTCATGCCGGATGTCGGATCCATCCGCATATCCAATGGGCCATCATGTTGAAAACTGAATCCACGTTCAGCCTCATCAAGTTGTGGTGAAGACACACCGATATCCATCAAAATACCGTTTACCTTCCCTTGCCAGAGCCGGGAATGGATAACCGTTGAAAGTTCAGAGAAAGCACAATGTTCAATCGCAAAGCGCGTATCCATTTTCGCCAATGCCTGACCTGCTTCCACTGCAGTTGGATCACGATCCAATCCTAATAAACGACCGTTTGCTGAAAGTTGTTGGAGAATGGCACGAGAGTGACCACCACGACCAAAAGTCGCATCCACATAGATACCGTCAGGCTGAATAAACAGTCCCTCGACGGTCTCTTTCAAAAGGACCGGTTGATGTGTTGGGAGTTGGTTTGTCATGACTCCGCCCTATATCGACAGCGTTTCGAGTTCGGCTGGCAGTATTGCGTCAAAGTCTTCCTGAAGACATGCGTCCATCAATGTATTCCAGCTTTGTTCATCCCACAGCTCAAACTTGTTTCCCTGACCAATCATCACGATATTTTTATCTAAACCTGCGAATTCACGTAGTTTTGCCGGCAACAAGATGCGACCGTTGCTATCCATTTCACACTCGGTGGCATAGCCGAGCAGCATGCGTTTGAGGCGACGAACCTGAGGATTCAAACTTGGTAGCGCAGATAGTTTTTGTTCAACCGTTTCCCATTCTGGCAGTGGATAAACCTGTAGACAGTGGTCTGAGTGATCGATGGTGATCACCAAACGGCCCTCGCAGCAGACATCAAGATGCTTACGGAACTTGGCTGGAATGGCCATCCGTCCTTTTGCATCCAGATTGAAAGTTGCTACGCCTCGAAACACTGTTAGTCCTCAAATTGAAGGATCCACAAAGATCCACTTTTCCCCACTTTCCGACACTATAGGAGTGCAACATAACGAAGTCAAGCATCAAAATTAAGAAAATCCTCTTTTTACGACAAGGACTTAGCGCAATTTCATGAAAGTGGGGAGAAAGTGGATCAAGGTGAAAACGAGGACTTATTTCTTATCAAAAAACTGGCATCGGAAGTTAAAGTAGATTCTAGAATAAAGGCAGAATTTGACTCGCAGAAAAAATATTTTCAGATGGGTGAAACAGAAAAAGTTTGAGATGGCCGATAAGCCGGGTTCTGTCGTGGACAATCATTCATCTGGGACAGATGTCACCATCTGCCTCAAGCAACCTACCCGGGAACCATGCGGGCCGCATGTCATGCCGAAGCATTTGTTCCTCTATTTGGTCTTGCTCCTGGTGGGGTTTACCATGCCACTTCTGTTACCAGAAGCGCGGTGCGCTCTTACCGCACCCTTTCACCCTTACCTGAACTTACATTCAGGCGGTTTACTCTCTGTTGCACTGGCCGTGGACTTACGTCCCCCAGGCGTTACCTGGCACCTTACCCTTTGGAGCCCGGACTTTCCTCACTTTTGCAAGCGCGATTGTCTGGCCATCTCAACGCACTATTTTACCGGAGCAGCATTATTTTTGCTGAAGTTTCAACGCCATTTCATAGGCTTTGTTTTTCTTGATACCGAGAATGGAGGCTGTAATGGCAGCAGCCTGTTTTAAAGACACCTCATCTAGCAGGATTTGTAACACTCTGACCTCTTCCGCCTCATCGCTATCGACAACTGCCGCCTGCCCCTCAACCAGCAACACAATCTCGCCTTTTTGGTGATTAGCATCATTGATAACAACGTCCACTAACTCTGCCAAAGGCAAGGTGACAATGGTTTCAAACATTTTGGTCAGCTCACGTGCCAGACAGGCTTTTCGATCGCCACCAAAGACTGTCAACATATCCTGCAAACTGGCTACCATGCGTTTAGGGCTTTCATAAAAAATCAGCGTACGGGGCTCATTTGCCAGACTTTTTAGGGCCTGGAGGCGTGCGGTCGATTTTGGTGGTAAAAAGCCTTCAAAGGCAAAGCGTTCTGCAGATAATCCTGAAGCGGATAACGCAGCGATAACGGCACACGCGCCCGGAATAGGAATTACTTTAATTCCCTGTTCACGCGCCATATTGACCAATCTATAACCAGGATCACTGATTAAGGGTGTGCCGGCATCCGAAATCAGAGCAATTGATTCACCTGCGGCAATGCGTGATAACAATAATTCACTGCGTTGCTGTTCATTGTGTTCATGCAATGAAATAGTGGAGGTTTCAATTCCATGATGCTGCAACAGATATTTGCTATGGCGGGTATCTTCAGCGGCAATCACATCTACTGAGGACAGAACTTCAATAGCGCGCGCTGAAATATCCGCCAGATTTCCAATTGGGGTGGCAACGATATAAAGTGCGGCTGTTGTATCTTTCACGGTAACTATCCTGAAAAAAAATATTGATTCTGGTCGTAATATACGCGAACAGGTAAGATGATGCCTTCTCCGAACTAAATTTGATGTAGCTTATGACGCAACGATTTTCCGCCCTGTTTATGTTGTTGGTATTACTGGCTTTAACCGCCTGCCAACCGATATCAATGGATACCAAACCATCAGCCCCAGAGATGACGTCGTTAATTTCTGAAGCAGAAAAACAGGGGGATTATGCGGTTGCTGCAGAAGATTATCTTGCCCAAGCAGCGGAATCTGAAGGTGCACTCAAATCGGCATTTCAATATCGCGCGGCAATGATGCAGTATGAGTTAGGTGAACTGGCTGAAGCAGATGCACTGCTCGCTGAAACCAACCTCGAACAACTTTCCTCACGTGAACAACTCACAGCCAATATGCTGCGCGCAGATATCGCCTTATTGAATCTGGATGGTCAGCAAGCACTAACCCATTTGGACAAGATTGATTTTGACAGTGCCAATGAAGCACAACAAAAACGCATTCTGGAACTGAGAATCACCGCTTACGATTTGACTGAAAACATGCTGGAAAAGGCTCTGGCTCATATCAAGTTAGATCCAATGCTGCCTGAGAGCGAACGGGAAAATAACCATCTCGCGTTGTGGCAGACATTACTGAAAATGACTCCACAGGCATTGGATTTATACAATCCTGGCCAACCACCCGCTGAAGATAGTGGTTGGTTTGCTCTGGCGTATGCCTTTAAGGCTTATGAAAATAATCCCGAAGCCATGGAAGTTGCGATTGAAGACTGGCAATACAGTTATCCAAATCACCCGGCTGATATTGAACAATTAAAAAAATCTATCAAAACGCCTCTTCGCCTTCCTCAACAACTGGATTTGATTGGTATCCTGTTACCTGATTCCGGCCCGGCGGCAAACGCTGCTCAAGCTATTCGTCAGGGCATCATTGCTGCCCATTTCAACGCTCGTTCCAATGTACGTTTGCAATTTTACGATGTTCAAACCGGTAACAATGCTAATTCCAATAACGTGATATCACAATACGATAAAGCCGTTACTGATGGTGCAAATATCGTTATTGGGCCGCTGGATAAAACCTCCGTTGAGTTGCTTGCGGCACATGACACATTAACGATTCCTGTGCTGGCTCTTAACCGAATCAATGAAGATATTGAGCAGAATAATTTTTTCCAGTTTGCTCTGGCGCCTGAAGATGATGCACGAAACCAGGCGGAATATGCCAATAAAATGGGATATAAACGGGCAATTGTCTTAAGTCCCCGCAGTGATTGGGGGGACAGGGTTGCTGAAGCATTTACCAATGAATGGCGCGATTCAGGCGGGCAACTTGTCACTCGTGCTAAATATGATGAAGCAGAAAATGACTATTCTCATATTCTGACACCAATATTGGGAGTAGACAGCAGTGTTCAGCGTTACCAAAACCTGCGTCGCACACTGGGGAAATCCCTGGAATTCGAACCAAGAAGACGTCAGGATGTAGATTTTCTGTTTATGGTGGGCAGGCCTTTAAAAGCACGCCAGCTATTAACCCAGTTACGTTTTCACCGCTCAGGTAAATTGCCAATTCTCGCTACATCCCATGCCTATGGTGGTGAGGCTAATGCACAACAGGATATTGATCTGAATGGGTTAATTTTTACCGATATTCCCTGGATGTTTACCGAGCAATCACAACAGGATCCTGCCTATACTGCTGTGCGTCGACAGGCCTCTGGTGATGTCGGCAGCTTTATCCGTTTAGCAGCATTGGGGGTTGATGCCTATCGCATGATTCCTTTCCTGACAGCGATGAGTGGTTCAGAAGATGAAAAATATAATGGAGCCACAGGGATACTGACTATTAATGAACAGGGTCAGATTGAACGTACTATGTCCTTTGCCACCATACGTAATGGATTGATTGAACCATTAAACATTGAATAAAGCCTATGGCAGAACATCTCCAGTCTGGTAAGCAGGCAGAACAATTAGCCTGTAACTACCTGGAAAAGCAGGGTTTAAAGCTTGTGCAGCGAAATTTTTATTGTCGTCGGGGTGAGATTGATTTGATCATGCAGGATGGACAAACCTTAGTCTTTATTGAGGTGCGTTATCGTCGTAATGGTTATCATGGAAGCGCTCTGGAAAGTATTACAAGCCGTAAACAATCACGTATCATCACCACAGCCCAACATTATCTGATGCAATCGGGATGGGCACACAACTGTCGATTTGATGCCATCGCCATCACCGCAAATCAACCCGATCAAATATTATGGATTCGCGATGCTTTTCAACTAAACTAACAGCATTTTTCAGCACCCACCCAACGAGGAAAATATTCATGTACCAATTCAGACTGGTTTTCTTACTGATACCCATTTTATTGTTGCAAGCCTGTGCAGCAGCAGTTGTGGGCGGTGCAGCTACCACGGCTGCGGTTGCCTATGACCGTCGGACAGCAGGCGCCATCCTTGACGACCAAAGCATCGAAATCAAAGCCAAATATGCCATTTTCCAGGATAAAGATCTCTATAACCAGAGCAATATTAATGTGACCAGTTATAACGGCTTCGTATTGCTCTCCGGCGAAACACCTACTGAATCACTTAAACAAAAAGCTACTACTTTGGTTAAAGATATTCCTAAAGTACGCAAAGTCTACAATGAGCTGGCGATTTCAGGCCCTAGCGCTTTAACTTCCCGTAGCAGCGACAGCTGGATCACCACCAAGTTAAAAACAAAAATGACCCAGGACGAAAATGTTGACCCTTTTTATGTGAAAGTAGTGACAGAAAGAGGCATCGTTTATCTTATGGGTAAACTCACCAAGGCTGAGGCAGATCAGGCTGTAGCCGTTGCTCGCTCTACCAAGGGTGTATTACGCGTAGTAAAAATATTCGAATATATAGATTGATTAATCTGTGTCATCAAAGCCCCTCTCCGAGGGGCTTTTTTTTAAAACGGTTTCACTACGGCCAGGATCATTACAGCAATTAAAATCAGTACAGGCATTTCGTTAAACCAGCGATAAAACACGTGACTGTGTTGATTTTTATCCGCGGCAAACTGTTTAAGCATTCGTCCACACATACCATGATATGCAAACAGTAATACCACCAGCGTTAGTTTGGCATGCAACCAGTGCATGGATTTTAATTGCTCCAGCGTGTAATAACTCATCAGCCAGATCCCCAGAACCAAAGCAACAATGGCACTTGGTGTCATGATGCCCCGGTAGAGTTTGCGCTCCATAATTTTAAAACGATCCCTGCCTTCCTGGTCTTCACACATGGCGTGGTACACATACAGCCTTGGTAAATAAAACAATGCGGCAAACCAGGTGACAACCGCCATTAAATGGAACGCTTTTACCCATAACATCTGCTATGACTCCTTATCAAAAAGAATGATAGTATCAGTCATATTAAACTGGAGATCACCGATGTCGGATGAACGAAGATATTTTAGTCGAATCCCTTTTACGGCGAATGCTCATATTTTAACGACTGAGGGTGATATGTATCTGAATTGTCGGGTCATTGATGTGTCACTTAATGGGCTGTTGATTGGCCGGCCAGAAAACTGGGCAGGCAAACTGACAGATCATTTTACCGTTGATTTGTTGCTCGACGAGGCACAGGTGGTGATTAAAATGCAGGCAGAAATGGCGCATATGGATGCCAACAGCATCGGTTTTCATTGCAAACTAATCGACCTTGACAGCATTACCCACCTGAAAAAACTGGTGGAATTAAATCTCGCTGACGAAGGCTTACTGCATCGCGAACTCTCGGCCTTAGTGGATATGCCCGAAAACTGAAGCCGTAATTACAACCAGCCATCTTTCAGTGCGTCAATGGCCTGTTGCAAATGATGTACAGCAATAACTTTAAGCCCTGGAATTGCTTTTCTTGGCGCATTGGCTGCAGGAACAAGTGCCACTTTAAAGCCATGTTTTCCTGCATCACGGATCCGTTCTTCCCCGGCCTGAACTGGCCGAATTTCTCCGGTTAGCCCCACTTCACCAAACACCACCCAGTCCTGCGGTATGGCTTTATTTCGTAAACTGGAAATCACCGCTGTCAGCACTGCCAGATCGGCACCGGTTTCGCTTAATTTCACGCCACCCACAACATTGATAAATACATCCTGATCATGGCAGGTAATACCACCATGTCTGTGTAGAATTGCCAATAACATGGCCAGACGATTTTGTTCCAGGCCGACTGAAACACGTCGTGGATTGCCCAACGGACTTTCATCAACCAGAGCCTGGACTTCAACCAGCATTGGCCGGCTGCCTTCTCGAATCACTGTAATCATACTGCCAGGAACGGCTTTTTCGCCTCGCGACAGAAATATCGCTGAAGGATTACTGACTTCTTTCAGGCCCAGCTCGGTCATGGCAAATACGCCGAGTTCATTGACCGCGCCAAAGCGGTTTTTGACAGCACGTAAAATACGGAACCGTGTCGAACTGTCACCTTCAAAATACAATACGGTATCAACCATATGCTCCAAAACCCTTGGCCCGGCTAAAGCTCCTTGCTTGGTAACATGTCCCACCAGAATCATCGTGATGCCACTGGATTTGGCAAACCTTACCAACTGGGCTGCACTTTCACGCACCTGTGCCACTGTTCCGGGCGCCGATTGCAACAATTCGGTAAATACCGTTTGAATCGAATCAATAACCATCACCTGCGGTTGACGCTGATGAGCAATAGCCATCATTTGTTCGGCATGAGTCTCTGCCAGTAAATCAACCGGGGTTTCCTGCAACTGTAAGCGTTCAGCACGCAAACGAATTTGCTGTAACGATTCTTCCCCACTGATATAAAGCGGATTAATACCACTAAGCTCGGCCATACTAGCCATAGCTTGCAGTAATAGAGTTGACTTACCAATCCCGGGATCGCCACCAATAAGCACGACAGAACCGGTTACCAGCCCGCCACCCAGAACCCGATCCAATTCCGGCAGTCCGGTAGACCAACGCACTGCCTGTTCAGAAGTAATGCTTTTTAATGCCTGTACAGTATTTTGTTGCTGGCCGGCATAACCCGTATGTTTGTTCATTGCCGTAGAAGGTTTGGCGCTACTCTGCACGGATTCTTCAAGACTGTTCCATGCACCGCAATCTGCACAGCGCCCAGCCCATTGTGGGGTCTGAGCGCCACACTCACGGCAGACATACACTCGCTTGGCTTTAGCCATTCAAATATTCCCTTTGAACTCTCGGTGTCACACAGGTTAATAATTCATAGGGTATGGTTCCGGCTTTATCGGCTAACCATTCAACCGCCAACTCGTTGGCCCCCCAGATAATCACCTCATCATCCAGTTGCGCCTGGGGACAATCATTCAGATTGACGCAGACGGTATCCATCGAGACGCGACCAATAATCGGCACATCTTTACCTCGAATCAAGACTTTGCCAAGATTGGATAAATGACGACTGTAGCCATCACCGTAACCGATGCTGACCACGCCCATACGCACGGGTTTATCAGCGGTCCACTGACCGCCATAGCCGACTTCATCCCCAGCTTTTAATTGCTGCGTCGCAATCAATTTGGAGATCAATTGCATGACCGGCTTGAGTCCAACATCAGCCCCTGATTTATTGGCAAATGGTGAGGCGCCATACAACATCAGACCGGGCCTTATCCAGTCATAATGCGATTCAGGCAAACTTATAATCGCTGCTGAATTAGCCATACACACTGGCAAGCCTGTTGTTTCAGCCAGATTTTTCATAACCGTTAATTGTTGAATATTACGTCCATCATTTAATACATCCGAGTTGGCAAAATGACTCATTAAACCAAGCTTGCTCACCAGATCTGAACGTTGTTCAAGTGCATCAATAATCTTTATTACGTCCTGTTGCGGTAAACCTAGACGGTGCATACCGGTTTCCAACATCAGCCATAAAAAAGGTAATGGCTGATGGATTTGCGCTTTTAATAAAAACTCAAGATGCTGTTGCTGATGCAAGACCGGCGTCAACTCAAATTCAGCAGCCAACTGCCATTCTTCTAGGGTGCTGACACCTTCAAAAATGGTAATCGGCTGGACAAATCCATGTTTTCGTAAGGTTAATGCTTCACTAAATCGGGCCACTGCAAATGCATCACTTTGCATGAGCGCCTGAGCAACCTGAATGACGCCGTGCCCGTAAGCATCAGCTTTAATGACCGACATCACTTTACTGTTTGGGGCGAAATGACGAACTTGTTGCAGATTATGTTTCAGTGCTGCCAGATCGATTCGGGCAAACGGATAGCGACTCACGATTCATTATCACCGTAATCTTGGTAGTACGCAGGGGCAAAGTTTTCAAACCGGGTGTATTTGCCCTGAAAGGTTAATGCCACGGTGCCAATAGGACCGTTACGCTGTTTACTGATGATGATTTCAGCTTTGCCTTTTTCTGCAGAATCTTCGTTATACACTTCATCACGATAGATAAACACAATGATATCGGCATCCTGCTCAATCGCACCTGACTCACGTAGATCCGACATAACCGGACGTTTATTTGGTCGCTGCTCCAGTGAACGGTTTAACTGGGATAACGCAATCACCGGCACATTGAGCTCTTTGGCCAGTGCTTTTAATGAACGGGAAATTTCTGAAATCTCATTGGTACGATTTTCTGCCTGACGACCGTTGGCACTGCCACTCATTAGCTGCAGGTAATCGACAATGATCAAACTCAGGCCATGCTCACGTTTTAAACGTCTCGCCCGGGCTCTCAGTTCAGAGGGAGTCAAACCACCGGTATCATCAATAAACAACGGAGCTTCATTTAATAACGCTATGGCTGAGGTTAAGCGTGGCCAGTCATCATCGTTTAATCGACCAGTACGTAAACGATGCTGATCGATTCGACCTAGCGAAGACAACATCCGCATTGCTAATGAGTCAGCAGGCATTTCCATACTGAATACGGCAACGGGCTGTTTGCTGTGAATCGCGGCATTTTCAGCAATATTCATTGCAAAGGTGGTTTTACCCATCGACGGTCGACCAGCGATAATGACCAGATCGGCAGGCTGTAAACCAGATGTCTGATCATCAAAATCAATAAAGCCGGTTGGTAAACCGGTGATACCGCTATCCTGTTCAAACAGCGTATCAATTTTATCGACGACCTTACTCAGAACATCTTTGACCTGAATAAACCCCCCGCCACGTTTGGCACCTTTTTCTGCGATTTCAAAAACGCGTCGCTCAGCAGTATCGAGCATTTCTTCGCTATTACGGCCTTCAGGCGTAAATGCCATATTAGCAATATTATTACCAATCTGGATAAGCTGACGCAGAATCGAACGTTCACGAACGATCGAGGCGTAGGCTTTGATATTTGCAGCACTGGGAGTATTGCGCGCTAAGGCACCGAGATAAGCCAATTCACCGACTTTATCCAGTTCACCGCGCTGATTGTGCCATTCTGCCAACGTGATCACGTCTACAGGATTGGCTTGTTCCATTAATTCGGCTATGCCACGGAAAATAAGTTGATGGTCGTGACGATAGAAGTCCTGCTCAACCAGGAGATCAGATACCTGTTCCCAGGCACTGTTATCAAGCATCAAGCCGCCTAAGACCGATTGTTCAGCTTCAACTGAATGCGGCGGGACCTTCAGGGCCTGAGTTGCGCTGTCTTGATAGCTTTCTGGATAAGTTATCTGTTCCACAGCATTCGTCCAAGCTGGTTAAACAAGCATTTGATTCAATATTAGCGAATCACAAAATTACTGGGACATGGAACACCATGTCCCAATTTTTAACTAATTTTTACTGCTCTTGCTCTTTGGCAATCGCTTCTGCTTCTTCACGTGCAGCATCACGTGCTTTACGAGCTTCTTCAGCAGCAGCAATGGCAGCCAGCTCAGCTTCAGAAGTGATATTGACTTTCACACTCACAACAACATCAGCATGCAATTGCACATCAATGTTGTATTCACCAGTGTGGCGTAAAGGCCCTGTTGGTAAACGGACTTCATTACGGTCTACATCAGCGCCTTTTGCATTGACCGCATCAGCGATTTCTGCAGCAGTAACCGAACCGAATAATTTACCTTCAACACCAGCGTTAGCCATGATATCGACTTCACCAGCTGCAACCAGCTTTTTCTCACGTTCCTGAGCTGCAGTAAGTAATTTGGCAGCAGCCGCTTCAAGTTCAGCGCGACGAGCTTCAAATTTTTCTCTGTTGTTTTTGTTGGCAGGCAAAGCCTTACCCGCAGGAACCAGGAAGTTACGACCATAGCCAGCTTTTACACTAACTTCATCACCCAGATTACCCAGCTTTTGAACTTTTTCCAGCAAAATTACTTGCATCGTTCTAACCCTCATTCGCAGTCTCAGACTGCTTATAAAATAACCGCGTTACGCGATTGCGCGTTTGCGAAAATTAAACCATTGTTCCAATATGCCCAGTGTGGCAGTTAAAATCATCATTTGTGGCAGCATTAACACCATCAGCACATACATTACGACTAACCAGGCGACCGACTTTTGTTTCAATCGAACGATTGCATGTGCAACCGCAATACCTTGTAATGCAAAAAGCACTAACAGCACCGGTAAACAATCAACCAGCAACGTCAAAGACCCCGCCATTCCAGTCAGGGAAAGCCCCATCAAGACGGCTGTCACAGTCGCCAGTGTTTTACCCAGAGTAATCTGAGTAAACTCACTGCCAAATGCACCCTCGTTATATAACGAGGCTTGCCATGCACGGCCAATCAAAATGCCCAGAATAATATTGACACTTACTGCTGCGGCAATCAGACCGGTCATCATGCTGGCCATTTGTACCAGAAAGTTTTGCGTTTCTGTGGCGTTCATCTGCCAACCGGATTGTTCAGATAGTAATTGAACAAATGGTGTCAGCATTTCCTGCCACCACAATGCCGGATTAGGCAAAAAGATATGTGATATCAGTACCACCAGAATACCGACTCCGGCCGCAGCCAGAAGCGCCCGTTCCAAAGAACGACTGTAACCCAGCACCAGGGTCACCAGATAAGCCGGTAACCAACTGGTCAGCAATAACGCCAATGCAATCCAGAGTTGTCCGAATAACAGTCCGGCGACGGCAGCAAACACTACCAAGGTTGCGGCCATTACCCGGAGGCCTTCTTGAGGGCCTACACGTAATGTGGCCAGCACAATTACCCCGCTAGCGAGATAATTGAGTGGTGGGAGCAACATTGCAGCGACCGATAGCAAAGCAGCTGCCAAAGCAGCCTGCCAGCGACCTTTCATTGCAAAATCAGCGATTCCCCGCAACATAATATTTTGATCTTAACCTTACAACTGAAAAGCTAAATTACTTGTGCATGTCACAGTAAGGCAGCAATGCCAGAAACCGTGCACGTTTGACACAAGTTGACAGCTGACGCTGGAAACGAGCTTTAGTACCGGTAATACGACTTGGAACGATCTTGCCTGTTTCAGTAACGAAATTCTTAAGCAGGTTTACGTCTTTATAATCGATTTGTTTCACACCTTCAGCGGTGAAACGACAAAATTTTCTACGTCTGAAAAAACGTGCCATCGTGATATCTCCTGATTAGGCTTTTGAAGCGGGTTTTTCGTCGTCTTTGCGCATCATAGGAGAAGCTTCTGTAACAGCTTCGTCCATGCTGACAACAAGGTGACGGATAACGGCATCATTAAAACGGAAAGCAGTTGTGACTTCGTTCAATTGCTCAACATCACATTCAACATTCATCAACACATAATGTGCTTTGTGAACTTTGTTGATTGGATAGGCCAATTGACGGCGGCCCCAGTCTTCCAGACGGTGAACCTGACCACCAGCAGCGGTCAAAGTTTGGGTATAGCGCTCGATCATACCGGGCACTTGTTCGCTCTGATCAGGGTGGACCAGAAACACGATTTCGTAATGTCTCAATTTGAGCTCCTCACGGTTTATACAGCTTGCTGAAAAATTTCAGAAAGCAAGGAGTTTTACCTATCAAAGGCAATCTGGCATTTTACTTTATTTTACTACCTGCTCACAAGCGGCGTTGACGATCCGCTTCAAATAAGCAGACGCCTGCAGCAACAGATACGTTGAGACTCTCGGCGGCTCCCTGCATCGGGATATACATAACCTGATCACAATGATCTCTGGTCAACCTGCGAATACCCTGCCCTTCAGCTCCCAAGATGATCGCTAACGGCCCCTTGAGATCGGCTTGGTAAAGACTTAACTCGCTCTCCCCAGATGTGCCGACCAGCCAGATCCCTCTTTGCTGCAGATCCCTTAATACCCGCGCAAGATTGGTCACCTGAATAAACGGCAGGCGCTCAGCAGCACCACTGGAAATTTTGATTGCTGTCGGCGTTAACCCTGAGGCACGATCTTTGGGTGCAATCACGGCATGCGCTCCGGCCGCCTCCGCGGTACGCAGACATGCGCCCAGATTATGAGGATCCTGGACACCATCCAGAATCAACAAAAACGGTGTTTGCTGTAAATTATCCAGTATTGTGTCTAGATCCGTTTCATCCAACACAGCTAATGGATGACAGCGGGCAACACAGCCCTGATGACGACTTTCCGGCACCATATCATCCAGTTGATGACGTTGGGTTTTATGTAAACGAATCCCCTGATCGCCAGCCAGCTTGTAAATGGTCTCCACACGTTGATCATGGCGTTCGTCAGCCACCCAGATTTCGGCCACACGTGAAACAGGCGACTCAAGAGCCGCCTGTACCGCATGTAAACCAAAAATCAAATCCTGAGATGGTGCCTGATTTCTTTCTGATGTGCCTTTACGGCGTTTGGTAGGCTTCAGCTTCCTGTCCCTCAACAATAGGTTTAACAATAATTTCTACACGACGATTCAACTGTCGCCCGGCTTCGGTATCATTTGTGGCTCGCGGCTCAAGTTCACCACGGCCCATTGGTACCAGACGTTCTTTCAGCACACCTCGTGACGCAAAGTAGTTTGTTACCGATTGCGCCCGGCGTTCAGAAAGTTGCTGATTATAACTTTCTGAACCTTTGCTGTCGGTATGTCCAATGACATGAATTATCGTTTTCGGATAACGCTGCAACACATCAGCGACTTTATTCAGAGTCGGTTCAAAGGCAGGTTTGATGGCTGAGCTGTCAAAGTCAAAAGAGACTTCATTAGAAATATCAATTTTTAAGGATTCATCCTGCAATTGTTGAATTTGCAATTCATTGCGCGCCTGTTCATCGGCCAGCGCCTGATTCATTTCACGCTGCTGATTATCCATATATCGACCAACACCTGCACCTGCCAGAGTACCTACTGCGGCACCGGCAATAACACCACCAGCTCCATCATCAATCGCGTACCCGATTATTGATCCTGCAGCTGCGCCAATGGCAGCGCCACGCTTAGTTCGCATGTTAGGATCATCTGCGGCACAACCAGACATCATGATTGCGGTTGAGATTGCTGAGACTAATAAAACTTTTTTCATTGTTATGACTCCTCACTATTGCGTTGCATTCTAGACCCTACGTCATATGGTGACTATACTTGTTTTTAATCTTTACATACGAGAACCACTGCTCATGGACCGTGACTTTATTGCTGTCAGAATTGCCATCCTAACGGTTTCAGATACCCGGACTGAATCCGATGATGTATCAGGAAAAACCTTAAAAGACCGTTTGCTTGCTGCAGGCCATGAGCTGGCTGACAAAAAGATTGTTACAGATGATATTTATCAGATACGTTCTGTTATTTCGCAATGGATATGTGACGAAAAGGTGGACGTTATTATCACCACTGGTGGCACAGGACTAACGGGTAGAGATGGCACACCGGAAGCTGTCAGTGTTTTATTTGATAAAGAAATCACCGGTTTTGGTGAGCTGTTCCGGCAGATTTCCTATGACATTATTCGCACATCGACTGTGCAATCCAGAGCAATAGCCGGCGTGGCAAATGGCACGTTTATTTTTTGTCTGCCTGGTTCTTCAGGCGCTTGTAAAAACGCTTGGGATGATATTTTACAATACCAACTGGATGTTCGGCATCGTCCCTGCAATTTTGTTGAACTCATCCCACGATTGCGTGAGACATGATTCAACTGCAATTATTTTCTACCGCTGGTTGTCATTTATGCGAATTAGCGGTGGAGCAAGTTCATAACTTACCAGCTGCTGACAACATTCAATTGCAGATTATCGAAATTGGTGATGATGATCAGCTGGTAGAGCAATATGGCATCCGCATCCCGGTGATTAAATTTTCTGACGATAGTGAATTGAACTGGCCCTTCACACAGCAAGATATTCTGCAGAAAATTGCTGCTGCAGATCTGGAACTTTAAGTCGACTCACCGCTCTTAACTTTACTGTAAGTTAATCGCTCCGGAGTCACTTGATGAAAGCGTTAGTCTGGCCTCTTTTGGTTTTCTGGTCTGTTTCGACACCAATAATTGCCGCCGAATTTCCGGCTATCCCGGGCCAACGTTATGACGTGGGAGGTTACCAGTTACACATCAATTGCACTGGCTCAGGAAGTCCAACCGTTCTGGTGGATGTAGGGCTTGGCGATGATTCTACTGACTGGCTGCCAATTCAGCAGGCAATTTCTCAAAATTCCCGGATTTGTATATTTGATCGTGCCGGCTATGGCTGGAGTGATTTTGGTCCTGCGCCCAGAACCAGCAATAGAATTGCACAAGAACTGGAAATCTTATTAGAGGAAGCCGATATACCTGCTCCATATATTCTGGTTGGACATTCATTTGGTGGATACAATATTCGTATCTTTGCCGCTAACAATCCGGATATGGTTGCCGGCATGGTATTGGTTGACGCATCGCATGAAGATCAATACAACCAGTTTAAAATTAAACTGCCTAATAATTTCAATCGCCGCGGTACGATTATGATTTTGCCCAAATCGACTGACAGCATGGCGCATGCCAATAAGCCACCAATGTTACGTGAACGAGCATTTCATGCTGCCCGAGCAGAAATTTCTGCTCTCGAACAAAGCGCAGTTCAAGTTCAACAGAATTCTGCTATGCCTGTCGTGCCGCTGATTGTCATCAGTCGCGGTAAACCTGAATGGTATGGGGATCTGGTAATGCAGCAACGCGAAAAAACCTGGATTAATCTGCAGCAGGATCTCACGCATTTATCGCCCATCAGCCAACATATGTTTGCCCATCAGAGTGGTCATGCGATTCCCCATGAACAACCCGAAATCATCATTGAAGCCATAGAAAAGGTGCTGACCCAGGCGAACGCCCGCAATATCCTTTAAAAACAGTTATACTGAGCGCTTTTTTTAGCTGGATAACATGACTGTTCTTTACATTGATTCGGATGCTGCGTTAACACAATTTTGCTCGGAAATTCAGCACAGCAAATGGCTGGCCATTGACACGGAATTCCTTCGCGAAAAAACCTATTATCCCCAGTTGTGCCTGATCCAGATTGCCAATGACGATACCATTGCCTGTGTTGATCCCATCGCTATAAAAGATCTCACTCCTTTGCTGGATTTACTTTATCAACCGGATATAACACTGGTTTTTCATGCAGCCCGGCAGGATCTGGAACTGCTGTATCTGTTAAAAAATTCCCTTCCACCAAATCTGTTTGATACCCAGCTGGCCGCGACTATCCTGGGGGATGGCGATC
The DNA here is from genome assembly GCF_002375415.1 of Methylophaga sp. UBA3613. Taxonomy (NCBI): domain Bacteria; kingdom Pseudomonadati; phylum Pseudomonadota; class Gammaproteobacteria; order Thiotrichales; family Piscirickettsiaceae; genus Methylophaga; species Methylophaga sp. UBA3613. The sequence continues at coordinate 36,576 of NZ_DFLS01000003.1, read as the reverse complement.
AGATTGGTTATGGCAACCTGGTTAAACAACGTCTTGACGTCAGCCTTGATAAAGCCCATTCCAGAGCCGACTGGACACAGCGTCCATTAAGTCCTGAACAATTGGAATATGCAGCAGATGATGTACGTTATCTGCGCGAGCTTTATCATCAAATGTCTGCCGATCTGGAAAAACAACAGCGTACGGAATGGCTTAAAGAAGATTTTGCCGCCCTGTCCAATGCAGATAATTACGTTGCTGATCCTGAAACAATCTGGCGCAAAATTCGTGGCGCGGGTAAATTAAAAGGTGTTCAACTGGCCATATTACAGCAACTGGCAGCATGGCGTGAACAGCGCGCAATGGAGCGGGATCGCCCAAGGCGTTGGATTCTCAAAGATGAAGTGATGCTGGATCTGGCAAGATTTGCCCCTGAAAAACCGGAAAAACTCAGTCAAATCCGTGGGCTTGAAGCGCGTGATATTGAACGCAGTGGTCGAGCTATTATTGACGTTATCAGCAAAGCCAAACAAACTCCGCCCGAACAATGGCCAATATTGCTTAAACCTGAACCACTGAGCAATCAGCAGGAAGCTCTGATTGATGCATTGATGGCATTATTACGCAAATTCTGTGATGAGCAATCGATCACTCCTATTGCCGTGGCCAGCCGTAAAGACATTGAAAAGCTGGTACGTGGGGATAAAGATCTTACTTTATTAAATGGCTGGCGATATCAAATCGTTGGCCATCACCTGACTGATTTTATCAGTGGTCATCTGTCAGTTACTGCTGATGCACAACAGATTCATACAAAAGAGGTATAGCAACATGTCGGTACTTATCTGTGGCTCATTTGCCTACGACAATATTATGGTTTTTCCAGACCAATTTAAAAATCACATTCTGCCTGATAAAGTGCATATGTTGAATGTGGCGTTTCTTGTACCTGAATTACGCCGTGAATTTGGTGGTTGTGCCGGTAATATTGCTTTCAATATGAAACTGTTGGGTGATGAGCCAGTACCGATGGGAACAGTGGGCAGCGACTTCGCTACCTATGCTGCCTGGATGGATAAATTTTCGATTATCCGTCGTCATGTGCATGTTAAAGACGATCATTTCACTGCACAGGCTTATATCACTACCGATATTGATGATAATCAGATCACTGCTTTTCATCCCGGGGCAATGAACCTGGCTCATGAAACCAAAATCACCGAAGCGCAAAATATCAAGCTGGGCATTATCGCTCCAGATGGTCGTGATGGCATGATTCAACATGCCCAGCAATTTGCGGATGCCGGCATTCCGTTTATTTTTGATCCGGGTCAGGGTTTACCGATGTTTGATGGTGAAGATCTACTGCAATTTGCCAGACAGGCAACCTATATTGCATTGAATGATTATGAAGCCCAGTTATTTGAAGATAGAACGGGTCTGCCACCCGAAGAAATAGCCAAACTTGTTGAAGCATTAATCATTACCCGTGGCGCTCAGGGCTCACACATCTACACAGAAGGTAAACGTATAGATATCCCATGTGCTAAAGCTGAAAAAGTTGTAGACCCAACTGGTTGTGGGGATGCTTATCGTGCAGGATTATTACATGGTATTTTGCATGGCAAGGATTGGGAAATGACTGGGCGTATCGCATCGTTATTGGGCGCCATTAAAATTGAACAACATGGCACGCAGAATCATCAATTTACCAGTGAGAGTTTTGCTGAACGGTTTGAGCAAAACTTTGGTATGCAATTAAGTTAAATACATTGTAGCTCTGAGACTGCAATCTGGCAGTTTCAGAGCAAATAATAGCTAAGCTGTAATATAAACGCGGCTAACACGCCAGCGATTACATCATCCAGCATAATGCCAAAACCACCATGTAATTTACGGTCGGCCCATGATATTGGCCATGGCTTCCAGATATCAAAGAATCTGAACAATACAAAGCCCAAAAGCATCCACTGCCAACCTGCTGGCGCGGCAATCATCGTCACCAGATAACCAACAATTTCATCCCATACCACAGCAGAAGGATCGTCCTTTTCAAGCCAATTTACTGCTTGCTGACAAATCCAGATCCCAGCGATAAAAGCAACTACCGTAATGAGTAAATAACTTAACAGCCCGACATCTTGTATCAACCAGTAGATGGGTAATCCGACTAATGTACCCATGGTGCCCGGTGCTTTGGGGGATAATCCCGAACCAAAGCCATAGGCCAGCAAACAGGCTGGTCTTTTGAGCAATTGTGAAAAAGTGACCTTGTTATGCGAAGTGGTCATAGCCTGCCTTTATTTCTGAGAATGCCTGCCATTCACCTTGGGCATTCTGATAAAACATACCTACGTCTTCAGTGATTTCACCAATCACTTGAATCATCTCAGGAAACTGTTGTTTAAGTTTCGCCACATTGCCCGCCGTCGCGGTAAAGCATAATTCGTAATCATCACCACCCGTCAAAGCCAGTTGCGTTGCCATTTCTGTTGGCAATTTTTTTAAGGCATCAGAAAATGGTAAAGCAGATATATCCAGCTTTGCCCCTTTACCACTCGCATTAAGTATATGATTCAAATCAGCCAATAATCCATCTGAAATATCAATCGCCGCATGTGCTTTGCCGACCAGTTGCTGACCTATTTGATTACGCGGTGTGGGCATTTCCAACCGTTGTAATAGATATTCAAAATCTGTATCAGTTAACAATCCTGTTTCTAGTTGCCCCAATCTAAACTGCAGCCCTGCGGCGGCATCCCCCAGACATCCGGTTACACAAATCAAATCGGTTGATTCAGCAGCACTACGCTGCAATATATTTTGCTTGGTTACATGCCCATGCACCTGAATGGTAATGGTTAATGGACCACGGGTGGTATCCCCGCCCACCAGCTGGATTTGATATTTTTTAGCGATATATGCCAAGCCGGCTGAAAACTGTTTTAACCAGTCATCATTGATTTCAGGCAAGGTTAAGGCCAGAGTGAACCAGGCAGGTTGAGCCCCCATAGCGGCCAGATCACTGAGATTGACAGCCAGAGCTTTGATACCCAGACGATACGGATCAACATCGGCAAAAAAATGTATGCCTTGTACCAAGGTATCAATTGAAACTGCCGTGTAGGTATCCTGAGGATTGTTTAAAACGGCACAATCATCACCGATCCCCACAATCACATCTTCGCGATGAGTCGTTAACGCATGGAAATACTGCTGAATCAGTGAAAATTCGGGAGAAGGTTTCATTCAAAAAAAGCCCCGTCTGGATGATTTTATCTTTTCGGGGCAGTTAATCAATTCGCTTTTTTCTGAGCACGAGCGGCTTTGGCAGCCTGATATTCTGGCTGGCGTAAACGGGCGCCCATTTTATCGAGAACCCCGTTAACGTATTTATGGCCCTGTTCACCCCCAAATGATTTGGCCAGTTCAACGGCTTCATTCAAGACCACGCGATACGGAATATCCGGACGGTGCATATATTCAAAAACGGCCAGACGTAATACTGAAATCTCAACAGGGTCGACAGTGGCTAAACTTCTGTCTACCGCATGGGTCAGTTCGGCATCAATGGTATCGATTTCTTTAGTAACACCTTCCACCAGAAGTTGAAAATAGTTTTTGTCGATTTTATTGGCGTATTCCGCCATGACAAAATCCATGGTGTCTTTTTCAGGAGCCTGATTATTGACCAAAGATTGATAAAGCGCTTGCACGGCAGCACGTCGAGCCTGAGTCCGGGGCAGTCCACCAGCCATTTACTTGGCAGCTCCGATTTGACGCAACACGTTAACCATTTCAATCATGCCCATCGCTGCTTCAGCACCTTTATTACCGGCTTTAGTGCCAGCACGTTCAATCGCCTGTTCGATGGTATCAACAGTCAACACACCAAAAGCAATTGGAATATCCAATTGCAACGTCAGTTGGCCCAGCCCTTTTGAACATTCCCCAGCGACATATTCAAAATGCGGAGTACCGCCACGAATCACCGCACCCAATGCGATAATGGCATCATATTTACCGGTTTTACCCATACGTTGTACAGCCAGCGGGATTTCAACTGCTCCGGGAACGCGGGCAATTTCAATATCTTTTTCCGCAGCACCATGACGTAATAATGTATCTACTGCACCGGCAATCAGATTATCAACAATAAAATCATTGAAACGGCCTGCAACGATACCTACTCGTATGCCTTTTGCGGAAAAGTCACCTGAAAAGGTTTTGATATTGCTCATATTTCAGAAATGTCCAAAAGAGAAAAAAAGATATTGTACTGTGTTTAAAAATGAATGCCTAACAGTCAGTTACAGCCAGCGCTGTTTTTCAGCAGCCGTTTTATTGCCAGTATGCGGTAATCCATCGGCATCAGCTTCAACAACCGTCCATTGATAAGGCGTTTGATCAATTCGCACAGCCGTTAATTGCTCGCCCCAGACCGCGCCACTATCCAATGAAAACACATTGTCATACTGACCGGTGCCCAGTTGTGACCAATGGCCAAAGACTATTTTGTCATTGACGCTGGCGCGATTGGGCATCATAAACCAAGGCTTCTGACCCTCTGGTTTATCCTTGGGCGCGCCTTTGAATTTCAGCGCCAGGCTGCCGTCTTCATTGCAGTATCGCAGACGTGTAAAACAATTGGTAATGAAGCGTAATCTATCCCAGCCGGTTAACTCAGCAGACCAGCGCTTGGGTTTGTTGCCATACATATGTTTAAAAAATTCACGCCAGTCGTCTGATTGAAGCACCGATTCGACTTCAGCGGCTCTTTCCAATGCCTCATCGATGCTCCACTCAGGAGGTAAGCCAGCATGCACCATTGAAAACTGTAATTCCCTATCATGATAAAACAAGGGTTGTTGACGTAACCAGTTAATCAATTCATCACTGTCTTCAGCGGTCAAAACCGGTTCAATGGTATCCAGCCGATGAGTGAACTCATTATTTCCCGCAGCGTGGGCCAGCATATGCAAATCATGGTTGCCCAATACGACTTTTGCTGACTGCTCACCTAACTGTCGCACAAACCTGAGGGTGTCTAACGATTTTGGACCACGATTAACCAGGTCACCAGCTAACCAGATTTGATCCTGCTGCGGATCAAATCTCACAACCTCAAGTAATTTGATCAGCTCATCAAAACATCCCTGAACATCACCAATTGCATAGACAGCCATAGGATTAACGAATTAACGGCGACGGTATAACGGAACAGGTCTGAGCACTGTTGCCTGATAACTGTCACTGAAATCATCGAATGCCGCCAGGGCTTGCGTCAGATGGTCAGGGTTGGCCAGTTCAAAACTGTTGATACCGCATTGCGACATATAAAACAGCTGGTCGTATAGCACATCACCCTGGGCACGGATTTCACCTTTAAACTGGTACCTGTCACGCAACAGACGGGCGTAGGAATAGCAACGTCCATCAGTAAATGCTGGAAATAACAGTACAATCAGTTGAAAACGAGCCAAATCCGGCACAATTTCCTCAAGTGGGTCGTCGCCGGAAAGCCGAATGCCCAGACCACCTTCATGCTGGCTCAACGTTTCGTGCTGTTCCTGCCAACGGGTTATTGAAACAGTAATGTTGCCAGCAACCAATGCAGCTTCATCATCAAGATGCTGCCAATTGTCGTCAACGATCTCGCGATCTTTAATGATCTTCTGCATAAACACGCTCCTTGAAAGGATCTACGCCAACACGTCGTACCGTCGCGAGAAAGCTCTCATCTTCATGGCGCAGATCGATATAAGCATCCAATAAATGGGCAACAGTATCGACCACATCCGCTTTTGGAATCGCCCGGCCCAGACGCTCACCAAGTGACGCATCTGCTTCTGAACTTCCACCCAGAGTAAACTGATACCACTCTTCGCCTTTCTTATCGACGCCCAGAATACCTATATGCCCCACGCTTTGATGGGCACAGCCATTCATGCAGCCAGAAAACTTGATTTTGATATCACCCAGATCATGCAGATAATCCAAATCATCAAACCGTTGAGCAATCCCTTTGGATAACGGTATTGAAGTCGCATTGGCCAGACCACAATAATCCAGTCCGGGACAGCAGATAATATCGGTCAGAGTGTTAATATTTGGTGTAGCCAAATCCTCTGCATTGAGGCGCAGCCATAAGGCATATAAATCCGCTTGTTTCACATCGGCAAACACCAGGTTTTGAGTGTGAGTGGAACGCACTTCACTAAAGCTGAATTCATCCGCTAAATCCGCTACTACTTCAAGTTGTTCAGAAGTAATATCACCTGGAGCCTGGCCCGGTTTTTTCAATGAAACATAGACCGCACTGTAACCTGGAACTTTATGGTCGGCAGTATTTTGTTTAACCCAAAGGGCAAATTCTTTGTCTTGCGCGACTAAGTCAGCAAAACTGCTATCAGAATCAGCCGCATCCCGTTCATAAGCCGGCTCAGTAAAATACTGTTTTACCCGTTCAATTTCTTTTTTATCCAGTTTTAACTGATCGCGAATATGAACCCACTCAGCCTCGACCAATTCGCGGATGTGGTTAATACCATGTTCCCGAACCGTGATCTTGATACGGGCTTTATATTTATTATCACGACGACCTAGGCGGTTATAAACACGCACTATGGCTTCGAGATATGACAATAGATCCTGTTTTTCCAGGAAAGGACGAATCTGTTCACCAATGATTGGTGTACGACCTAAACCACCGCCTACAAGGACTTCGAAGCCAACGTCGCCTTCGTGATTTTTTACCAGATGCAAACCGATATCATGCAACTTGGTTGCTGCACGATCTTCTTTTGAGCCTACAACAGCAATTTTAAATTTGCGCGGTAAATAAGCAAACTCAGGGTGGAAGGTAGACCATTGGCGAATCATCTCAGCCCATGGGCGTGGATCTTCTATTTCATTGGCATTCACCCCGGCGAGCTGATCCGAAGTGGTATTACGAATACAATTACCACTGCTTTGAATGGCATGCATCTGGACCGTCGCCAGCTCCGCCAGGATATCTGGCACATCTTCCAGTTTGGGCCAGTTCATTTGAAAATTCTGTCGTGTAGTGAAATGCACAAAGCCTTTATCATAACGGCGTGCAACTTCTGCAATTTTACGAACCTGACGGGATGACATCATGCCGTAAGGAACAGCGACTCGCAGCATCGGAGCATGGATTTGAATATACAAACCATTCATCAGGCGTAACGGACGGAATTGCTCTTCAGTCAATTCACCGGCAAGAAAACGACGGGTCTGATCGCGAAATTGAGCTACCCGCTGATCTATCATCGTTTGATCATACTTATCGTACTGATACATTTATGGTCTCTAAACGGTTTCAATGGACCGCACATTATAACGATGACGACATATAACAGGAAATTATAAATGGCTATATCGTTATTAATTGCCGCCCAAAAAGCCACTAAAGCTAACCAAGTCAGTCCATGATTCATCGACGATAACAATAGCTTGGGAGGATGAATATATCTGAAAACCGATACCTTCTGCGATAAAAGCTTCGCTTCCAGACCGGTCGGACTGATTGGGATTTGCCGACACCACAGATTTGAGATGTGCCATATTACGCAAAAAAACTTACTGCACTGTAAGCAACGCAACCAGATAAAATGGTTACGGCGAATATTGGGTGTCAATTGCACCTTTCTGCTAAACAACAGCCAGTAAACTATTGGATTGAGCTATTGGCGGAGCAAATCGATAATGTCTAAACCAAAGCGTATGCAACAACGAGTGTGGATCATATTTGGCTTTGCCATTCTGATCTTTATGGGCAGTTTTTATGAGCCCGCACCGCAGAATAATCCCCCCGCAACGGCCAGTAATATTGAACAGCTCATTGAACAACGGCAAAGTGATGTTCAAATTGAGGTGTCGGGTACAGTCACCCGGCTACTTTCCGACGACAACGACGGTAGTCGACATCAACGTTTTATTATTGAATTAGCCAGCGGACAAACCCTGTTAATTGTTCACAATATCGATTTGGCACCCAGAATTGACGATATCAGAGAAGGTGATGAAGTCCGTGTTTACGGTGAATATATCTGGAATGATAAGGGCGGCTTAATTCACTGGACCCATCATGATCCGGCCAACCGTCATCCGCATGGCTGGATAAGACATCAGGACAGGCTCTATCAGTAAGGCTATGGAAAACAATCAAATTCTGGAACTAGCCACCAGCTTTCCACCAATTATTGGCACAACACCGAAAATCCTTATTCTCGGTTCCATGCCAGGGCTGGAATCATTAAAACAGCAGCGTTATTACGCCCATCCACGCAATGCGTTCTGGCCAATCATTACGTCGCTTTATGGTCACTCGGAGAAGTTAGACTATTCACAACGCTGTGAGTTATTAAAACAGCAGCAGATTGCTGTGTGGGATGTGTTGAAAAGTTGTTATCGACCGGGGAGCCTGGATCAAAATATTGAAACGCAGTCAATGATTGCTAATGATTTTGTGGCTTTTCTGCAGCTTCATCCATCAGTAACACAAATCTTTTTTAATGGTGGTAAAGCAGAACAGGTCTTCAAACGCTATGTGGCAAAACAACTGGAAGCTGCGAGAATTTCACCGTTATTCCACAGGCTACCCTCTACCAGTCCTGCCCATGCCGCTATGAACTATGAAACAAAACAACGGCTTTGGCATCAGGCCTTATCAGGGGCTATTACCCCTTCATAGCCGCCAGCAGTGGTGGATTTGAAAGATCAGCAAGCCCTAGCGCCACCAATCGGATGATACTGTTGCTAAAGATTCAAAACTTGGCCTGGCAAAATAAAATCCCTGGAATAGTTCAATTCCCATCTCTTGCAAAACGTGCAGTTCATCTGCAGATTCGATACCTTCCGCAATCACGGTAATATCTAAATCATCGCAAACCGCAATAATACCGCGAGTAATGGTCTGCCGGACTTTATCGTTATGAATATTGCGCACCAGGGCCATATCCAGCTTCACCAGATCGGTCTGCATATCTGCCAGCAGGTTCAAACCGGCATAACCGGCGCCAAAATCATCTATCGCCGTGATAAATCCCTGTTGCTGATAAGACTGGATAATATCCTGCAGATGAGCGTGATCATTTATCTGCTCACCTTCAGTTACTTCAAAAATAATCTGTTCGATGGGAAAATTGTAAATTTCAGCTGCTTCCAGCGTTGTCCTTATACACAGTTCGGGTTTATAAACCGCATTGGGCATAAAGTTGATGCTGAGTTTGCTCTGAATATTGAGCTCTGCTGCAAGTTTGATGGCTTTGACCCGACAGGCCTGGTCAAAACGATAGCGATTATCTTGATTAACGTTCTCAAAAACCTGACCGGCCCCCTGTCCTTCCAAGCCTCGAACAAGAGCCTCCTGTGCATAAACCGTTTGGCTGGTTGTATTGACTATCGGCTGGAATGCCATCGAAAAATCGAAGCCCAATAAACCACTGTTTAAACACTCACCACAACCTATCTTTCGAAAATCTGCTTGTTCTTTCATTATTCACCAATCCCGGTTCCGCAGAATGTAACCTAAATTACTGCCTGCTACTCAAACCGGTTCACATTATTCGCAAAAAATTTACAAAGTAACTTTAACAATCCTGTACACGATTGCAAAAATGAAGGAAGGCTTCAATAACATAAAGCAAACCGCATCCATGTAACGGAAAAATTTAACGGGATTTGAATGATTCAAAAGCGGGAGTTTTAGTAATTGTTGCAGAACAATTGATCATAAAATCAGGCCGCAAGCACGGCCTGATTTATTTGGATTTTACTTCAGCAGATCACTGATATCTTTGGCATCCCAGTGCGGGAAGTGCTTACGGACTAAGGCGTTCAATTCAACCTCGAATGCAGTAATATCAGTTGAAGTTGCAGTCTCATTGGTGATGCCGCTAATGGCTTCAGTAATCATGCCAGCGCCAATCGTAACATTGGTCAGACGATCAATAATGATAAATGCACCGGTGGTACGATTACGTTTATATGCATCAAACACAACAGGTTTATTTAATGAAAATTCACATAAACCGATTTCATTGAGTTTCAGCTCAGTCACAACATTATGCGCCAGCGTATTTACATCAATCTGATGATCAATTTGTGTCATGACACCTGTACTGTCAGAAACGCCGACCTTGATGTTAAATTGTTTATTAGCCACCAGTGGTTGCTCTGTCATCCATACAACCATGGCTTTAAAACGACTGGATACATGTGGCTGATGGTCACGATGCACAATCATATCGCCACGACTGACATCAACTTCATCCTGCAGGGTAACGGTAATTGATTCACCCGGTACAGCATGATCCAGTTCACCGTCGTAAGTGACCAATGCTTTTACTTTGCTTTCTCTACCCGAAGGCAATACTGTGATTTCATCTCCCGGCTTAAGGATACCGGCTGATAAAGTGCCACAGTAGCCACGGAAATTCAGATTCGGTCGGTTAACATATTGCACCGGGAAACGCGCGTCTTCGGTATTGGCATCTTTCCCAATCTCGATATTTTCCAGCAGCTCCATCATGGTGCTGCCCTGATACCAAGACATGTTTTCACTTCTGTTTACCACATTATCACCGTTCAAGGCAGACATTGGTACAAAGTGAATATCTTCAATTTCCAGTTCACGGGCAAATTCGCTATACGCTTTGCGAATATCGTTAAACACCTGTTCGCTGAAATCCATCAAATCCATTTTATTAATGGCCACGATGATATGTTTAATGCCCAACAATGAAGCAATAAAACTGTGGCGGCGGGTCTGCGTCTGCATACCATAACGGGCATCAATCAGAATAACCGCCAACTGACAGGTTGACGCGCCGGTGGCCATATTACGGGTATATTGTTCATGCCCTGGTGTATCGGCAATGATAAATTTACGTTTGGTCGTAGAGAAATAACGATACGCTACGTCAATGGTAATGCCCTGCTCACGTTCGGCCTGTAAACCATCAACAAGCAAAGCCAGATCAACCTGGTTTCCTGTGGTTCCGGATTTGACACTGTCACGTGTCACTGCTTCCAGCTGATCTTCATAAATCATTTTGGAATCGTGTAACAATCGCCCAATCAGCGTGCTTTTACCGTCATCCACATTACCGCAGGTCAGAAAACGCAGCAGTTCCTTGTTTTCGTGTTGTTTGAGATAGGCTTCGATATCGGTCGCAATCAGCGCATCAGTTTCATATGTCATGTTGAGTGCCTGGTTTAATTATCTTTACGGGTCAAGATGCCAATCAATTTGAGCATCGTATTCAATTCTATTTATTGGTTAGATAGGAACTAATAATCCTTTCACCAACAAAATCAGAAATAACCTTCCTGTTTCTTTTTCTCCATCGAGCCGGCTTCATCATGATCGATGGCCCGTCCTTGACGTTCAGAAGTCGTTGTCAGTAGCATTTCCTGAATGATTTCTGGCAAGGTATCGGCATCGGATTTCACCGCACCGGTCAGTGGATAACAGCCCAGTGTGCGGAAACGGACTTTTTCCATCCGGATTTTTTCACCTTCGGGAATACGCATACGGTCATCATCGACCATGATGGTCAGGCCATTGTAATTGACCACTGGACGCTCGGCGGCGTAATACAGCGGTACAATCGGTATCTGTTCCAGATAGATGTATTGCCAGATATCCAGCTCTGTCCAGTTCGACAGCGGGAAAACACGAATGCTTTCACCTTTATTAACTCTGCTGTTGTAAATGTTCCATAGCTCAGGGCGTTGTGCTTTAGGATCCCAGCGATGGTTTTTATCGCGAAATGAATATACACGCTCCTTGGCACGAGACTTTTCTTCATCTCGTCGAGCACCACCAAAAGCCGCATCAAAGCCATGTTTACTCAACGCCTGTTTCAAAGCATCCGTTTTCATGATGTCTGTATAGCGAGGATGGTCGAATGGGTTGATACCCGCTTCAACACCTTCCTGATTGGTATGTACGATAAGGTCCAATCCCAGCTCTTTTGCGCGCTGATCACGGAACCTGACCATTTCCTGAAACTTCCAGGTGGTATCAATATGCATCAACGGAAATGGCGGCTTGCCTGGATAAAATGCTTTCATGGCCAGATGCAGCATGACAGCAGAATCCTTACCAATTGAATATAGCATGACCGGATTTTCAAACTCAGCGGCCACTTCACGCATAATATGAATACTTTCGGCTTCGAGCTGTTTTAAGTGTGTCAGTTGTTTTTCAGTCATAATTTTTCTCTGTTACTTAGCCTTTACGTGTAAGCCACATTCTTTGGTTTCAGGATTTTCCCACCACCAGCGACCAGCCCGGATATCTTCGCCTGGGGTAATCGCTCTGGTACATGGCGCACAGCCAATACTGGCATAACCCTGATTATGTAATTCATTAAATGGAACATCAAAAGCGCGGATATATTTCCATACTTCGCCATTTGACCAGTCCGTCAGTGGACTGAATTTCTGTAACTCATGGTCTGCATCCCATTCAGATACCGGTAACTCATTTCGAGTAATCGACTGTGAGCGGCGCATTCCCGTCAGCCAGGCCTTTTTACCAGCCAAAGCACGATTTAACGGTGCAACTTTGCGTATTCCACAGCATTGTTTTCGCAGGTCGACACTGTCATAAAATGCGTTTGGTCCATTATGTGTCACAAACTGTTCAATACTCAGGGTATCGGGATAATAAACCTCAACCTCAAGCTGATAGTGCTTTTTAGCCTGCTGCATTAAATCATAGGTTTCTTTGGGCAGTCGACCTGTATCCAAAGTGAAGATGCCGATTTGCGGTGCAAATTTGGCAATCAAATCCATTAACACCATATCTTCAGCGCCATAACTGGTCGCCAAGACTGCAGGGCTATAATCAGCCTCAATCTGCTCCAGCAACTGTTTTACAGCATCAATTTTCAGTTGAAGCTTTTCATTAATTTCTGTCATTTTGAATTACTTTTTCATTCGTTTAGTTTGTTAAAGCAAACATTTGATCCCAACCATTAACAAAATGATTGCCAGCAACGGCCGTAAAATCTTATCTGAGATTCTCACCCCCAGATGTGAGCCAATATAAATGCCTGGTAACGATCCCATCAGCAAATAAGATAATAATGACCAATCTACCGTGCCCACTGCAGAATGGCCTAATCCGGCCACTGCCGTTAAAGGAACAGCATGTGCGATATCGGTTGCCACAATTTCTACACCACGCATCTTCGGATAAAGAAATAATAAAACAACCGCTCCCAATGCGCCGGCCCCTACCGAAGATAATGTCACCATCACCCCTAACAAAGCACCGATAATTACTGTTGCCGGCGCCTTCAAGGCTTCATCCTGTCGTAAACGATATAGATAATTCACTAAAGGATGCCCCTGACGTGCTTTCATTATCCCGGCCAGCCAGTTTTTCAGCAGTAATGCACTAGACGTTAAAATTAAAGCGATGCCCAGAGCAACCGTTATCAGATCATTGTGCTTACCTTCATGAACACCGGTTGCACTGAGAAACCATAAAGTCAGCAAGGTGGCTGGTAGACTCCCTGCAGCAAGCCGCCAGACCACACGCCAATGCACCACGCCATGACGCCAATAAGCCCAAATACCACCTGCTTTAGTTACTGCCGCAAACAATAAATCTGTCCCTACAGCGATTGCAGGTTGGATACCAAACCCAAAAATCAGAATTGGGGTCATCAACGATCCGCCACCAACGCCTGTCATCCCGACCATAATGCCTACGCCCAGGCCTGCCAGCAAATAACCCCATTCCATTAATAAATTGACCTTTACCCTGCTTTGTTGGCAGCAAGTTTACCAGTTGGCAATATTCAATCAATGAATATTATTTTCTATCTATATAACTTATGAGAATATAAAGAAATCCTTGCCATTTGAACTGAGAGCCAATCTTTAACATAGCCTTAACCTAAATTGACTGACACTGCTAATTGTTCACATTTCTTTCACGGTGTATAGACGAAGCTCTAACTCCAACTCCACTCTGGGATGAGAGGCTGAAGATGACAACTTATAGAATCTTGTTAGTTATAACAGCAGCATGTTCTGCATTGATAACATCTTTTTTTATTAATCCTGCCGATTCAAACCGGGTGTTTGAGCCTGCACAGATTATTTTTCCACCGGCTTCGATTCAAGCGCCGGAAACCTCTGATAATGAGGTTATAGAAAATGCAGATCCACTCACTTTGGCCATAAAAGTGTGTTTTCAAGATAAATGTGAATACCTGGCACAGTCTGAGATGCAACATATTTTAACCCGGGAAGGTGAATCTATGGCTGAAAGCGAACAGTATCAAACAACTGTGCCTTTCCAGCTTCCTCAGCAAGGTGTTCCAATCATTGAAATGTAAAACGTAACGCACCATAACTGGTCTTTTATCACTAAAAACTTATATATTTACTCTTACTAATAATAATTACGGATATAGTGGATGAAGTTGCAACAATTGAAATATGTTCGCGAAGTGGCTCGTCGTGGCCTCAGTATCTCTGCAGCGGCTCAGGCACTGCATGCTTCTCAGCCAGGTGTAAGTAACCAGATTCAGTTACTGGAAGATGAGCTGGGGCTGCTAATCTTCGAACGACATGGGAAACGTTTATCGGCTATCACACCGCTGGGAGAATCCGTTATTGCCATGGCTGAGCGGGTGTTACAGGAAGTAGACAATTTACGTGAACAGGCGGCTGACAGTCGTCATGAGAAAAAAGGCACACTTTCAATCGGCACCACACACACTCAGGCACGTTATGCTCTGCCAAAAGCTATCAAGGCCTTTTCAGAACAATATCCCGATGTGCACTTAAATATGGTGCAAGGTACCCCACCTGAAGTCGCTGAAATGGCGGCCACCGGTAAAGTGGACTTAGCGATAGCAACCGAGGGCTTATCAAAATTTGATAATCTGGCGATTTTGCCCTGCTACGAATGGAATCGTACAGTGATAACGCCACCGGGGCATCCGCTTTTGAATGAAAAAAAACTCACTCTTGAGGCTATTTCACAATATCCAATACTGACATACGTAATGGGCTTTACCGGTCGCGCGCAACAGGATCAGTCTTTTATTGAACGTGGTCTTAAGCCTAACGTTATTTTTACCGCCACTGATGCGGATGTAATTAAAACCTACGTAGAATTGGGGCTTGGTATTGGCATTATAGCCAGCATGGCATTTGATCCAGCAAAAGATGCTCCTTTACAAGCATTGGATGCCAGTGGTTTATTTAAACCAAGTACGACCCATATGGGAATTCGTAAAGGCAGTTATCTTCGCGGTTACAGTTATGCTTTTATTGAGTTTTTTGCTCCCCATCTTCAACGCTCAACTATTCAGAACGCGATCGCATTGTGAATTTTTCCCTTTAGCATTTCGGAAGGTAATGGTAGTTTAATCGGGCTAAATTTTGGCATTACAAATGAAATATAAGAAGGAAATATAATGAAAGCTGTATTAAAAGTCCTGGTTACAGGCTTCTTCCTGTTACCTGCGCTGGTATTTTCTCATGGCGCTTCACGTCTGCAAGTCGAAGAAACAGTGTTGATTAATGCTGATGCTGAAACTGTGTGGAACATGGTTAAAGATTTCGACAGCCTGCATAAATGGCACCCAGCCATCATTTCTACTAAAGCAGAAGGTGGGAATGAACCTGGCGCGACGCGCGTTTTAACCCTTAAAAATGATTCAACCATCACTGAAACGTTGAAAAAGTTTGACGAAGAATCAATGAGTTTTATGTATCAGATTGATGAAATGAGTTCTGTTGGACAGGTTGAAATTGAAGGCGAAATGCATGATATCCCTGCAGTGCCTGTCAGTAAGTATAAAGCCTGGTTAACTGTAGAAGCTGAAGGCGACCAAACCAAAGTCACCTGGTTGGCCAAATTTTTCCGTGGCTATACCGGCAACCATCATGAGCCTAAAGAGTTAAATGACGAAACGGCTACCAATGCTATTGAAGGTATTTTCCGTTCAGGCCTCGACACTTTAAAAGCCAAAATTGAAAATTAAGTCAGTATTGACTTGAACTTTAAGGCGTCTTCGGACGCCTTTTTTTATATCCTCTGAACAATCAAAGATGGGAAAACAACACTTTTTTCTGTATATTTCACCTACTTGCTAATACAAGCCTCGGGGTGGTCGAAAGGCCTGAGATTCACCAGTTGGTGAAGACCCGATGAACCTGATCCAGGTAATACTGGCGTAGGGACAGGCGGCAAACCCTTCTTGCTAGATCAATGCAAATGGCGTGATCCCCTGTTCTTTTTAAGAATTTAAAAAGGATAGTCATGAAACTCACCCTGCTTTCCATCGCAGTCACCAGCGCTTTATTTTCTCCCGGCGCAGTTGCACAAACCGAGACCGATAGCACTGATTTACCGTCCATGCTGGTCAGTGCAGATTTTCGTCCTGCAGAAGCCCAGGATATTCCCGTCAGTCTGACAACATTCGATGAGGAAATCATTGAATCACGTGGTGCCCAGCACATTGAAGATGTTCTCAATCTTGCACCCAATGTAAATCTTTCCAGCGGCGCTTCCCGTGGTCAGTTTTTTCAGATCCGTGGTATTGGTGAACGCAGTGAGTTTCTTGCTCCCCTAAACCCATCGGTAGGACTTTATATTGATGGTATCGATTTTAGTCGCAGTGGCGGCGCAGCCACACTATTTGATATTGAGAAAGTAGAAGTATTACGTGGACCTCAGGGTACGTTGTATGGAGCCAATGCATTAGCCGGTGTTATCAATATGCAAAGCAAACAGGCCACCAATGATCTGGATATGAATTTTCAGTCAACCGTAGGCAATTACGATACCCGAAGTGTCGGTGTAGCAGTAGGCGGTCCATTAATTAAAGACACTTTACTGGGGCGAATAGCTGTGCATACCCATCGTTCAGATGGCTACATGGATAATGATTTTCTAGGTCGTGACAATACGCAAAATCAGGATGAAATGACTGCCCGCGGACATTTGAAATGGCTGGTCAATAATGACCTGACCATTGATCTGAATTTGCTGCATTTAAATATCGACAATGGTTACGACGCATTCACACTTGATAACAGCCGTAACAGTCTTTCAGATGAGCCTGGCAATGACAAACAGCATACCAATGCATTTGCACTCAAATCCGACTGGCGAGCAAGCAGTAAAGTGCAATTACAATCTACTTTGACCTATTCCAAATCTGATTTGGAATATAGCTATGATGATGACTGGTCGTATAAAGGTCAGTTTGATCCCAGTTTATTTCCTTACAGTGGTTTTGATCAGTACAAACGCGAACGGGAAAACTACTCTATAGAATTCAGAGCCCTTTCCAATGAAGAGGGTCGTATTTTTGCTGATACAACTGATTGGTCAGTAGGTATTTATCTGGCCGATCAACGCCAAGATCTCAAGCGCAAATACTTCGATAACGATACACCTGATGTCTACCCTCTAAATAACACTTATGAAACATCTAACAGTGCCATTTTTGGGCAATTAGATACCGCTTTAACGGAAAAACTGACCCTGATAACTGGCTTACGTGCTGAACATTGGGACGCTGATTATGACGATTCGCAAGGATTGGATCTGGATGACAGCGATGTGTTATTCGGGGGGAAAGTCGGTTTGAATTATCAGTTCCGTCCACAACACCTTTTATACACATCATTATCCCGTGGCTACAAAGCTGGGGGGGTTAACACGGAAGCAGATCTGGCGCCAGGCTTACGCAAATTCAATAATGAATATTTATGGAACCTTGAAGCCGGTATGAAATCACTATGGCTGAATGGAAGCTTGGTGACCGATATCACGGCATTTTATGGTTTGCGAAAAGATGCCCAGGTAAAAACCTCTGTAGGTGTGCCACGCGACAGTGGTGGTACCCGTTTTATTGATTATCAGGATAATGCAGCGAAAGGCCGCAATATGGGGATTGAAGCAAGTGTTGATTGGTTGATCAATGAACGCTTAAGAACCTTTGCGGCAGTAGGTCTGTTGCATGCGACATTTGACGAATATGACAACCCTGAACTGGATGAGTCTGGATTAAATATTCAGGGCAGGAGGCAAGCTCATGCTCCTGCCTACACATTTAGTATTGGCAGTGAAGTCTATCTGACCCCACAATGGAATCTTCGCGCCAATGTTGAGGGCAAGGATGAGTTCTATTACTCCAACAGCCATAATGCGAAATCCAGTTCTTACGCCATTACCAATGCAAGTTTGCAGTACCAGCAGCAAAACTGGACATTTACCCTGTGGGGTCGCAATCTGTTTGATAAAGACTATTACACTCGCGGCTTTTTCTTTGGTATCGATCCATCAGCTGGCTATGAAGATCGAGTTTATACCCAATATGCTGATCCCCGTACTTTCGGTATGACTGTATCTTACGACTACTAATTTAACTGAGGTGCTTTAGTGCCCCTCCTTTCTTAAGGAAACTATCATGCGAATTTCTGTAGATATCAGCCTTTATCCGCTGACAGAGCAATTTGTTAAACCAATTCTGGCGTTTATTGCCAAGTTGGAAAACAATCCAAAATTGATCGTGCACCGTAATACATTGAGCACGCAGATTTTTGGCGAGTATCGTGATGTGATGGATGCGATGGACAGTGAAATTGAAGCGGTGTTTGCCCAGATGCCGCATAGCGTTTTTGTATTAAAACTGATCGGTAACGATCGTCATCAAGTCAAAGACTAATGTCTGAATCAGGCTGGTGGAATATTACGCTAGCTGGGCTGGCGTCAATGAGTGGCTGGGAAGTATTTGCCGCTCTGCTGGGAATTGGCTATATCCTGTTTGCTGCCCGAGAATCACAATGGTGCTGGCCATTAGCGTTTATCAGTACCATTATTTACACCATCCTGTTTTGGGAAAACCAGTTGCCAATGCAGGCCCTGCTAAACCTGTATTACATTGGTATGGCGATCTATGGCTTTATTCTCTGGCATCGTCATGAAAATCAGACCGCAGAACTGAATATTCACAGCTGGCCATGGCAATATCATCTGATCTTTATTGCCACTGGTGGATTTCTCAGTTTAGTGTTTGGCTATTACCTATCGGCTCATGCTACTCAATATCCCTATCTGGATGCATTTGTGATGGTGTTTTCGGTGATGAATACGTTATTGATGGCACGTAAAGTATTGGAAAACTGGTTATATTGGCAAGTTATCAACAGCTCAGCCATTGTGCTTTATGCATTAACCGGCTTTTACGCCACTATCGTGATGTTCAGTATTTATCTGTTTCTCGCTATGGCGGGGTATTTCAAATGGCGTAAGTTATTAGCAGCCCAACACCAGACTCGAACGGCTTAACTAAACCGTTCGGGATGGTTGAGCCAGGAATTCAAATCTGTCTCACCTAAAACATTCATCAAAAATAGTAATAATCGATAAGGCAACCGAACATTCGTCAGATCTGGGATGACCTGATAATTCTGATATTCAGCAGCAAACTGTTCTGCCTGTGATTGATCCAGCAAATATTCGAGCAAAACAAATTCTAACGTTCTTGGACCATAGACAATCGCATCCAGATCAACCAGTGCAGAAAGCTTATCTTGCTGCATCAAAAACTGATCCCACCGTAAATCGGGCATGATGGGCACAAATGTGTTTTCACATAGTAGTTCGGCCTGCTTCAAGGCCTGTTGTAAAACAGTTTGTTCAATTGAATCAGATTGTTGCTGCAAGGTTATTTTCAGACGCCGCGGCCAATCTTCTGCTGTATATTCTGGCTGTTGCAGACTCCCCCATCGTGGATGCTGCTGCTGATGCATCAAACCGATATGGTTAGCCAATGATTTAATCGTCAACGCTGTTACGGAAGATGGATCCACATCTTCACCAGGTAACCAACGAGCCAGCACGAATTCCGCTGCCATCGAATTAATCAGTGACGGGATGACCAAAGGACTAATAGTGGAAATACGTTGATAAACTTCTGCAATATTCCCCAATGATGTCGGAAAATTGATGGCAAACAGGCTATTCATTTTTTGCCAGAAAGCCGACTGCTCGATATTGGCATGATCACACAGCTTCAAAACCATCGGTCCATCGACGGTTTCACAAAACCAGAGTTGATGACTACTATCGCTAAACTGGGCAGGTATTCTACTTGGCGGCTTTTGCAGGTCCGGCAAGGCTTTTTGCTGCTGTTGTGAAAGCGATGGGTAGTTTACCAAGGCAACACTTCACCATTCATATGCCAGAAAGTACCGCTATTATCAATATTCAACTCTGCCATCCGATCCAGCAAGCCTTTTGCTGATTCATCCGCATCAATCAGACCACCATGTCCGGTCATATCAGTTCTGACCCAGCCCGGATGCAATATAGCCACCGCAATACCTTTGGGTTTCAAATCAATAGATAACGATTTGCCTGCAGCATTAACAGCAGCTTTGGACATGCGATACGCATAACTACCACCGGAGTCATTATCGGCGATAGATCCCATACGGCTGGTAATTATGCCTACCTTGCTACCCTGGGACATATGCTCAACTAACGCCTGAGTGGTTAACAAAGGACCAAGACTGTTGACTTCAAACATGCTTTTAAAACTATCAATGGCATTGGAGTCGATATCATTAAGCCCGAGACCTGCCGCGATACCGGCATTGTTAATCAACCAGTCGATCTTACGATCGCCAAGTTTTTCGGAAAGCGCTTTAAGACTTATAGGGTCGCTGACTTCTACATCTTCAATAATCTCTACATCCAGTTCAGCTAAAGCTGGAGAGCGATGGCGACAGGTCGCAATCACATCAAAGCCACGTTCTTTTAATTGCCGGCATAACTCAAGCCCGATACCTCGGTTGCTACCGGTGACAAGTGCGGTTTGTGACATATCCTGCTCCTTAATTATGCTTATGAAGGTTTTTCATTGTAGTCGTTGAGGGTGACAACACAACGCCTGCTTCGGTGACAATAGCGTTTATCAGCTCTGCCGGTGTGACATCAAAGGCCGGATTCGACACCTTCACCCCATCCGGCGCAATTTGCTGGTTGGCAATATGAGTCACTTCCCTTGATGGCCGTTGCTCGATTTCGATTTGTTTTCCGGTTTCAATTTGCCAATCAATAGTTGATAACGGTGCGACTACCATAAATTTTACCTGGTGGTATTTTGCTAATACGGCTAATGAGTATGTACCGATTTTATTCGCCACATCCCCATTGGCAGCAATTCGATCTGCACCAACAATAACCCAATGGATATTACCAGAAGCCATTAATGAAGCCGCAGTGACATCTGCCTGCAAAGTCGCGGGAATTTTGCCCTGCACTAATTCCCAGGCAGTTAAGCGCGCACCTTGCAACCAAGGACGAGTTTCATCAACATAGACGTGTTTTATTTTGCCATCTGAATACCCCTGACTTATTACACCTAATGCTGTCCCCACTCCGCCAGTCGCCAGTGCACCAGCATTGCAATGGGTTAATACCATACTGTCGGGAGCAATCAAATCTGCTCCCAGTTTCCCCATGGCTTGGTTGGCCGCAATATCCTGCTGATGAATGTGGAGAGCAGCTTCCAATAATGCCGTTTCTGGAGAATAGGTTTCGGGCAAGTTGAGATAAATCGCTGTCATTTGTTCGATTGCCCATGACAGATTTACCGCTGTAGGACGCGATGCTGCGAGTTTGACCAGGGGCTCATGCATTGCCTGCTTCCAGTTCACACCCGCCTTATTCCAAGCATCCCGGGCGGCTAAAACCACGGCATAAGCTGCTGTTATGCCAATTGCCGGTGCGCCTCTCACCACCATTTCACGTATAGCATCACTCACCTCACTTGCATGTTCGTATTTTAGCCAGAGCTGCTGTGTTGGAAGTAAACGCTGATCCAGCAAATGCAGCTGTTGGTCTTGCCATTTGATGGGTTGAATCATTTCACTGGTGCTTTGCACTGTGTTCTCCTGCCGATGGCGGTTATAATCGGACGCTATGAAAAACGTCGATCTGATCATTAATGCCCGCTGGTGTCTGCCGATGACGGCAGAACAACCCATTCTCGAAAATCATTCTATTGTTATCAATGAGGGCAATATTGTAGCGCTATTACCGCAAAATCAGGCGGAACAGCTTTATCAAGCTACTCAGACACAAGATATGGCTGAACATTGCGTGATGCCGGGATTAATTAACAATCATGGCCATACCGCAATGACATTATTCCGCGGTTTAGCTGATGATCTACCTCTGATGACCTGGCTAAATAATCATATCTGGCCCGCTGAGCAACAATTTGTTGGTGATGCTTTTGTAGAATCCGGTTCTGCTCTGGCTATCGCCGAAATGATTCGTGGTGGTACCACCTGTTTCAGTGATATGTACTTCTTTCCCGAAGCAACTGCCCGGGTGGTTGATAGCAGCGGTATCCGTGCCAGCCTCGGAATGGTTGTTCTTGAGTTTCCCACAAACTGGGCAAAAGATGTAAATGAGTACTTACATAAAGGCCAGGCCCTACATGATAAGTATCGGCACCATCCGCGTATAACCACCAACTATGCACCTCATGCCCCTTACACGGTTTCAGACCAAACCCTGCAAGCCATTATCATTAATGCCGAAGAACTGGATTTGCCAATCCAGATGCATATTCATGAGACCGCTGCTGAGGTATCAGACAGTGTGGCCCAGTATGGTAAACGTCCATTGGCAAGGTTAAAAGATTTAGGCCTGCTTTCCCCACGTTTGATTGCGGTACATATGACGCAGTTGACGGAAGAAGAAATGGACTGGTGCGCCGAAGCGGGTGTTCACATCGTGCATTGTCCAGAATCTAATATGAAACTTGCCAGTGGATTTTCTCCAATCGCCGAGCTCATCAAGCGTGGTGTCAATGTCAGCATCGGTACTGATGGCGCGGCATCTAATAACGATCTGGATATGTTTGCCGAAATGCGTCAGGCCGCGATGTTAGCAAAAGGTGTGGCAGGTGATCCCAGCGTGGTGCCTGCATATCAGGCATTACAGATGGCCACCATTAATGCTGCTAAATCCCTCGGCCTTGATTCCGTCACCGGTTCACTTGAAATAGGTAAAGCCGCTGATATTATCGCTATCGATCTCAGCGATATAGAAACACAACCTTTTTATGATCTACCATCACAATTGGTTTATGCCACTGGGCGCGATAAAGTTTCTGATGTCTGGGTAGCTGGAAAACAATTATTAAAACAACGCCAGCTCACCACATTAAATGCACAACATGTCTCTGCCCAGGCCCAACAATGGGCAAAAAAAATAAGGTCTGTCTCATGACAAAACATAACGTCGATCCAGCAGAAGTCGCTAAATTCGATGCACTGGCATCGAGCTGGTGGGATCCGGAAGGACAATCCAAACCGCTGCATGAAATTAATCCGCTGCGGCTCGCGTTTATTAATGAAAGAGCTCAGTTGAAGAATACCAAGGCAGTAGATGTAGGTTGTGGCGGTGGTATTCTCACTGAAGCCTTGGTCAAAAGCGGTGCTGAAACTTTTGGCATTGATATGGGAGAAATGCCACTCAATGTCGCTAAACTGCATGCGCTGGAAGCTGGCCTGAAAATCAAATACGAACTGACGACCGCTGAAGCCATGGCGGAAAAACATCCGGATGAATTTGATGTCGTAACCTGTATGGAAATGCTGGAACATGTGCCCGATCCACAGGCGATTATTAATGCCTGTGCGACAATGGCAAAACCGGGTGGTGATGTGTTTTTCTCCACCTTGAATCGCAATCCAAAAGCCTATCTATTAGCGATTGTCGGTGCTGAATATATTGCCAAAATGCTGCCCAAAGGCACCCACGATTACGCACGTTTTATTCGACCGGCGGAACTGGCACGTTGTTGTCGCGAGGCTGGTTTGCATGTATATGACATCACCGGTATCAGCTACAATCCGCTGACACGTCGTTATAAACTCAGCAGAGATGTTGATGTTAATTATCTTGTACATTGTCGACGGATCTGATGTTTATTTCTCCCTTTAATGTCGTGCTGTTTGATTTGGATGGCACATTGGTCGATACGGCACCTGATCTGGGCTATGCATTAAATACCTTATTAGAACAAGAAGGTCATCAGCCGCTGGATCATGCACGAATTCGTCCTGTGGCCAGCCATGGTAGTGCCGGTCTATTAAAACTGGGATTTGGCATTGAAAAAGAAGATCCTGTTTATCCGGCCCTACAACAGCGATTTTTAAGTCTTTATGCAGAAAATATCGCCCGCGAATCCGCTTTATTTATCGGCATGCAACAAGTACTTGATGGTCTTGCAGCCAATGAGATTCGTTGGGGAGTGGTTACCAACAAACCGTCCTTCCTGACAATGCCACTCATGGAAGCATTGCAATTAACCGATTCTGCCGCATGCATTGTTAGCGCCGATACCACACCCTATAGCAAGCCGCATCCAGCGCCAATGTTACATGCCTGTGAGCTGCTGGATGCCAAGCCTGTGGATTGTATTTATATTGGTGATGCAGAACGTGATATTCAGGCAGCACATAATGCCCAAATGCGTTCCGTCGTCGCTTTATATGGTTATATTTCCGAAACTGATGAGCCGGAGTCCTGGCAGGCAGACTGTCTGATTAATCATCCACATGAGATTTTACAATGGATTTAAGTCCCGAGTTTTTTTTGCAACACCAGGACTTATTGATCGTTTTGTTGGTTGGTATTTTGCTGGGCATTGTTATCGGTCTGTTTATTCGCAGTGGCAAAATTCGCACACTGGAAAAAAACAATGCTGAGCTGGATCTGACATTACAGCTGGAGCAAAAAAACAAACGGCAAATTGATGAGCTTCTATCTCAAACCCGTGAGCAATTAGCCAATACTTTTAATCAACTTTCCAATGAAGCGTTAACACGAAATAACACCAGCTTTTTGCGACTGGCTGAAGAAAATCTGAAACGTTTCCAAAGTGAAGCTAAAGCGGATTTAGGGTCGAAAGAAAAAGCCATTGAGCAAATGCTTAAACCAATCAATGAAGCATTGCAGCAGACCAGCAAGCAAATTCAGGAAATTGAAAAGGATCGCAAAGAGGCTTACGGCAGCCTGAATACAACCATTACCCAAATGAACCTGAGTCAACAGCAGTTGCAGCAGGAAACTCAAAATCTGGTGCAGGCACTACGCCGCCCAGAAGTCCGCGGCCAATGGGGAGAAATGACCCTAAAACGTCTGGCAGAGCTTAGTGGAATGGTGGCCCATTGTGATTTTTACGAGCAGACACATACGGCCACTGAAACGGGTAGTATCCGGCCCGATATGATTGTTCGCCTACCGGAAAAACGCGAAATTATTGTCGATGCTAAAACACCGCTGGATGCTTATTTATCGGCTATCCAGGCCAAAGATGATATGACCCGTAAACTGGAATTAAAGCGTCACGCTCAAATCATTCGCGGCAGGATTAAAGAACTGTCCCGCAAAAATTACTGGGCGGAATATTCTCAGTCTCCTGAATTTGTCGTGTTATTTATTCCTGGCGAACAATTCCTCTCGGCAGCATTGGAAGTGGATCCTGCCCTATTGGAAGACAGCATGAGTCAGAATATTATTCTGGCCACCCCCACCAACTTCATTGCCTTATTACGCGCCGTTTCCTATGGCTGGAAACAACAGGCATTGGCAGAAAATGCTGAAATCATTCGCGAACTTGGTGAAACACTTTATAAACGATTGGCTACTTTTGGTAATCATTTAAGCAAGCTGGGTAACAGTCTTGGCCAAAGCGTCAATCATTTCAATAGTGCTGTCGGCTCACTTGAGCGTCAGGTATTGCCGGGCGCGCGCAAGTTCATCGAGATGGGTATCAGTACCAAGAGTCAGATCACTGACTTACCTCCTCTCGAGCAGCAGCCACGCCAAGTGCAAGACAAAAACGATGCCGACTGATCGACAAGTTCAAGCCGCCTACCACTATTGCCAACAATTCGCGCGCGGTCACTACGAAAATTTCCCTGTTGCCTCACTTCTATTGCCAAAAAAACTGCGATTGCCGGTAGCGGCAATCTATACCTTTGCAAGACAAGCCGATGATATTGCTGACGAAGGGGATGCGACGGCAACGACAAGACTGCAACAGCTGGATGAATTCCATCGAGAACTTCAAGCAATAGCAAACCAAAATCTGACCACTGTTGCCCCGCTTTGGATAGCGCTGGCTGATAGCATTCAGCAGCATGACTTGCCTGTTTTACTATTTGCAGATCTGCTGAAAGCTTTTCGACAGGATGTCAGCGTGAAACGATATGCGAATTTGGCAGAGGTGCTTGAATATTGTCGTTATTCAGCTAATCCGGTAGGCCGTTTGGTATTACATCTCAATAACAGTCTTACCGACTCACAGTTGCATCAATCAGATTGCATCTGCACAGCGTTACAGTTGATCAATTTTTTCCAGGATATCGAGCAGGATTATCTGGAGAAAAATCGTATCTATTTACCGCAAGATCGTCTTGAAGCCGCAGGCATTGATGATTCACAACTGCTTGCCGGAGATACAAGAAAATTGTCTGTAGTTCTGCGCCCTCTTTATCAATATACGATGCAATTGATGCAAGAAGGGTATCAGCTTGGTATGACATTAACCGGCCGCCTCGGCTGGGAGATTCGTGCCATGACATTGGGTGGCATAGAAGTTCTATCATTGTTAATTCAGCAGCCAGACAATGAACTGCTTAGCCGACCAAGATTAACCAAACGGCAACATCTCTGCGTCCTAATAAACGCCTTATCAAAGCGTCGTTATCTTGCTCGCACGAACTGCTTGCTGCAGCAAAAGCATCTTCCTTTTTAACAACAAAAGCTTGCACCAGACTTTGAAAATCTTCTAATTAACTGCTCTGTTAGTTCTTATGCCTCGCACAAATTCATTAATTGTCATTACCGAGGGCATAAGGAATTAATATGCCTGCAAAAAAAGCATCTTCTTTCGCTAGCTTTATACTGTTCCTGCCGCTGAATACAAACCAGAGCTGAAACCTCTCTCGGCATTACAAAGCAAGTAGAAGCGCTTCAGCAGCAATTCAAAGCAGCTTAGAGCTGTCAAAAGGCCGAACAAAGTGCAGAACAAGCAGAAGTTTCAGTGGTCAATGAAAATTGGTGGTGCTATGCGTGCTAATTACGTTATCAGTGATTATCCCAGAAATGACTCTGGTGCTGCCTCGCGTGCTGGTGAAGATGGAGGATATATTAAGGTGGCAGACACCCATTATTCAGCGAACGATGAATACCGAAATATGCTCATGCTCTGCCAGATGGCTGGCATTGGCATGGAACAGATGATTCATGAAACCCGGAACATGTGATGCCATGACTACCAGGTCAGCACCGACTTCATTACCGACTTTTTCCAGCGCCCGATCCAGTTCTGCCACTGGATCATTGCAAGTCACGGCTTTTGACTCCATCGGATAACCACATTGTTCAGTGTGTGACTGGGTGAACTGATCCAGTTTCTGTGCGAACTCCTCCGGATTGTGAGCAACGCTGCTCGGGGCGGAGCTTACTACCCCAACTAGTATGACTTTAGAGTGGTATAGCTTACCAATATCAGCAGCGGTTCTGATTGCTTTTTCCATGGTGGCGGCATGTTCCAGATCTACCGGAACCATAATAGTTGAATACATGACTTTATCTCCTGCTCTGTCATTGAGAATCAAAGTAAAATTAAATTCCATCTTTAGCTTTTCTTTGACACTTTGACACCAAACTAAGGTTTAAAAGAGACTTTGTCCAATAAGACATTATCTGTTTAGAAATTGATCATGTTCAAAAAGTCCGATGCTCCAATTTTAAATGGGGCAAATTCTGGCCGCTGACTCTAGCAAGAAATACAACAGGCTGCCTCAGGTCTTGTCCTGCGAAGGCTCTTGTTTCAAACCGTACATCAAGTGATGACGACGACAAGAGGGTAAAGCGACTCTTTTTTGACAGGGATGATGACACGAGGATTGTGATCTTATAAATCTGCAACAGTTTGCACAGTTCAAGGTCGCTACTGTAGAGTTGATGTGAATTCACAGCTGTTTAAAGCAAGCGTGCAATCCATCATTAGCCACAATAGATAAGAATTCGATAGATGACCTTACTTACCTGCCGTCCCCCTGTTCGGGAAGAATTAAATTCAATCTCATCACTAAAAAAATGGGCTCATATCCCCTTTTTGAGTTTTCTTCTTTTCACTTCTGGAGCCGCTTTTGCTGCTAGCGAGGCAGAACTCAAAGAGCGTATTCAACAGCTAGAAGCCGAATTAAACTCGGTCAATGCTGAACTTGAAAGCATTCAAACCGAAAATAAAAATTTGGCGGAAACCAATGCCAAGCTCACCGATGCTGATGCGCCCATTAAGATAGGCAATTGGACAGTGGGCGGTGCTATTCGTGCCATGTACACAGTAGGTGATTACACCGCCAATGATAGCGGTGCTCCTGGTCGAGCCTGGGAAGATGAAGGTAATGTTGGCCTAGATACGCTGCGTGCAAATTTAGATTATAACAACGGACCTTACTCGGCTAAAATCGAGTATCGTTGGTATGATGGCTATAATTTCTTGCATACTGGTTGGGTGGGTTACAGCCCTGACGACAATAGTCAGATTCAACTGGGCGTTAATCGTGTGCCCTTCGGTCCCGGTGCATATGGTATCTCACAGGCTTGGTTATTTGACCAACACTACTACCTTGGCCTGTCGGATGATATGGACCTAGGGATTAAATACAGTACGCAACACGGTAAGTGGGCGTGGGATGTGGCCTATTACTCCAGTGACGAAGGCCATTATGCCGGTGCCAGTCGTGATAGCGCCCGCTATTCATATGATGTCGTCGATGAATCCGGTAATGGTTATGAAGAACGCAATCAAATCAATGTTCGGGGGATCTATTCGTTTAACAGCAGTGATGACAGCTCAACCGACCTAGGTTTCTCGCTTCAAGCAGGTGAACTCAAGAGCCGCGGGGTACAATCCGACGGTAACCACTACGCCGCCTCGGTACATATGGTCAATCAATGGGGCAACCTTAAGTTGGCTACACAACTGACACGCTACGAATTCGATGTCGACGTTGACCAGGCACTGGGTACAGATGATCTGGTGCAATTTGGTGCCTATGACTTCCCAAGTACAGCGGCTGCCAAAGGGTGGATACCTGCTGTTTCTCTAAGCTATTACCAACCTACCAATAACATTTCTTGGCTGGACTACGTTCTGCCTTATCTGGAATACAGTTCTATCGTGAAAGATCAGAGTGGATTCAACGACAGTGAAATGATCGTTGCCGGTGTGGCTCTGGCTCGCGGTGGTTGGTATATCTACAACGAAGTTGGCTTTTCCAACGGCAACGAGTTTGTCGGTGGTGATGCAGCCTTCGGCGATCGCCTCGGTGCCAACACCGACGACGAGTGGCAAACCCGCTTCCTGATCAATTTTGGCTATTACTTCTAAACCCCAATTTCTTAATGAGGATCGCCAACAGGCGGTGCTGAATTCTTGTAGTGTGCTTACACTTATACAAAAACTCTTAAATAAAAGGATAGCAACGTGAGTAGTCAATCCGATAACTCCGCTGAACCTGAATCAGCAGGTGTACGCGCACCCAATGGCGCAACCAATTTAATAGATACCGATTATCAGATTGGACAAGATAACTACCGAGCCAAACATTTCGGAATCACTGTTGATCTTCATGGTGTCGTTTTTATCTTCTCGGCAATTGTTGTGTTGGCTTTTGTCTTCCTATCGCTGGCCTTACCAGTACAATCCACTACGATCTTTGAAGCCAGTAAAAACTGGATCAATACCAACATGTCATGGTTTTTCCTGTTGTCTGCCAACATATTCGTAGTCTTGTGCCTGGGCTTGATTATTTCACCACTGGGTAGTATTCGCATCGGCGGGGTTGAAGCCAAGCCAGACTTTTCTCGGCTTTCCTGGTTTTCTATGCTGTTTGCAGCTGGCATGGGTATTGGACTAGTTTTCTACGGTGTATCGGAGCCGCTGTCTCACTATAACAGCGCCTTTGGTGGTACCAGCGTGGGCGCTGATGGTCTGAGAACCGATTGGGCACCACTCGGTGGCGCAGCCGGCGACCCTGAGGCTGCACGTCAGTTGGGCATGGCCGCCACTATTTTTCACTGGGGTCTGCATCCTTGGGCTATTTATGCCATTGTGGCGCTGTCACTGGCGATTTTTTCATTCAATAAAGGCTTACCACTCACGGTACGTTCTATCTTCTACCCTATATTGGGAGAGAGAATTTGGGGCTGGCCAGGTCACCTTATCGATATTTTGGCGGTGTTTGCCACACTCTTCGGTTTGGCAACCTCATTGGGGCTTGGCGCGCAACAAGCGGCTTCGGGGTTAGATTATCTGTTTGGCATAGGCGATGGCAACGTAGTGCTGGTTCTACTAATCGCAGCCATCACCGCAGTCGCTATTGTTTCAATTTTGGCCGGCGTCGACAAAGGTGTAAAACGGCTATCAGAAATTAACATGGTACTGGCATTTGTACTGCTCATGTTTGTGGTTTTTGTTGGTCCCACCTTGCTTATTTTTTCAAACTTTTTTTCTAACTTAAGCAGCTATTTAACTGAACTTCCTGCATTATCGAATCCCTTTGGTCGAGAAGATGCTAACTTCAGCCAAGGTTGGACGACATTTTACTGGGCATGGTGGATCAGCTGGTCGCCTTTTGTGGGCATGTTTATTGCCCGGGTAAGTCGTGGTCGTACAGTGCGTGACTTTTTAATCTCGGTGCTGTTGATTCCATCTATTGTCTCGGTTTTCTGGATGACCGCATTCGGCACAAATGCGATCACGCAACTGCAATCTGGCTTTGATGGTGTTGTGTCAGCAGATCTGCCACTAAAACTTTTCGTGATGCTGGAACAACTTCCTCTTGCAGAGATCACGTCGTTTATTGGCATAATCCTGGTCATTGTGTTCTTTATCACCTCTTCAGACTCCGGCTCATTGGTTATCGATACCATTACCGCCGGTGGTAAAATCGATGCACCTAAACCACAGCGTGTATTCTGGGGCGTTATCGAAGGCGCTATCGCTGTCGCCTTGCTGCTGGGGGGGGGACTCGCTGCACTGCAAGCGGCAGCCATCTCTGCGGGCCTTCCTTTCACAATCGTGCTACTGGTAGGTTGTTATGCCATTGTTCGCGGCTTAATGACCGAGCCCAGGTAGCCTGACCAACTCACTCCCATAATTGGCCAATGGCCGTTGTGGGAGAGTAATGTCTAGCCACCTGAGCTAAAAACAGCTCAGCCGTGGCCATGGCATCTACCTTGGCATGGTGAGCTGAATATGTTGGCAAACCATACCGCTGACGGCTATCATCGAGTCGAATTGACACAGGCTGTATACCCAACGTTTCTTTCAACTGGTTTTTCCAACCTCTGCGCTCCCAGCGCGCTTCGATTGCCATGGTATCAACCAATGGGAATAAACAATGTTCTCCCCATAATTTATGACAGGCCAAGTCCAGAAAAGGTCGCTCTATGTGTTGGTAATGAACAACCACTATACAACCACTCAATCGTTCCAGTAGCTCATCTAACACCTTTTCTAACGGCGGTGCAGTGGCCACCTGAGAGTGAGTAATACGATGAAAGGCAATAGACTCTTCAGACAAGTTACACTTCGGCTTCACCACCTGATAATAACCATCTGATGGTCGAATACTTCGCAAGGTAAAAGGCACTAGACCAAAGCTGACTATTTCGTTGTATCGTGGGTCTAATCCAGTTGTTTCAAAATCCAGAGCCATAAACGACACTTCTGACAGCGGCACCTCGGGATCCGTCAACGGCATTTGATAAAAGCGTTGTAGTATAGGATTCGCACAGGCTATCGCCTGCTGCGCTTGATAACGCTGCCACTCATCAATCACACTCTGTTGCGATCGTTTTTTAAACATTCACTATGCCGAGTATGGGTAACGATAAGGAAGAAAATTCTGTGCATTATTGACCACCTGGAAAGCCTCTTTCAAATTGTGACGCTCTGCTGTGTCAATATTTTCTGGTTCAATAGCGTTGTCTATCGCCTGATCATTGCGTAGTTCAAACGCTTGATGACGCATGCGCACTAAAGCAATAAACTCCAGCGCATACTGTAGTTTATCGACCTGGCCAGCAGGTAAAATGTTTGCCTGCTCAATATCCCGCAAACGTTCAGCGCTGTTCTGAGCTTTCGAGCCAACCGCTAACGCATGCACACGAATCACATCCGTTATAGGAGCCAAACCTCGACCCTTGATATTAATTACCTTGTGCTGACGACCATCGGTTTCCATTACAAAGGTACGAAAGAAACCCAAAGGTGGTCTTCGATTCGAGGCATTACGTGCCATTGCACCCAAAAAACGTGGATTATAACGCGCTTTGGTTGCAATCATATCTTGCAGGTTTTCCACTAAATATTCTTCACCATACACAGCATCCAGGTCGAAAAAAATACAGCTGTGTAAAAGCCGTTGAGGATCGGGATCGGCAATCCACTCATCGAAATAGCGTCGCCATTGCGCGAGGGGTTGCCGCCATTGCTCATTGGTGGCCATAATCCCGCCTTTACAGTATTCGTAGCCACAGGCATCCAAACCATCGCTGACTTTTTTCGCCAACATTTTAAAGTATTCATCGTGATGCTCCGGATCGAAACTATCATGCAATACAAGCGCATTATCCTGATCCGTTATTACTGATTGCTCGTGGCGAGCCAGAGAACCATGCACCATAAAGCAATAAGGTATAGGCGCTGGTCCTAACTCATCTTCAGCCAGCTCGATCAAACGCCGCATCAGGCTACGGCCGATACTGGACATTGCGTCGCCAATCATCTTTGCGTTAGATCCATCATCTACCAGGCGTATGAAAGCGGCGCGTATTTCTGGAATCAACCGTGACAAATCACGCACAGAGTTCCGGCTAAAAATATTACTGGCCAAATACAGGCTACTATTGGTTTCGTAACGAACGATATCAGACAGATGCAAAACACCAACCGGGCGACGTCGATGCAGCACTGGTAACCGCTGAATATGATTACGCAACATCATCAACATGGCTTCGTTGACCGATTCATCAGACTGAATAGTAATTAAGCGGCCATCACTAAGTTGACCTACTGGCCTATCCGTTTGAACTCCGGCAGCAACAACCTGAGACCTTAAATCTTCATCGGTAACCATGCCTTT
Source organism: Methylophaga sp. UBA3613 (assembly GCF_002375415.1). Taxonomy (NCBI): domain Bacteria; kingdom Pseudomonadati; phylum Pseudomonadota; class Gammaproteobacteria; order Thiotrichales; family Piscirickettsiaceae; genus Methylophaga; species Methylophaga sp. UBA3613. The sequence goes on along the minus strand of NZ_DFLS01000003.1, from coordinate 3,330 downwards.
CAGCCGCCAGAGTCCCCCATCATCACCTCTAAAGACACCATCACTATCTTCCTCATCTGCGGGCTCAATTAAAAGTACTGAAGAAACCACATTTTCTGTCATCAGGCGAGCAGCCTCCTGAATCGACACTGTGATTTCCACCATCAGGGGCAAACGACTGATCAACTTTCGTACCCGCGTCGTCATCATGTCATTTTCACGCAGGCTCTCGTCTATCGTGTTTTTTAAGCGTGAACCAGAGAGCTCAACGAAATCAGCAAAGCTATCATTGTCACATAGGCGATCAAAAATAGTCTTGGGGATTTGATAAAGCAAGGTATCCTCTATGGCCTTTACTGGAAAGCGGACCTTACCTTGTCGCAAAAGACCAAATTGACCAAAAATATCCCCTTCTTCCAAACGGTTATAGAGCTCACCATTATAGTGATAGGTCTCGACAGCGCCGCTGCGAATATATGAGAGTGCATCGATAGACTGCCCCCTGTTGAGGATCATCGAGCCTGCCTTAAAATAGGTAATCTCAATATTGCCCACAACATCATCTAACAAGTCATCCAGCAATTTATCAAATGGGGGATGTAAACTCAGGTGGTCGCGTATTTCTCGAAGTTCTGCTTCCATGAAAATCTCTAATAAACAGTGATAATGGTCGATTAACCACAGCGATATGTAAACTATAAGTATAGGTCAAGTAAATCAGGTCGCCGCTCAGTAGAAAAACCTGAGCCTATACCCGCAGGGTGGGCGATAAACCGTCACTATTTTGTTGAGGCCTTTGGCTATGATAGACGATCATTTAGCTAATTACAGTATGCTTGGCCTCAACAAAAGATTAACAGCAATTTAATAAATTGCCTTTCAGTACACTGGTATCTGGGATAGCCACAATGTTTGTCGTGACATTTTTTGTAACTTCATAGGATTCCGGCTCATTAGTTATTGATATCATCATTTACGGTGATTATCTCCCCGTACGACTACGCATATTCTGGGCTTTATCCAAAGGTCTTGTTCTTGTTATTGCAGTATTACTGATGGCAGGTGGCTAGGTGGCGTTTCAAACCGCCTGCATTATGGGCTTCTTTCCCTTTAGCATGCTCATGTAGATGATGTTTTACGTTTTGTATAAGGGATTAAAAATGAGTGGATAAAGCGTCGTATTATGGATATGCGCCTGCCACCACTTTAATTCTTATCAGAAAGTTGAGGACTAACCATCAGTATCAGCTATTGGTGAATACGATCAATTTTTATCTGCCAACGTTTTAGTCAATAAGCTGGGCATTTCTCAAAAAAACATGTCTGAAAACTTCATGTCTTTACTCTTTAACCATATAGAATGAAATACGGTTATTGATGGTAACTCAGTGCAATATCTTCAATACAAGTGAAAATATTGTGACTGCTGCAAAAGCACTTTTATGTTAACGTCTCATTTCTTTCTATACTGATTCTAAAATCCTTTTGAACCCGATATATTTATTTGCCCCTCTGGTTATTTTGTTGCTTTGTGTTTCTTTACTTAGTTTATCAAGTAAAGAAATATGGTGGGTTCGTGTACATGATTTTCCGCGAATGCAATATTTTGTATCCGCGATTCTATTGTTGATTGGCGAAATCCTCTTCATGGATTATGCAAATCTAAGTTTCTGGTTACTGCTCTTACCCACATTATTTGTTATTGCTTTTCAGTTATGGTGGATACTGCCTTACACTAAGTTTTATTCAAAAGAAGTATGTGAGACTTCTACTCTGGACTCTGAAAACAGTATAAAAATCATGACTGCAAATGTTCTGATGACTAACAGAAAAGCGGAGAAGCTGATTGAATTAATACAGAATAATAATCCAGATATTTTAGTTACCCTAGAAACAGACCAATGGTGGGAAACACAACTCAAACCAATTGAAGATGATTATCCTTATCGAATGAGCTGTCCTCAGGAAAACTTGTATGGTATGCATGTCTATTCTAGATACCTGTTATCGGAGTCGACAACTAAGTTTCTGGTGCAAGATGATATTCCATCAATGCACACATTGTTAACCTTGCCATCAGGACAAAATATTCGTGTACATTTTCTGCATCCGGCTCCACCCAGTCCGACAGAAAATGAAGAGTCTTCTAAGCGTGATGCCGAGCTAATTATGGTTGCCAAAAGCTTAGCAGACGCTGAATTACCAATAATCGTTACCGGCGATCTCAATGACGTCGCCTGGTCAACCACAACCAGGTTATTCCGCAAGATCAGTAAATTAATAGATCCACGTATTGGTAGAGGTATGTTTAATACCTTTCATGCTGATTATTGGTTTATGCGTTGGCCGCTAGATCATTTATTTCATAGTGCGCATTTTACGCTTTATGATATCCGTCGTTTATCCCATTTTGGCTCTGATCATTTTGCTTTGTTTACACAATTAAACTTTGTTCATTCTGATACCATCAAATCACAGCCCGAAGTTAAGGCTGATAACGATGATAAAAGATTTGCAAGAGAAAAACTGACCTCAGAAGAGGTGAGTGAAAACGATGTACCTACTCCAAGTTAGCGTAGTGCATATTTGTATTTAATAATTTACTTTAAGGAATTCCATTTTGAATTTTCATAAATGGCTATCAGCAGGACTCATTTTAATTTTTGGTATGTTGTCGGGATGTGGGCACTATAAGCATGGACACATGCCACCAGGCCATGACCCAGCCGGTCCGGGAAACAGCGAAAATGCACCAGGACACAATAAAGATAAAAAATATTAATTTAAATATGGTTGAACCATTATTACTAATGATTAGATCTAATATTTAAGCGATTTCTATTTAACTATTTGAAGTTACGATACACTCTTTTGAATATAAAAGGACTCGTCTAAAACAACTGCCTTTATTCTTGTCAGGATACAATCAACAGTGACCTAATTTAGGGGGTATCCGCCTCTTTCGAGCACCTGCGGCTGCTGGGATGACTTATGCCAACCGAGAAGCTTGGTTGTTATGTCGACCTACTCTGATGAAGTACATCCCTGCATCTCACTCTTCGAGCGCCTATCGGCATCCTTTGTCGCTGCTGGCGATTATGACACCTGCTTTGTGCTCAGGCTCAAGTGCAATGATTACAATCTGGCTAGACAAAAAAATACCCGGGCCTCTATGAGGATAACCGGGTATTTTTTGTCTTAAAGCCTGCCAGTTATTCACAGGGATGTGATGTATGCCGATAACGCAGGAGCAGTTATCGGTGACCTACTTTATCAACCACCGCCCTGTGGCTGCCCCTACGGGCTCGCTTCGCTCATGCAAAAACGTTTATCTCCCTGGATGGAGTGTAT